>CAZTPA010000017.1:0-47130 GCA_964614525.1 uncultured Bacteroidales bacterium | reverse complement strand
TTGTTGACAATAAATTATGGCCATTGCCAAAATACAGGGAATTACTATTTATCAGGTAAGTAAATTGCATAAAGTGAAAAAGCCCCACATAATTGCGGGGCTTTTTAGATTTCAAACCGGAAACAAATTAATATTTAATTATTTTTTTGATAATAGGATTTCCATGGGAAGTAATGAACATAATGAAATATGTCCCGTTATTTAGATCACTTACATTGATGGTTAGTTCTCTATTATCATTTACATCAATTTGTTTTACTATAGCTCCAAAGATATTTGAAATCTGAATATACTGAATTTCTTCAATATTTTCTACTTTAATGCTGTTTACAAAAGGATTAGGATAAACTTTTATTTCATTATAATTTGAAATTCCTATTCCGGTTGCAGAGTCTTCCATAACGATGGTTTTGCTTATAGAATCACCTGTAACACTTATTGAGCCTGTGTAGTCTTCATAATCCGGATGAGTTATGAATATTTGGTAATCACCATCAGGCATCATCATTGAAGCAGTCCCATTTTCGCTAGTATTAACAGGATCAAAATCTTCAATATTTATTGATGCAGAATGAATAGGCTCTTCATTTTGATTTACAACGATGAACGTGATTTCATACCTAATATACATCAGGCATACTTGTTCTGTAATACTTTCATCGACTATTGTTAAAGAACTTTCAGTAGTTTCATAAGCTTCACTGCTAACAGAGTAATCATATGTTCCGCGGATTGTTTCAAATTCATACTGGCCTGCTTCAGCTTCAGTTTCATTGAAAGTTATAACAGCATCTTCAACAGTCTCTCCATCTTCATTTTGAATAACAAATGTTACATTAAAGTATGGTTCTAATGAGACATCAATGTTTGTTTCATTTTCGTTGATTATACTAAAAGCACTTTCATGCCCCTGATAACCATCAACTTCTACAGAATATGAATAATCACCAACATACCATTCAATGTTTGCAAAACCATCAATGTCAGTTGTAATAGTTTCTAATACTGTTTCATCTTCTGATATAGTTATTACAGCACCTTCAACCGGATTGCCGGATACTGCATTATTAATTGAAAAATTTGTTGTATTTGCATTTGGTACTGTAAATTCTTTTTCAATTATTTCGGAAACACCTGAGGTATATACACTTTGCACACCAGCTGTATATTGTTCTCCGGGTGTCAGCCCGCTATATATGAACTCAATATTTTCAGTTTCTTCTTCGATAAGACTTCCGTTCAAGTAAACATTATAGCCTGTAAATGATCGTTGAACATTATTTGTCAAAGCTTTATTATTTGGAGAGTCTTTTGCTGTAATTGCTTTTTCTAAATTTTTAAATTCAGCGGAAGTATCTGCAGATTTTTGCTCCATACTATAAGCATAAATGCTTAAGTCGGGAGATGATGTTTTAGCAAATGTTCCTGTACTTTTTGAATTATCAGAAACCATTATATTATCAATAACAGTCACATCAGTAGAAGTTTGCGTATCATTAACCATGTTAAAAGCAATTCTGATATTTTTACCATCATTGTAATAAGGAGTTAGGTCAATAACCGTTTCATACCATATCCATGAAATAAAAGGATCACAATTAGTTTCTGTCCAAATGGTTTGCCATTCGCCACCGTCAATAGACACTTTTACATTTAGAACAGAATCATTTTGGTCAACATTCCAATAGTAACTCATTGTCCACCAGAAGCTAAGAGTTTTAGCATCATGTATTGATATTTCAGGAGAAATAAGCCAAGTATCGATTTCCCAACCGGCTGCGGTTAGAGCAACATGACTGCCATCAGGAGCATAATCACTGTTGATTTCCTGGATATGCCAGTAGGCTTTTTCGTTTTCGTAAGCCGGTATACCCGGTCCTTCAATAACTTCTTCCCATGCATTGAAGTCGGCACCTTCAAAACTATCATAAAAATCCTCTTCTCCGTAAAGATTGTTCCAGGTGAAAAGTGCATTGCCCGGATTCAGATTGTTTGTAGCAACTTCTAAATTAAATGGTAATTCAATACTTTCAAGCATCTCGAATGAGCCTAAGTCAACAATACCATCAACAGCAACATCTGCATTAATTATTGTGCCATCAAATTCTGTTTCAAAGGTTTCAAAGTTCGGGTGAGATATTGTTAAAGAATATGTTTCTTCACCCCAGCCTGTCCATATTTCTGAAAAATAAGCTTCTCCGTTAATATCTGAAACTGTTTCATGTTCTTCCCGGTTATTTGGTGTTGTGTTTTTGAGTTTTACAATAAAATCTTCTGAATTATCTCCACTGTTTGTAGTGATATCCAGTTTAATATCCAGATAATTAGGGTATGTTACTTCAATTACAGATGTGCTTGACAGATCTGTTTCTGTTATTTGATCATATTCTCCATATAATCCGCTTACAGAATATTCATAAGTACCTGATAATAACTTGCTGTCAATGAATTCAATAACAGCTCCAGATTTATCTGTGTTTTTGGCAGCCTGATTTGGTAAAATCGGCTCGTTATTTATAATGCTTCCGTCTCGGTACACATTATATCCCAAAGGAGCTTCCATCTCATTTCCCACAGCTCTTAAAATAATACCTTCAGTTATACCAAAATCAGAAAATGCATACCATTGGTCAATATAATATATTGAATTTAATGTAGCAGGTGTATTTCTTGTTGTTCCTGCTTTATAGCTATTGTCAGAATTATACATTTGAACAACGTGAAATATTTCATTTGCAGGAATTGTAACACCATCAAACTCAACATTTATCCAGTCTTGTACTCCTATGCCGGCGGGAAGTTCTGCATTATAAGGTCCCCCGAGTATGTTGTCCGGATCAGGCACTCCATTATTATCACCCATTAAATAGAATTCAATTGTTTGAGAACTCCACTCATTAGTTGATTCCAGGTAAGATTTTATCTCATTAATTACAACTTCGCCAGGATGTTGATACCCAACTGATAAGGAATATCCATCCCCATTAGCTCCAACATCATCATAGTCTCCATAATAAAATTCCGTAGTATTTCCAGGTATTTCAGGAAGTTCTTCCCAGTATACTGAAACATTATAATTTTCAACAATGCTTGTACTAATATCTGTCGGACCCGGATTGTTATTTGCGATAAATGGAACATCCATAGTTATTTCAGCTATGAAAAAATCACGATATCCTTCTGACTCGTAAAGTTCTTCATCTATAATTACATCAGGAGAAAAATTGCCGCCAATTACTTGCTTGCCGTGCAGTGCAGAAATACTTGCTATTGAAACATCTGGACTTGAATAATCTGTTCCGTTTATGGTTATGGCATCTAGTATTTCTCCATTAATATTATATGCAGCAACAAACCCGTTAATATTAGGTCCTTCTAAATACATATCTCCTCCTAATGTTGCAAAAGCGAAATACTTTCCGCTTGCAAAAATTCTTCCGGCATTGTCAACAGAAATGTCGTTTATCCATGCATATGGAGTGTCAGCTGCTTCATGAAGAACCCATTCTGCAGTTCCGTCATTATTAAATTTAGCAATACTAAAATCATAATATGTAATATCAGCTCCACCCATTGCTGCTTCATATGTATATTCTCCTATTGTGATATTATCCATCCAATTTATTCCGAGATAAATATTTCCAATATCATCAGTTGTAATAGCCCATGGTTGCTCATCTTGTGTGCCACTTATATGCCTGGCCCAAACATATTCACCATCCGAATTATATTTTGCCAGGAAACAATCTTCAACTATCGGAATAAATATGTCTTTATCTGAATTTGATTTGCCTGTAGCTTCATTTTCTGTTTTTTTAATTTCCTGATAGTTATATTGCCTTTCTTCAGGGTAGTTGTTATTCGAAGAGTTTGCATTACTTGTTTTTTCTTCCTCAGGCCATGTTGCATAGAAAGTTGTATCAGGGAATGTAATATGCTCTTCTTCAAATAATCCGGCAACAAATACATTTCCTTCATTATCTACAGTAATTTGTCTTGCGCGGCCATGGTAAGAGCAGTTTAATTTATTTGCCCATAAAACTTCTCCTGCGGTACTGTACTTAGCCACAAAAATATCACCGTAGTTTTCAGCAACAAAATGATTGTCGCCAATTTCCAATTGTTTCCAAAACTGGCCTGTTATAAAAGCATTTCCCTGGTCATCTACTGCTATATTATGAGAATATGTATAACAGATCATGTCAAAATCCGCTCCTGCATGTTCTGCCCATAATAGTTCACCTTCACTGTTATATTTTGCGATGAAAAGATCCCGGTAACCAATGCTGCTTAGACTTATAGATTCTCCATTTGTACTGTTAAAAGTTGCACCAGTTTTTTGAAAAGATCCCGTAACATAAATGTTTCCATCGGGATCTAAATCAACAGCAGCTATAATTCCCTGTTCAGGACTTTCAATGCTTACTCCCCATAATGGATCTCCATCTGAATTTGTTTTCAATACAAACATATCAGTCCAATTTTCTTGACTTGGTGAGTCATATTCACCTTCATGAACTAATTCGATAGAACCAAAATTAATCGTATGTCCATAATTGCCAATAATTATGTGATTATTCTGATTGTCAGTTTTGATATCCACTACATAATCTGTCAAAACGTCACCATAAATGTCTTTCCATTCCCAATTCGTTGAGAATGTACTTAAACTAATTACCATAATAATAATTAGTGTAAATAAGTTTTTAATTTTCATGATTGTAAAGGGTTTTAAATTATACATAAATAAATGTTAGCAAATGTACGTTTGAACTCAGCAAAAAATCAATCCGTTGCAATCCGGTTTTTGTTTATACCAACATCAGGGATAACCCTGATTTTTGCACTGTATATCAATGATTAACAATATTTTCTATACTTTTGTCGTAATGATTTTAATATAAATGTGACGGCTAAGGTGTATGAAAAGTTATAGCATATTATTAATTTTTTTTATTAACAGTTTTTTTGGTGCCGAAGAACATATTGTCAACAATATAGACTCAAAAGACAGTATTAAGGTTTGGAATGATAAGAGTTGGGATTATATGTATAAAGACACAGATTCTGCCTTATATTTTGCACGCAAAGCAAGTAAACTATCAAATAGATTAGAAGATAATGAAGGCCTTATTCAGGCAATAAAATTGCAGGGAATTGCCTTTGATGTTGTTAGCGAATATGATAGTGCTTTATATTATTATAATAATGCACTTGAGTATGCAATAAATTTAAAAGACACCTCACAGGTTGCAAGTTTATATAGTAATATTGGACTGACAGGCCTCCACAAAGGAGATTTGAAGTTTGCTTTAGAAAATTTTTTGAATGCCAGAAAGTTATTTGAAGTTATATCACCTTATAGTAATGGGCTTGCGGGTACTTATAATAATATTGGTATTATATATCTGCGCTTGAAAAATTATTCCCAGGCACTTTCTTATTTTAATCATGCATTGCCTATATATGATAAGCATGATAATAAAATTGGGGTAGGAGCAATACTAACAAATATTGCAGATGTTTATCATGCACAGGGAAGATTACATGATGCCAGAAATACCTTGATGGAATCAATTGAAATTAAAGAGGAAACAAACGACTTGTATGGATTAAGCATAGCATATAATAGAATGGCATCCATGCTGATAGAAAAAGACAGCCTGGATGAGGCTGGTAAATGGCTGGAAAAGACTCTTCATTGCGCATCAAGGATTGATAATAAAAATACCGTTGTTTCTGCTTATCACATGATGCAGAAAATTTTCAGCCAAAAAGGCCAATATAACAAGGCAATAAGGTATAATCACCTGGCCCTTGACATTTCGCTTGAAATGGATGCGGTCAGGCTTGAGGCAGCCAGCTACAAGAAATTTTCTGAACTTTATGAAGAAACAGCCGATTATTTTAATGCATATTATTATTTGCAAAAATATCTAAACTTACATGATAGCCTTAGTAGTAAAGAACAACTTGGAAAACTTTATGAAATGCAACTGGATTATGAAATGCAAAAAAAAAGTGATGAGATAGCTCTTCTAACTGAAAAACAAAAAGTTCAGCAACTTGAAATAGATAAACAAAGATTGTTGCTAAATCAAAGAACCCAGTTGATTATTATAATAGCAAGTTCTCTTGGGTTGCTATTACTTTTACTTTATATCCGTTATTTAAAATACAAACACCGCCAGAAAATGAAAATGGAGATGGCAATTCTTAACCAAAAAGAACAACAAACCAAAAAAATTTTACAGGCTGAAGTAAAAGAAAGAAAAAGAATAGGAGAGGAGTTGCACGACGGTTTAGGCCAATATCTTAGCCTTATTAAATTAAAAATCACAGATTATTTAGACAAAGTTACTCCTGATGAGAACAAACTGAACTCAGGTTTATTGTCATTAAAAACTATTATAGACCAAGCGTTAAATGAATTGCGAAACATTTCTCATAATCTGTCTCCAATCTTTTTGCAGGAGAAGGGTTTGTCATCTGCCTTAGTTGACCTGACTAACAGGATTAGAAACAATTGCAAATGTAATATTGAACTTGAAATTACGGGTCTTAATAATAAAAAATTGAGCAATGAAATTGAACATACATTATATAGAATTGTACAGGAGTTGTTAAATAATGTAATTCGGCATGCCCAGGCTGAAAATGTTTTTATGCAGATTGTTTGCAACGAATCAGAACTTACGCTTATGGTAGAAGATGATGGAAAAGGCTTTGATAAGGAAAAGGCAAACAAGGGAATGGGCTTAATAAACATAAATACAAGATTAGCTAATATGGGTGGGACGTTTGAAGTAGACACGATGCCTGAAAGAGGAACTATAATATCTGTTTCAATGCCTTTAAAACTATGACATTTATGAAAGACAGTGAAAAAATCAATGTGATGATTGTTGATGATCATCAAATAATTGTTGATGGTTTGGTAAATTTACTTGCAGAGCGAGAAGATATTAGTGTAGTAGCCGGAGTTACATCGGCTAAAGTTGCATTGGATGTAATCTCAAGTAATAATGTTGATGTTGCTATAGTTGATATCAATATGCCGGAAATGACCGGTATTGAACTTACTAAATTGATTCGTGCTAAGTTTGAGAATGTGCGCGTTATTGCTCTCTCAATGCATGATGATAGTTCTTTAATCAATAAAATGATAGAAGCCGGAGCTTCCGGTTATGTATTGAAAAGTAGCAGCATGAACGAGGTTTCACAAGCTATTAATCAAGTCGCACAAGGAAAAAAATATCTGAGTAGTGAAGTGCAATCTATTATTATGGAAAATATTTTTTTTCACGATGATGCTATTAGGCAAATAGAACCTAATGTCCCAAGGCTTTCACCCAGAGAAGCAGAGATCCTTCAACTAATTGCAAAAGAATATACTAATGAGCAAATAGGCCAAAAACTATTTATCAGTCCACGCACTGTCGAAACACACCGCAAAAATATTTTTACGAAAACCGGAACAAAAACTATCGTTGGTTTGATTCGATATGCTATAGAAAGAGAACTTATTAAAGATTAATGTTTTGTTATATTAATATATTGTAGGCGTTAAGCTACCCAAAGTATTTCTTCGACTAACAGATTTTTTAATTAATTTTGTTGTATGACAAAACAAGAGAAAATAATAAGCAAAATTTTAAACCTCGCAAACACCAAGTATCCTGACTCTGAGATATATTTATATGGTTCTCGGGCAAGGGGAAATTACACAAGACGATCAGATTGGGATCTGCTAATTTTGTTAAATTCAAAAAACATCCCATTCTCTTTGGAGACTAAATTGATGGATGAGTTTTATGAAATAGAACTAGAAACTGGCGAAGTTATTTCACCTCTTATCTATTCAAAAGAAGAGTGGGAACAGAAATATGTTTTCTCCCCCTTATTTGCAAACATTAAAAAAGAAGCAATAAAATTAAAATGACAGGAACTAAAGATGACCTAGTAAAGTACCGCATTCAAAGAGCGAAGGAGACTTTTCATGATGCAGAAATATTAGCAGACAATGAAAGATGGAACTCTGCTCTAAACAGACTTTATTATGCATCTTATTATGCTGTATCTGCATTGCTTTTGAAGCATAGTTTGAAACCAACAACCCACACAGGTGCCAAAAACCAATTTTCCGAACATTTCATTAAGACAAATATTTTGACTCAAGAAATAGGAAAACTTTATTCACAGTTGTTTTCATGGAGGCAAAAGGGTGACTACGATGATTTATTTGACTTTAACAAAGAAAGAGTGCTGCCTTACTTTAAACCTGTAGAGGATTTAATTATCAGAATAGAAAAAATTATTTGAATCAGATCGCCTGCCGCCAACAGCGGGCTAATATAATGGCTCACTGACGTGCAGGTTTGATGTTTAGAATAATTCATTAAATTTGGGAGCGTGGTGACAGTGACAAAACAGTTAAATTGCTACTATACTAGCCCGCGAACGGTTCTTGATTAATAAAATATCTTAACTTTATTTTCAAAAAGAAGCATCATGAAAAAATATTTATTTCTTATCCTCACTTTTGTTTTTATTATTGTTGCAGCACTTGTATTTAGAATGTTTTTTTTAAGTATTAGCTCAGAGAAGTCTTTAGCGTCAAATAATAACTATATTATGAAAACAAAAATTGAAGACCAATTGCCCGGAAAAATCATAGAACTTCCAGAACCCGATACTATTGGGTCTATGACTCTCGAAAAAGCACTGACTTTACGGCGCTCTATACGCTCATATGCAGATGAGCCTTTGAGCATAAATGAAGTATCTCAGCTTTTGTGGGCTGCCCAAGGGATAACTAACGAAAGAGGTTTTAGAACAGCTCCATCTGCAGGTGCAACCTTCCCTCTGGAAATATATATTATGGTTAATAATGTGTCTGATTTAAAGAAAGGAATATATCACTATTCTCCCCATGACAATAGTATTAAGATGATTTCGGATAATGATATCTCAAGTGATCTTATGAGAGCATGTCTCAGCCAGTCGATGATTACCGAAGGCGGTATTGTTTTGATATTTACTGCAATTTTCGAACGAATAACAGAGAAATATGAAGAAAGGGGAATAAGATACACTTATAATGAGATAGGACATGCTGCTCAGAATGTTCATTTGCAAGCAGCAGCACTTGACTTGGGGACAGTTGTAATAGGAGCTTACCGCGATGATGAAGTTGAAGAATTATTAGATTTGGGAGAAGATATAAAAGTTTTATACCTTATGCCTGTTGGAAAAACACATTAAAAAAATCGGGAAATAAGGGTTTAAAAACTATAAGAAAAGCCTGTGCTAAGGAATAGATTAAGAGGATAAATTTTTCCTGAATAGTTGTTGTTAGTAACAGGCATGAAAAACATCCTTGCTGTTGGTTCAAAGTTTAAATTAAGTTTATTTGTAACAGGAATGTTTATTGATAAACCGCCTATCCCTGCCATTGCAAACTTATTAATGCTGCTTGTCTCTCCTATTACCGGGCCAAAATCACCCTCACCTACATAAACATTGTTAGAAAGCAGGAATGAGCCCGAAGCACCAAGCCTTAATGATGCATTTACATTATAATATTCTAAAAACGTATAGTTGAAAATTAATGGAATATCAATAAATTTAAGATATTGAGATATTTTATCATCATATTGACCCAATAATTGAGGATCGTTGAATTGCCCGTCTTTTTCTGTTGCAATCCTGTGTGATATCATATCTGCAAAATAGAAAGAACTATTGTTGAAATTAATATCACCCAAAGATGTAATAGCTGATTGAGCAGGCAATGACTTGGTGTTGAAGTCAGCGTTCAATAATTCTTCTTTAACACCAAAAGCTATTATGTCTTTTACCACCTGACCTATACTGTAGTAATTAACTCCGGTTTCTATTCCGAATCTTCCGGGTCCTTGCAATGAGTATTTCATACTGAAACTGTATGTTTTCATGCTTTCTTCCAAACTTTCAAATGGGATTTCTGTTTCCTTAGATGGCCTGTTTGGGAAGTAATTACTTGAATATTGAGGTGAAATTGCAGCACCTAAAGAAGAAATGTATTGTTTGTTGCTTTCTAAATCTTTGTCGGAAACCAAGCTTATTAATTCTGTGTGATTTTGTTTGCCGGTTTCAGTATTAATAACAGGAGGGACGTCTTCAAAAACTTTTGAAAACTCTAAATTATTTACAGGAAGATAAGCTAATTCTGTTTTATCATTCATATCAGTTGATAAAATCTCTTCAAGAGGATTGGCTTCAACTTCATTATTCGTGTTGGAGGCAGCCAAATCATTGTTGTTGGCTGACTTTATATTATTAAAAGAAAGTGACGAAGTATTTTTTGTGTTTACACTGATATTGTCAGCAACAGACTCAAATATTTCTTCCTGTTCAGGAACTGGAGTGAATTCAAAAGTTTGTTCAGCAACTTCATATGTTGTAAATGGGAATAACCACAACATTATTATACTCGGAACTATAAGAGCAGCAATAGACGCAGCTATTTTCATCCATGAGGGGCGTCTTTTCATTGGAAAATTATCTTCCAGTTGATTAAAGACCGACTCCCATACATGATCAGGTGGTTCAGGATTAAAATCCCTAAACTCATCTCTGAATAGTTTGTCAATATCTTTGTTCCTGTTACTCATTTATTTTATTAATATTATATTACTTTTTGCACTATCTTTTGCTCTTCTTTGATAGCTTTTTGCAAAATTGCCCTTGCTCTGGCAAGGTTTGATCTTGAGGTTGATTCTGTTATATTCAACTGTTCCGCAATTTCTTTATGACTGAATCCCTCTATTGCATATAAGTTAAAAATCAATTTGTATTTTATTGGTAGAGTCTGAATTAAATCAAGCAAATCTCTTGTATTTAAATAATCAAGCCCCAAATTATTATCTAAAGTAAGGCTATTTCCTAATTCGTCATTATATGATGACAACTCTTTAATTCTAATTCTATATTTTTCTATCGCTGTGTTTATCATTATTCTTCTAATCCACCCTTCAAGATCTCCTTCATTTCTAAAAGATTTTAAATTTTGAAAGACTTTAAGAAAACCTTCTTGCAGTAAATCCTGAGCTTCATCATAACTTTGCGAATAGCGCAAACAAACCCCGTACATTTTTGAGGAAAAATGTGAATATAATTGATATTGGTCTGCCCTGTTGTTTTTCAGGCAGCCCTTAAGGATTTGCTTTAAGTTTTTCACCAGCTTTGTTTCATCAACAATTTTGCCAATTACAAATATAGCAAAACTTTATAGAAACGTTGTCATCTTGATAGTTAATTATTTGAGGTAATTTTCAGAATAACTTACATATCAAACTCACACTGGTCTCCCTCAGCATTCCTGACAAAAATATATAAATCCTCATTGTACAAATCTGCTACCTCGCATATATCATTCAAAGAACCTTCATATAAGAAAACAAAAGGGATAATATTGTCTTCACTTGTTTTTTCTTCCTTATCGAAATATAGCTCCCCGCCCTCTACAGTAAAAAATCCATAATAACCATCCTGGGGTTCAATAATTTCGACGCCCAACTCCAATAGATCATCCATAAAAGCATTGTGCAGAGAATCTGATTTTGTTAGATTTTCGGTATATCCCCAAAAAGTATTTTTACTAAGACGAAACATTTTTTCGTGCTCAAATTCTATTCTTCCCGATTTAGTTCCCAGAAGATTCATTGTTACATAATCCTGCAAAATGCTAAATTCAAAAAAATCATGGTCATCATCAGCTGTAAAATCGAAAGTTTTTATCCCTGTATCTTCACCATTTGCAATAGTTATATTTGTTTTTGCAGGACCAATTGCAGTAGCACAATAACCGTGATTCGTAATTCCTTCAAAAACAACAACATTGCTTTCACCACTTTTATCTTTGGAATATATTATTTCAAAATTCATGCAGGAATACTCTTCTTCACTGCGTACTTTAATTATAATTTGAGAAGAATCCGGATAAAATTTTTCAGACAGTGAGAAAATAAATTTTTCAGGTAATGGGGAAAGATCTTCACTTTTATCACACCCGGCAAACATGACAAATAAAGAGATAATTATTCCAACGATAAAGGTATAAATAACAGTAGTTTTCATCATTACAGTCCTAAATTATTTCTGTTTATAATCTTTTGTAAAACTTGAAGAAATAAAAAAGCCGGTAAGAGGTTCGCTTATATTGACAGATTTGATTTTTTCAAAATCATACTCGCTTGATGACTCCCAGCTTTGGAACTGACTGATGTAACTGTATTCTACTCCAAATGAAGATTGATAGGATAGCTTATATTCCTGGATTTCAAAATCAGAATGAAATGGAGAATAGTTAAGATTATCAGATTTTTTGTTAATAGTATAATTAAAATCCCGACCCAAAAAACCTATATTAGATTTAGGAATTTTGGAATAAAAATTTGGGCTTAATTCTTCTAACGTTGCAGGGAAATGGCCGCTTTCTTGTTTGTATTGGTCAATGTTGTTTATTAACTTTTCAGCCTTTTTAAGGCTAATAAAGTTTTGTGCGGCCATTATGGTAAACCCTGAAACGAAAACTATTCCAACAATTATAGAAAGACTGTAAAAAAAAGGAGAAAACTTTCTTAGTGAAGGAAAAGAACTTTTAATAGATATTTTACCAAAAATTAAAAAAACTGTGAACAAAGTAATTATTAATAATATTCCTAAAGCAATATTATTTGCAGAAATTTCTAAAAAACTAATTAAAAAACCAGCGTATATAGCAATAAGCAATGTCGCAAGTAGTATTTTCTTAACTTTCATAGTGACTAATTATAATATAGTTGTTAAAAAAAACCGGGGCAAAAAGCGGGATAAATAAAGAACTTTAAGCCGGGTATTGATACAAGAAAAATAAGCAAGGAACTTTTGCCCCAGGTTTTTATTTATACTTATAAGACGATAGAAATTATCAAAACGCTGCGTCATAAATAAAATATTTTTGTAATTAATGATGATTGCTGCAAATAATCTTCTTAACTCACAGTAATACAGCCATGTGGAATTTGAAAATGTTTTTTTAAATCTTCTACAAGCATTTAAACTATATTTGTAAAAAAAATCAATTATGATTATATCAATGACAGGATACGGCAAAAGCAATTGCCGAATTAGTAATCTTAATGTGACTATTGAATTAAAAACATTGAATAGTAAGTCTTTTGATCTTTATGTTAGATTGCCTCAAATGTTGAAGGATAAGGAAAATGTTATAAGAAGTATTTTGGCAGAGAAGATTGTTAGAGGCAAAGCTGAACTATTTGTATCTGTTGAAAATTCTGGAGTTGAAACAAAATTCAGTATCAATAAGGATTTGTTTAAGGAATATTATAAAAATATCATTGAAATTTCTAATGATATTGATATCGCACCGGGTGAAAATATTATTAGCACTATTCTCAAATTGCCGGATGTTCTTACTTCTCAAGCTTCTGATTTGGATGATAAACAATGGATGGAATTTGAAAGCTCATTAAATGAAGCAATAACTCAGCTTATAGAATTCAGAGTGTCAGAGGGAGAGCATTTAGGTAAAGGATTATCAGATAATATTAAAAACATTAGTTCTTTGCTGGATAAAGTTTTAACGTTTGAAGCTGAAAGAATTGAAATAATAAAAGAGAGAATATCAAAATCACTAAACAATCTTAGCGAGAAAAATCAAGTAGATGAAAACAGGTTTGAACAAGAGCTTATTTATTATCTTGAAAAGCTGGACATTAATGAAGAAAAGGTAAGATTAAAAAAGCATCTTGAATATTTTGAAGAAACAATGCAGTCGGAAGATTATGCCGGCAAGAAGCTTGGTTTTATTTCTCAGGAAATAGGACGTGAAGTTAACACTCTAGGCAGCAAAGCTCAACACGCAGAATTGCAGAAAATTGTTATTCAAATGAAAGATGAGCTCGAAAAAATTAAAGAACAATTAATGAATGTATTATAAAATGGACGGTAAACTTTTTATTTTTTCTGCACCATCCGGATCGGGGAAAACCAGTATTGTTAAAGAATTACTGAAACGAATTCCTAATCTGGAATTTTCTGTCTCCGCTTGCTCAAGGCCCAAAAGACCACATGAGGTGCATGGAAAAGATTATTATTTCATTTCTGCCGATGAATTCAGAAAAAAGATTGAAGCTGATGAGTTCCTGGAATGGGAAGAGGTGTATAAAGACCATTTTTACGGTACATTAAAGTCGGAAGTTAATCGGATATGGGCAAAAGGAAATCATGTGATTTTTGATGTCGATGTTGTAGGTGGATTAAATATTAAAGAACAATATCAAGACAAAGCACTTTCAGTTTTTATTATGCCGCCCTCAATGGAAGATTTGAAGAATCGCTTGCAAAACAGAGAAACAGAAACCCCGGAAACACTAAAGAAAAGATTGGATAAAGCAGAGTTTGAAATGGAATTTGCTTCTCGTTTTGATGTAGTTATTATTAATGACAGCTTAAGCGATGCAATCGATGAGGCAGAAAGAAAAGTAAAGACGTTTATTTCTTAAAAAAGATTAATCATCCTGAGATTTCAAGCTTGGCAAATAGTCTTCTTTTGCCCATTTAAATTTGGGTTCATATTCCAAAACCTTTTCCATTATTTCCATTGCTGCATCAATATCCCCTGTGTATTCATAAGATTTAGCCAATGAAATTAATGTGTTTAAATATAACCATCTGTGATTATTTGCAATACCATTTTCAAATAATTCTATAGCTTTAGAATAGTGTTTTACTGCTTCGGATTTAGAACCTCCAAGTAGTGAAGGAGTATAAAAGCTAACATTTCCTTTTTCAACCCAAACCCTCGGATAAAGAGGATTTAACTCTACTGCATAATCAACAGCCTTATTGCTCTTTACACCCAATGTGGCGCCCTTGAACTTGTTTAGAGAAATTTCATAACCATAAAAAGCACTTTGAAAAGCATGCGCTTGTGCTTCATATCCCGGTGTGATTAATAATTTCTTTAAGTATGGTTCAGATTTATTAATGTATAAACGACCTCGTTTTTTATTATCATTTCCCAAATAATAACCAACAAGTCCATACTGTGCCAATACTATATCATATAATTTTTCAGGTGATGGATCCTTTTCGTATGATGCTTCCATTATGCCAAGTGTTCCTTCCCAAATTGAAATCTTATCAGAAATATAGGAATCATATATCATATCCTGATAAATCTTAAAATCTTTATTCTGACAATATGAAATGTTTGAAATAAAAGTAATAAATGCTATTAAAATAAGTTTTTTCATAAGTTGCGATTCTTTGAAATCTAAATGCAAATTTACAATTTTCAAACAAAATGATTTGTTATTATTTTGTTATAAATATTTATAATACATAAGGAAAAGTATAATTTTGCATTGTATTGATAAATTTGAAATGGGAAAATTAAATCTTCAAACGGTTATTGATTCTGATTCCGGTTTTTGTTTTGGCGTTGTAGAAGCCATAAACAAAGCAGAGGAGGCTATAAAAAATGGTGATGAATTATTCTGTCTTGGTGAAATTGTTCACAATGATGAAGAAGTAAACCGCTTGACAAGCAAGGGTATGAAAACAATTAAGCATGAAGATCTCGGCAAGCTTTCAGAAAAAACAGTCTTGTTTCGTGCTCATGGAGAGCATCCGCGCAGCTACAAAATAGCCAGGGAAAACAACAATAAAATTATTGATGCATCATGCCCTATTGTAAAAAAATTACAGGAAAAAGTCAGAATGTCTTATCAAAACAATGAATTTATTTTAATATTCGGAAAACAGGAACATCCTGAGATTATTGCACTTAATGGTCAGATTGATAATAACGCATTGATTATTGAGAGTATTGATGATATTGATTTGAATGCATTACCCGATGATATTACTATCTATAGCCAAACAACAATGTCTGTCGATTCTTTTTATAAAATTGTGGATTTTCTGAAAAAAGCAGGTAAGAATGTTATAGTGAAAGACACTATTTGCCGAAGAGTGGCTAACAGGTATCCTTTACTGAAAAAATTCTGTTCCAATTATTCCAAAGTAATTTTTGTTGGTGGTAAGAAATCTTCAAATGCAAAAGTACTATTTGATGTTTGCAGTAATGTGAATGTAAATGCATACTTTGTGAGTCGCCCGGAAGAAATCAAAGCTGATTGGTTTGAGAAAAATGAGGTGGTAGGTATCACAGGTGCTACTTCTACACCGCACTGGCTAATGGAAAAAGTAAGTGAATATTTAAAAGAATTGTAAGAAAGCTAAGGGTTCTATTATAGTGTTTAACACAAATAATCATAACAAATTTTGTATGGAATTTTCGGTGTTTTCAGATGAGCATTTTATGGGAGAAGCTATAAAGGAAGCAGAAAAAGCTTTGGAAATAGGGGAGGTGCCTGTCGGCGCTGTTGTAGTTTGTGATAATCAAATTATTGCAAGGGCACATAATCTAACAGAGCGATTAAAGGATGTTACAGCTCATGCAGAAATGCAGGCTATTACAGCTGCAGCAGATTTTTTGGGAGGAAAGTATCTTAAAGATTGCACATTATATGTTAGTCTTGAACCTTGTTTAATGTGCGCCGGGGCTTTAATGTGGGCACAAATTTCTAAAGTTGTATATGCTGCCGAAGATCCGAAGAAAGGCTATTCTAATTTTAATGATAATGTATTCCACCCTAAAACTATTATTGTTAAAGGTA
The DNA here is from genome assembly GCA_964614525.1 of uncultured Bacteroidales bacterium. Classification (GTDB taxonomy): domain Bacteria; phylum Bacteroidota; class Bacteroidia; order Bacteroidales; family UBA7960; genus PWND01. Next base: position 30,400 of record CAZTPA010000017.1, on the reverse strand, counting down.
TAAAAGCCAATGAATCCGCATTTTTGCTTAATGAATTCTTTAATAATTTGAGAGATTAAAACAAGCTTCCTATTTTACCAGAATTCGTGGCTCCATCATGTCATGAATAGCATATTTTACACCCTCTCTACCAATACCACTATCCTTCACGCCTCCATAAGGCATGTGGTCTGTCCTGAAAACCGGAACGTCATTGTGGATAATGCCACCAACTTCTATGTTGTTAAAAGCAATATCGAGTTCATCAATTTTATTAGTAAAAATTCCGGCCTGTAAACCATAATTTGTATTGTTTACAGCGTCTATTGCGTCTTTAAAATTATCGTATGACTGAATAGTAACTACCGGGCCAAAAACTTCCCTGCATGATACTTTCATATCAGCTGTTACATTTGTAATTACTGTTGGGTGATAATACGCTCCGTTTCTTTTGCCTCCGCAAAGAAGTTCTGCGCCTTCACTCACTGCCTCATCAACCCACTTTTCAACTCTAATCGCGTTATCCTCATCAATCATTGTAGTAATGTCGGTGTCCTTAGATAATGGATCTCCAAATTTTAAGTTTTTCACCTGAGGAATAAATTCTTTTATGAAATCATCAAAAACTGTTTTGTGTACGAAAATTCTTTGAGCGTGAATGCAAACCTGCCCTTGATAGGCAAATCCACCAACAACACATCGTTTAGCTGCATGTTGTATTTCTGCTGTTTCTGTTATGATAGTTCCTGCATTGCCACCAAGTTCCAGTACGAGCTTCTTTTTACCTGCTTGTGCTTTCATTTTCCAGCCAACCTCAGAAGACCCCGTAAAAGTTAGAAGTTTTAGTTTGTCACTTGTGACAAGTAGATTGCCTGTGTCACGATTCATTGGTAAAATTGAAACAGAGCCTTTAGGAAGATCAGTATTATCAATAATTTCTGCTAAAGCCAAGGTTGTAAGAGGAGTAGAAGATGCCGGTTTTAATATTATCGGACATCCTGCGGCTATTGCCGGTGCAATTTTATGTACTGCCAGATTTAGCGGGAAATTGAAAGGGCTAATGCCTGCAATAGGCCCAACCGGAAAGTGCTTTACTAATCCTTCTCTTCCTCTGCCTTCCACAGACCAATCTAAGCGTAAATATTCCATTGGCAAACGCTTTGCTTCTTCGGCGGCTACTTTGAAAGTTTGCACAGCACGACGGGTTTCTGCCAGAGCGTATCTCCAGGGCTTTGAAGCTTCTTTTGCGATAATTGAAGCAAAATGCTCCTCGCGGGCTGAAAGCTCAGATGCAATTTCAAATAATATTTTACTCTTTTCAAATGCGGCAAGTCCTTTTAATTCCTCAAATGCTTCTTCGGCTCTTTTTATCGAGAAGTTTAAAATCTCTTCAGTTGCCTGGTAAGTCTCTGCAAAAATTTTATTATCAAAAGAGGATGAAACCAATAAAGAAAGGGGTGTTTCTAAAAACTCCCCTCCTGCATAAATTTTATACTTTTTCATATCAAAATTGTTTTACCAACCATTATATCTTCTGAAAGGTGAAGAATTCTGAAACCCTTGATTGAAGGGTGACATATTATATGGTGACATATAATTGTATCCGGAAGAAATATTTATCTCAGCACCAAATCTTAAATTATCACTAATCTTATAATCTAATCCTAACATCATACCTTTAATTTCATTGTTGTTGAAATTTGTGTTAGGATTATAAAACATCATTGATGCTTTATTTTGATCGTAGTATCCTGCTCCTGAAATAGTTAACCTTTGATTTATATCGTAAGAACCGGCAACAAAAAACATTGAGCTTGTAAAGTTGTTATTTAATATGCTGCCCTCAATAGGAGAAGACCCAAAAGCCATATCGTTGAAGGATGAAGAAGATCCGGTGTTAAAATTTGAAATAATTGCTCCGGCACTAATCCTTAAGTTTTTTACAGGACTCCAGGTCATTGTTGGGGTTATAGACTGAGAAAATAAAGAACCATATCCCGAAAACTGACTGTACGAACTACCAAGTTGAAGTCCAAAGTTTGGAATAAAAGAAAACCGGCTGTCTTCTTTTGGGGTGGTATGTTGTATCAGGAGGCTATCATTAAAAGCGGATGTATTCAGGCAGAAAATGACAGAGACACAGAATATTAAAATTGCTTTCATGACTTTATTTTTTCAAATTTAAACAATATTGTTTTGTTTTAACAAAAAAAAAGCATTCTAATCTTTATAACGGTTTATTTATCTATATGTTATAATTTACAAAGTTAAAAAATAGATGCATTCTATTGTCTGTATAAGATACTTTTTTTGATTATTTTTGCACATTAAATCTAAAAATTCAGATATATGGGATATAAAAAATTCATGAAATCGCCAAGGCATAAGTACCCTTTTCTACTCACAATAAAAACCTATTCAATAATTACATTAGGTTTATTTATTAATGCTCTTGCATGGTCTGCTTTTTTACTTCCCTCCGAAATTGTTGGCGGAGGTGTTACAGGTATTGCTGCTTTAGTTTATTATTCAAGCGGGTTTCCAGTTGGCGCTACATTTTTGCTTATCAATGTAGTTTTGTTGATTTTTGGTATTAGAAGATTAGGTTTAAAATTCGGAATTAAAACCGTATATGCTATTGTTGTTTTGTCGTTTTTCCTGACATTGCTTTCTCCATATTTTACAGAACCAATCGTTTCAGATCGATTTATGTCTGCAATAATTGGTGGTATACTTTCCGGAGTTAGCATAGGTATGGTTTTTACCCAGGGTGGAAGTACAGGTGGTACTGATATTATTGCAATGTTAATTAATAAATACAGAAATATTACTCCCGGCAGAATTATTTTACTCATTGATATTGTAATAATTTCCTCATCATATTTTGTGTTCCAAAGTATTGAAACAATTGTATATGGATATGTTGCTATGGCCATTACATCCTATTCTATTGATATGCTGTTAATGGGTCATAGGCAGAGTGTTCAGATGTTTATATTTTCCAGAAATCATGAAGACATTGCCAAGCGTATTGCTAATGATATTGGCAGAGGCGTAACGCTTGTTAACGCAAAAGGCTGGTATAGCAAAGAGGATGGTTGTTTGCTGATGGTTGTGGTTAGAAGATATGAAACTTCCGATGTTTATCGCACTATTAAAGAAATTGATCCGGAGGCTTTCATCACCGTTTCAAATGTTATGGGAGTGTTTGGCAAAGGATTTGACCCAATAAAGCATTAAAATTTGCTATTGCTTCGTCCAAATACGATTGTTGAGATTCAAATCTTCAACGATGCCAACAGCGAGCTGTAAGTCTTCAAAATATTCTTTGACAACATCAAACCTTGTTAGCTTTTTGAAATAAGAAGGCTCAAATAGATTCTTATTATAGCTTATTCCTACATACAAAAAGGAATTAACAAAGGAGATATAGAGAGCATTTTTGTGCTTTTTCTTAAACTCTGTAATCCTTTGCATTAATGAGGTAGAAAGTATATATCTTGCTTCTATTTGGTCTTCTCCGTAAACTACAAAGAACTTATTGAAATCTGGATCTTCGAGTTTTACAAGTTTTTCTTTTCTGGCAAGATTCATCCTTTGGAAAAAACGGGCAAAACTTCCACGTCCCAGCTTATTAGGTAATACTACAGTAGAAGTTGAAAAATGTTTGTTAAAATCAGCAATAAAAAATAAACCTTTGAATATTTTGTGCCATGTGGTTTTTGTTCTTCCTTTTGAATCTGTAGTTGTTTGTTTGTACTCTGCATTTATTTCAGAAAACCATATTTGTGTTTTATCCAGAATGCCTTCTACTAAATCATCTCCTCTGAACCTGTCAACTTTTGTGAGAAATATTCTTGAGCGTTCAAAGCTATCCAATCCTATGTGATTTTGTGCATTGTAAGTAAGAGTTGGACTAACAAAACTAACAATAGATTTTACTACCTGCACTTTAAAATCATTATAAAACGTTTTATCTCTTCCTTTAATACTATAAAAAATTATTGAAACTATAATTGAGATTATAGTGCCTGCAATTATTATAATCCAGGTACATTCATTGTTTTTGCAAGCTAATAATGAGATAAGGACTGTTATACATATACCGGCTATGGCTATAAAAAAACTTAATAATGCAAATTTTAAAATCCTTTTACGCCTTAATTCAAGCTTTAAAAGATTTGTCATCATGCTCTTGTTGAAAAAATCAACAAATTCATTCATTGTCCTCATATGTGTCTTTTTTTATTTTAACTGTTAAAAAGAGATTTTACATCTACATTTTGTCTCTCCTTTTCTGATATTTCAAATAAGAGTTTAGGTTTGAAACCAAACAGCATTGCAAAAACATTTGAAGGAAACATTTGCACCGCATTATTGTAGTCGGTTACAGCTGCATTATAAGCTCTGCGTGCTGCAGAAAGTTGCTCTTCAACTTCATTAAGAGAGCCTTGTAACTGTAAAAAGTTCTGATTAGCTTTCAAATCAGGATAGTTCTCAACAGCAACCATTATGTTACCTAAAGCACTGTTGATTTTATTATTCAAGTCAATCTTTTCATTATCACTTAAGTTGCCCGATATGGCTTTTGCCCTGAGTTCAGTAATTTCTGTTAATGTTTCTCTCTCATGGTCCATGTATTTTTGTACTGTGGCAACAAGATTGGGAATAAGGTCATAACGTTTTTTTGCCATTGCATCAATGGTTGCAAAAGCTTTTTTTGCTTCATTGCGTAGCCTTACCAGGCGATTGTATGCAATCATTACAAATAAAACTAAAACAACCGCAACAATTATTATAATTAATGAATTTTCCATATTTGATGTTTTTTAAAATTTGTTTTACAAAGTAAATATTTTGATTTGAATTATTGTTGTTTTTTTTCATGTTTAATCTTTAAACAAAAAAATGTAACTTTGTTTGTTGTACATTTAAGAAAAGCAAACTTATTGTAATAGCTTTTTTTATTATATAAATAAGTAAAATTTGAAAAAAGGATAAATTATGGGAAAAATATTAGGACAGCTTGAGCCAAAAAGAGTGTGGGATTTTTTTGAAGAAATTTGTGCCATACCCAGGCCATCAAAAAATGAAGAAAAGATAGCAGCTTATATAATTGATTTTGCAAAGAATCATGGCTTGGAATATAAACAGGATAGAATTGGAAATATTCTTATAAAAAAGGAAGCACAAGCAGGATACGAAGATAAAAAGATTACTATTTTGCAAAGTCATATTGATATGGTTTGTGAGAAGAATTCAGATGTAGAACATGATTTTGATAAAGATCCAATTGTGCCTCGAATAGACAATGGATGGGTTAAGGCAACAGGAACAACACTCGGTGCAGATGATGGTATTGGCATTGCTGTTCAACTTGCAATATTGGAATCAAAAGAAATAAAACATGGCCCAATAGAATGTCTCTTCACCGTTGATGAGGAAACAGGTTTGACAGGTGCTTTTGCTCTTGAAAAAGACTTTTTGGAAGGAAAAATTCTGCTAAACCTTGATTCTGAGGATGATGGAGAGTTGTTTATTGGTTGTGCGGGTGGCATGGATACATTAGCCACAATTAAGTATGAGAAAGTGAAGCCCGAAAGTGATCATAACTCACATAAAATAATTGTAAAAGGTCTAAAAGGCGGACATTCAGGTGATGATATTGATAAGGGCAGAGGCAACGCAATAAAAATTCTTAACAGAGTCCTTTGGAATTGTGATAAAATGTTTGAGCTTAGATTGTCAAAAATTGATGGCGGTAATCTTAGAAATGCTATTGCCAGAGAAGCTTCAGCAATAATTTCTATTCCTCAGCGATACAAAAGGTCTTTTCAGGAATTGTTTGATAAGCTTTCAAAGGATATAAAATTTGAATTGAAAACCAATGAGCCGGATCTTGAGTTTCTGATAGAAGATATTGATATGCCTGAGAATTTTATAAATTATGAAACTCAAAATAAATTATTGAATGCTTTATATGCATGTCCGCATGGAGTAATTACCATGTCTCCTGATATTCCCGGATTAGTTGAAACTTCAACAAATCTTGCTTCTGTAAAAACAAGTGATTTTGAAATTATTATTGCTTCCAGCCAAAGAAGTAGTGTTGAGTCTGAAATCAGAGATGTTGCGGATATGTTTGCCAGTGTTTTTACCCTTGCCGGTGCAAAAATTAAACACGGAGACGGATATCCGGGTTGGACTCCTAATATGGATTCTGAAATTCTCAAAATAATGGAGTCTTCTTTTGTTAAGCTATTTGATGAAAAACCAAAAGTTTTGGCTATTCATGCCGGTCTGGAATGCGGCTTGATAGGGGAAAAGTATCCGGATATGGATATGATTTCTTACGGACCAACAATAAAAGGAGCACACTCTCCTGATGAAAGGCTGAAAATTGATACAGTTGGTCGTTTTTGGGACTTAACATTGGATGTTTTAAAGAACATTCCCAAAAAATAAAGCACAGGTTACAAAGCTTTCTTACAGAGATGATTAATTAATTCTGTTTCCAGTTCATTGAAATGACAGAAGTGGAATTAATTAATCATTTAATCATCCAGTTTTAGAACAGCCATAAACGCAGATTGAGGCACTTCAACATTGCCAACCATACGCATGCGTTTTTTTCCTTTTTTCTGTTTTTCTAATAGCTTGCGTTTTCGGGTAATATCACCACCATAACATTTTGCAGTAACATCTTTACGAAGGGCTTTTACAGTTTCTCTTGCAATAATTTTTGCGCCTATACTTGCCTGAACGGCAATGTCAAACTGTTGTCTTGGTATTAGTTTTCTAAGCTTTTCACAAATCTTCTTACCCAACTCAAATGAGTTTTTGCGGTGAATAAGAGCAGAAAGAGCATCTACCTGATCCCCGTTTAAAAGGATATCCAGTTTTATGAGATCTGATTCCTGATAGCCTATTGGATGATAATCAAAAGAGGCATAACCCCGTGAAATCGTTTTAAGTCTATCGTAGAAATCAAAAACAATTTCTGACAAAGGCATTGAGAAAGTCAGTTCAACTCTGTCTGTCGTGAGATATACCTGATTTTTTATCACACCTCTTTTATCCATACAAAGAGACATAACCGAACCAATAAATTCAGATTTGGTTATAATTTGAGCAGTAATAAATGGTTCTTCAATATATTCAAGTTCATTAGGCCCGGGCAAATCACTAGGATTATTAACAATTTTTAATCCTCCTTTTTTTGTGTATGCTTTATATGAAACGTTAGGAATGGTAGTTATAACGGTCATGTCAAACTCTCTCTCCAGTCTTTCTTGTACTATCTCCATATGAAGCATCCCAAGGAAACCGCAGCGAAACCCAAAACCCAGGGCTGCAGAACTTTCAGGTTCAAAAGTTAATGATGCATCATTAAGCTGAAGTTTTTCCATGGCTGTGCGTAATTCTTCAAATTCATCTGTATCAACAGGATAAATTCCCGCAAATACCATAGGTTTTACATTCTCAAATCCTTGTATCATGACGGAAGCCGGATTTTTCACATGTGTAATGGTATCTCCGACCTTTACTTCACGAGCATCCTTAATCCCTGAAATAATATAACCAACATCACCGGCAGCTATAGATTTTTTTTGCAATTGTGTGAATTTTAAAACACCAACCTCATCTGCATGATATTCTTTCTTTGTAGCCATGAACTTAACATGGTCATTTGTCTTTATCTCACCATTCATTACCCTGTAGTATGCCACAACTCCTCTGAAGGGGTTATATACAGAATCAAAAATAAGTGCTTGTAATGGTGCATTGGGATCTCCAACAGGTGCAGGCACTTTTTCAACAATCGCTCTCAGAATTTCGTCAATGCCCATGCCTGTTTTACCACTGGCAGGAATAATATCCTCTTCGTCACAGCCAATTAAGTCAACAATTTGCTCTGTAACTTCTTCCGGCATTGCACTGTCTAAGTCCATTTTGTTTAAAACCGGAATAATAACTAAATCATGCTCCAATGCCAGGTATAAATTAGAAATTGTTTGAGCCTCAATGCCTTGTGAAGCATCCACTATCAGTAAAGCTCCCTCGCAGGCAGCGATTGAACGCGAAACTTCGTAGCTGAAGTCAACATGGCCGGGAGTGTCTATCAGGTTTAAGATATAAGCCTCACCATCCTGTTCATAGTCCATCTGGATTGCATGGCTTTTAATAGTAATTCCTCTTTCTCTTTCAAGATCCATATTGTCAAGTAGTTGCTCCTGAAAGTCCCTGTCACATATTGTTTTTGTGGTTTGTAAAAGTCTGTCCGCCAATGTGCTTTTGCCATGGTCGATATGTGCTATAATGCAAAAATTTCTTATGTTCTTCACTAATAGGTTTTTTCAAATTTTATAATGTAAGTATATTATGTTTTCTGTGAAACTTTGAATATACTTTAAATATGCCGATTTTTTAGTCATATTTTTAACTTGCAAATATACGATATTTTGACATACAAATTTCTCTTAGAATTTACTAATTTTGCTGTTTACTATTGTTAAGAATTGGATAATAATATTCTACTGATAACGTATATATTAAAGCATGTCTTAAATTTTAATAAATTCGTTCAAGCGTTGGGTACTTAATTCTTTTAAAATGAAAATAAACTTTGGGGTTACTCTGTTGTTTTTCCTGTTTTCACTCTGCTTTACTGAGTCAAAAGCACAAATAACTTATCCGATTAATGGTGATTATGGAGGTTTGCCAATAGAAACCTGCTCAGGATATTTTGTGGATAGCGGTGAAGATACGCTTACTGTTTATGAGCCGGGGGAAGACTATACCATTACTTTTTGTTCAAATGATGAGGTTGATAATGAGCTTATCAGATTTTCTTTTGATTTTTTTGATTTAGCAGAAGGCGATACATTGTATGTATATGATGGAGAAGATGATACAGCGCCACTTTTGTATTCAGCTGAAAATGATGATTTGCATGGTGAAGAGATTTGGTTTTCTTCGGCTTGTGCTTATTTTAGATTTGTGTCTGCTGAGGATTCTCCCGGAGCGCCGGGATGGTTTGCTACTATTAATTGCTACACATTTTGTGATGGCTTATGGGTTGAAGCAGAAACTACGACAGGTAGTTTTGATTATTGCCCCTATGATGCTAATGTTGATTTGATTGCAAATGCCGGATATAATGCTGAAAATGCAGTATATGACCCGGAAAACTTTTTGTTTAATTGGAATTTTCAAGGTGAGACTCAAAGTGGAGAACAGGCGGATGTCTCATATGAAGAGCCGGGAGCATATACTTTTACATTAAGTGTTGAAGATACTGAAAACGCTTGTGAAGTTTCTCATACGCATGTCATAAGAGTAGGAACAAATCCGGTTTTTTCAGGATCTATCTTAAATCCTGATACAATTTGTGCAAAAAGCCAGACAGTACTTACCGGAGTTGCCACTCCTACAACATGGACAGGGTTTCCTACTTCTGTTGAGGGTGTTTTTCCGATACCTGATGGAACCGGCGAATCTTTTGATTCTTTTCTTGATTTTGATGTTTTTGAACCGCTAACTGAGCTTGAAGAAGAACTTCAGTTTGATAAAGTATGTATTAATATGGAACATGTGGACTATGGCCAGTTAAGAATAGAGCTAAGTTGTCCTAATGGAAATTCAATTTTATTGACAGATTTTTCCGAAGGCGGCGCAAATCTTGGTGAGCCGGTTGTTTGGGATAATACTACACCGGGTAAAGGATATGATTATTGTTTTAGCCCATCTGCTTCATACGGAACAATGGAAGAAACATCTCCTCAATATCATGAATATACCGATAATGCAGGAAATTTTTATTTTAATGCTGAATATTTGCCCTCAGGAACTTATACACCGGTTGAGTCTTTTTCCAATCTTGTTGGTTGTCCACTCAACGGAGAGTGGACAATAAGTGTTGCTGACAATGCAACCGGCGATAACGGTTTTATATTTGAATGGAGTTTGTTTTTTATAGAAGATATTTATCCGGATTCATTAATATTTACACCTGAAATTGTTGAAATGAACTGGTATGATGAAGATCAGCCTCTCGATGATAATCCGGTTAGCGTAATGAAGGAAGAGGAGGGAGAGTATACATTTGTTTTTGAAGTAGAGGATGATTTTTCTTGTGTTTTTGACACAACACTAGTTTTGGAAGTATTGCCCTTGCCGGATGCGGAAATTATTTCGGAACTTGAACTGCCGGTTTGTGAAGGAGATTCAACCTTGCTGTCAGTGTCCCCTATTGATGACGACCCCTTGCATTGGATATATCAGTGGGAAATGAATTTCGTTGAATTACCTGAAAGTATTTATGATACTATTATGGCTAAAGAACCCGGAAATTACACCGTTATTGTTACTGATACAATCACAGGCTGCAGCAATTATCTGGATATTGAAGTTACTGAGCAAAACTGCGACCTCACTATACCAAATATTTTCACCCCTAATGGTGACGGTATAAATGATTATTTTGAGATTACAAATCTTGAACATTATCCTCAAAGCAAAATTGTTATTTTTAACAGAAACGGGAAAAAAATATTTGAGCATAATGATTATAATGAAAATTGGTGGGATGGCAACGGAGTTCCCGATGGAGTGTATTTTTATGTGCTTAAATATGAAAGGATGGATAAAGAAAGGCAAATTCATGGAAGTATCACTATTTTGAGGTAGTTGGGAGCTAATTTTTACTTAGCGTTTTTCATTATAGAAAATTAAAGCATTACAATTCTTATAGTAAATTCAGCAACAGGGTCGAAAGTTTTTTATAATTTTGAACACAGTAATATATGAAAGTTTAAAAAGTATATTTAATGAAAAAAACCTGTTATTTTGTCTCAGATTTGCATGGAAGAAAAGATTTATATGAAATACTTTTTAATCAAATTAAAGAGAAGAAGCCTGATGCTGTTTTTTTTGGAGGGGATTTGGTTCCTGCAGGGGCATTATATAGTATAAAGAATAGTAATAACAGTAGTTTTATTACCGAGTATTTAGCTCCTTCGCTTTTGTCTTTGAAAGAAAAAATGCTTGATGACTATCCTGATGTCTTTATCATTATGGGTAATGATGATCCCCGTTTGCTTGAGAAAGAGCTTCTAACACCCGCAAATAAAGATTTGTTTGAATATGTAAATCAAAGATATGTAAAATGGGACGGATTTGTTGTGATGGGTTATTCTTTTGTGCCTCCAACTCCTTTTTTACTGAAAGATTGGGAAAAAAATGATGTATCTTCATTTGTTAATCCCGGTTGCGTTGCACCGGGCGATGGATTTGTGAGCATTCCAATTTCTGAAAAAGAAAAAGAATCTACAATAGAAAAAGATTTAGAAGTTCTTACTGAAGGTTTGGATTTGTCAAAAACAATTTTTTTGTTTCATTCACCACCATATAAAACAGGACTTGATCGTGCAGAACTTGACGAAATAAGTATTGATAATGAAAAAGTTGATGTGCATGTTGGAAGTCATGCAATAAAAGAACTTATTGAAATGAAACAACCATTGGTATCATTGCATGGTCATATTCACGAAGCTCCCAGGTTAACCGGAAGATGGAAAGAAAAAATTGATCAGACATGGGCATTCTCAGCAGCACATGACAGAGAAGGATTGGCGCTGGTTGAATTTGACCCATACTGTCCTGAAAATGCAGTAAGAGTCGTTTTATAAAAAACAACAAAAAAGATATGCTACATTCCGAACTTCTTAAAACCTATAATCTGATTTGTAAACAATTGCACGAACGCAAACTGGTAAATGCAACGAATTTATTAAGAAAGCTTGTAAAAGAATCAGGACGGGAATTTATAAATGAAGATATTGACAGTCATATAGAAACTTACAAAAATCTTCTAAAGCATTCTTTTTCAGGTATTAGTGACCCGGAAAGAGATAAAATATATCTCTACCTTGTCAGAGATCTTCTTGAATTAGCTGATATGCTTAAGGAAATCATTCTTTCAGATAAATTATTTACAAATACATATGCATTAAAAAACCAATATAAGAAAACTCAACCAAAAGATAAAAGTGAAGTATTTAGCATTTTGGATAGCCTTACCTTTGATACACATCTGGACACAATTTTAAAAGAAGTGCAGGTTGAAAGTTCTGAAATGCACCATACAAGGCAAAAAGCACTGGAGGAAATGTTCCATTTTATTTGGTTCTCTGATAAGTTTTCTGATGTTGAAATGGAGTTTATCGAAAACATTTGCAAGTCGCAGGTGCTGCCATGGCATGATAAGTGCTTGGCAGTGAGTGCACTTACCCTGAGCCTGATGCGCTATTTTGATGTGAATAAATTATTAATGTTATTTCGTTTTGTTGAGGAAAAGCAGGAAAGTGTCTGGGAAAGAGCCCTCACAGGTATCATATTTTCATTACTGAAATTTAATGACAGGTTTTATCTTTACCCTGTTTTGCAAGAAAAAACAGTTGAACTCAGAGAATTCCCTGACATTGAGCAGCATATCGAAGCCATTATTATACAGTTTGCAAAATCTAAAGCTACAGAGAAAGTTACTGACAAATGGGAAAAGGAAATTTTGCCCGAGATGATGAAAATGCGTCCTAAAATTGAGGAAAAACTTGATCTGGATAATCTTTTTAAGGAACAAACAGGTGAGGAGCAAAATCCGGATTGGGAAACAGTTTTTGAAGATGATCCCGATCTATTGGATAAATTGGCCGAATTTACTCAAATGCAAATGGAAGGAATGGATGTATTTATGAGCACCTTCGCTCAATTAAAGCATTTTCCGTTTTTCAGAAAAACAGGTAATTGGTTTTTGCCATTTTATTCTCAGAATGAACATGTAAGCAATTTATACAAGGATACAGAAGAAGGTTTTGACTTGAGTCCTCTTATTGAAAAACTTGAGAACACATATTTTCTCTGCAATAGCGATAAATACTCATTTTGCCTTAATCTTGAACAGATTCCTCCTCAGCAAAAAAGTATGATGATGAATATGATGAGTAATGAGCTTAAAAATATTTCAGAAGTTGAAAAAGATGAAAATATTCTTGATAGCCTTACTAAATCAAAAAGTATATATTCCCAGTATTTTCAGGATTTATACCGATTTTATAAGTTGCATCCGTGGAAAAGAGAATTTGATGATATTTTTAAACAAGATATAGATGTTTATAAAACCGGCTTTATAGAAACCCTGATTTCAAATAAGTCTATTTTGCGCAACATTGCCGAACTTTTCTTTGAGAAGAAATTCCATGAAGATGCCCTGAGCATTTTTCTGTCAATTCTTAAAGAAGATCAAAGTAATATTGAGCTTTTTGAAAAAATTGCCTTTTGTTATGAGAAAACCGGCGACTTTCAAAATGCTCTTGATTATTATAAAAAGGCTGAAATTATTGAAACAGGACGATTATGGATTGTTAAAAAGATTGCTTATTGCAATAAGTTCCTGGGAAACTGGGAAGAAGCTTTGATATATTATAAAGAAGCAGAAAAGCAAGCTCCTGAAGATTTGATTTTGCAGAGTAATATTGCCCAATGTCTTATTCATACAGAAAGAATTGAAGAGGCACTTGATTATTATTTTAAAATAGAAGTGCTGGCACCAGAAAATCAAAAAATCAGAAGGCCATTAGCTTGGTGCTCTTTTCTATTGGGGAAATTTGATGTTGCAGAAACTTATCTGATAAGATTACTTGAGAATGAGCCCAACAATAAATATGACCTGATGAATCTTGGCCATATTTATTGGTGCGAAGGGCATCCCGAGAAAGCTGTAAAATGCTACTCTGATAGTTTAAAGCAATGGAAAAGTGTTAAAAGTTTTCTAACATCATTTGATGAAGACAGACGACATCTTGTAAAGCTGGGTATAGATCCTTTAGATATTGACCTTATGCTTGATTATGTTAGAATTATCAGCTTAAGCAGAGACTAGCAATCAATTAAGATGCTTTCCTGGCAAGCTTTTCTTCTTTTAACTCATTTTCCGTTAAAAATCCTGTTCTGTCCATTTTTCCCCAGGATTTTTCCTTGCGGATATATTTGTAATTGCCTCTAAGTATAAAAAACAATGATATCGGATGATATATTATTGGCTCAAGATATGATGTAAACAGCATTTTTAGCACATCTTTTGTCTTTTTATAACTATGATATGATAATTCTTCAAATAGCACCGCCCAGTGACTCAATGTTACTGCAAATAAATAAACTCCTGCAAGCAAGAGAAAGAAAAACGACCAGTTTGGTAATCCCATTATTGCTATAATTATAAAATATATTATACCCATGATTTCAATAATTGGTGCTAGCCATTCAAAAAAGAACCAATAAGGATATCCCAATAAACCCAGACTTTTATATTTTGGGTTGAAAAAGATTTTAGGGTGTAAAAACAAACTTTCCATCGTTCCGCGTGTCCATCTGTCTCTCTGTCTTCCCAATACTTTAAGAGTTGAAGGTACTTCTGTCCAGCACAGAGGATCAGGAATATAAACTACTTTATACTTTTGTTTCTGATCTGCCATGTATTTTCTCATTCTAACAATTAACTCCATATCCTCTCCAACAAGATTAGTGTTGTATCCGCCAACTTTTATAACTATCTCTCTGTCAAACATTCCAAAGGCACCTGACACAAGCAAGAGCCCGTTTAGTCTGCTCCAGGCCATGCGTCCCATTAAAAAGGCCCGCGTGTATTCCAGTATTTGTATTCTGGCAAGAAAATTTTTCGGATATCTTACTTCTGTTATCTTCCCGTCTTCAATTTTGCACGAATTGGCAACGCGAATGACTCCTCCTGTAGCAATAATCTTTTCGTTACTTTCTTCCAAAAAAGGTTTAGCCATTCTTAATAATGCATCCTCAATTAAAACAGAGTCTACATCAACTATAGTTACATATTCTTTTTGTGAAAAATTAATTCCAACATTCAAAGCATCAGCCTTCCCTCCATTTTCTTTGTCAATAACGATGAGTTTGCTGTGAGCCTTGTTTGTGGATTTATAAACGGCTTTTATTCTTTTTGTTTTTATCTTTTGATCATAAATGTATTCAATGGCCTCCAGATTAAAAGCTTTGATTATCTTATCCATAGTATCGTCAGTGCTGCCATCATTTATTATCATTATTTCAAAATCATTATAATGTAATGACATAAGACTCTTAATATTGTTTACAATTGTTTTGCCCTCGTTATATGCAGGAGCAATTACGGAAATTGTTGGTGCTAAAGGCGATGAAAGAAGAATTTTATAATCTATGTATGAATTTTTTCTAATGTACTTCATCATCGAACCTGCTGAAAACAAGGCTAGTATTATATAAGTTCCGAAAATTATTATAGTAATAGTTAAAATTAAATTTTCAGCACTAAATTGCAGTATGTTGTAAAGTTCGTTCATTTTAATTCTCCTTTTTAAAAACGCAATTAATTATTTCTTGTACTTCGGTTTTTTCCTCATTGTTAAGTTTGATAGTATTAATCGAACTTGTGCTTGCAATGGCTTTTGCAGCTTTTAATTTTGAAAGAAAATCGTTTTCCCCGTTTCTTAAAATATCACCAAAGAAAAAAGTGTCTTCGGATTCTGCTGATTTCATAACTGCATCAATGAGAGCCAATTTGTTTCTTTTGTAATAGATCTCATCAAGAATATCATTTTCAGATGAAATTTTAAGTTCTTTTGATTTTGTAAACAAATGATTCTCTTCAAGATAGGATTCTATGTAGTATAACTCTTTCAGCTCATTTTTGTATTCCGGTAAGTCTAGCTTATCAATAGTTTCAATTGCAGCATGTCTTACATCAGGATCGTTATGATATAAAAAAGATGAGACTTTCGGCGCAGAATCAAGATGTTTAAACAGCTTTATCATTATAATCGCAAATATCACAACAGAGGTGTTTTTCTTATCTAGCCATTTTTCAAATGATTCTATATTTATATTGTTGCTTACCAATGCATTATAAATATTAATCATTTCCCATCTTGATAAAGTGGTGTTCAAATTGTCAAGGAATCCCAGGGGATTTTCTTTGTCGAGTTTTATCAAAGCTGTTTGAGCTTCAACTCGCAGAATTGGATTTTTTGAATTTATATGTTTTTTTATTATGTCTTTTGCAGGCACATCCATTTGTGCAAGTTCCCTGAATCCTTTGGCTTTGTGATGCCATTTTTTGTGCATTGCTTTTTTTAGTGAGTCTTCATTTAAATTGAGATTGTAATACATTTCTCTGAGCTTTTCTGCAGATTCACCCGATAAGTCAGCATGGAACTTTAATAATTCATCAATGAAGATTTGTCTTTTGAAATTATTTTTAATCGGAAAGAACATAACTGAATCCGAGTCCTCATCAAAAACATATTGAGCTAATTGATCCTGGTAAGAACTCCTTATTATTTCCGACTTTTTCTCTCTTCTTAAAAGCCTTTTCCTGTTTATAAGGATTACAAAAAACAGCACTATTATACTTAAGATTAAATATATTATTATTGATATTATTATCTGAGTATTAAGTTCTTGGCTCAGAAACCTGTTTATTTGTCTTGTAAAGTAACTTTCTGTTGATGGAATATCAAGCTTTGTTGCAACTAAGGAATTGTCGGAGTTTTCAGGATTCTCTGACTCATTATTAGTTTGTGAGGTGATGGTTTCAGTTTTGCTTTTTTCTTTCTGATTTGTTTGGGAGTACAAATTATTGATAAAGATTATTTGAAAAAAAAGCACAAGAATTAATATAATCTTTACGGTTTTTAACAAATGTATATTATTATTCATATTAAATATTTTTAGAAATTACAGATAATTGCTGCTTCTATTGTAATGGGATTACCCCATATTGCATTATTATAATGCTTATATCCACCGCCTAACTTAAACAAGAAGTTTTTAGATATTTTTTGCTGGTATTTTAAAGAAAAACTATAGCCGGCAAGGTCATATATTTCACCTGCAAGAAGTAAATCCTCATCTGCTGAAAATCCCGAGCCAAGCATTAATGTGAGATGGTGCTGCGGTCCGGAAAAATACCTTCTGGCAGTCAGAAAATATGATTGCGCATTTGGTTTCTCAGGTGAAAATGAAAAGTACGGCCTGAATGAAAAATAGTATTTCGGGAAATATTTACTTATTGAAGCTGTGATGATAATCAAATCATTATCAGTATAATTCATTATTCTGAATCCTCCCGAAAGCTCTGTTTCAAAAAACAAAGCTTGAAATACTTCCAGGCCAAGTCTTGTTTTTGGAAATAATTTGTCTGAAAGAGAATAGCCTGCATTTAAATACATATAGGTTCCCGCTTGAATTACAGGATATGCATCTATCTCAAACTGATAAGCACTTTCATTAAATCGTTGTGCCATGTTTGCTCTTAGGATTATATTTCCCAGCTTATTTATGCGCCTGGAATAATCAACCGAATACAAATGCCATGGCCCTGTGTGTTCAAAGTAATCGCCTTTATATGCAAGTTCAATCTTGTTATTTAAGTTATTATCTTTTATTACATCTAAAAGCTGCGCAGCATCCTCAAAAGCCGGATTTATTGATAAAACTTCCCTCAGTAGGTCAGCTGACTCATCCTCAAATCCCAGATTGTATTTGGCAATTGCTTTTTTGTATAAAAGGTCTGTATTTCCGGGTTCCGATTTCAATATTGGATCAATCAACTCTATCGCTGATTGGTAATCTTCTGACCATATTGCCAAATCTATTTTGGTCTCAATAGCATCGCGATGATTAGGGGCTTTTTTTAATACTTCTTGCAATATTTCTGCTGCAACAGTATAGTTTTTATTCCACATATTTATTCTTGCCTTTAACACTGCTGCATCATGGTATTCATTGTTTTTGTCGAGCAGGTCTGATAGTATTTCTAAAGCCTCTTCTGTTTCGCCTTCATAAGCCAGTTCTTTGGCTTTTTGAAAATCATCTTTAGCACTATCTTGAGATATCCCATGGAAGGGAAGTATCAAAAGAATAAATATTAATATGATTTTATTTATGTAGTTTTTCATTTTTTAATTAATTTATTTTTTAATTAAGAATATTGCTTTTTCATCAAAAATCTTTTTACACGTATTGATAATTCGGCGGGACTGAATGGCTTTGTCAGATAGTCATCTGCACCAGAATTAAAAGCCTCAATTATTGATGATTCTCCTCCAACTTTTGATAAAACAATTATAGGGGTTTCTTTTTTCAAATCTGTTCGCAACAGGTTTATTATCTCCAGGCCACCTACAAAGGGCATTAGCATATCTGTTATAACTAAATCATAATCATTGCTTTTTATTTTTTCGGTGGCAATTTTGCCATCCTCAGCCATGTCAATTTCGTATCCTTCATTTTTAAGCTTATGCTCAATTGCTTTTCTCATCATAATGTCGTCTTCGCAAACTAATATTTTCATAATCTCTTTATTTTATAGTTAGTAATTAATAAATGCCTCTATTTAGAATAATTCTTGATAAGACAAACATCATTTAAATTATTTTGTTTATTGTTAAGTAATAAAAATTTAATTTTGAAGAACAAAATCATATTCCTATCGTTGAGATAATTGTGTAAAATAATTAATCTGACATGCAAAGAGAGACAAACAAGTCACAATCACAGGAGTATAAGTTGCTAATGCAGGCTGTAGAACAGAGTGCCAACTCCGTTGTAATAACAGATACTGGTGGGAATATTGTATATGTTAATAAAAAGTTTTTGGATGTTTCGGGTTATTCACGTGATGAAGTTATTGGTAAAAATACAAGTTTTTTAAAATCCGGAAAACAAGACAAGCATTTTTATAAAGACTTGTGGAATAAGATTAGCACAGGTAAACAGTGGCAAGGCCAGTTTCACAATATAAAAAAGAATGGTGAGTATTTCTGGGAATATGTTACAATAACTCCGGTATTTGATGATTATGGTAAGATTACACATTATCTTGCAATAAAAGAAGATATTACAAAAAGAAAGGAAGCCGAGGAAGCTTTGGCAAAAGCACAAGAAGAGATTGTAAATACATATAAGTCTAAACTGGAGTTTTTATCAGTTATGAGTCATGAAATAAGAACTCCCTTAAATGCTATTATTGGAGTTTCCGACTTGCTAATGTCTGAGGGAGTAAGTGATGAACAGCATGAAAGTTTGGAAGCACTTAATTTTTCTGTAGATAATCTATTAACACTGATTGATGACATCCTCGATTACTCAAAATTTGAAGCAGGGAAACTGGAGTTGGAAAACATTCCTTATAATATCAAAAATACAATTCTTAAAATTATTGAAACATGGAAGCCAAAAGCTAATGAGAAAGGTATCATAATAAAGTCTGTTTTTGAAGGTATTCCGGAGAATGATATTTTTGGTGATCCGGGTAGAATGGCACAAATATTAAATAACCTTATATCCAACGCTATAAAATTTACTTTTGAAGGTTCAGTAACTGTTGGTGCCAAAGCAAAAAAGATTTCTAAAAAAGAAATAGACCTTGAAATATTTGTAAAAGACACTGGTATAGGAATAAGTAAAACAAAGCAGAAGGAGCTTTTTAAGCCTTTTTCACAAGGTGGAGCAGATGTGTCCAGAAAATTTGGCGGAAGTGGTTTAGGATTGGCTATAGTTAAAAAAATTATTGAACTCCACGGTGGAACTATTACTGTTGATTCTGAAGAAAATCAGGGTTCACTTTTTCTGATTAAGCTGAAAACCGAAATTGATTTGTCCCCTAAAAAGGATATTAGCAGAAAAGTAATTGCAGAGGATATCAGGCTTGATGGAGTTAGAGTAATTCTTATTGAAGATAATTTGATGAATATAATGCTTGCTCGTAAATGGCTTAAAAAATGGGGCGCTACTGTTCGAATTGCAGAAACAGGGAAAGTTGCTGTTAACTTATTATCGTCACAAAAATTTGATGTTGCTTTGATAGATTTGAGAATGCCAGATTACAGTGGCGTTGAAATTGCAAGGATGATAAGAAAGGAGTTTGAGCATAATAAGAATATCCCTTTAATTGCTTTAACCGCATCTGCTGAGGAAGGCCTAAAAGAAGAAGTAAAGAGCCATGGCATGGATGATCTTGTTGTTAAGCCCTTTAATCCGGCAAAGTTGCTTAGTGCAATTTTTTCAAAATTATCTAAAGAAATAAAAAACAGAAAGCCTGAAAAAGCAGATATTTCAGATTTAAGTTTTGAAAAATCGGATATTCACAAAAAAGCAATCTCATTAATACTTGAGAAATGGCCGAATTCTCCCAGAAGCAATTTTGATGACAAAGAAATTGAGGTTATCGTTTCTTTCCTTGAGAGTCATAATTTGATTGAGGAAAAGGAAGTGTTTCTGGAGTGGGTTAGATTATCAAATAATATTCATGATATTGGAGGAGATGTTTTTCTAAGAAGCCTTAAAAAAGAAAATCTTGATGCAATATTTAAAGTTTTAAAGAAAAATTACTGGCTTGATAAAGATATTAATCCCTAAAAAAAATTCTGTAATTTTTAACAAATGCAATCAGAATTTTCTTAGTTATGAAACTACATAAGCATATCAAGTTCCTTTTTTAATTGCTTCACTGCAATATAAGATGCTTCTTCCACTTTGTCAATAAGGGAGGGGATACTTTCAAGATTTTTTTCGGCAGCAGCATTTTGTTCAATTTGTTCAACATCTTCTTTTATTGATTTTATTCCCATAAATCCTAATTGTGGTTTGTATTTATGAGCTACCTCGCGAAGAGATTTCCATTTTTTTTCTGAATAATAAGTGCGCATATCATTTAATGAAACGGGTACTGCTTCAATAAACATAGATATCATACTTATTTTGAATTCCATATCACCGTCACTGAGTTCATCCAGATAAGTAAAATCATAAAGTATTTCATTATCTTGATTGGAACTTATATCATTGTTTTTCATTGGATTGATTATTTATTATTAAGGATTTCATTTTGTTCAATAGTTTGCTGTTTTCAAAAGGTTTTGATATATAATCATCAGCTCCGGCTTTTATACATAAAGTATTCGCATCATTCATAATATTGGCAGAAATAGAGATTATTGGTGTGTTTTTTTTGGGTTCCGGAAAATTGTTTCTGATTTCTTTTATGGCTTCAAATCCATCCATAATTGGCATTTGCATATCCATTAAAATTATATCATACTTTCTTTTTTTTAATTTTTCCAGTGCTTCTAGCCCGTTTGCTGCCACCTCTGATTTGTAACCGAATTTTTGCATTAATTTCTTCATCACGAGCTGATTAAGAGGAACATCTTCAGCAATGAGAACTGTAATTTCTTTTTCTTTATCAGAAATAATAGTTTCTGATTCTTGTGTTGTTTTTTTTGATGGTTTTGAAAAAGCAATTGAAAATACAACTTTTGTCCCTTTACCTTCCTTACTATATATTTTAAATTCACCACCTTGAAGCTCAATAATATTTTTTGCAATTGTAAGTCCCAGCCCGGCACCGCCAATTTGACGGGTATTTTGCATATCTGCCTGATTGAATTTTTCCAGAATAAAGCTAAGCTTATCTTTGGGTATTCCAATCCCTGAGTCTGATACTGTAAATTGAATTTTATCTTTGTTTTTTATTTTAGCAATTTTTGTAATCTCTAATACAACGTGACCGGTTTTGGTGAAATTTATAGCATTTTCAAGTAATTGCATTAAGATTTGCTTTAACCTGAAAGAATCACCTTTTAGTTTATCCTGAATGTTTTTATTAAATGATAATTTGAATTCAATGTTCTTTTCTTTGATTTTTGTTGAATACAAAGCAATAACCTGATTTACCAATTCTTTCAAAAAAAATGGATGTTCTTCAATTTTCATTTTGCCACCTTCAATTTTATTAAGATCAATGAGGTCATCCACCATTTTTAACATTGTTAAACTGGCATTTTTCAACTCATAAATGTAGTTTTTTTGTTCTGCATTTAATGTTGATTCATTTAAAAGATTAGCAAGCCCCAGGATGCCATTCAGAGGAGTTCGCAGCTCATGGCTCATATTAGATAAAAACATGCTTTTTATCTCCATGGCATTTTTGTAATCGGTAATATTTGAAGCAATAAACATGGCTTGTGAAATATTACTATTTGCGTCTTTTATGCCCAAAGCCGAAACGTCAAGCCACAAACTTTCACCGCCCTTTTTCCTAAACTGGATATGACCCTTCCAGTCTCCCTTGGTTTTTAATGATTTCCAAACTGCATTCAGATTCTTTTTGTTTAATATTTTTCCTGAAAGAGATTCAGGTAAATTTTTCAGCTGCTTATTATTGTAGCCGGAAAGTTTCGAGAAGTTTTTATTTATGTATGTGATTTCTTTTTTATCATCAAAAACGATAATGCAATAAAACTTATCTAATACTTTTTGTAATTCCCCGGAAAGCTGAGAATTACTTATTGATAAGATTATATTTGCTAAATCTGATGCCATTTATATGAATTAACCCATTAAAAGAATCTTAATAATCAAATAATATATGCTAATTTAATAAAAAGTAAATTGTATATGGCTTTTTTATTTTAACAGAGCATTTAATTCCAATTATTATTATAAGAATTAAGTATGCTGTAATTATAAAAATCTATTAATATTTTTGTTACTTTAGAGTTTTGATAAATTTCTAAATAATTAATAATTGTGTTTTCTTTTGTTATTAAAACGGGATAAGTATTAAATGGTTCAAAACATGAAAATGAAATATCTTCTTTTCTTATTGATTATCAGCATAAGTACTTCTGTATTTTCTCAAAGATTTGAGGGAGGCTTAAAAGCCGGAATAGTTGCAAGTGAAATATCCGGAGATGAGTTGGCCGGACCCAACAAACTTGGTTGGTTTGCAGGAGTTTATACAGCTTATCCCCTTTCGATAAATTCCAAATTGCAGATCGAATTATTGTATATAACTAAAGGTAGCAGGGCTGTTCCCAGCGAACCTCTTGACAGGGATTATCTTTTGAAATTAGATTATGCAGAAACAGTTCTTTTGTTTAAGCAAAGTCTTGCTCCTTACAGCTCATTTAATTATGTAAAGAAAATGACCGCGGAAATAGGTTTGTCCTTTGCGGTATTGGTTGGTTCATATGAAGTAGAGAATGATGATCGAGTTATTGACGTTTCTGACGAGCGGCCATATAATCGTTTTGAAGGAAATTTGTGGGCCGGAATATATTTTCCTGTTACAGATAATATAAGATTTAATTTCAGATTTTCAAATTCTATTACTCCGGTGAGAAAACATTGGTCGCAGGAAGTTGTATGGTATAATTGGGGACAATATCATACTCTTTGGACATTTGGTGTTGATTATACATTCTAAATAAAGTATTGTACTTAAAAATATAAAGTTTTGGGAAAAAGAAAACTCATTCTCGCAGTTACAGGTGCCAGTGGAGCCATGTATGCAAAAGATTTAATTAACAAACTTGAAGTTATTGACGACCAAATTGATGAATGCTGCCTGATATTTAGTGAAGTTGCAAGAAATGTTTGGGAATATGAACTTGAAGAGGATTTTCCTGAGAAGTTTTATTTTCCTGTTTATGATCCTGATGATTTTTTTAGTCCTGTTGCCTCGGGTTCAGCAGGATTTGACACTATGATTATTTGTCCTTGCAGCATGGGAACTCTCGGCAGAATTGCTTCCGGTGTCGCTGATGAGTTGATTGCCCGGGCAGCTGATGTGATTCTTAAAGAGGGGAAAAAATTAATCCTGGTTCCTCGTGAAACGCCATTTAATAATATTCATCTTGGGAATATGCAAAAAATAATGACTGCCGGAGGAGTTATTATGCCTGCAATGCCGGGCTTTTATCAAAGGCCTCTGTCCCTGCACGAAATGGCTTCTCATTTTACTGATAGAGTATTGTCTGTTGCAGGCTTTGATATTAACAAGTATCGCTGGGGCTATGAGGATGATAATTAATTATATCCTACTCAGAAGTAAAATTTGTTTTAATGCTAATATATCCTGGATAAGCAATGTCTCTGCTGCCAATTTGTATATATGGCTTTGCCTTTAAGGTTATTCTGCCCGGATCTGAATCCACTCCTGAAAGATTTAATGCCATTTTCAATAGTGCCATTCCTCCTCCATTTGAAATAACTTCCTTTATATTTGATTTTATTTCAAGAGGCACTGTAACGACTATGTTATCAGGAGGCAAGACAATTTTTTGATTGCTAGTGCCATTCATAATCTCATAATTATCAATAAATAAAATCCAGTCAATTCTATTCATTGCTGCTGTGCTTTTGTTTGGATTCTTGATATCAACCATTAAAGTCATGTCCATTATAAGCGGCCCGGAAACTGCTGATGCTAATAGTGTTGATATATCATTCATTGATAAATCTGCTATGCTGTTTTTCCCTTTTACATTTTTGTTATTCAAGCTTATGCTTTCTACTTTGTTTATCCTAAATTCACATTTGGAAAAGGTTGAAGCTCTTTTTAAAGAAACACAAGAGGAAAGGGATAATAAAAGGGAAAAAATTATAAGCTTTTGAATTGTTTTCATTTGAACTTGGGGATTGTTTTTGCAAAAATAAGATTTAATCAATGCTTTTAGGTATGTAATTCTGAACTTTTTATTAAAATTATCGTTAAAAACAGTATAAAGCCAATAAAATATTTTAAGATTAATTTTTGCAAATAGCATATATGTTTAATTTTTATATATTTGCACTTTCTTTGAAGAATGATTTTTATGTTGAAAAATAAAGCGACACATACAAGAATAAAATTTCTAAGGAGATTAATCCTAATATTCAAGCTAGTACACAGAACAGCAATCATTATTAAATTTCCTGTCTTTCTTGGCTTAATGCTTATATCCAGTGTGTTTCACCAGGCAGTTGAAAAAACTGACGAAACATATCAGGTTGACCTGAAAAGATATCTGTTTACAGAGTCTCACGGAGTTTTTAGTGAAGAATACGTGAGTCGGGTTCAGGAAAATATTGATGAAGTTTTGAACAGAATAGGATTTAATGGAAGTGTTCTAATTTCAAGAGAAGGGCAGATAATTTATGAAACATATCGTGGCCTGTCAGATTTTAGAAATAGAGAAGACACAATTAACAGAGATACTTATTTTCAATTAGCTTCTGTTGGTAAACAATTTACTGCAGTGGCAACCATGATGTTAAAAGAAAGAGGATTATTTGATTATGATGATTCGCTTTGTGATTATATTGATAGTTTTCCCTATCCTGATATAACAATTAGACAATTGTTAAATCATACATCAGGATTGCAAAATTATATGTATCTTTTGGATCAGTATTGGGATAAAGACACTCACCCCAACAATAAAGATCTTATTAATTTATTTAATAAACATAAATTACCACTTAATTTTTCTCCCGGAAGTAGATTTGCTTATTCAAATACAGGTTATGCTTTTTTAGCATTGCTTATTGAAGAAGTTACAGATATGCCTTTTTCTGATTTTATGAGAGAAGAGTTGTTTGTTCCCCTTGGAATGAATAATACAATTGTTCATGATTTGAATACAGAATCATTTAGTGAAAACAGGGCATATGGATTTTCAGGAAAAAGAGCCTGGAGATTTATTCCGGATAATTATCAGGACGGAATACTAGGAGATAAAGGATTTTATAGTACTGCCAGAGATATGTACAGATGGGATCAGGCCTTAGCATATTTTCCCCCGGTTTCAAAAGAAAGCCTTGAACTCGCAACTTCCAGGGCTGTGCTAAACAGTGGAAGAACTGTCAGCTATGGTTTTGGATATAGATTAAAAAAAGTTCATGACTATGATTGTGTTTATCATCATGGTTGGTGGCACGGTTTTAGAACTGTTTTTAAAAGAATTCCTGAAAAAGAACTTCTAATCGTAGTTTTAAACAACACTAATTCAAATATTGGTGGTGTGGTAAAAAGAATTAATGATATAGTTCTGGCTGATGATCAAAATATTTATCCTGATAATATTGCAGCCTCTCTTTAGTTTTTACTAAAATTATTTTCCTGAATCACAAACTTTTGTGTCATTTTATTTTAATAATTGGAAAAATTTAACTATTTTTACCAAACTTCAAAATGATTATGAAGTTTATGTGTTTTAATATATATCATTGTTTTCTATTTGTATTTTAACATTTTAAAAAATCAACAATTATTAGTTTTTAAACTCAAAATTGTTGATAAAAAATAATTAACATGAAAAAAACCGATAATACTCATTATTTTCTTATTTCTTTGATAGGATTTTTGGTTGCACTTGTTGGATTTGTGTTTTATATGGGAATATTTTCTTCCTTTCAAATATCGGAAAAGAATGTTGGCATGAGTGATATCTCAGTAAAGCAGTATTCTGATAATAATATTTATACCGATAATTACATGGATGATATGTACTTATCTGCGGTAATTGAGGAAGGAATTGTAACACAAAGAGGCGTCGGATCATATAATTATCATATTTCTGCACCACCCAAAGAAGAGATCATTGATGAGGATACTAGTATAAAAAGAACTTCGGAAATTGGTTTCAATAAAAAGTCTATTGCAGATATAAAATCATTACCAAAACCACTTCCCGCTAATGATAGATTTGAAATATCTTTAGAAAAAGCAAATGCTTATCCGGCATTAAAAGTGTATCTTGAAGCAAACAATTTGCCTGATACTATGAGAGTTATGAAGATTTATGATAATAACAATAAAAAGACTGTTTATATACTTTCTGTTGATCCTCTCGGGTAAGTTAATTTAGTCTTTAACATATCTTACTGAATAACCACACCTTTTATCGTCAATGATCTTAAATACATTTTCCTTCTTATGGATAATATATCTTAACCATGCATTTAGATCACCGGCCTCTGTCGATGTCCAAAAATCACCGGCTCTGTCCATGCTTAGAAAATCTCCATGAACAGTTTTATAACCGGATAAAAGCAGGTTTAATCCACTTTCACCGCCTTCAATAACTTTGTGGTAAGCATCTCTGTCTCCTCCCAATGCATTTATCATATTATCCCATTCTTCTGCAGTTGGTAAATGCCAGCCTTTCGGACAAGACTTCATTGCTGATTCCCATGAATATAATCTGCCATGCTTCTCGCCATGCTGAGGTTTATTGTCGTAAAACCAACTGTCTTCAGTAAGGTAGTTTAAGTTTTCTGCCATCCATATGACATTGTTAATTTTGACAGTATTATAAAATTTACCGCCTAATTCTAATTTGATGTCGCTTTGCCCAACCATAAATGTAGTTTTAGAAATCAGAGACTAAAAAGTAAAATTAAGTATTTTTAATTAAAAAAAAAACTACAAGTAATATTTTATGAAACTTATTGTTAAATTTCACCTATTTATGTGCATTAATAGTTGTTAAAGTCTTTGTTTTCTTAATAATTCATTTACTATCTTTGCAGATATTTTATAGGCACATCTGCATCTTAACTAGTATTGCAGCATATAAAAGTGCTTTGCAGGTATTTGATATTAAATAAGTTATAAGTAAATTATAAAAACTATTTTGTGATGAACCGGATCTTTTGAATTTGCTGAGACTCGGTTCATGTTAGCATTAATAATTAAAATATAAACACATGAAAAAAGCATATGTATTTCCCGGGCAAGGAGCTCAGTTTGTTGGCATGGGCAAGGATTTATATGAAAATACTGCAATAGGCCGTGAACTTTTTGAAAAAGCAAATGAGATATTGGGCTTCCGAATTACTGATTTGATGTTTAATGGAACAGATGAAGATTTGAGGCAGACAAAGGTTACACAACCTGCAATATTTTTGCATTCAGTTATTTTAGCTGCATCTATGGGTGATAAATTTAATCCTGATATGGTTGCAGGACATTCTCTGGGTGAGTTTTCTGCGCTTGTTGCAGCAAATGCTATGAGTTTTGAGGATGGATTAGTGCTTGTTTCTAAAAGAGCAATGGCCATGCAAAAGGCGTGTGAAGCTGAACCATCAACCATGGCAGCGATAATTGGCATTGATGATAAAATAGTTGAAGATATACTCTCTGGAATCGACGAAATTGTTGTTCCCGCTAATTATAATAGTCCGGGACAATTGGTTATTAGTGGCAGTATAAAAGGCATTGAAATAGCTTGCGAAAAAATTAAAGAAGCCGGAGCCAAAAGAGCCTTGCCTCTTAAAGTTGGTGGTGCTTTTCATTCTCCTTTAATGGAGCCTGCCAGAGTGGAACTCGCAAATGCTATTAACGAAACTACTTTTAGTTCCCCAATATGCCCTGTTTATCAAAATGTTTCAGCAGAAGCCGTTACACAAGCAGAAGTCATTAAGAACAATCTGATTTCACAATTAACATCTCCGGTGATGTGGACACAGATAATGAAAAATATGATAGCAGACGGAGCTGGAATATTTGTTGAAGTGGGGCCCGGAGCTGTTTTGCAAGGACTCGTTAAAAAGCTTAACCGGGAAATTGAGGCTTATAGTGCTTAAACATAAAATATGATACTAACTGTTGTTTTATTTATTTTAGGTTTTGTGTTCCTGATGTATGGTGCTACCTGGTTGGTTGACGGCGCCGGCTCTGTTGCAAAAAAATACAATATACCTCATATCGTCATTGGTTTAACAATTGTTGCCTTAGGAACATCCACTCCCGAGCTTGTTGTTAACCTGGCTGCCAGTTTTAGCGATTCAGCTGATATTGCTATGGGAAATGTGCTTGGAAGTAATATCTCTAATATATTTCTTATTTTAGGTGTTTCGGCTTTGATATATCCACTCAAAGTTAATAGCAACACTCAATGGAAAGAAATTCCTTTTGCTTTTCTTGCAGCAATTATTATTGGCGTTTGCGTTAATGATGCACTTATTGATAATACAGGAGCGTCTTTTTTATATCGTAGTGACGGTATTGTTTTAACTGCTTTCTTTATCCTTTTTATGGCATACACATATAGTTTATCTCGCCAGAAGGACGAAATAGAAGTTCCTGAAATTAAGGTTTTTAGCGTTTTTAAATCCTGGTTAATGATTATTGCAGGCATTGCAGGATTAATAATTGGAGGCAAATGGATAGTTGATAGTGCAACAGAAATTGCTGCTGCTATTGGAATGAGTGAAGCAGTTATTAGCCTTACAGTTGTTGCTTTTGGAACTTCGCTTCCGGAACTCGCAACATGTGTTGTTGCCGCATATAAGAAAAATGCCGATATTGTAATTGGGAATATAATAGGTTCAAATATTTTTAATGTATTTTTTGTTCTTGGAATTAGTGCTATCATAAAACCAATAAAGTTTAATACTGCACTTAATTTTGATATAATTGTTGGTATTTTTGCTGCTTTCTTGCTGATTATATTGCTGCTGATTCCCAGAAAAAATTTCATTGACAGATGGCAGGGAGGATTATTGCTATTGTTTTATATATCATATATTACAATATTGTTTTATGTCGGTTAGAATGAAAAGTGCAATTAAGTATCGAGATACTTAAATTATTTATAAATTTGTCAACTTCTAAAATTTAATTTAAAATTAGTATAAATTTCAATCATATATTATAACAACTCGGAGGAATTACTAAATGACAGAGAAAAGCATTAAAGGAACAAAAACAGAAAAGAATTTATTGAAATCATTTGCCGGAGAATCTCAAGCGGCAAGACGTTATGAAATGTTTTCAAAAATTGCAAAAAAAGAAGGATATGAACAAATAGCAGCTATTTTTCTGGAAACTGCAGAGCAGGAAAAAATCCATGCTAAAACTTTCTTTGAATATCTTGAAGGAGGCATGCTTGAAATTACTGCTGCTTATCCTGCAGGAGTTCTCTCAACAACAATTGAAAATCTAAAAGCTGCAGCTGAAGGTGAAAATGAAGAATGGACTGAATTGTATCCTGAGTTTGCTAAAATTGCAGATGAAGAAGGTTTTAAAAAAATAGCAACTGCTTATAGGCTTATTTCTCAGGTAGAGAAACATCATGAAGGTCGCTATCTTAAGCTATTGGAAAATATAAATGATGGCTCTGTCTTTAAAAAAGCTGAAAGAGTACAATGGTATTGTCGCAAATGCGGATATATTCATGAAAATGAAAAAGCTTTAAATGCTTGTCCGGTATGCCGACATCCACAGGCATATTTCGAATTGTTGAAAGAAAATTATTAATATTTAATTCTTTTCAAAGAAGTATATTTCTGCTAAAGCTTTGACAGACCTGTCGGCATAAAATTCCGCAGGGTGAAAAATACGGTAATAGCCCCCGTTTTTTGGATTGGGGGTTATTGCCAGTATATGTGATATCTGATCTGTCCTGTTGAAGATTTCACTATAGCTGTAAATTGCTCTGTAGCCATCAATACCGGCGAAACATACCAATCCATTGCTGATCATTTGAGGGTTAAATATGTTAATTGAGTCGTTCAATAATTTTTG
>CAZTPA010000016.1:37476-47428 GCA_964614525.1 uncultured Bacteroidales bacterium | reverse complement strand
AATATTCGGCTTTTTTTTTATTAGTACTGTATTAAATTCCCTATTTTTGATAAAAAAAAGTAAAATAATATGGAAAAGATTAAATGTTTGATTATTGGATAGGGTCCTGCCGGTTATACAGCTGCAATATATGCTGCGCGTGCAGATATAAAACCTGTAATATACCAAGGTTTGCAGCCGGGCGGTCAACTTACTATAACTACAGATGTGGAGAATTATCCAGGTTTTGATGAGGGAGTTAGCGGGCCTGCAATGATGGAGATTTTCAAAAAACAAGCTGAAAGATTTGGAACAGATGTTCGTTGGGGATTGGCAACAAATGTTGATCTTAGTGAAAGGCCATTTAAAGTTACTATTGATAGCAATAAAAGTGTTTTGGCTGAAACTATTATTATTGCTACCGGTGCTTCTGCCAAATGGTTGGGAATAGAATCGGAACAAAAATATAATGGCTTTGGTGTTTCGGCTTGTGCCACATGCGATGGTTTCTTTTATAAAGGATTGGATGTTGCTGTTGTTGGAGGAGGTGATACTGCCTGCGAAGAGGCTACCTATTTAGCTAAATTGTGCAATAAGGTTTATTTAATTCATAGAAGAGATGAACTCAGAGCCTCAAAAGCTATGCAGGAGAGAGTTCTGAAGACTAAAAACATCGAAGTTCTATGGAGTCATTCGCCAAAAGAGATTGTTGGAGATAATACCGTAAAAGGTTTTGTTCTGCATGACCTGAAGAATCAAAAGGATGTGAAAATTGATGTTGAAGGAGTTTTTATAGCAATTGGTCATAAACCAAATTCTGACTTATTTAAAGGTCAGTTAAATCTTGATGAAAATGGTTATATAATTACAAAACCAGGTACAACGCAAACAAACGTAAAGGGTGTTTTTGCAGCAGGAGATGTACAGGATCATGTTTATCGACAGGCAGTAACCGCCGCAGGTACAGGTTGTATGGCTGCTATAGAAGCAGAAAGATTTATAGCTGACAGTGAACTGGGTATATAATAGATTTCGATGTAAATTAGTGTAGAAAGAATTAATGTATTTATTCTATTTTTAATTCGACATAAACCTCAATAAATGAGTATTTACCACTTATTAATACTTATTGCCTCATTACTTTTTGGACAAGCGGTTTTTTATCTATTGTTTTTTGAAAAGAAAACACAGGCAAGTAAAGAATTGGCTATTGTCTGTGTTGCTTTTTTTATTTATTCTTTTTTTTCTTTTTTAATCCAAACAGCCGATAAGCACACTGAGGTTTATATGTATTATAGGTTTTTAGCTGTGGGTTTTGTTGGTATACCGGTTTCAGTTACATATTTCATATTTAGAATATCCAGGTTTAATGAGATTGTAATAGGAAACATTATCAGGTTTTATATAATTCCTGCATATTTGATTTTGTTAGTCCAGTATATAATTAATCCAACCCAATTTAGAGTCTATTCTTTTATTGACGGGCTCTGGGTTTATGAACCCATTTACTCTTCACCTTGGGTTTACTTTAACTTGTTTAATTATTTTGTTTGCGGTGCAATATCATTTTATATGTTATACCGTTGGAAAACAGATGCCAGGACGAAAAGAGAGAGTAAGCAGGCTATAATCATGTTTTACTTTTTAGGAATTCTTTTTCTAACTGCTTTAATTAATAATTATTTTGCTCCTTATATTTCATTGTTTTGCATTGCAGTAATTGATCCTGTCAATTCTGTTGTATGGGGAGGTGTTTTGTTTTTCGCCTATTTGAAGCTCAAGCCACAGTTAATAAGTCCCGAAATTTTAAATTTTTTGATTATCGGGCAGATGAAAGATATTGTAATTTTTCTTGATTTGGAAACTAAGATTATATCAGCCAATTCAAGTTTTTTTAATCTTTTAGGATATAATTTTGCAGATTTGCAAAGAATCTACTGTCGTGAATTATTTGCTAATCCTGATATGATCGACTCTATCATTGAAAAATCAAGGGATAATGAAGCTTTTGTGTCGATTGTGACTAATATTTGCAGTAAAAAAAGAGAAGAGCTTCCTGTTTCTGTTTCATGCTTGAATAACGAAGACAGCGTGGGAAATCAAATTGGTTATGTAATTGTTTGTTCAGACTATAGGCCGAAATTAGTTTTGAAGCAGGAAATTGCCGACAGATTAAACAGAGAAAAAGAAATTCAAAAAATTAAACGTGAACTTGAGTACCTGGTTGAGAAAAAAACTAATGAGATTTTTAAAGCAAATGAAAGATTGAAAAACGAAATCTATGAAAGAACGCGTGTTGAGGAACAAATTAAATCAGATTTGAACAAAAAGAACGAGTTGGTGCAGGAAATTCATCATAGAGTAAAGAATAATATCCAAATGATTATTTCTCTGATTAATATGTTGCCTTCTCATGAAGATGTTGACGAAAGTTCAGCACAAAGATTTAAAGAAATTGGGGAAAAGGTAAGAAGCATTTCTGAAGTACATGAAGTGTTTTATTCTTTACCTCGATTGTCAAAAATTAATTTTGGGGAGTATCTGAAAAAGACCACAGGTGAAATATACTCTCAGTATCAAGGGAAAAAGAATATTATTTTTAAATTGAATATTGCAAGTGTTGATTTAGATATTGATAGAGCAATACCGTGTGGGATTATCTTTGTTGAATTGCTTATCAATACATTAAAATATGCATTTTATATAGATTCTAATAATCAAAAATCCCGGAATAATAATATTGTTGAAATTGGATATTACAAAGAGAACAAAAAATACTTTTTGTCGGTAAGTGACAATAATGCGGGAAAAGAGTGGATTAATAATACCGATATATCTTTGAATATAGGCTTGAATTTAGTTAATTTCCTGGTTAAGGATCATTTAAAAGGCAAACTTACAATTTCAAGTATTGATGGAACAAAGTTTTTGCTTGAGTTTTAATAATTTACAATGCTATAATGCAATTATATACTATCATATCTCTTATTCTGGCTCTTGTATCTTTACAAGCAGGAGTTATTGTATTGCTTAATAATATTGCATTAAAGCTAAATAGAATTTTCTTTTTTAATGCTTTGTTTTTTGCATTGTGGTCATTTGGTCTGGCGATGATATCAATATCTTCTAATGAAGCATTATTGGAGTTTTGGTTTAAGTTCTCTTCTTTGAGCTGGATTGCTTTTTATGCAACTATAATTATTTTTGTTGTAAATTTTATTGAGATAAAATTCCTATATAGTAAAGAAACAACAATTGGTGTTCTCTTGTTTTTGTCAGTTTTTATAATGTATTCTATCATCCTTGATCTGGTAGATGTCAGGCCTGTGTTTATTGCTAAAGAAGGATTATATGTAATCAAACTATCAAATAATATTATAAACATAATATACTATGCGAATTATTTTTTGTGTATTCTTATCTCACTTGTTTTATTAATAATATGGAAAGTTCGTAGAGAAGAGAAAGCTTTAAGGTTTCAAAGGAATATGCTGGTTGTTGCTTTGATGCTTTTTCTGTTGTTTAGTTTGCACTATGATTTTATTTACCTATATGTTTTTGATGCCGGAAAAAGTATTGCTTCTCATTTTGTTGCTATTATATGGATTTGTATAGCAGCTTATGTTGTGCTAAATCATAAGTTCATACAAGGCACAAAGAAAGTTGCCACAGAAACTATCTTGAAATCAATGAATAAATTTCTGGTTTTTGTTGATACTAGATTTTATGTCAGTAATATTAATGCTTATTCATTGAGTATAATTGAAAGTGATAAGAAAGAAATAGTAGGTACTTATTTTCCTGACTTCTTTCTAAATAGAGAATTGTTGATTTTATATCTAAAGAAAGCTTTAAAAGGTGAGAATGTTTATGATGCTGAAATTGAATTATGTTATAATAAAAATGTTTCTATACCACTGCTTTTGTCGTTTACTTTGGTAAAGGATTCGTTTGGCGATAAACTTGGCATTGCTGTTTTTGGTGAAGATAACAGGGAGTTTGTAATGCTTAAAAAAGAGGTTCAGTATCGAGAGGATGTTGAAAAAAAGCTCAATAAAGTTAAAGAAGCTTTAAATCTGAGAGTAAAAAAACGTACAAATGAGTTAATAAATTCTTATAAAGAATTGCAGATAAAGATTACTGAAAGAATGAAGGTTGAGGAGGAAATTAAGGGAGATATTACTGAGAAGGAAACTCTTATTTCAGAAATTTTGTATAGAGTAAAAAGTAATATGCAAATGATAATTGCCCTGATGGATTCTCAGGTGGATAAACAAATATCAGATAGAGCTTTAATAAAACTTAAAGAGCTTAGCTTTAGAGTTAAAAGCATGTTGCTCGTGCATGAGTATTTATACTTGTCAATTAGTTATTCATATGTTGATTTTGCTTCTTTTATAAGACATCTTGTTGATGAATTAGCAGCTTTTTATAAAAAAGAAAATCTTATTAATATAAAACTAAATATTTCTGATGTTTACCTGAATATAGATTTTGCTATTCCATTGGGAATTATAATGAATGAATTAATTAGCAATGCTTTATCTCATGGATTTCCGAATGAGTTTCTCAATAATAATAATCCTGATTTTTCTCCTGAAATTTCAGTATCATATCGTTATGAAAATGGACAATATGAAATAATTATTGCAGATAATGGCATAGGCTTGCCAAATAAAAATGTGCTGGATAAAAAGAGAACTATAGGTTTGCAATTAGTGCAAGTTCTGGTTAATGAGCAAATTAGTGGCATGTTTTATATTTCTTCAAAGTATAAAAAGACTATGATCTCAATTGTCTTTGATGATGAAAAGACAAACTAATTATTTATTATACGGTGTCCGACAGGACAATTCAAGCATTGTTTTGCTAAACAATAATTCTTCTTTAATTCTATTAGCGATTGCGAATCTGCTGCATTCTCAACTCTAATCCCCAGAGATTTCCATTTGCTTATTATATGATTGTTTTCTTCGGGAATCATATTTAAAAATTCAATTGATCTTTCAATAAGGTCTTTATCTAATCTTTCTTTCCCATAAGTAAACATAAACGGAATAATAGTATTTATTAGAATATTATTAATTGAATCACGGCCTAAGATTTTGTTTTTTCCTATGCTTGCTTTGTCAAACATATAGTGCTGTGTCCAATATGGAGAACATTCTACGCTGAAGTGTTTGTAAATTTGTGTAATGGATTTTGTTTCCATTAGCTCACTGAAAAGTTTCTTGGATTTATTAAATAGTTTAGAAAATTGTGATATTCTTAAGCAAGGAAAGTTTGCCGGCCTTAGCTTTGAATGTTTCCACAATTTTTGCTCAATAGATTGTAAATTGTATTTCTTCTTCAGAAATTGATACTCTTTATATAATGATCTGGGATAAACATCAGTTAAATGTTCATCGATTAAACCTGATTGACCAAATAAAATTGCTTCAATTTGAAACAGATGGTTTTTATGCTTTGCTAAAACTTTATACGGTGTTTTCTGCGCCAGCATGCTAAAAGGAGTCTTGTTTTTCTTAAAGCCAAAGTTCCGCGATAAAAAGTAATAAAATGTTTCTTCCCAATTGTTGTTATTGTATTTTAGAAAGTGAAGTATTTCCTCAGACTTATTCTCAAGTCTTTCTATTAGTAGCCTGTTAAGCCAGTTAGTTATAATTATTTCATTTACGTTTTTTATTGAATGTTGGCATGGAACCCAGGATTTTTGGTTGATTAGTTTTTGAAAATTTGAGAAAATGCTTTTATCCAGATAATTAGAGATCTCTAAACAAGGTGATGGAACATTATTGTTTTTTGTATTAGAAATGTCGTCTTCAAATACAAGGTGGAGAATAATATTTGAATAAGCAGGATTCTTATGGTGATTATGTGCAAACCAATCTGATGTTTTTAGGTGTATCTCTACATTGCCCGCCCAAATGGTTTTCCCTATGCGGATTTTTGCCGCTGTATAGTCTGGTCCTGAATTGTAATTCCTCATTCCGGGATTAATAATTTCAACTTCTTCGCCTTCAGTAGTATAAAGTTGAGAACCATTTAGTAGTTTATACTGCCAAATATAATATAAAAAATCTTCTCTCATATAATTAAGATTAAAATACAAATATAATAGATATATTGTAAAATATAATATTTAAAATAAAATAATACCGAAAAATATATTTTATAAGTTATTTTTTGCGATTTTACTTAACATCATATGCTCCCGGTATTTATAAAATGCGACAGAAAATATTTCTTTATAATTATCATTAATAAAAAGGATAAAAACACAACTTGATTAAAAAAAAATGAGTAATTTAACAGAAAAGTAATAACTTTGTTATATGAATTAACGGCTGATTTAATATGCATGAATTGCCACTGGTTGTTGAAGGTTTTGAGAATAAGATAAAAAGATTATTTCTCAAAATTGACCAGATAAAAAAGGAAAATGATTATTTGAAGAGAGAGACTGATGAATTGAAGTCGCAACTTAAACAAAAAGAGAATCAAATTTCTTTGTTAGAGCAAAAATTACAGGAGTTGAAATTAGCCAAAACGCTTGAAAAAAGTGACCCTTTTCAGGCAAAACAAAAGATTAATGATCTTTTGCGGGAAATTGAAAAGTGTTATGCGCTTTTAAACAGATAGCCGCAATTTTTCACACTATGAAGGAACAAAATATATCGGTAATAATTGCTGACAGGCCATACAGACTTAGAGTTAACGGAGAAGAGGAGGAGCAGGTCCTTAGAGAGGCAGGACAGCGAATCAATGAAAAACTGTTGGAATTTGCTGAAAATTATTCATACAGCGACAAACAGGATTTATTGGCAATGGTTGTTTTACAATTTGGTGTGGAATTATTAAGTAATAGTAATAATAATCAATATCAGGAATCATTTAAAGATAAGCTGATAGATATTGATAAACAGCTTAACAACTATCTGGAGGAAGACTAATAGTTCTTTGAATATATTTTCAATATACCCGCATTAATTCAAATTACGTTTTTGAAACTCAACATTAAAAACAAAAAAGGTCTCAACTCGAGATTTTTAGAACAGGCCTGATTATCGGTTCGCCGATAATTTGCTTTGCAAACGCAGGAAGTTCGAGGAATTTCGGTTGCCCTAAACGTGTAAATTTGGGGTTTCATACAAACCTTATTGAATTGTGCGGGTTTTTTTATGCATTATTGTCATAGAATTGTCACTTGAATATTTAGAAATTGCGAACATATAAAAGCATTTGATGTTTATATATACATAAATAATAATCTGATTACTAATTGTTTTAAATAAAATAAATAAAATGAATATATTAACTATTATAATTGTAGGTATTGCAGGCTTAGGTTTGGGCTTTCTGATTTCTGCCACTATCATGCGGAAATCAATAGTCAAAAAAAGCCAACGCCTTTTAAAGGATGCACTCAATGAGGCCGAAGTTGTTAAGAAAGAAAAGATGCTTCAGGCAAAAGAGAAGTTTATCCAATTAAAAGCAGAACACGAGCAGTATGTTACTGAAAAAACTCAGAACCTTCTGGTACAAGAAAACAGACTTAAACAAAAAGAGTCTTCATTCTCTCAAAAAGCTGAAGAATTACAACGTAAACAAAATGAAATAGACGTTATTAGGGAAAACCTAAATGGACAGCTTGAAATTGTAAACAAAAAACAACTGGATCTTGAAAAAACCTATAAACAGCAGGTAGAAAAACTTGAAGCTATTAGCGGAATGTCATCGCAGGAAGCTAAAGTACAGCTTGTGGAAGCTCTTAAATCTGAAGCACAGCAGGATGCTCAATCATACATTAAGGAAGTAATGGATGAAGCAAAACTCACTTCCAATATGGAGGCCAAAAAGCTTGTTTTGCAATCAGTGCAAAGAACAGCAACTGAAGTAGCAATTGAAAATTCTGTCTCAGTTTTTCCAATTGAAAATGATGAAATAAAGGGAAGAGTTATAGGTCGTGAAGGTAGAAATATAAGGGCACTTGAAGCAGCTACAGGGGTTGAAATAATTGTTGATGATACTCCTGAAGCTATTATACTTTCAGGATTTGACCCGGTTAGAAGAGAAATTGCCCGCTTATCACTTCACAAACTCGTTACCGATGGCCGCATACACCCTGCACGAATTGAAGAGGTTGTGGCTAAAACCCAAAAACAAATTGAGCAAGAAATTATTGAAATTGGTAAAAGAACTACAATAGATCTTGGTATTCATAATTTACACCATGAGCTTATACGTCTTGTTGGTAGAATGAAGTACAGATCTTCATACGGACAAAATCTGTTGCAACACTCTAAAGAAGTCGCAAATCTTGCAGCAACTATGGCTGCTGAGCTAGGACTAAATACTAAATTAGCAAAAAGAGCAGGATTATTGCATGATATAGGCAAAGTGCCGGATAATGAACCGGATTTGCCACATGCTTTGCTAGGTATGAAGTTGGCCGAAAAATACAAAGAAAGGCCGGAAGTTTGTAATGCCATTGGTTCACACCATGATGAAACAGAAATGAATAGTCTTATTTCTCCAATTATTCAGGTTTGTGATGCCATTTCCGGAGCCCGTCCCGGCGCCAGAAGAGAAGTTGTTGAATCTTATATTAAGCGCCTGAATGATCTTGAAGAACTTGCATTATCTTATCCGGGAGTTGTTAAAACGTATGCAATCCAGGCAGGTAGAGAACTAAGGGTTATTGTTGGAAGTGAAAAGGTTACAGATAAAGAAGCTGAACAAATCGCATATGATCTTTCTAAAAAAATTCAAACAGAAATGACTTATCCCGGTCAGATAAAAATTACCGTAATTCGTGAAATTAGAGCTATTTCATTTGCCAAATAAAATAATATTAACTAAAAATCCTACTTATGAAAACAAAATTAGTTAACTGTAGCCTGATTATTTGCTTTGCTTTTTTGAGCTTATTTGCCAATAGAGCAAATGCCCAAATTGATATTATGGGACGATTACTAACAGGTGGTATTGATGATGCCGAGAAAATATCAGAAGCGTATATGAATCCATTTATTGATGGTTTTAGTGCTAATCTGAATTCAGGTTGGTATAATACTGCAAAACCTCATCGCCTGGGAGGATTTGACCTCACTTTGTCTTTGAATACTTCTATTGTTCCAAGTTCTGCGAGATATTACGATTTGGAATCTTTAAATTTAGAAGGTATTGTTGAAGGAGATAGTGAAGCTCCTACTTTTTCTGCTACATCTGATATAGATAGACCGATTCTTAGATATTATAAAGAGTTTAATGGTGAAGATATTGAATTAGCTAGTTTCCGTGTTCCTAACGGAACAGGGCTTGCATATATTCCCGCTCCAATGATTCAAGCAGGTGTGGGGTTACCTTTTGATACTGATATTATTTTCAGATATATGCCTAATATGGATCTTGGCAGTACAGGCAAAATGGGTTTGTATGGTTTTGGACTGAAACATAGTTTAAAACAATGGCTTCCCTTTGTGAAAAGATTACCTATCGTAAATGTTTCTGTAATGGGTGGTTATACTATTTTTAATACTTCTTCCGGTATGGACCTTAAACCTGTTGATGTTGATGCTGAAGACAGAACTTCTGATGTTGTTAATTTTGATAATCAGGCACTTTTATTTAATGTAAATAGTTTAACTGTTAATTTAATAGGTTCTGTGGATATTCCATTCTTTGCATTTTATGGCGCTGTTGGACTTACCTCAAATACTGCCAATCTTAAATTGAACGGCTATTATCCTATTCCTACTCTCGATATTACTGATGGTACACGAATTGTTACTGATGACAGTGTTGTTAGAGAAGACCCTATTGATATAGTAGTTCAAGGTGATGCAAATAAAACAATACCAAGATATAACCTTGGTATGAAATTGAAATTAGGCTTGTTTCACATAAATTTTGATTACACATATGCTCATTACTCTGTTGCTACAGTTGGAATGGCATTGTCGTTCAGATA
>CAZTPA010000016.1:16252-37376 GCA_964614525.1 uncultured Bacteroidales bacterium | reverse complement strand
TTAGTTTTCTCTTAATACATAGTCATCATATTCTATCTCAAAACGTAACTTATGTTTTGATTCCTCTTGTGCCAAATCACGAAATACTTTTTTCATTGATGGGTCATTTGTTCTCTCCGAAAGTGCTGTATATAATCGAAAAGCTGCTTTTTCTTTATTCATGGCCAGAATTAAAGCATCAGCATAATCCATGTCAGGACTGGGCTTTACCCTTACCGTATAATCTGATATCTTAAGATCTTCTACATCTTCCGTATTTAATTCGAAGATTTTCTCTTCTTTTATTTTCATTAATCTCGCCTTATGGGCAATTTCTTCTTTGGCAAACTCCTTGAATGTTTTTTGAATATCTTGATTCTTCATTCTGGTTGCTAATTGAGTATAAAAATCTACTGCATCTTGCTCAGCATTAATTGCGAAATCAAGAATTTCATCTACGTTTTTAAATGCTTCCATAATTATAATATTTTGTTTTTCAGTGCTTAATAAATTATCCTCATGAAATATTTTCAAATGAGTTTTCAAATTCATTGTCAAATCTCTTAACTAGAAAATCACAGCCATGATTAAAACCATTCAGTAAATCATCTCCCTTGGTGGAAACTAAATTATGCTTATCATCTTGCTTGTGATTTAGTTCTCTTATCAATGAAGCAATCTCAAGAAGAACATCAGTGGAATTTTCGTATTTGGTATTTATACCCATCGATTTATGCAATTCCAGTAATTGGTCTATTGATGTAATCTCAAGTTGTTCGCTGAAATGTTTGTCAAATTGTTGAATATTTCTCCAGCTATTTGTATAACTGCCTCCGGTTTCAAAGCCATATGATGCCGGTAGAACTAAAGTGGCAATTTTGGCTGTATCACTCATAAAGTAATCCTGAACAACTATGAAATCCGCATTTTTCAATGCACTTGTAATTTTATCCGCATTGTCTGAACATCCAACAGGGTCTTCTCCAAAAATGAAAGTATTCTTAATCTTGCCATTAGCAATAAGATCCAGGTGGTTTTTTTCAGTAGCTTTTGAGAGATTGCTTATGTTCCAGCATTTTTCCAGAATTTTATAAACTTTCTCATCCTCAATCTTTGTTCCACCCGGGGCTAATTCTGCGAAGGCTCCCATATCAAACAAAGCCTGTGAATTGTTTTTTTCTTTCAGGCCAATTATTCCTGACGCAGTTTTGCCTTTCTTACCCGTAATAATGCAAAGATTTTGAAGTTCTGAATTTGCATTTGAAGAAATATTTTTTTCTGCAAATACAATTATCGAATTATGTACTTTATTGTAAGAATTTGCAAATTCGGTAATGTCAGATAGATTACATCCTGCTTTTTTTACGAGCTCATCTAAATTCTCATTTAAAACATCTTTCTTATATTCATCAAAACCTTTACAGTGATCTTTTATATATGCTGAATTTTCAAGATTATTAGAGAGTAAATAATTTATAACAGCTTTAATAAAGTAATAATATGATTTAACAGTAAGAATGTCATCTGCCTTATGGGCCATTTTGCTGTTTTTCTTAGTTGTTATTAGATGTAATGGCTTCCCCTTAATATAATTTTCATTAGAAACAGCAAATCCAAAGACACCGTTTTCTTCATTAACTTCAGATCCCAGCAGGAATATCTGTGCTGCTTCTTTTACTTCTTCAAAAGGCACATTAAATAAGCTGTTTTTAGCAAATGCTGTTCCTCTGTTTAAATAATGAAAGTTTGAAATATTATTCGTTTTAACGCCTGCTCTTGCAAATTTTTGAATAAGATATATTTCTTCATTACTTAATCTGGCACCTGCAAAGAAAGCATTTTCGTCTGCTTCTGATTGTTTTATTTTCTCTGTGATAATTTCAAAAGCTTCTTTAAAAGAGATCTCAACAAATTTACCATTCTTTTTAAGCATAGGCTTTAGAATGCGGGATTTATCGTTAAGATGTCTGTAACCAAATCTTGGATATTTGCAAATATTACTGTCTGTGTTCACATTTCCATGCGCTCCTGATACCCGTGTAAAAAATCCTGATTTATGATGTAATGATATTTCACATCCGATTGAGCAATAATTACAAATAGTATTAAAGCTTTCAGTTTTAAGAGGCCCGGGCTTAAACGGTACATTTTCTGTAAGTGCGCCGGTTGGGCATGTCGAGATACACATTCCACATGATTCGCAATTTGTTTCGTGAAGTTTGTCTTTCAAACTGGGAGCAATAAAAGTATCAAAGCCACG
The DNA here is from genome assembly GCA_964614525.1 of uncultured Bacteroidales bacterium. Classification (GTDB taxonomy): domain Bacteria; phylum Bacteroidota; class Bacteroidia; order Bacteroidales; family UBA7960; genus PWND01. Next base: position 35,137 of record CAZTPA010000016.1, on the reverse strand, counting down.
GTTAACAAACCCCAAAGCGTTTGCTCCTACAACTTCTCTACAGATTCTTACGCATCGTCCACAGAGAATACATTTATTATTATCGATTTCTATATATGGATGAGAAAAATCAACTTCATGTTTTTTAAAATCTCCTTCAAAGCGTTTTTGATCTACATTATATTGAGTTGAATATTTTTTCAAATCGCAGGTATAATAGTCAAAACATCCACACTCAAGACATCTGTGTGTTTCATTTTGAGCTTGCTTGTCACTATAGCCAAGTTCAACTTCATCAAAGTTTTTTCTTTTATCAGGGTCTAATGTTGGCATTTCTTCTCTGCTTTGCTCAGCATAATGTCCTTGATAATCTTCTTTTTGTTGTTTTATAAAATTGTCACGTTTACTTAAAAACTCTTTTTCAGGAGGAGTAATTTCCTCTCCACATAAAAACTTTGTGCAACTCTGAGCAGCTAATCTTCCCTGTGCAATAGCTTCAATAAGAGTGGCCGGCCCGGTAACTCCGTCTCCACATGCAAAAACACTGTCAATACTCGTTTGTAGAGTTTTTGAATTTGCATCTATGTCACCCCATTTATTAATGATCAGTTCGTTATCGGAATGCTCATTAATATCATCAATAAAATTAACAATTGTTTTTTGCCCAATAGCAGCCAGGATATAATCAAGGTCAATTTCAAATTCACTGCCTTCAATTTTAACAGGACGTCTTCTTCCTGATGCATCAGCTTCACCTAATTCCATCTTATAACATACCAACTTTTCTAAATCTCCTTTATTATTTTTGATGACTTTAGCCGGAGCTGTTAAAAACATATATTTAATTCCTTCAAGCTTTGATTCATGAATTTCTATAGGGTTTGCAGGCATTTCTTTTTCTGTTCTTCTGTATAATACAAATACTTCTTCGGCGCCGCACCTCATTGCTGTTCTGCAACAATCCATTGCTGTATTTCCACCACCAATTACACCGACTTTTTTCCCTGAGAAATCATATTTTTTTCCTGTCATTTCCATATTCCGCAAAAAATCTATGCCGGAAAATATATTTCCTGCATCATCATTTTCACAACCTATGCCTGTCCCTTTTTGCGATCCAATAGATAAAACAACACTATTAAACTCTTTCTTCAAATCTTTGTAACTGATATTATCACCAAGTTTTTTATTATAATGGATTTTTACACCAATATCAGTTATAAATTTAACTTCCTGGTCAATAATATCATTTGGCAGTCTGTATTGTGGAATACCATATCTTAACATACCTCCGGGAAAAGGCTTAGATTCAAAAATTTCAACAGAATGTCCTTCACACCTGAGGAAATATGCAGCTGTGAGTCCACCGGGCCCTGCTCCAATAACAGCTACTCTTTTGCCTGTAGCCGGCTTTATTTCCGGTTTGTATGGACTTTCCGATTGCAGGTCTTTATCTGATGTGTATCTTTTTAAATAATCAATACCCACACCCGTATCTTCGAGAAGGTTTCTGCGACAAGCAACTTCACAAGGCCTTACACAAACTCTGCCGCAAATAGCAGGTAAAGGATTGGTTTTCTTAATAAGTCCGACAGCATCGCTGTACAAGCCCTGATTTATGAGTGCTATATATCCTTGTACATCAACACCTGCAGGACATTCTTCCTTGCAGGGTGCAACACAATCGGCATAGTGGTTACTTGTCATTAATTCCAGAGCAAATTTTCTGGAATTTTTTACTCTTTCACTATCTGTTTTTATATTCATTCCCTCTGTAACCTTGGTAGAACAGGCGGGTTGAAGTCCTCGCATTCCTTCAATTTCAACAACACAAACATAACATGAAGAAAAAGGAGCTAACCTTTCATCGTTACATAATGTAGGTATTTCAATCCCGTATCTTTTGCTTGTTTCCAGTATTGTTTCTCCTTTGTGGCCTTCAGCGATATTTCCGTTTAGAATAATATTAAGTTTTTCCATTTTTATCTCGGGTATTATTAGATGTTTAGCTTAATTTTATTGCGTCAAACTTGCATTTAGTAAAGCATATTCCGCATTTTGTGCAAATATCCTGGTTTATAAAGTGAGGTTCTTTTCGAGCACCGTCAATTGCATTTACCGGACAGCCTTTCGCACATACTGTACAGCCGGTACAATTATCAGGAATCACTTCATATGTTAGTAGTTGCTTACATTTTAATGCAGGACATTTTTTATCTCTAATATGAGCTTCATATTCATCTCTGAAGTATTTTAATGTTGTAAGAACCGGGTTTGGAGCCGTTTGTCCCAAGCCACATAAAGAACTGTCTTTTATTGTGTGAGATAGCTCCTCAAGAGTGTCCAAATCTTCTTCTTTGCCCTCTCCCAAAGTTATTCTTGTAAGAATTTCCAGCATCCTCTTTGTTCCAATCCTACAGAAAGTACATTTTCCACATGATTCTTTTTGTGTGAAGTCGAGAAAGAATTTTGCAATATCAACAACGCAAGTGGTTTCGTCCATAACAACCATACCGCCGGAACCCATAATAGCACCGGTAGCATTTACTGAATCATAATCAATGGTTGTATGTGAAAGATGTTCAGGAATGCAACCACCAGAAGGGCCGCCAAGCTGGACAGCTTTGAACTTTTTATCTCCCTGTATTCCTCCTCCAAGCTTATAAATAATGTCTTTTATTGTGATTCCCATTGGTACTTCTACCAAACCACCATGCTTTATTTTGCCTGTTAGAGCAAACACTTTTGTGCCTTTGCTTTTCTCGGTTCCGTACTGATTATATTTCTCCGGTCCGTTATATATTATCCATGGAATATTAGCAAAAGTTTCTACATTATTAATATTTGTAGGACTTTTCCATAGGCCCGATTCGGCAGGGAAAGGCGGACGTCTGCGTGGCATTCCTCTCTCTCCTTCAATAGAAGCAATGAGTGCTGTTTCTTCACCACAAACAAAAGCACCGGCACCTTCTTTTATTCTAAGATCAAAATCAAAACCTTTTATTCCGAAAATATTTTTGCCTAAATAACCTTTTTCTCTTGCTTGTACTATTGCTATATTCAGTCGCTTTATTGCCAAAGGATATTCTGCACGGCAATAAATATATCCTTCTGAAGCGTCTATAGCATAACCACAAATAATCATTCCCTCCAGAATACTGTGCGGATCACCCTCAAGTAGTGACCTGTCCATAAATGCTCCCGGATCACCCTCATCTGCATTACATATTACATATTTCTGATCTGCTTTATTATTGCGTGCAAACTGCCACTTCATGCCTGTAGGAAAACCTCCACCGCCACGTCCACGAATGCCTGAATCTAAAACAGATTTTATTACTTGCTCTGCACTTAGATTTTTATCTGCTATTTTTCTAATAGCACTGTATCCATGGTTAGCTTCATACTCCTCAATTGACTCGGGGTCAATTTGTCCGCAGTTTCGCATGGCAATTTTTACCTGGCCTTTGAAAAAATCATCGTCAATAGTTTCAAATTTTTCAGTTTTTACAATGTATTCACGCACAGGAGAATATTTTTTTAAGTGCTTGTCAATAATCTCATCTACTTTGCCGGCATCAATATTTCCATATAAATAAGAACCACTGTCGTCAATAATTTCTACAAGAGGTTCCCGAAAACACATTCCAACACAACTGGTTTTCTTTAGTTCAAAATCCAGTTTGTCGGCTTCTTTAATTCTTTGTATCTCATCGTAGGTTTTGCCCGCACCTGCAGCTAATCCGCAACTGCCTAGTCCTACTATAATTGTTGTTTTGCTCATTGTGTTTCTGTATTATAACATTTGATATTGCAATATTTTTACAGTGATATTTAGCGAATAATAAAATTATATTTGAAAATTGCTGTTTTTGCGCTTATAACTTTTAAAAAAAAAGCACAAATTAGCATACATATAATTTAATTCTGTTCTTTTCTTCTGAGCTCTTTTATTATTTTCAGTGCCTCAGTTGGTGTCAATTTTCCATAGGTTTCATCTCCAATCATCATAACAGGAGCTAAAGAACAACATCCTAAACAAGCAACAGTTTCAATTGTAAAAAGTCCGTCAGTTGTGGTTTCTCCATCCTTTACACCAAGAAAATCCATCAGTGAGTCAGTTATTGCTGTTACATTCTGAACATGGCAAGCAGTACCATGACACATTCTGACAATATTCTTACCGACGGGACTTAAGCGAAACTGTGCGTAAAAAGTGGCGACACCATACATGTCATTGAGTTCTAAGCCTGCCTCTTTGTTTAGCTTGAGAAATGCATCTTTAGGAATATATCCATAAAGCTGTTGAGTACCCTGCAAAAGAGGAATTAAGTTGCCTTTTTTGCCTTTGTACTTTTTAATTAAAGCATCCATTAAGCCTAAATCAATATTGCCAAGGTTTTTAGGCTTTTCTGCTGTCTGTGAAATTCTTTTTATACGCATGATGTTTATTTATGTCATTGTTTTATGTTCGAAAAATAGCTAAAATAAACCGCAATATTTAATAAAAATAAAAATATTTTTTTGGTAAAAATATTTTGGTTGTTTAAAAAAAAATGCTTATAAGTAAGCTTGATCATTCAAAAAGAATTCATAAACGAATAATAACTTCTTATAAATACTGGATTTATATTTGATAATCATTATTTGATGCGCTTTTTGCATGGAATATTTTCTTGTAGTTCATCAAATAAAGAAATACCCTTCATAAGCATTACCCGGATTTTTGAATTAAGACGATTTGGCAAAAAGAAATGCTCATTATTCCTTATTTTTGCATATACTTTGGAGAGTAAATTAGCAATAATGATTTTCAATAGATATTAAGTTATTTCTTTTCAAAATTAACTTTAAGTAATAATACATTGAGTTTTTTATAATGGGTAATAGTCCAAAAAAAATTGCATTTCATACTTTAGGTTGTAAGTTGAATTTTAGCGAAACTTCATCTATCAGCAGGGTTTTTAGTGAAAATGGATATAGTCAGGTTGATTTTGTTGATGAGGCTGATTATTATGTTATTAATTCATGCTCTGTGACGGCAAAGGCTGAAAAAAAGTGCAGGGCACTGATTAGACAGGCGCTAAAAAGAAATCCAAATGCAGAGATTGCAGTAATAGGTTGTTTCTCTCAGATAAACTCCGGAAAGCTAAAGTCAATTCCCGGCGTTTCTTTGGTTTTGGGCAATGCTGAAAAATTTAATTTGTTTGAGCATATTGGCAAGATCAACACACCGTCTGAATCTCCTGATGATAATGCAGCTGATGATCTTTCCACTTTTGTGCCATCATATTCCATGGATGACAGAACGCGTTCATTTTTCAAAATCCAGGATGGTTGTGATTACTTTTGTTCATATTGCACTGTTCCGCTTGCAAGAGGCAGAAGCCGCAGTAATACCATTGAGACTACAATTAGGGTTGCTGAAAAAATAGCCGGACAAAAGATGAAAGAAGTTGTTCTTACCGGTGTTAATATTGGTGACTTTGGAAAAAGGCACGGTGAATCATTGTTTGAGCTTTTAAAAAGGCTTGTGGATGTTGATGGAATTGAAAGAATCAGGATTTCATCTATAGAGCCTGACTTGCTGAGTGATGAAATTATTGAGCTTGTTGCAGAAAATAAAAAGTTAATGCCACATTTTCATATCCCATTGCAGTCAGGCAATAATCAAGTACTGAAAGATATGGGAAGGAGATATTCTTTAGAATTATTTCAGTCGAGAATTGATAAAATACTTACCCTTATGCCGGATGCATGCATAGCGGTAGATTTAATTGTTGGTTTTCCAAGTGAGACTGAAGAATACTTTCAAAGTTCTTTAAGCTTTATTGAACAGACTGAAATTTCTTATGTCCATGTATTTACATACAGTGAAAGAGATAATACAGCTGCATTAAAAATATCACATAAGATTCCGGGTATTGAAAAAAATCTGCGTTCAAAAAAAATGCATTTATTATCAGAGGCTAAGAAAAAATTGTTCTACGAGAATAATTTTAATAAAAAAGCGAAAGTACTTTGGGAAAAAGAGAATATTAATGGTTTTATGTTTGGGTTTACTGAGAATTATATAAAGGTGAAAACAAAATATAATCCGGAATTGGTAAACAAGATTACTGATGTATTGTTAAATAATATAGATACAGAAGGAGTTTATGAGGTATAGACTCAAGAAAAACATAATAGTATTTAAAAGATGGATTTAGATGTAATTTGCAAGGAAGTTGTCAAAATATCCCGAAATACAGGCAAATTTCTTAAAGAGGAAGTGAATAAATTGAAAAGCAGTGATATTGAATCAAAAGGTGTTCACAATTTCGTAACATATGTAGATAAAAACGCCGAAAAACAGATAGTTTCAGAGTTGAAGAAATTATTGCCCGAGGCAGGTTTCATTGCTGAAGAAGGCACGGAAACAAGCAAAGCCGATGAATATAATTGGGTGATTGACCCACTTGATGGCACAACAAATTTTATTCATCAATTACCCTGTTACAGCATTTCTATTGCATTAATGAAAAATCATGAAGTAGTTCTGGGCGTTGTTTATGAAATAAATCAGGATGAGTGTTTTTATGCAGTCAAAGGTGGAGGTGCTTTTTTAAATGGTGAAAGTATTAGTGTTTCAAATGCAAAAACAATTTATGATAGTTTGCTTGCAACCGGATTTCCTTATTATGATTATTCAAGGATAGAGAATTACATTGAATTATTTGTTTGGTTTTTGAGAAATACTCATGGAGTGAGGCGATTTGGAAGCGCTGCCGTTGATTTGGCTTATGTGGCTTGTGGCAGATTTGATGGCTTTTTTGAATATAGTTTGAATCCCTGGGATGTTGCTGCCGGAAGTCTAATTGTTGAGGAAGCAGGAGGGAAGGTGTCTGATTTTAAAGGTGGTGTGGATTATTTATTTGGCAAAGAAATTGTTGCCGGCAATTCTAATATTTATGAGGAATTTATAAGTAAGATAAAAACATCATTTAAATAATAATAAGTAGTTTGTTTTTACTTCGTTTGATTTTATATCAAGAAAAAAGGATATTACTAAATTAATAGTAACATCCTTTTTTGTTAAGCAAATAAATTTATTCTACATATAATCAAACATGTGATGCATTCCTCCTGAAGTAGCAAAAAATGTTGCCATAATTATCCAGAAGATAATGTAAACCCCGGAAATTATTGTTCCAATAATACCGGTAATTTTACCTGTTTTTATCATACTTAAGCTTCCTTTGGAGTATATTGCAGGGTTTGCATTATAAATTTTATTACCTTTTGAAGCCAGGATTAGTGCAACTATACCAAAAGCTAAACCTACAAAAAAGCAGGAAAAAACAATTGAGCAAATTCCAAATATCATAGATATAATTGATACGGGAATAGTTTTTAGAGCAACAGGAGTATTTGTTTCCATTTTCATTTGATTTTTATTAGAAAAAAATGTTTTTGCATTATTACACGGATTATTCTCTTACATGAAGAACATCATTCCGCTTAATGCGCTAGCGAAGAAAATGTAAATAATTGTATAAATTAATGAGAAAATCAAGCCAATAATACCAATGATTAGACCTGCTTTTGCCATACCTAAACTTCCTCTTGAGTAAGAATCAGGATTTGCTTCAAAAGCTTTTTTCGCTTTGCCTGCGAATACAATTGCCAGAATACCGAAAACGATACCAACAAAAAGACAAGAAAAAACTGCCGATAAAATTCCAAAAACCAATGAAATCACTGCACCGGGAGCAGCTGGTAACTTAACGTTAGTGTTTGCGTCCATAATTTTTTTTTTTAGTTTGTAAATAAATTAGTTTGTAAAAAAAATAATTTGTAAAAAAAGTTAATAAACATTAATACAAATGTAAAAATAATAGAAATTTTGAAATAAAGCAAAGTCCTCTTAAAATTAAATGATAAATGTACAATTAATAAAAAAATAGAGACTATTAATGGTATTAAAGCCGGAAATGCCTGAATGCTTTCCCATATGTTACCTTTTAAAAGTTCTATTATTGATCTTTGCATTCCACAGCCGAAACAGTCAATTCCTGTTAGACTTTTCCACTGGCAAGGCATTTGGTTTCTTTCAAGAAAATCAATTAGCCATTTCATTATCGTTTTCTGTATTTTACAGTTTTTACAATTGAGTTATCAACAAAAATTTTATTTACAAGGCATTACTTATGTATGTACCAATAAGATCGGTAAAATCTGTTTCACCATCATAAAATACTGATACAATTGGTGTATTATATTTATTGCTGACATCTTTAAAAACAGAACTGCAAATTTGTCCTGGCATACAGCCGAAAGGTGAAACATTAACAATAAGTTTAGCTCCCTGGTCAATAAATCTTATTGCTCTTCCGATAGTTAATACGGGTTCTCCTTCAACTTCAACCGGGACAAATTTTTTGCCTACTCCAATAATATCTTTAATATTTGGTTCCTTTCTATCTTTCAGTAGTTTATTAAATATTTTCAGATATTTATTTTCAATTATTGAAGTTAACTCTGTTGAAATAAAGTGTGAGAAAAAGTCTAGAATATTGCTGTTTGTTTTTAATTCTGCAGAATAGTGAACCCATTCCATCATTGGAGCTACCCATGCTTCACCTCCATTAGCTTCGATTTGTTTTACCAGATTCGAATTAGAAAAAGGTGAATTTCTCACGTAAATTTCACCTACGATACCAACAAGTGGCTTGTTTTTAGAAGTTAATTCTATCTCTTTAAGTTTGGTGTTCAGTTTTCTTAAAGCACCCGATATGCTTTCTTTTTTCTCAAAAACTTTTTCTAAATCGCAGATAGCTTCTTCAATAATTTTATCTACAATTCCTTCTTTTGTTTCATAAGGCCTTAGTCTGCATGCCAGCTTAAATAAAACATCAGAAACAATCATTGCTTTCAAAAAATGCAATCGCAGTGCTCCTTTTATATCTCCGTAATTATCATCAAAGCTTGGAGAAATTATAGATGCATCAATATTATTATCTCTTAGAATTTTATTATGAAGTCTTGCATATAATCCAAATCTGCACGGTCCACTGGCACAAGGCATAAAGAGTGCTGTATTTGCGTCACACCCGCCATTTTCTTCAGATATTTTGTGTAAGAAAGCGCCAATAGTTGAAGTTGCAGGCATGCATTCAGAGCCTCTTACATAGGCACTACCGAGAGTAAAGGTTTCAATATCTTCTTTCACCAAGGGCACAGATTCAATGCCATAAGCTCTTATAGCTGCGCTAACCAGCCGGACACCAATTGGATGCATAGGTGGGACATATACTTTGTTATTGGCCAGCGAATTTTTTATTTTGTTTTCTGTTTTTGGTGCAGCTTTCGGCTTTTTCTTGGCCGTATAGTTGTGTTCAACCCTGTCGAAAAATGCTTCTAGCCTTGTCATATAACCTGCATCACCACCATGTTCATCAAGTTCGAGTATCAGGTATGGCTTATCATTTATTATTTCTTCAAAAGTATTAAGCAGAAAAGAATCAGGACCGCAACTGAAATTTGTCAGATAAACAGGGTATAGGTCATCATGTTCATTTATATATTTGGAGGCTGCAACAATTTTTTGGCCGTAAGCCCAGTACATATCTTTGTATTCTTCAGTTATACTTTCCCTGTTTATTGGTAAGATGTCCATGGGAATTACATCATATCCGTATCTTGCTATGCTTGATAATAAGCCCAGATTAATTGATTGATCAAGAATATTATAGCTTCTGCCCAGTATTACAAATCTGGGTTTTTTAGTTTTTCTGTTTTGAACATAATCTTTGCCGAATTTGCTCAGTTGTTTTCTTGTTTCATTGTGCTTACTTTTTGCTTGCTTATAAGCCTTTTTTATTTTTTTTGATGAAAGGCCGAAAGACTCTCCAATAGTTTGTTCCAACTGCTTTAAATTATAATCATCAGCTTTTGAAAAATCGATTACCGGACTTATCAGTTTGCTGCTGCTGATATTATTATATCCCAGGGCGCTTTTTAAAATAGAAGGAAAAGCCTGTGATAATGGGCAAAAGTATGAATTAAGAGCATTTGGGTTTTTAGTATCTTGTATGTGAAAAGGTATTATTACAGGCAGATTCTCATGCTTAATGCAATACATAGCGTGGCCTAATGCAAGTTTTAATGGGTAACAAAAATCTGACAGTGAATAAGATTTTGCCAAAGCGTTAATTTCGGCATTTGTATTTGGTGTTGGGATTAAATTAATTTTCAGTTCACTAAAGAAACGATCCCAAAATGGATGAAACGAAAAATACTGCAGTGCTTTTGGAAAATAAGCAGTCATTAAGGCATCCTTGTTATAATTTTTTTGATTTATAGTTTCTGTGAGGTGTTTTACTGCATCAAGACATTCAATATTTTTTACATTTTTCTCATCAGGTTCTTTGCCACACATATAGCCCCAGGAAGAGGAAGTGTATTCTCCGGCAATTTTCATATGTGTGATTAGGCACTTATTATTGCATAGTTTGCAATTATCCTCGTTTAATATTACCTCTTTATGTCTTATTTCTAAACCTTTAAAAGTTGTTTTTTCGGGAGGACTGTTTCTCAGAATTTCAGCAATACCAATTGCACCCATCAGGTGACTGTATTTGGAAGTCAATATTTGTTTTCCAAGCACATTTTCAAAAGCTTCAACAAGTCCTGAGTTTTTTGCTGTGGCTCCTAAGAAAAGGATAGGTTCTTCTATTGGTTTGTTTTGTACTACTCTGTGCAGGTAGTTTTTGCAAACAGAATATAAAATTGAAGACATTACTTCGTTTCTTTTATATCCGTGTGTAAGAAGTTGGTTTGCGTCCTGTTCCATAAAAACAGTACATCTGTCACTTGAAATAGGAGGATTGGCATTTTTGCAAAGAGCAGGAATGTCGTCCAATGCCATATCAAGGTTTTTAGCTTGTTCTTCAAGGAAAGAGCCGGTGCCTGCTGCGCAAACATAATTCATGTTTGCATCTTTCATCCAGCCATCTTCTATGAAAATATATTTTGCATCCTGTCCGCCAATTTCAAATATTGTTTTTGCATCAGGAAACTCTTTTATTGCTCCTTTAAGGTGTGCAGTAATTTCGTTTTTAATAATATCAGCACCGGCAAATTGGCCTATGAGTTTTCTTCCACTGCCGGTTGTTCCTATGCCTTTTATATCAAATTCAACATTATTCTTGTCTTGTAATTCTGATAATCCGATAAGTAAATTTTTGAAAGCATTTATAGGTTTACCTTGCGTTCTTGTATATAAACCAAGAAGGATTTTTCCGGAATCATCAATTAATGCAATTTTTGTGCTTGTAGATCCAATGTCAATACCGGCAAAAACACTGTGTTTTTTTCCGGCTTCAAGATTCCAGATATCAACTTCATTATTGCATGAATCAATGTATTGTAAATGATTACTGTCTTTTCTGTCATTAAATGATAAAGGCTTTTCAAAAGTCGCTTTATAGTCTTCTTTATTAACAGAAATAAGCTTTTTGGCTAATGGATTTGAAATAAATTGCACAAGTGAATCTGATAAAAAATAATCCGGACTATCTGCAACTCTTAATTTTACATTGCCAAGTAATTTCTGAAAGAAATGAATAAATATTTTATTATTGGCTAAGCCACCAATAAGAAACACATCATCTGTTATTATTTTTCCTTTGAATAATGAAGAATATGCAGATTCTGCAAGGCCTTTTACCATGCCATTCCAAAGTTGTTCAATGCTATAACCTTGTTGTTGCCTGTGAATCAGGTCACTTTTTGCAAATACAGCACATCTTGAGGCAATACTAGGGGGATTTTCAATAATCGGGATATTAGCAAGGTCTCCGTAAGAAAGCTTCATGCGTGACATTTGCTGGTCAAGAAAAGCACCTGTGCCGGCAGCACATAAAGAGTTGGTGTCATATCTGTGAAATTTCCCATCCTGAATTTCAATAACAGATAAGCCGGACGATCCAATATCAATAAAATATTTTATATCTGAGAATTGATTTTTATCGATTGTATTTACAAGGCAATAAATTGGAGAAATTATCGGTATTTTGAAATTTTTTGAAAGGATTCCTGAATATTTTCCAGTAATAATTGATCCTTCAGGGTTTATTTGAATAGCATTTTCTTTTATTAACTCATCAAAAGCTACAAGAGGCTCTCCCAAATGTTCTTTTCTAAAATACTTTATATCGCCATTTTCTCTGTATGCAATTTTAATTGAAAGCGAACCGGCATCAATTCCTAAAACCTTTTTGTTTATAGTATCTAACATATTCTTTTAAAATCTAACTATCATCACTTAATAATCACTATTTTCTTACTAACATTAATATCTCCCCTTATGGTTGCTATATAAATACCGGGAAAATAATTTGTTAAAGGTATTCTTAATGTCGAATTAATTCTGTAATTCTTAGAAAACAGGAGCCTCCCAGATATGTCAGATATTTTAACATTTATATTATTGTGATTTTTCTCTTCAGGAATTTGAATAATCAAATTTCCGGTATTTGATGAGTAAAAAATACTGCAATCATTATTTATATTATTATTGATTATTGAAACATCATCGTCGTCATCATCTTCTTGAGCATTTAATGCAGATACAGTGAAATCATCAAAATAATAGCCTTCGGCATTCACATATGAATCTGATATGATACGATATTTTATCCATATTTCATTTCCTATATATTCAGAAAGGTCAATTTCTTCAAGAACCCAATTGTTCATCTCTCCGTGATACAGAGGTTGCCCTACGGCCTGATTCTCCGAACCGGGCTGGGTGTACTTGCCGGCCAACGGCTCCCAGCTTTGTTGATTGTTTGTTGAAATAAAAACTTGAACGTAATCCCAGTTTTTCTCTATGTCAAACCTTGTTCTAAAGCTTAAGTTTGCAATAATTGCGTCATTAAGATTTATAGGTTCTGATAAGACAATTTCTTCATTAGAGTAATCTGAATAATTTGTTCCCGGGCTATCTGCAATAGATCCCGGAGGTGAGAAATACACAACTTCACTAATATCCCATTTTGAGCTTGTCCAATGTGTAAGATCATCACAAGGATCAAAAAACACTACTTCAGGAGTGCCATAATAACGAGTTATAATTTCTTCATTAACATATAATCCATTGTCAACTTGTAAAATATATTGAACAATATCGCCTTCTTTAACAGATTGAGCAAGTTCAATAGAAATGTATCCGGTATCTTTTTCAAGAACCTCCATCTCATCAAATGAAACAGGACTGCCTGTTGCAATGATATTGTCAGTTATTGCCTGCAAAGAAACAGTAAAATTGGCTGGTGAATACTGACCTAGGTTAATGATTTCTATACCAACATCAGTTTGAATATTTTCAACAAAAAGCCCGTCAATACTTTTTGTTTTTGCATATGGCAATGCAAGGTGAGCTAGTGAATTATTCATATGCACATGTCCTGCGCAGATGTCAACTATTTTGTCTATTGACGGCCAAAAGCCATCAATAGGAGATCCTGCTTCCGGAGTGAATGCTAATACTTTATTTTTGGTTTCTTGTTCTCCGTAAAACCAATCGTCGGAACCTCCGTTGGCAAAATATGAAAGAGTTTCGTAAACAGTTCCATATATATAAGCATTTTCTTCTGTAAGAAGTTTAGCATATTCAATAAAAACAAGAGAATCAGGAGTTAATAAATTTTCATAACCCCATGGATATATTAGAAGGTCACTGTATGTATGATTATTTAAAGCCAGAGTAAAGTCGTATGTTTCTGCAAATTCTTTAATGCTTTGTGTTTCCGGCTCAGAAAAACCTTCAGTGCCTCTGTATGTTGCGGCTGATGGGCTGGGAGATGATCCGGAATTATCATAGCCCCACATATAGCCAAAATTTCTATTTAAATCTACACCATATGAGCCGTCACCATTTAGTCTTCGGTTCTTTCTCCATAAAGCGCCACCGTCCGGTTCCGTTGTTTCACAAAAAACATAACCATCAGGATTAACACATGGCACAAAATACATTTCAAGATTATCAATCAGGTAAGTAATTTCAGGGTTGCTTCCATAGTTTTCCAATAAATACCACATTTGGAACAGCATTTGTTGAAGGCTTGCCGGTTCTCTTGCATGTGTTAAGGCGGTGTATAAAACCTTGGGTTTGTCTGTTGTTTCTTGTGGAGAGTTAGATATTCTTACCCAATAAATCGGCCTTCCTTCAATGCTCATTGTTTCACTGATAGCTGCTTTTTCGGATATTAGTTCGGGATAAAGTTCATGCATTAAATCAAGATCAGCAATCATCTCTGAGAAAGTATGATATCCACCCATAGAACCCAAAGTGAAATTTTCTGGAGTTGGATATTCTGTGTCTTTTGTTTTGATTCTTATTTCACGCATCAGGGAATCCTTATTTATACCTTTATTACGGGATTGGTAATATTGGGTCATATCGTGAATTAATATCTCATATTCAAAACCTGCTTCAGAAATAATTTTCAACTCAGATGATGAAAATTCTCCGGTAAAAAATTGCCCAGCTTTAAATTCATTAGCTTGCAGAGCAATGCCCAGCTCAGCTAGTTCTGTTAAATCTCGATTTTCAAGTTGAATTTTAACTCTGGAGTAAATTTTCTTATTTTCATTGGCTTGTGTTATGAAAATTGAAAGTGTGAGAGCAATTAAGAATGCTAATTTCTTCATTATAATTATTGTTTATCTTGTTAATAAGCTACAAATTTACTTAAAAGTTTGTATTGATTTTTTTTATATCCTTAAAAAATGTTAGGATAGCTTGTTGTAATTATAATTTATCTAAATGCTTACTTTGTTTATTAAAAGGAGAAATTTGCGATATTAAATCATAATTTAATGTTATAAATTATCTATTTTTGCTGCAAAAATATTTGTTTACAATTCAAAAAAGAAATGATTATGAAACCTTTGGTTAGTATTATTATGGGAAGCACTTCAGATATGAAAGTAATGTCTGAGGCAGCAAAATTTTTTGATGAGCTGGAGATTCCATTTGAATTGAATGCATTGTCGGCTCATCGCACACCTGAAAAAGTAATAAGTTTTGCAGAAAATGCTCATAAAAATGGCATTAAGGTAATTATTGCAGGTGCCGGTGGAGCTGCCCATTTGCCGGGAGTTATTGCATCTTCAACAATTTTGCCGGTAATTGGTGTGCCTGTGAGATCTTCTTTGTCAATTGACGGATGGGATTCAATACTTTCTATTCTTCAAATGCCATCAGGAATTCCCGTTGCCACAGTAGCACTGGATGGTGCTAAAAATGCCGCTATTCTGGCAGTGCAGATATTAGCACAGTCAGATAAGGATATTGAACGCAGATTAACAAAGTTTAAAGAAAGTCTTAAATCAAAGGTGATTAAAGCCAATGAAGATCTAAAAAAAGAGAACTTTAAATTTAGAGTATAAAATTAGTTTTTTTCTTACTACTATTAGAATTAAACTACGAGATACTGAGTTATGCGAAGTATCTCGTAGTCATTTAGGACTCCCAAATAGCGTGGCTTCTGAAGACCAGCGCAACCCCCCAGGACTTTAAAAATCCTTTCATACATGACCTTAGGAAGTTGTAGCGAAGAACTGATTATGCGAGTAACCTTGGGGACTCTTGAAGTTATGTTCCTATTTTAATCGGATGTTAATAAATTTTATTTTTCTTTTCTTTCAGCTTTTTTTATTGTAAGCAAAGAGTTGATAATTATAAAAAATTAATATGCATAATAAATAGTTTTATCATATTTAAATTGGTATTGTCTATTATAATGTAATAATTTAGTTTATTTTAGCATAAAAGCTGTTATTCGATTTTAAAAATTGTTGTATATTGCTTAGCCTTATATTATTTTTATTGATTAGAATTTGAAAAATTACATTCATGAGAAAGATTTACTTTTTGTTAGTGTTTATATTATTGACTCCATTTTGCCTGAAATCTGCCAATGATAATTATTTATTTGGCGGACGTCCGGCAGCCATGGGAAATGCAGCTGTTACATTATATGATTTATGGGCTGTAAGTCATAACCAAGCGGGTTTAGCCGGAATTGAAAATATTGTAGCCGGTATATATATGGAAAATCGCTTTTTAATTCCTGAGCTGAATTTTGGCGCCGGCGCTGTTGCAATGCCTGCTGCCGGTGGAGTGTTTGGACTTAGTTTTACACATTTTGGGTATTCTCTTTATAATGAGAATAAAGTAGGACTGAGTTATTCAAGGTTTTTTGGAGAGAAATTCTCTGCAGGTGTTCAGCTTAATTATCATCATCTGTCAATAGGATCTGATTATGGAAGTAAATCTACCATGACAGTAGAACTGGGAGCCATTTATGAAGTTATTGATAATCTGCATATTGGATTCCATCTTTTTAATCCTACAATGACCAAAGTTGCCGATTATGATAATGAACGTATTCCTACTATTATGCGTGGAGGTTTTTCATATACTTTTTCAGATCAGGTAATATTTGTATTTGAGACAGAAAAAGATATTAGTCTTGATGCAGTGTATAAAGCCGGAATAGAATATCACATTATTGAGCCGATTTATCTTCGAGCGGGTATTGGCACTAATCCAACAGCAAATTCATTTGGGTTTGGCTTGGTTTTAGGAAATTTTCATCTCGACCTTTCTTCTTCTTATCATCATGTGTTAGGATATTCTCCTCAATTAGGTATGATTTACGAATTTAAATAATCCTGTATATGATGATTTTTAATATGAAAAAATATATAAAATTGTGTAGATATTATTTGTTAGCATTGCTTCTTATAATGCT
Source organism: uncultured Bacteroidales bacterium (assembly GCA_964614525.1). GTDB lineage: Bacteria > Bacteroidota > Bacteroidia > Bacteroidales > UBA7960 > PWND01. The sequence continues at coordinate 18,353 of CAZTPA010000016.1, read as the reverse complement.
GTTTGGGCTTACCAATACAATTTCTGCACAATCAGGTGAAGATTCTCCGCCACCGCAAGAAACACAGGAGCAGGATGACGATACTAATGAAGCATTATTTCAGCGTATTGAAAGCTTTCTGGAAAATCTTGATGAAGATGCAGATATTGACTATTCTGAGCTTGTTCAACAGCTCGAATTATATTTGCAGTATCCTCTGAATTTGAATTCTGCATCGGCAGATGAGCTTCGTAGATTAGTATTCTTAAATGATATTCAAATAAATAATCTGATTTCTCATATAGATACTTATGGTAATCTTATGAGTATCTATGAGTTGCAGGCTATTGATGGCTTTGATATGGAAACTATTCAACTTATAGAGCCTTATGTTGAGGTGACTGAGGTTGTTGCCAGAAGGCAAATATCATTAAATGATATATTGGCTAATGGTAAAAGTCAATTCTTTTTGCGCTACCAGCAAACACTTGAAGAGCAAAAAGGATATTCTCCCATTGACCCTGAAGAACTGGAAGATAATCCAAATGCAAGGTATTTAGGTAGCCCGTTCAGATTGTATCAGAGATACAGGTTTACATATTATAACAATGTAAGTGTGGGTATGACTGCACAGAAAAATCCCGGAGAAGAATTTTTTACCGGCAGTCAGCCCTATGGTTATGATTTTTATTCTGCCCATGTTTTTTTAAGAGATTTTGGTTGGCTCAAAACTCTTGCTATTGGTGATTATCAGGCACAATTTGGACAGGGCCTGGGGCTCTATACCGGTCTGGCATTTGGAAAAAGTGCCGATGTGATGAATGTTAAGAAAAATGCTATTGGATTAAAGCAGTATACTTCAGTAGATCAACTTAATTATATGAGAGGTGTGGGTACTACTCTTAAGTTTAAGGATTTGGAAGTTACAGGCTTCTTTTCCAGTAAACGACTTAGTGCGAATGTACTGGAAATGGATACTATTGAGCAGGAAGCACTCGTTGTTAGCAGTATATATGCCTCCGGAAATCACAGAACCCCCAGAGAACTTGAATTAAAGAATGCTGTTGGTGAATTTATGGCAGGTGGTAACTTGAAATACTCATTAAATAATTTTAGTATAGGTGTGACAGGATATTATCAGGAATTTGATGCAGAGCTCGAAAGGAGTTTGTCATACTATAATCAGTTTGATTTCAATGCAAGGAAAAATTATGTGCTAAGTGCAGATTACAATTATATCGTTAGAAATTTTAATTTCTTTGGTGAATATGCTCGTAGCGAAAGTGGTGGACATGCCTTTCTAAACGGATTAATGATGAGTCTTGATCAAAGATTATCATTGTCCGCTGTTTACAGAGATATTTCTCCTGATTATCATTCAATGTATAGCGCTGGTTTTGGTGAAAATTCACGAACATATAATGAAAGAGGTTTATTTATTGGTTTGCAAGCAAGGTTTTCTCGTCAATGGAATATTTCTGCTTATGCAGATCATTTTACTTTTCCATGGATGAAATACAGAACGTATTCTCCATCAAGAGGATATGACTACCTTGTGCAATTGGAACATAGTCCGCGCAGAGGTGTTGATATGTATATTAAATATAAGATTAAAAATAAACCTATTAATTCCAGCGATGAGTCTACAATAAGATATCTTGATGATGTTGTTAAACAGAATTTGAGATTTCACATCAGTTATGCTGTTACTCCAACAATTACTTTTAAGAATCGATTAGAACTTGTCGATTATAAGTTTGGTGAAGATGAGCAAATGGGATATCTGATTTATCAGGATATTGCATATAGATCCAAAACTACACCATGGGCTATCACATTTAGATATGCTTTGTTTGATACAGATGGATACGATTCTCGTCTATATGCTTATGAAAATGATGTTTTATATGCTTTTTCTTTTCCGTTTTACAGTGATAAAGGGAGTAGAACATATTTGTTGCTTAAATATAGATTGACTCGCAATATTGACCTCTGGGTAAGATACGCATTAACATTCTACACAAACCGGGAAGTTATCGGTTCCGGCCTGGATGAAATACAAGGCAATACAAGAAGTGAACTAAAAGCTCAGATTAGGTTAAGGTTTTAGTAGTTTTTTATG
>CAZTPA010000016.1:0-16152 GCA_964614525.1 uncultured Bacteroidales bacterium | reverse complement strand
TACAAGAAGTGAACTAAAAGCTCAGATTAGGTTAAGGTTTTAGTAGTTTTTTATGGAAATTAGTTAATGAGTAAATTAGTTAATTAGTTAATTAGTTAATTAGTTAATGAGCAAATTAGTTAATGAGCGGACGTAATGTGTGTGTTCTTTTTGGAATGGAATTATAATGAAAGTCATAACACTTTTAGCGGAGTGAACATAGAGCCGTCGTGAAAAGCCTGCAGCCTTGACTTTTTTGTTTCTAGTATATCTCGTAGTTTTATTCGGACACTGGTGAAAACGCATATAAAAAAAGGGGAAGCAATTGACTTCCCCTTTTTTATTAAGATTCTATTATAATTACTTCTTAACATTAGGTAACTCAAGACCAAATCCTTGTCGCTTGTCAGCTCTCTTAAGTTTATAGGATAAGAATATTGAAATTACACCACATAATACCAATACTAAAATTGGAATTTTATAGTCATAATAGTTCAACATTGCGTTAGCTTGCATTAATTTGATAAGCTCACTAATTTCGCCACCTGTTAAAAAGCCTTCTTTAGTAAGGTTTAATTTTATTGTATCAAGGAATGCTTTGGCTTCCTTGAATTCTTCAGATTTGCCTTCCAAATCTTCGTCTCCATCAAGTTCTTCAGCTTCAACTTCTATTGCAGTGTCAATATCTTCAGTTTCCACATCCATTTCTTCAACAACCTCAACTTCGTCTTCTTCAATTGCTTCAACCTCAACATCTTCCATAACTTCTTCAACAGATACAGCTGGTTCCTCAACTAATTCTTCAATATCAACTGTTTCAAATTCTTTGTCATCAGCTTCAATTCTCTCAAGAATTATTTTACTAATTTCATCAAGTTTAAGAACAACTTCTTCTTTTGATACATCTTGAGAAACTTCAAGGCCGGTTCTAACTGCATCAATCTCCTCTTTAGTATCAGAGTTAACCGGAATAGCGATTAGCAGTGCACCAATTCCCCAGAAGAAAAGTCCTAATCCCCAATTCTGAACAGTAAACATAGATGCATAAGCTGTACCTAATCTGTTTTCAGGAACGATTTTGGCTACAGATGGCCACATAGCAGCAGGAACCAATGAGAAAGCAATACCAAGACTTAATAGGCCTAGATATGCAAATATCGGGCTCGATGAAAGAGAAAGAGCAACGTGTGCAAATATTAATAATAAGGCTCCTAACATCATCAATGATGCAGCTTTACCTTTATTGTCAACAATACTGCCAAAAATAGGTGTAAAAATGATAGTACCTAATGGAATTAATGCAGCAGTTTTAGGACCATTATTTAACCAAACACCAATCATTTCATAGTTTAGATAAACAATAACTGCAAATAATGCAAGAATAATAAACCTTGCCATATTTTTCCCTTTGCTAATATTGTTTGGAATAAGAGTAAAACTCAATGCAAAAACAAAAACAACAATATAAACAAAAGCATTACCCATTGCTTCACTGCCAAACATAGAGATAGCTCCTTCAGTAGGCAATACATAAGTGAAACCAAATTTATTCACTAAAAGGTCGGGTGCATATTGTATAAATGGGAAAACAGCTGAATAGAAAGCAACACATAATAATGTTATGTATAAGAAAGAACTATTCTTAGCAAGTTTAACCAAATCCGAAAGTTTAAAATCTTCAGTAACTTCTGCTTTAGCCTCCGCAGCTGTTTCCGGATTTATGTCAGCTTCAGCAGCAATCCGTTTTTCTTGTTTATCAATTTTGAAATCAAGAAGAGCATAGATTGCAAACATAAGCATTGCAATACCAATAAGGACAGCAGCAAATGTAACAGCAGGAGCAACAGATCCGCCAGCTATATCAAGTGAGATAGCAATCGCAAGAGCAGAGCCCAAACGTCCAAAGCCCATATTGATACCCATGGCAAGGGCAACCTCATATCCTTTAAACCATTTTACAATTGTACGCATTACAATAACGCATACAACCTCCAGTCCAATACCAAATAGTATTCTACCTATAATTAAACCCAATAAAGTATTGTTTTCCAGGATAATGCCTGAAGCAGTAAGTGCTGAAACAAGACCTCCCAAAGCAGCTAGGCCTCCAAATGCAAAACCGGCAATTCTAATTCCCCACTTATCAAGTATGATACCACCAATGATAATCATACCAAACACATTTGCAATAGTTGTAAGACCTATAATCCTACCAAATTGCTCACTTGTGAAACCATACTCAGATTCCATCAAATCTCTTAATCCTGAATAAAAATCCTGGAAATAATAGGTTGCAAACATTAACCCACTAATCAGAATCATAACCAACCAACGCATTGCGGCTGAATCACGTAATGTCTTGTTCGTTTCTGTCATAGTTTTTAAGTTTTTAGATTTTTTTTTATAGAAGGCAAAACTAAAAAATATTTTTAATAAACTGACAAAAATCGAACTAAGTCTTCAAAAAAAAACCAAAACATATTCTAATAGGAAGTTTTTAATATAATCCCATATGTTTATGTTTGATTTTAATAGAAAAAACAATATATACTATTGTGAAATTCGGGATAAGATAATTATTAGACAGAATTAAGATATTTACCAACCCGGAATAAAATTCACTCCAAAAACTCCATCATCAAAACTAAAATCATCAATCATGAAAGGGAAAGCATAAAAAGGTTCAAGAATAAGAGCACCAAATAAGTTAATCCGAAGTGATGGACCTGTCGAAAACACAGGTACTCTTGCGTTTTGTGGGGTTTTATGTGAGTCAAAGGAAATAGTTTCCCCCTTATTCCATGCTAAGCCTGCATCAACAAACCATGCCAGTTCGGTGAAAAAGATTCCACTCTTAATCAAAGCTAATCTCTCCGGTCCGGAGAGAGGCACTCTGATTTCAAAGCCACCTAACAAAACTTTGTTTCCGATATACTGCTCAAACACATCTTCTTCTGTAGAATTGCTTCTGTTGTATATTGCAGAATATTCATAACCTCTTACAAAGCCCGGATAACCTAAAAATAGAGGGTAGAAAAGATCATCCTTCATTTCATCAATAAACCACCTTCCATAATGAGTGGTTCTGAAAGCAATGCTGACAGGATTAAAAAAGTAGTACCACCTGTAATCAGCAGTTAAACTATACATATCAACTTTTCCAAAATATTTTTCTACATTCAGCCGGTACCTCTGTCCTCGCATCGGAGATGCTAATCCGAAATAGGAATTATCGCCAACATAGCCAATATTTAATCTTTGCAGAGAGAAACCTTCAGGTGAGGGAAGACGTTCTCTGTCTTCATGAACAATATATCCTAAACTATTATAGTATCTGTTATATGCATCAAGCCTATAATAATACCATGCCCAACTACCACCAATTTCTAATCTTCGGGTTGTACTAATGGGATAAACTCCAAATGCGGAAACCTGATCTTCAAAAGTTCTTTGTATAATATATTGTAAGTTGTCAACTGGAATTGGCTGGTCATCATCACTGTATAATGTGTCTCTTATAAATCTCATTCCACCAAAGACATAAGGAATATGAGAAACAGATCCTCCCCATTTAATTTTCCTTTTCTGATTCATATAACCGACAATACCGCCAAAATCATATATTTCACCATTGATAGATAACATTGTAACAAGTTGGTTTTCTCCGACTATGTCGCTAAACATCATTGTTACTCCTCCTGACATCCCGGTTCCGTATCTGTTTGTAGATACTCCCATGCCTGAATTGCCAATATATGTGAGGCCAAAGCGTGGTTTGTATTCTAATTTTTCAAAAGTATCTTTAGGAAATATAGATTTTTTTGGCTCCACGTCCAGATTGTTGTCAACTATGGGTTCTAATTTTCTGTTTAGGGGAGGTAAAGTAGCAGCAGTAAAATCAAGATGTTCAGGGTCTGCTTTTTCTTTTTCAAAATTCTCGGGTTTAGCTTTGAAAATAGAGTACCTCTCATTGCTGTAATAGCTGTATGCTATTTCACCGGTTTCTCTTGCAACGCTAATTGCAGGAGATAAATGGGTTATTCCGCTGATTCCTGTATAATAATCTGTTAGTCTGAATACATTATTTGTATTGAATTCCAGGTAATAAAGATTTCTGTAACCATCATTATTAGAAAGGAAATAAAGGCCATCCTGATCTTTGGAAAATACCGGATTTAGGTTTTGAGCGCCGGGGAAAACATCAAAAATTTGTATTTCTTTGTCTTCTGAATGAACATTTATTATGGCCAGGTTAAACTTATAATTGTTGGGTAAATCTTTTTGTGATGTTTGGGGCCTGTCAGTTGAAATTGCTAAAAATTTTCCGTCAGGTGACCAACTGGAATGAATGTATGAAAAATTGTCATTCGTTAAATTTGTAACCTTCTCAGTTTCTAATTCTAATAAAAACAAATTAGGAACACCTTCTACTAATCCATTAAAAGCAATATATTTCCCATCTGGTGACCAGGATGGGTTATTTAGAGAGGGAACTCCTTCAACACTGATTTCTTTGTCTTTGCGCCAGCGATTGACATTCGTAATTACTAATTGATTTCTTCCTTCTTTTACAATTACGTATGCAAACTGTTTGCTGTCAGGAGACCAGCTTCCTACAGATTCAAAAAAGTTAAAACCATCTATATCGCCTGATCTTGTTGAACTTGTCAGTTTCCTTTTTATCTTTCCTGTATTGGCATCAGCAAGAAATAAGTCAATAGAAAAAACATCTTTTTCAGAGAAAAATGCCATATGATTTCCATCAGGACTTAAAGAAGGAGAGATGTTCATCCTTCCTCCATTATCTTCAGAAATAAGTAAATCACCAATAGGTATATGCCTGATGCTATCTTCAGACATAGGTTTAAAATGACTTTCAATAGCCTGTCCCCACATATTAGAAACAGTTTTCCCATTTAAGCCGACAACTCTTTCTATTCCTCTTTCATATCCAAATTTTGCAGTTTGTTTAAATAAAGGTACTATGAGAGAATCACCCCAGGTCCGTCCGACAAAAGCAACAAAACTATGGCCGAAGCGATAAGGATTATACTTATAACTTCTGGTCATATCTTTTAAAGAAGGGAATTTATCATTATACCATGCATCTCTCATTATCATAGCAGTATGGGTGTCAATACTTCCTATGGAGAAATATTCTGCCATTCCTTCAACAAGCCATAGAGGCAGGTTTCGTATTGAATTAAGGCCGAGTGAATCGTGTATGAACATGGCTCGAAATTGAAAGACATGCACCATCTCATGGCCTATAACATGGTCTGTTTGTGAGTTAGTTTCCAAAACCGGCATTACAACCCTGTTTCTTAATGCTTCGGTAACTCCTTGTGTTCCTATACTAACGATGCCTCCAACAGCTGTTGTCTGCTGAAAATCCGGATGGTTTGCATAAAGTATAATAGGATTTTGAGTGTCAAATGTGTCTTTGAAAACTTCCTGATGCCTTATATACCACTTTTCGTATGTGTTGGCAATTGAATTAATTATTGAATCATTCTCAAAGTAATGGTAGAAATCAAAATTCGGCGATTGATATAAACTATACTCAAATGTTTGATAACTTGGCTTGTTCCTTCCAAAATACTGTGCATTAACTGTGGTATTTATTCCCGAAAAAACTACGAGAATAATAATAATTTCTCTGAAATATTTAAAAAAATAATTCATATTTAAATCAGGATATACGTTTTATATAAATATAGTGTTGTGTTGAAAAATCAATTAATTGCTAATTCATAATTACAAATCAAAATTAACCATAATTATAATTTTAAACGAAGATTAATTCTTAATGTTTGACAAAAGCGAAAATAATAATAATTTCAGGACGTTTTTTTTCTTATTAAAATAATCAACACTTTATTCAATTATTTTTACAAAATTTGCATAAAAAATGGACAATGAATAATCTTGAACAATATTTTGATAAATTTCGCAAGAATATAATAGGTATAGATGCTGAATACACTACTCCTTATGGAGTTCAAAAAATGATTTATGCCGATTGGATTGCAAGTGGCAGATTATATCGACCTATTGAAGATGCTATATGTTATAAGTTTGGACCTTTTGTAGGAAATACTCACACAGAAACCAGTGAAACAGGCACTTCAATGACCAATTCTTATTTGTATGCTCAGAAAATAATAAAGAAACACGTAAATGCTGACAGTAATGATGTTATAATAACAGCCGGTAGTGGAATGACTGCCGTTATTAATAAGTTTCAGAGAATCTTGGGTTTGAAAATTTGTGGTAAGCTGACAAAAAATAAGTGTCTTAAGGATGTTGATAAACCGGTTGTATTTATTTCTCACATGGAACATCATTCAAACCATACATCATGGTTTGAAACCATTGCAGATGTTATTGTGCTTACCCCCAATGACGGACTTCTTGTTGATCCGAATGAACTTAAAATTCAACTGGAGAAATATAAAAACCGTACCTTAAAAATTGGTTCATTTACTGCTTGCAGCAATGTTACAGGATTACATACGCCTATTCATGAACTTGCGAAAATTATGCATGAATATGATGGTGTTTGCTTAGCTGATTATGCAGCATCCGCTCCTTATGAGGAAATTAATATGCATCCTGAAAATCCTATGGAAAAGCTTGATGCTGTTATGTTTTCTCCTCATAAATTTCTTGGAGGCCCGGGGTCTTCGGGTGTGTTAATATTTGATTCTTCTTTCTACCATTCAGAAGTGCCGGATAGTCCGGGAGGTGGAACTGTTGATTGGACTAATCCCTGGGGAGAATACAAGTATATAGACGATATTGAGGCTCGTGAAGATGGTGGAACACCGGGTTTTTTGCAGGTAATCAGAACAGCATTGTGCATCGAATTAAAAAATCAGATGGGTGTGAAAAACATTATTGAGAGAGAAAAAGAATTACTTGAAAAGGTTTTTGTGGGAATGGATGATATTCCCGGTTTGAAAATACTGGCAGGAGAGCATAGGGAAAGACTGGGAGTTGTTTCATTTTATTTTGAAAAAATACACTATAATCTATTGGTGAAAATCTTAAATGACAGATATGGCGTACAAGTGAGAGGAGGATGTGCTTGCGCCGGTACTTATGGCCATTTTTTGTTAAATGTTGATTACGACTTTTCAAAGGAAATTACTACTAAGATAAATACCGGCGATCTTTCTGATAAGCCCGGATGGGTGAGGCTTTCATTGCATCCTACATTGCTGGATAAAGAAGTTGATTTGATAATTAATGCACTGAGAGAAATATCTCAAAACATAAAAGCATGGGAAAAAGATTATGAGTATTTTCCGCGACAAAATGAGTATAAGCATTTTAAAGAAAAAGACCCGATGGCAAGTATTAAACCATGGTTTTTGCTGGAATAACTCAGCTTTTAAAATGTCTTTGTAATAATGACACTTGAGTTGTCATTAATCTTTTGTTAAAATCCAGATCAGCAGGGTCTGAAAAATCAGTAATTATTAGTGCAACTTCTGAGGAAAGTGAATCTTCCTGAATTTTCAATTCCAAAAAATAATCTTTAAGGTTTTCTTCAATCCATTTGAATTTTACAAATTCATTTTCTTTGCTCTGTAAAAGTTGAGCCCGTTGCTCTGAACCTTCCCATTTAAAAATATAAATATCATCCTGTATATCAACAGAATCTGCAAACCATCTTGATAAACCCTCAGGAGTGCTTATCATTAAATATAGCAATCGGGATGATGTGCTTATAGGGAATTCTAAAGAATATTGTTCGTAATCTGCCATATTTGATTTTTTATATCTAAAACTCTACTCTGCAATATACAAAAAAATGTATTATGAAACAGTTTTTAGTTATTTTTTATATCTCTAATCTAACAACTAATAAGCACATAAGTTTAAACTGTCTAAAACTTAACTTCTATTGGGATAAAAAAAATCATATTTTAATTACTTTCGCACTTTTAAAAATCATATGGAAAAATATAGAAAATACTACGTTTATTTCCTTCTGTTTTTAGCAGTTTCCTTTTGGGGAATTTCTTATGTGTGGACAAAGATTACTTTTGAGTTTTACGGGCCGGTTACAATTATGCTGATTAGATTGACAATCTCTTCTGCAATAATTTTTACAATAATTAAAGTAAAAAAAATTGGTGAGAAAATTGACAGGAAAGACTATAAAGCATTTTTTATATTATCTTTTTTTACGCCTTTTTGTTATTTTTTGGGTGAAAATTTCGGATTATTGTATGTGTCACCAACTGTTGCTGCGGTAATTATTTCCACTATTCCGGTATTTGCCCCTATATTTGGCTATATAGCTTTTAGAGAAAAGGTTAATTTTATAAATATACTCGGATTCTTAATTTCATTTGCCGGCGTTTTGATTATGATACTGGATACTGATTATAAATTTTCAGCATCGCCTTTGGGTATCGGTCTGTTGCTATTTGCAGTGCTGTCTGCGCTTATTAACATTGTTTATTTAAAAAAGCTTACAGTAAAGTATTCTTCAATGACGATTATTGCCGTTCAGAATTTGCTTGGAGGCTTTATGTTTCTTATTGTTTTTTTAATAATTGATTATAAACATTTTGTAACAACAAGACCTTCTATAGAGGCTGTTGGTGCATTAATAGCCTTGGCTGTTTTTGGGTCAACTCTTGCGTTTTTATTTTATACCGCTGCTGTTAGAAGGATTGGGATAGCTCGCACATCAATTTTTACAAATTTAATTCCTGTAATAACTACGATTTCAGCGCTATTAATATTGAAAGAAAGTATTGAGATGTCAAAAGTTATTGGGATGGCAATAGTAATTGCAGGATTATTAATGGCTCAGGTAACAAAGTTGAAGAGAAACCAAGCTAAGAATGGGTCTTAGGCATTGTCTGTTTGTACCAATAAATTATAAATTGCACGGATTTTCATTGACTTAGATATTTATATGAAAAAAATGCTCAAAAAATTCAAATAAAGCTCGGATGTTTTAAATAGTTTATTATTTTTGCACACTCAATTGGCGGGGTAGCTCAGGTGGTTAGAGCGTCGGATTCATAACCCGGAGGTCACGAGTTCAAGTCTCGTCCCCGCTACAAATAAAGCCTGTTAATCATTTGATTGACAGGCTTTTGTGTTTAAACAGGTAATACTTAAAAAATGTTAGGCATTCGGCTTTAAGTTTTTAACTAATTCTTCAATGTCCAATTTAATAATTTCCCAAACTTTTTCTTTAAAGCAAATCGGAAAAAATTCATATTCAGCATTTTCAAAGTTTGTTAGCCCCTTAATAATCTCTTCTCTATTAAAATTGTACGGATATCGCTTGATGTAAAAATCAATCATCTCATCAAGTGAGAACTTTTCCAATAATTCGTGAAAATCCCAAAAATCCTTCTTCCGTCCACCTCTTCCAATAATATCCAACTTCATTGCGGCAATCTCTTTAATGCTGGCAAGTCTAACTTCTTTAACTTCAATTAATGGAAAAACAAAATTATCAGTATAAAACAAATCCAATTTACTAAATCAGAAGCCTCACTTCCAATAAAAAACGACTTTCCCATTCCAATATGAACACTTGGCGACGAATCTACATAAGAGAATTTTTCTCGAAGGACCTCTTCTATTTTAAGAAAATCAATGCTTCCATATTGCGCATCAGTAAACATGTCAATGTCTTCTGATTTTCTATGTCCTAGTTGAAGACTTAAAGATGTTCCGCCGACTAAACGAAAGGTTTCAAGTTCGTTTAGTTTCATAAGTTCAGTTAATGATTTCCACAACAGGTTTGAAACAGTGTTTAAATATAGTTGCATAAAAATTTACAAATTATAGTCACTTATGTTTTTCTTAAAAGAAGGGAATCTACTGTTTCCGATTGTTTTTACTTCGGCAGATATTTCTTGTTTCCCATAAAACTTAATTAGTTCAGTAATCTCCTGACTATTTCCTCTTTCTAAAATACGTTTTATTATAGCTCGTTTTTGTTTTTCCCAATCAATTTGATTTATATCTGTATCCCAAAAAAGAGCCGGTCTAAATTTATCAAGCTTGGGCTTATGTCGTGTCGAAATTTTGGCAGCGAGAGTATTCACTTCATAACTTGCTTGCAAAAGCATAAAATAATCTTGTGCAACATTAAACTTCTTTGAGAGCTTAATCGAAAGTGATGGAGTTATTTTTCTCTTTTTATGTAGGATGGCACTAATAGTCTGTTTGTGCTCATCAATATTAGAAGCCAGCTCACTACTTTTAATTCCCCTACTTTTTAATTCTCTATTTAGAATATAGCCTGGATGAATGCCTCTTATTTTATCTAATTCTGGTAGCATAATACAAATTTTTACCAAAGATAGGTAAAAATAAATTAAAAGTAAACAAAATCGTTTACTAAATTTTGCCTTAGCTGATGCACAACGATTTATTCATTTCTTCCCACATTTTGAAATTCATAATTTGTGTGGTTCGTTTACTTCATGCTTAACCGTTATACTTGAAACCTTTCCTGATTTCAACGGGATTCATCCCTAATGGTTGGAATGACGGTGCGTTTTATTAAAGGGGAAAGGGCGGCAAGGCCGTCGCTTGACCATGCCTGCCCACTGGTCGATTTTGGTATTTGTGGCTGTATTATGAATAACATCTTAATTAAACAATCCCATAATCCTTAACCTACTCTTTCCCTGATCTTATTCTTTCAGCTTTTTTATTTGCTTCTTCCATTATTTGCCTGGCTTTTGCATCGGCTTCGTTTTCAATTTTCTTTGCTTGCTTATCTGCAGTGTTAATCATTTCCTCTCCTGTTTTTCTTGCAGCAGCTTTTGCTAAAGGGCCGGATGCTTCATCCTCAAGTTTTTTTGCATTAGTTCTGGCTTCATCGCGTATGCGTTTAGCTGAAGTTGCAGCTTCACTTCGGATTTTATCAGCTTGTTTTTGAGCCTCATCTATTACATTTTGTGCGAGTTTTTCTCTTTCTGCATCTGCTTGTTCTTTTGCAATATCAATTGTTTCCTGCACTTGTTCTTGTACTTCTTCTGCTTTATCCTTTATTTGATCTTCTATCTCATCTTTAATGTCACTTGTACTTTGTGCTATATCGAGTTTTACCTCCGGTTCTGATACTGTTCCTGTAATTTTGGCACCAACAAAAATTGTTGATCCCGGTGTAATATTAAGTCCACTTGCTTTAGCTTGATCCAATAGCCCGTCTAAAGCTTCATTCGCAGCTCCGCCAAACTCACTTCTTGGGATGGCAAATTTAATCTGATAATTTATACTCTTGTCAAATGAATTACTACCACTTATATTTGCAGTGGAATTACCAAACGTAACATCAAAAGGTTGAACTTCCAAGTGTCCTTCTTTTATCTTAAAACTTGCCGAAACATCATTTACTTCAAGTTCCTTGAATCTATCCATTTTTATTTGCTCAGCAATATCAACCAATGCCGGACTATTTGTGATTTTTACATTGTTTGAGCTAATGCTTCCGGCTCCTGCTATGCTGTTTAAAACAGGATTAAGCTTTTCGTCTAATTCAGATTTTAATGAAATATTACCGGAGAATTTTCCATGAGCACGTTCTCCTATTGGTGCAATAGTGGCAAATGTGTTAAATGTGTTGAATGTTTTTTGAATATCGAACTGACGAATATCCAACTTAAAATCTATCAGTGGTTGGTTTATATTCTTTGAAGAGTAATATCCATTTAATGTCATATTGCCATCCAGCATATTCATTGTAAGGTTTTGTAGTGTTGCTGATTCATCTGCAATTATGATAGTCCCTTTTACCTCGGTCATCTCCATATTGTCGAAAATCATTTTTTGGAATGTACTCCTGAGCGTAAAGTCAATATTTCCGGGTATTTCTATAACGGATAATTCCACAGGTTCTCCGGCATCAAGAGTTTCTTTTGGCTGCTCAACACCTTCTTCACTCATAAATTGATTAAGATTGAAAAAATTTGATTTGCTTGTGAAGCTTCCGGTAAGCATTTGGTCATCTAAAAAGTATCCCAACAAATTATCAATTCTGCCTGTAGCCGAAAAGTCGCTATCACTTATTAAGGATTGTAAAGATTTTAACTCAACAAATCTGGGTGAGAATGCGAAATCCATTTTAGAGATTTTTACACCCTGCGGAAAATCATCACTTTGATAATCCATGTCGGTAACAATTAGCTTACCATCAAAGAGGAATTCATTATACCTTTCGTTTTCAATGCTTGATAAACGACCTTTTGCTTTTATGTCTGTGTCAATAATTCCGGATAGTTTTTCGTTTTCCTCAAGCGGATAAAATTCATTAACTTTTGTCAAATCAATTTTTCCGGTTAAATATGCATCAATCTGAGGATCGGAGACAGGTGTGCTAAGATTAAGTTTAAAGTCAATAGGTTGTCCGGCCATATTCATTGTAAACTCATTAACATTAATCACAGAAAGGTCAGGGTCACCGCCGGGATTCTTAGCATTAGCAGCTATGTTTATGTTTGTAACCGAAGCCGGAAGTTCCGGATATTGGAATGAAGCCTCTTTAACCAGAAGATTAAACTCGAAGGCCGGAATTAAATCCTCGCTCATTACACCTTTTGCAAAGCCATTAAAAGTAAGAGATCCTTCTGTTTTTATATCTTCGAAATCTTTGGCATAAATAGCCGGAACCAGAGAAAGGAATGATTTGAATTGAGTTTGTGGAGAGTCAAAAGTGATATCCATTATAATGTCACTCTCAGGCATGTCAACTTTTCCTGCAAAATTTAGAATAAGATCATTAAACTGAAATTTATTATCTAAAAAGGTAAAGCTAAAATTATCTAAATCAGCAGCTACTTCGGCAGCCATATCAAAGGAAACTCCTGTAAGCAAAGGCATTTCCTCAACGATTAAATACATATATTCAGCATTAGTTTTACGCACAACTATATTCGTTGTGCTTTCAGTGAAGTCGCCCTTTAGATTTACATTTGAATTAAGCATTTTAAAGAAAATATCAGAATCTTTATCATCGTAGATTATATTGGCATTATTTAGTGAAAAGCTCTTAAGTGCAAGTTTAAATTCTGCACTTTCTTCTATTTCCTCTTCAATTATTTCCTCTTCACTTTCTTTTGCTATATCCCAGTTTGCACTACCATCTTCAAGTATTTTTGCATGAATATTTGGATTGTCAAGATTTATTTTCTTTATTTCGTATTCATCACCGCTAATAAAACTCATAAGATTTACTGTTAGTGATAGGCCCTTAATATTTGCTAATGTATCTCCTTCAAATGGTTTGTTATTTACTACACTAATATTTCTCATTTTCATATTTATGTCCGGAAAATTTCTTATAAAAGATAAGCTGAAACCATCAAAGTCAACCTTTGCATCTACATTTTTATTTATTTCAATTTTAAGTTGCTCTACTATTTTGCCTTTAAAGGCCAAGGGTAGAATAATTAATAGCGCAAAAATGCAAACTATTATAATTGCTGAAATTTTTATAAATTTTTTCATAATAGAAGATGTTAGGTTTGTGAATATTTTTATGGTATTTATTAGATAATCGAAAGATTTATTTTATTCTATTCAAAGTTACACCTAATGAATTTTAGTTGCAACTTTTGTATGTATAAAATATTAGTATAATTTGGCTACAATATAAAGTCGGATAGCAGCTATTATTAATTGCTGAATTATTAGTCTCTATAAAGCGAAAACTTCAAAATACCTGAAAAAGAGGGCTTTTATAAATGGCATTACTTAAGCATATATTTCATGCTTTTTCTCTCGTTATTGTCAAAAAGATTAAAGATAAGCAAGTTGCCCGGGGAAGTTTGATTTAAAGTAAGCGCAACTGTTTGGCAATGGTTTGCGTCATTTACATTTTCAGTATGCAAAATATTTCCACTCATATCACATATAATAAGCGTTGCATTTTTGCCGGCAGTTTTCAGACTTACAAGAAGATGATTTTCATTATTGTGTGCCTTAATAATATCAAGTTTATTTGCAGGGAAGATTTCAACAGCCACAGGAGAAAAGTATTTATATTGTCCATCAAAGTCGGTTTGTTTTAATCTATAATACCAAATACCATCAGTAATATCATAATCTTTGTAATTATATTCTAATGCCTGATTTGAATTTCCTGCACCATTTATGTTTGCAATTGCTTCCCAATGATTAGCATCTCTGCTTTTTTCTATTGTAAAAAAGTCATTATTAATTTCACTTGCTGTTATCCAGTTTATGTTTACATATTCTTCTTCCAACTCAGCGGAAAAACTGAGCAATTCAATGGGTAGTGAGCCGTCAATGATTGTTCCGTTAAAATAATCTGTATTAAAGCCATCAATTTCGCCTGATAAATACAAATCTCCATTTCCTATCAAGAAGTTTGTGTTTTCATTAAAACCATAAATATTGTCAACTTCCATAACTCCATCAAGATTAATGATGGTATTATTATGAACATCAATATTGCCATTAATAATTAAAGTTCCAGAACTGGAAACATTAAGTAGGAAGTTATTTTTACCCTTTATATCTCCGTTAACAATTAAATCTCCATCTATATCAATAGCCATATTATTATTAAAAGAGATACCTTCATTAGAAGTAACCTCATGATTGTAATTGATTTTAACAGTAATATTATTGTTGAAATTATAAGGAGGAGCCTCGTGAACCCAAGTGGAATTGTTATGCCAAAATCCTGTATTATTTGAAAAATGCTGTGCGTATGATATATTGCAGAAAAGGATTACTGTAGCGGTTAATATCAGACTGATGTAATTCTTCATATATAATTATAGGTTTAAGTGTTTCTCTATTTAATGCAGTAAAACACTGAGCAAAATTAAGTGTTTTACTGAAACAAACAAATGTTTTAGATATTTAATTGATTTGAATTATTTATTTTCTATGAAAAAGGAAGCTGCATCTCTTTATTTACAGGCAAAGTGAGAGTTATTTTTATTTTTATAAATGTTATATAAAAATAAAATTTATTAACATTCCTATGCTTTAGTATTTTTGCAGAAATAAATTATATCACAGTGAATTATCCAAAAGATTTTGAATACAAAGTTGGTTTCGATCAGGTAAGAGCAATTCTTGATGGTTTTTGCCTTAGTTCTACCAGGAAGAAGAAATGATACAAAAATTAGCTTTTGCAAAGAGATCCTAAAATATAGCAAGATCTAACACATAACAGAGGAGTTGACAAACAATCGTTCTCAAAGAACCTTTTTTTTGAAATTTTTTAATAGGATTTTTGTTTTGCTTGAAAATTTGTAGGCAGTTATATACAGAAGGCATTTCTTTCTGTGAATAAATATATTTTTTTTATTCATGCAATTTTATTTAATATGTCTATTTTAGGTCTCTCAATTTTAAAGCCAATAAATATGAAAAAAACTTACTCTCTCAGATTGAGAATTTTAATATCGTTAGCATTTATTATAACAGTATCTTCATGTGGAAGAAAGGAAACTCCTGATGCTTCTGATATTTTATACTCAGAAGCATTAGCAAAAGAAATTAGCCATGTTCCAAATGGTGGGATTCAATATGATGATATTATTCAAATTATTTTTAACAATCCTGTTATATCAGAAGATGATATTAACAGTACTCCCAAGGAAGTATTTGAATTCACTCCCTCTATAAAGGGCAAAGCGGTGTGGATTAGCAGACAAATACTTGCTTTTTACCCGGAAAAGGACTTGCCTTTCAGAACATCTTATACAGGAAAAGTTAATCTTAAGATCTTGTCTCAAAAATATAAGGAGATGGACATTGAGGATTTAGTCTTTAGGTTTGATGTTATTGGAAGAGATATTTCCAATTTTTCTGGTGCTTTAGAGCTAAAAGACAGGGATGATCCGAGAATACTCACCTATTCAGGCACAATTTCTTTTTCAGTTAAAACCAACCTAGATCAAGTTGAGAAAGCATCACATATAAAGAGCAAGCAACCAATTGAATTATTCTGGAGCAAGATAAACGAAAATACTTTCAGATTTGTAAGCAGCGAGCTCTCCAGAACAGATAATGATGAAGAATATACAATTACGATAAACAAAAAGTATTTAGATTTGGAATCTGATTATTCTGAAAGATTCATTGTTTCACCATTAAAACAGATGAATCCAAATGAGTTTCGGGTTGACGAAACAGGCCGTACTC
>CAZTPA010000015.1:0-48873 GCA_964614525.1 uncultured Bacteroidales bacterium | reverse complement strand
GCCTTTTGTGCTATGCCAAAAGAATAAGAAAATATTTTTTCATTTTTGTCTTGTCCAATCTTATAAATATCAACAATCTTGAATATTCACGCTTTATCTAAGATAATTAACATTTATTTGCATATTAATAATTGTTTTATTACTTTCCTGCCAATTTTTAAAACCAATATTTACCAAACCTCATGCCTGTGAAAAAACTTACTACTATTAATCTTTTAACTTTTCAATGGAAATTTTGCCGATATATTTTTGTAAAAAATCTCACTATTTTTACAAAAAATGACTTTTTTAACCATTAAAACCAAAAAAATGAAACGATTTTATTTTTTATTGTTTTTGCTGCTAATTATTTGTTGTAGTAAAGACATAAAAGCACAGGATGATTACCAGTCATTAGTAGTAGAAAACAAAATGTGGAGTTGTGGATGGGAAATTATTGATTATTATACCTCATATTGGATAAAGTTTTCAGGTGATACTATTATCAACGATAATAATTATAAAAGAATATGGATGTCATCATATAGTAATACACCTGATAACTGGGAATTACATGAAGGATATGTGAGAGAAGACACAATAGGTAAAAAAGTATATTTTATGAATAATGATTTGGAAGAAGGTTTAATCTATGATTTTGATGTAAATATTGGTGATACAATTAATATTCATAACAGGAATGAAGATTGGTGGGATAATGAATGTCCTTTCTATGATGAGTTGCAGTTAATAGTAGATACTATCTATTATATGGAAATACTAGAGAGTACAAGAAAAGCAGTTGTTGTAAGAGAAATTAATGACACAATAAAAGAAACATGGATAGAAGGAATTGGCAGTAATGCTGGCGTATTGAAAAGTGGAAGCTTTTTGTTTCCAGAGCTTAGTTGTTCTGGTGACATTTCTTATATGTTTCTCGCTAATTATTTAATGTGTTATTATGAAAATGAAGAAGTGGTTTACAAAAATCCTGATAATTTATATTTTCCATCTTGTAATTACTCAACAAATAACATTTTTGATGATTTTAACAAAAGAGAACAGCTTTTTAATGTTTTTCCTAATCCTGTTACCGGCAAATCTTTTACTATAGACTTTAATGCTTGTTTTATCGGGCATATTTATATTTATGATGTTTATGGGCGTATGGTTTATCAAAAACATATAAATAAACCTGCATCGCAGATAAAAATTGTTTTACACAATATTCCCGAAGGTTTCTATTTAATAAATGCCCTGCATGAATCAGGAAGAACAGACTCAAACAAAATTATTATTAAGAATTAAAAAATTGCCATTATGAAAAAAACATCTTTATTGTTTTCGATTTTACTGACTTTATTAATGTTTTCCTGCGGACCTTCAGCTGAGGAAGACGAGAAACAAAGAGTACAAGACTCAATTAAATTAGAATCAGATCGCGTTAAGATACTCGAGAAAGCTAATGCATTTTTAGACACTACGCAGGAAAATGAGACTAAAGAGGATGTGGAGCAACCAACGGAATAAACAAATCAGTTTAGAGTTCTGAATAAAAGTACCCGGGGCCGGGATCGAACCGGCACGGTATTGCTACCATTGGTGTTTGAGACCAACGCGTCTACCAATTCCGCCACCCGGGCATTTTAAGATCTTTATTCTTTTAATTTTGCAGTGTGCAAATTTATACAATTTTTCCAATGAAAAAAAAATAAATTATTCTATTCAAAGCTTATTTCTTTTTTATTAATTAATACCTTTGTGCCAGCTGTTGAATCCCAAAATTATATATAATGAACAAAAGAGTAAGTATATTCCCCGGAAGTGCCTCTTACTACCTGGCTGAAAAAATCGCGGCCCATTACGGCAACCATCTTGGCAAAGTCGTTTTATCAAAATTTTGTGATGGTGAATTTCAACCTTCATTTGAAGAGACAATTCGCGGTCACGATGTGTTCATTGTACAAAGCACCTTCCCACCATCAGAAAACTTAATGGAATTATTATTGCTGGTGGATGCTGCAAAGCGGGCTTCAGCAAATCAGGTTATTGCAGTAATTCCGTATTTTGGTTTTGCACGTCAGGACAGAAAAGACAAGCCGCGTGTTCCCATAGGCGCAAAGCTGATTGCCAACATACTAGTGGCAGCAGGAGTGAGCAGAATCATTACAATGGATCTTCACGCTGATCAAATTCAAGGTTTCTTTGATGTTCCCGTTGATCATTTGTATGCTTCATCTTTATTTGTTCCATACATTAAAAATCTTAATTTGCCGAATCTTGTAATGGCCTCTCCTGACACAGGTGGAACAAGAAGAGCTGCAGCTTATGCCAAATTCCTTAATTGCGACCTGGTTATCTGCTATAAACAAAGATCTAAAGCAAATCAGGTTGACAGAATGGTATTGATTGGTGATGTAAAGGACAAAGATGTTATTCTTGTTGATGACATAATTGACACTGGTGGATCAATCACAAAAGCAGCAAAAATGATTATGGATGACGGAGCAAGAAGCGTAAGAGCTGCATGTACACATCCTTTGTTTTCTGCTAATGCGCATAAATTAATTGAAGAAAGCTTATTTGATGAGGTAATAGTTACAGATACTATTCCTCTTAAAAAAGAGAACTCCAAAGTTACAGTTTTATCAACATACAAAATATTTTCAGATGTAATTCAAAAAGTACATACATTCGAATCTATAAGCACTCACTTTGAATTTCCTACTATATTGTAAGTTTCTTGCAATAAAAAAATATTTATAAAACATTGGCTGTAAAGTATTATCTTTGCAGCCTGTTTTTTTTAAGAAAAGTATAATTATTATTTATTTACAATTAAAAAAGAAATTTTATGAAAATAGTATCTATGAGCGGTTCTCCGAGAGAGAACGTAGGGAAAAAAGATGCTAAAGCCTTGCGCAGACAAGGTTTGGTGCCTTGTGTATTATATGGTGGAAAAGATCAAATCCACTTAACCCTCCCGGAGCTACAATTTAGGGACGTGGTTTTTACTTCTGACGCATGTCTTGTTAAACTAAAAGTTAAAGACAAAGAATATGAGGCTATATTACAAGATATACAGTTTCACCCTGTTACTGATAAAATTATTCATGCCGATTTCCTTGAAATAATTGATGACAAGCCAATAAAAACTGACATTGCAGTAAAAATAATCGGTGATGCTCCAGGTGTAATAAAAGGTGGAAAACTACATATTAAACTTAGAAAAATCCTCGTAAAAGGATTAGCAAAGGATATTCCTGCCAGTTTGGATGTTGATATTTCTAAACTTGACATTGGTGATTCTATTAAGGTTGAAGATATTGCTTATAAAAACCTTGAGTTTATGAATTATCCAAAATCAGTTGTCGTTATGGTGAAAACAACTCGTGTTCTTGAACCTGAAGTTGAAGAAGAAGCTGAAGAAGGAGCTGAAGGAGCCGAAGGAGCTGAAGGAGCTGAAGGAGCTGCAGGAAAAGAGGAAGCACCAAAATCAGAATAAATTTTTCGCAATAATTTTTTTTATAAAAGGCATAAGGTATAACTTTATGCCTTTTATTTTATCTTAGAAAAATGATTAAAAGCCTAATCCGCTTACTTTCTAAAAAAAGAAGTAATAACATTAATGAAAATAAAGTGAAGTATTTAATAGTTGGCCTGGGTAATATTGGGCCGGAATATGAAAACACTCGTCACAATATCGGATTTATGGTGTTGGATAAGCTTGCCGATAAAATGAAGACTGCTTTTAATCCTGCAAGATACGGTGACAGGGCAGATTTTAAATATAAAGGACGTATATTCATTCTTATTAAGCCAAGCACATACATGAACCTTAGTGGTAAAGCAATTAATTATTGGTTAAAAAAAGAAAATATCACAGAAGAAAGATTATTGGTTATTGTTGACGACATTGCTCTGCCGTTGGGTGCTTTGCGTCTGAAAGCAAAAGGAGGTGATGGAGGTCATAATGGTTTAAGTAGTATCATTAGTGTTCTTGGCAGTAATTTGTTTCCCAGGCTAAGATTTGGAGTTGGAGGAGATTTTCCGAAAGGTTCTCAAGTGCAATACGTACTAGGTAAATGGACAAAAGAAGAACTGGAAATTATTTCTCCGAGAATTGAAAAAGCCTCAGATTTAGTGTTAAGCTTTGGTACAATTGGAGTTGAGCGCACAATGAATTTTTTTAACACAAAGTAATCTTATGACAGTGAAAGTCTGTTGTGCAATCATAATGCAGGAAAACAAAATACTTCTTGCACAAAGAAACAGGAACAAATCTCACGAATTGAAATGGGAATTCCCCGGAGGCAAACTCGAAGCAGGAGAAACAGAAGAAGAATGTATTATCCGGGAAATACAGGAAGAACTTTCTGTTCAAATAAATATCCTCAGGAAATTACCAAGTGTTTATCATAAATATCCGACTTTCAACATTGAGTTAATTCCATTTATTTGTAAAATTACTAATGGCGAAATATTGCTGAAAGAACATTTAAGCATAAAGTGGGAAGAACCAAAAGATTTGCTGAAACTTGATCTTGCCGAAGCTGACATAAAACTTCTGAATTATTTTATAGAAAAGGATAAATAGAATTTTCTAAATTGGGAAATAGATTTAAACTCCTGCTTTTTTTAACACCTTCTTAGCTTCTTCATATCCTATGTCAAATATCTGTCTGGCTTTTGGAAGATCCATAATTCCAAAAGTTTCAAGGTTTCCGGGTTCAATGTAAATGTCACATTTTTCTTTAACTCCAATAGTATGACTTTTTAAGGAAACATGAAAGGCTCTTTCAGCAACTTTTTTAAGACTATTAAGGTCATAAGATTCTCCTATCGGATTCAGATTAACACCAATAATTCTCTCACACTTTTCTTTTATCGAATCAAGGGGAAAATTATTAATAATTCCGCCGTCAAGATAAAGATTATCGTCAATTTTAACAGGTGGAAACATTACAGGAATTGACGCCGATGCTGAAATTGCCGGCACTAACTCACCTTTATCAAAACAGGTGTAAACACCTTTATTAATATTAACGGCATGAATAAGCAATGGAATTTCCAAATCTTCAATGTTTTTTGCTTTTAGATTATTTCTCAAGGTTTTGGTAAAACCGGTCATCTTAACAAGACCCTTATTGGGAAAGAAAATGTTTACATAATTGTATATCTTTTTTGAACGTAGAATATTTAAAATATCAACCGGTTTTTTGCCGTCAGCATATAAGGCACCGGCAATAGCACCCGCACTAACGGCTGAAATAATGTCGGGATAAATATCATTTTCATTTAAAGCTTTTAAAACCCCTAAATGTGCAAAACCTCTGGTGCCTCCTCCACTCAGAACCAAGCCTGTTTTGTACTTCTTCGATTCTTTCTTTGCCATGATTTTTTCTAAATTATTACAATAACAAATTACTTATTTTGTTACAACTCTGGATAGTTCTTTTGATATTAATGAGCGAAGTTGTTGATATTTTTTGAGTTTTTCAAGACATTTAATTACATCTGAATGATCTTTAAGAATTTTTAATTCCTCCTCACTTTCATTAACTAATTTTTCAAGCTTTTTAAGTTTAAAAGCATGTAAAACTCCCATTGTAATTTGTTTAAGAATTTCTGCTTCTCTAATAACATAAATGGAATGAAAGTTTTCCCAATTATCGCTTAAAGAATACTGTGTGCTCAGCAGATCAATTGCTAAATGCTTTATTTTTTCGTTATCGTGATGAAAAAAATGCTTTTCAAAATTCAAACTATCCTTTTCTCTAATCTTAACAATTTCGTCAAACAATAATTGACAATTGCTATTTTCAAATTTAATTTCATCTCTAAGAATATCATCAGTAAGAAAATCAATAATTTTAATCTTCACTTCAATTTCTTTATCATCTTCGTCTTTTTCAACAAAGATTATTTCTTCACCTCCGTATTGCAATATAATTCTCAAAAGCTCTCTTTCCTGGTGTTCTGAGGACAGAGGCGACTTTAATAATTCCTCATAAATTACCACATCCTCGTTTCTAAGAATATTTTCTTCCTGCCTCTGATCCTTTTTTATTTGCTCATTACTTTTTTGTCTTCTAAGCTTATTAATTTCCGAAAACAAAATTTTCTCTTCAACACCCATTAGCACACCGCATTTTTGAACATATAAGCTGCGTGCTATTGGCTCGGGTATTAATGAAATTGTATTTGCAATTTCCTTAATCAATCCGGCTTTTTTTATTGGATCATCTTTTGTTTCATTAAGAAGGAGATTCGTTTTAAACGTGATGAAATCAACAGCATTCTTCTCCAAAAATTCTTTTATCTCCACAGGTCTGAGCTTATGCGCATATGAATCCGGATCTTCTCCTTCCGGAAAAAGAACAAGCCTAACATTCATGCCCTGCTCCAAAATCATGTCAATACTCCTAAACGCTGCTTTTATGCCGGCTGCATCTGCATCAAATAATAGAGTGATGTTTTTTGTATATCTGCCCAGCAATTTTATTTGCTCAATTGTAAGGGAAGTTCCGGAAGAGGATATTACATTCTCTATCCCTGATTGACTCATTGATAAAACATCGGTGTAACCTTCAACCAGAAAGCAATTATCCTCCTTTATTATTTCTGATTTTGCAAAAAACAATCCGTATAGAACCTTACTCTTTTGGTAAATATCAGATTCTGCCGAATTTAAATACTTGGGTTTGTTTTTGTCTGAAGTTAAAATTCTTGCACCAAAACCCAGGGCTCTACCACTGAGATTATGAATGGGAAAAACAACTCTTCCGCGAAATGTATCGTAAATGCTGTTATCCTTTGATTTAGAAAGACTTGTTTTTAGAAGCAGGTCTTTTTTATATCCGTGTTTTAACGCATGTTTGGAAAAATCATCCCAATTATTGAGACAATATCCGAGTCCAAACTTTTTAATTGTATCTAATGAATATCCTCTTTCTTTAAAATATGTAAGACCAATTGCTTTGCCCTCTTCTGTATTATGTAATGTTTCAGAAAAATAATTCTGAGCAAAGGAAGTGAGATTAAAAAGACTCTCCTTTTCATCCTGAACTTCTTTTTCCTCAGGACTGGGTGTTGTTTCTTCAACTGCAATACCATATTTATTTGCAAGATACTTTAGTGCTTCTGGATAAGAAAAATGCTCATGATCCATCAAAAAATTAACAGCATTTCCGCCTTTCCCACAACCAAAACATTTAAAAATTCCCTTTGCTGCAGAAACAGAAAAAGATGGTGTTTTTTCGTCATGAAAAGGACATAAACCAACAAAATTGCCACCTCTTTTTTTCAAATTCACAAATTCACCCACAACCTCCTCTATCCGGGTGGCATCCATTATTTGATCTATGGTTTCTTTAATTATCAAAATGCTTTTTAGTTTTTATTTTTAAACTTAGAAAATCGCTAATCCCATTCTACAGTAATAGTGAAAGTGCATTTTGTCCCGATAGTTTTGCTTTTTACTTCCACACTTAAAGCTGATTTAAGAGTTATTTCCAAAGTTTTTTCTATCCATCCCGCTATACGATGAATTATCAGCTTGTCTTTTTCATCGAAACCCGAGAATTGCAATATGGCAGTTCTTTCCCCTTTTTCCAAAATACTAATATCCGACGGATCGTAATATGCACTGAAGATACTGCTTGCTCTGCTTAGGACAAAGTGAGGACTGCTAACTCTTACAAACAATTTGTAAATGCCTTTTAATGCCACTTCTGCGCTAAAACGGCCAAGTTCTCTTGCAGCTTTAATCCGGTCTCCATCAAAAAACAGATCAGCAGCTTTTTCCGTAGGTATAATAACAGATTCTGTTAAAGGATACCAATTTGATGAATAAACCCCTTCCAATAAAATCTTTTTTGAAGACTCAGGAAGAGAATTTATCCATTCACGAAAACGATCATTATGTTTTGCTCTAACAAAGTCAGGTGTAGCCTTAACCGCAGTTCCTTTTATTTGCATTGCTTTGGTTTTTTTAATATTTATAGAATAGTGTTCAATACGCTAAATTAAGAAAAAATAGCATTGATATTTTTAAATATCATAGATATAATTTACTGTTTTTTTTATGTTTTAGCATCTATATAAGTATAAGAATATTAAATATGTTAAGCTTTAATAAATCAATAAAAAAATTCTTTATTACAAAAATGTATTGCTAATTTTACGTTTTTAAAAATACTAATTAAACAATACTAATATTTTGAAATACTTTAAGAATTTTGTTTTAATAATCGCTTGCTTTTCTATAATTACTAATACTATCGGCCAAACTCATGAAGCACGAGAATTACTAAAAGAAAGGCCTGAAATTTATGTAAGTTTCAATTCAAATGAATTAAACAAAGAATTACATCTAAAGCTATCACTTGATTATATAGTGGATGACCGCGCTTTTGCTTATGTAAACAGCGATGCTTTGAATTTACTAAATGAGCTTAATGTTGAATTTACTTTGGAGCGCAGCCCGGGAGATGTTGATTTTGAAGTTAATATGAAAACCTGGGAAGAAATAATTGAAGAAGATTTAAGGAGCACCTGGGATTATTATCCTACCTATGATGCTTATGTGGATATGATGTATCAGTTTCAAACAGATTTCCCGGATCTTGTTGAAATTTATGATATTGGCAATACCGTTCTTGGAAGAGACCTTTTGTTTGCGAAAATCACTTCCAATGTATCGGAGCAAAAAGCTGTTCCGCGCTTTATGTACACATCAACAATACATGGAGACGAAACTACAGGATTTGTTTTGTTGCTAAGGCTTATAGACTACCTTGCGAGTAATTACGGAGCTGATGCCGAAATTACCGAAATGC
This sequence comes from uncultured Bacteroidales bacterium, assembly GCA_964614525.1. Lineage (GTDB taxonomy): Bacteria > Bacteroidota > Bacteroidia > Bacteroidales > UBA7960 > PWND01. The sequence goes on along the minus strand of CAZTPA010000015.1, from coordinate 40,054 downwards.
TTGACAATACTGAAATTTGGATTTGCCCAAATGAAAATCCCGATGGAACATACAGGTATGATAACAGCACAATATCTTCTCCAACAAGAAGTAATGAAAATGGCGTTGACCTGAACAGGAATTACCCCAATCCTGTGAACCAGGATCCTACCCAGGAGATGGAAACACTTGACATGATGAGTTTTGTAGATACTATGGGTTTTGTAATGTCTGCCAATATGCATGGAGGAATAGAGCTTGTTAATTATCCATATGACAGCTGGACCAGTGATGTATATACTCATGCAGATAATGACTGGTTTGAGTTGGTTTCTTATGAATATGCCGACACTGCTCAGTACTACAGCCCTGCAGGATATATGACAGCTTACGGTGGTGTTACTCATGGCGGTGATTGGTATGTTGTGTATGGCAGCCGTCAGGATTATTTAAATATTTATAGCGGAACACGTGAAATTACATTGGAATTGAGTGATACCAAGTTTTTGCCGGCTAATGAACTTCCTGATTACTGGGAGTATAACTACAGGTCATTTTTAAATTATATTCGACAATCAACTTATGGGATTTCAGGTGATGTTAAAGATGCAGCTACCCTTGAGCCCCTTGTTGCGAAAATTGAAATACTTAATCATGATGATAATTCTGAAGTGTATTCAAGATTGCCTCATGGCAATTTCAACAGGCCAATACTTGCCGGGGTTTACGACTTGCAGATAAGTGCAGATGGCTATCACAGTAAAAACATCAGTAGCCTGGAAGTTCAAAACTATAACAATGTATATTTGGATGTATTATTGTTTAAAGTGGGCGCAGCAGGTGATGTTAATGAAGATGGAATAGTTGATGTGCTGGATATTGTATGGATGAATAGTCATTTAAACGGTAACACCCCTGGTGGTTTCAATATGGGTAATGCTGATGTTAACGAAGATGGAGAGGTGACTATAACTGATCTTACATCAATTATTAATATGATTGTGGCCGGAGCTAAAAAATAATTTCAACTGACTTTTTATATAATAAATCACGATTCGTTTCTTTGAATAATTAAATCATTAACAAAATGTATAATATTAATATAAAAACTATAGCAGTTTTAATTGCAATGTTTTCTATTGTGTTAAACGCAAATAGTCAAAACCAAAAAGCCCTTGAATTACTTGATAAACACAAAGAGGTTTATTTAAGTCTGGATACTGAAGAACTGAATAAAGAGCTTCATCAGAAGCTGTCGCTTGACTATATTGATGGCAAACACGCATACGTATATGCTAACCATGAGGCCTTCCAACTGCTTAATAGCTTAGGTGTTGATTATACTGTTGAGCGCAGCCCGGGAGATGTTGATTTTGATGTTAATATGAAGACATGGGAAGAAATAGTAAAAGAAGGTTTAAGAAACACTTGGGATTATTATCCTACCTACGATGGCTATGTTGATATGATGTACCAGTTTGAAACTGACTACCCGGATCTTATAGAGATTTATGACATTGGCAATACCGTTTTGGGTAGAGATCTTTTGTTTGCGAAAATCACTTCCAATGTATCGGAGCAAAAAGCTGTTCCGCGCTTTATGTACACATCAACAATACATGGAGACGAAACTACAGGATTTGTTTTGTTGCTAAGGCTTATAGATTACCTTGCAAGTAATTACGGTGAAGACACCGATATTACAGCGATGCTTGACAATGTTGAAATATGGATATGCCCAAATGAAAATCCCGATGGAACATACCGGTATGATGATAATACTATTTCATACCCAACAAGATACAATGAAAATGGGGTTGACCTGAACAGGAATTACCCCAACCCTGTATCTCAGCATTCTACACAGGAGATGGAAACACTTGATATGATGAGTTTTGTTGATACTATGGGATTTGTAATGTCTGCAAATATGCACGGAGGCATTGAACTCGTGAATTATCCTTATGACAGCTGGACCAGTGGTGTATATACTCATGCAGATCATGACTGGTTTGAGATGGTTTCTTATGAATATGCAGATACTGCGCAGTATTATAGTCCATCAGGATATATGACAGCTTATGGAGGAGTTACTCATGGTGGTGATTGGTATGTTGTGTATGGCAGCCGTCAGGATTACCTTAATATTTACAATAGTACACGTGAGATTACGCTAGAATTAAGTGATACAAAGTTTTTGCCGGCAAATGAACTACCTGATCTTTGGGAGTATAATTACAGGTCATTTATAAACTATATCAAACAATCTACTTATGGTTTTAGCGGTACAGTTAAAGATTATATAACAGGAGATCCAATTGAAGCAACAATAGAAGTTATTGGTCATGAAGATAATTATTCAGCTATTAAATCACGATTGCCCTTTGGTAATTTTAACAGGCCTATATTGGCAGGAACTTATGATCTTTTGGTAAGTGCACCGGGTTATTATGATTTTTATGTAGAAAATGCTACTGTTACAAACTATCAAACAACTGATTTAGAGATTTTAATGCAGCCATATACTCATGAGCTTAGTTTGCTGGTTGAACCTCCCGAATCCGGTGAAGTCACTGGTGCAGGAAGCTATGCAGAAGGTGAAGAAGTTTTGATATCCGCCACAGCTAACGAAGGATATTCTTTTATAAGCTGGACTATTGATGATGATGTAATTAGTAATGAGAGTGAGTACATATTTACAATGCCCGGCGAAGATGTTAGCATTACTGCAAACTTTTCAGAAGGATATTTGCTGACAATTGAAGTTGATCCCGAAGGTGCCGGTGTTGTATCGGGTGAGGGAGCTTACCCGGAAGGGGAAGAAGCAAGTATTACTGCCACTGCAAATGAAGGTTACGTTTTTGACAATTGGTCAATAGATGGTGATGTAATTAGCAATGAAACAGAATTTGCTTATACAATGCCCGCTAATGATGTTTCAATAACTGCGAATTTTTCTGTTATTAATGCTATTTCAGAAGTTGAAAACGTACATGCAATTTATCCAAATCCTTCCGGAGGTGAATTTTCAATTAGTTCAAATGAAAATATTATAAAGCTATATATATATGGATTAGAAGGAACTCTTTTATATAGCAAAACTGTAAATAATAATCAAATTGAACTTTTATTGTCCGATTTTGAATCAGGAATCTATCTCTTGCAGCTTATCACAGAAAAAGGAACAACTACTCATAAATTACAAATAATGAAGTAGATACCTCGTTTCTTTTTTGGAAAGAAGATATGATTTAAACTATTTTATGTATGATATTTCTTGCTTATTCACGCAGAATAATGTTCGAAAATAATTATAATCCAAATAACTTAACAGCACTATCAGTCGTTGTTTCAGCTACTACTTCAATAGGAATATTTTTAAGTTCTGCTATTTTTTGAGCTATAATAGGGATATAAGAACTTTCGTTTCTTTTTCCCCTGTATGGAACAGGAGGGAGGTAAGGTGCGTCAGTTTCGAGAAGCAAATGTTTGAGCGGTATCTCTTTCACGACCTTAGACATTTCGCTGTTTTTATAAGTAACAACTCCGCCTATTCCCAAATAGAAACCTAATTCCACTGCTTTTTGAGCTTCATTTATATTGCCAGGAAAACAATGAAAAATTCCTTTCAGCTTAGAATCTTTATAATTAGACAAAACATTAAAGATCTCATTAAGAGATTTCCTTGAATGTATTATTAGCGGCAAATCTAATTTCAATGCCCATTCTATATGCTTTTCAAAACAAAAGATTTGTTCTTTTATAAAAGTCTTATCCCAATAAAGATCAATTCCTGTTTCGCCCACAGCAATAAATCTTCCGCTAAAAAGTAAATTTCTGATTTCTTCGAGACTTTCAAGGTGGTTTTCTTTAACCGATGTGGGATGTAATGCCATCATTGGCAGGCAGATGTCAGGGAACTGCTCTGCTAATTTAAGCATTGGCTCAACAGTTTCTAAATCAACATTGGGTAATAACAAATGTTTAACACCCGCATCAATTGCTTTATTAACAACTTCTCGGCTGTCAGTGTCAAATTGCTCTAGATAAAGATGAGTATGTGTGTCAACAAATTTCATGGCTATCAGCCTTTGAATTTTTTCCCGACTTCTTCAAGCATTACTTTGCTCATTCTTTTAAGATCGTAAGTATTTCTCAATCCCCAGTCTTTGCGTGCATGGGTATCGTCAATACTTTGCGGCCATGAATCTGCAATAGCTTGTCGAAAATCAGGTTTGTATGTAACAGAAAATTCAGGAATATGTTTTTTAATTTCAGCGGCAATTTCTTTCGGACTGAAGCTTATTCCGGCAACATTATAACTGCCCCTGATTTTAATTTTCTCAGCGTCGGCTTCCATAATGTCGATAGTTGCCTTAATGGCATCTTCCATAAACATCATAGGTAGATAAGTATTTTCCGAAAGGAAGCATTCGTATTTTTTGTTTTTAATGGCTTCATAGAAAATTTCAACTGCATAGTCAGTAGTTCCCCCGCCGGCTTCAGTTTTATAACTTATAAGACCGGGATATCTAAGGCTTCTGCCGTCAACTCCGAATTTTTGAAAATAATATTCCAGCCATCTTTCGCCTGCAAGCTTGCTTATACCATAAACAGTATTTGGTTCCATAACAGTATATTGCGGTGTATCATATCTTGGGGTTGTTGGCCCGAAAACGGCTATAGAACTAGGCCAGAAAATCTTTTTCAGCTTCTTTTCCCTGGCAAGTTCCAAAAGCAATAGCAAACTTTTCATATTAATTTCCCAGCTTGGAAGTGGCTTTTTCTCCGCATTTCCTGAGAGTATAGCAGCAAGGTGATAAATCTGTGTGATTTTATGTTTGTCGATAGTTTCGGCGAATTTTTTTTCATCCAGTGCATCAAGAATTTCAAAAGGCCCGCTCTCAACAATGTCATCAGGTGCTTGCCGTATATCTGTGGCAATAACATTATCATTGCCAAACATATTTCTTAATTCAATGGTAAGTTCTGAACCAATTTGGCCGGAACAGCCTATAACTAACAATTTTTCCATGAGAATATATCTTTTTTGAAGTGAAGAATTTTGCGTCAAAGATAGAAAAGTTTTGTGAGATTGGGAAAATGTGAACGATGTGAATGTAGATTTATATATTTTTAAATATATTTGATGCGTCGTTATATTAATTAGATTAAAACATATATATATGCTTTTAGCTTGCCATGAAGGAAAAAAGATATTATTTCCCGTAGATTTCGCAGATATAAGTAGAAAAGATAAGATTATAATTAATAATGTTTAGAAAATAATATTTATTGTTTTTTTAAACTTATTGTTTTTTTAAAACAAGCAAAAGCAATACATTTGTAATTCTCTTTTATAAAAATATTTATCAGTTTAATGGAAAGTTTTGTAGTATCGGCAAGGAAATACAGACCAGCCACTTTTGACACGGTAGTAGGACAAAGGTCAATTACCGGCACCTTAAAAAATGCAATAAAGAACAATCATCTTGCGCAATCTTTTTTGTTTTGCGGTCCAAGAGGAGTTGGGAAAACTACCTGCGCCAGAATATTTGCAAAAACAATAAACTGTGAAAATCTTTCTGAGAATATAGAAGCATGTGATGTGTGTCCTTCATGTAAATCCTTTAACGAATCTGCTTCTTTCAATGTTCACGAACTGGATGCTGCTTCAAACAACTCTGTTGATGACATCAGGGCACTTGTTGACCAGGTGAGAATACCTCCGCAGCTTGGCAGATATAAAGTATATATCATTGATGAGGTTCACATGCTATCGGCACAAGCATTTAATGCATTTCTAAAAACTCTGGAAGAACCCCCGGCTTACGCAAAATTTATTTTGGCCACAACCGAAAAGCATAAGATAATTCCTACAATTTTATCACGTTGCCAGATATATGATTTCTCAAGAATCACAGTTGAAGACATTGCTAAACATCTGCAGTTTGTTGCCAAAAGCGAGAAAGTTGAAATTGAAGAGGAGGCGGCACATATTATTGCACAAAAAGCTGACGGAGCATTAAGAGATGCCCTTTCTATATTTGATCAAATTGTAAGTTTTGCAGGAGACAAAATATCATATGAGATAGTAATTGAAAACCTTAATGTTCTTGATTTTGATTATTATTTTAAGATGACTGATTATATTTTGCAGGGAAATATTTCGGAAGTTTTACTGCTAATTGAGGAGGTTATTTCTAAAGGTTTTGAAGGAAGCCACTTTATTCTCGGCTTCGGAGAACATCTCAGAAATATCTTGGTTTGCAAACATCCCGAAACTGTTAAGTTAATAGAAGTCAGCGATAGCATCAAACAAAAATATTTACAACAGTGCAATAGCTGTCCGCAAGGTTTCATTCTTAAAGCCCTGGATATTATCAATCAATGCGATATTGACTATAAAACAGCGACTAATAAAAGATTACAGCTTGAATTGGCGATGTTGCAAATGACGTCATTACAAGGAAGTCCTGAGGGTGAAAAAAAAAAGATAATTGAGCCATCTGTTAATGTTTCACAAAAGAAACAAGAGGCTAAACCAACTGAAGAACCCGAGAAAGAGAAAATAAAAGCTACTGAAAATATAAAAGCACCTTCTTATACGCCTGCCGACAGAGCAGAGCCGGAAAAAACAGAAAAACCCAAACAATCCGCGCCGCATACTTTAAAAAGTTTTAGCATCAGCATCAAGAACGATGACGAGGATGACAAAAAAAAAAATGAAGAATGCTCCTTAGTTGCTGAAGAAAATGTTCCAACTGATGAATTTTCTGAAAGTGAATTTAAAAAAGCCTGGGAAAAACTTTCACAAATATATAAGGATGCAAACCCAACAATTTATATCTCTCTTACAAAAAATCAACCGGTTTTAAATGGAAATATTGTTGAATTATTAATTGACAATCAGATTCAGGATGAGGAGATTAGAGAGAAAAAGATTGAATTGCATAGTTATTTAAGACAACAATTGAATAATTATGCTGTTAAGATTGAAACAAAAATTGCTGAAACAAAAACCCAGGTAAAAGCTAAAGCCTACTTGCCGGAAGAGAAAATATCAATGATGATTGAAAAAAACCCTGAAATCAAAAGGCTGCTGGATGACCTGGATTTGGAAATGATGCTATAAAACAACAACACCAAATAATTATTTTTTAAAACCTTTATTATTTAATTAAAACAAAAAACAATGAAGACAATTAGAATGAAATTAATTTTGTTAATGCTTTTAATTTTGCCTTTTATTTCTTTGGCAAATACAAGCGATCAAAGAATTCAGTTTACTGAATATACTTTGGATAATGGCCTGCATGTTATTTTGCATGAGGATAATACAGCACCAATAGTCGCTGTTAGTATTACTTATCATGTTGGTAGTAAAAACGAAAAAGCTGATCGTACAGGTTTTGCTCACTACATGGAACATCTTATGTTTGAAGGCAGCGAAAATATTGACAGAGGAGAGTTTTTCAAGCTTGCCCAGGATGCCGGTGGTGAAATAAACGCTTATACTTCTCATGACAAAACAATGTATTACATGCTTTTGCCCAGCAATCAACTTGAAATGGGATTATGGATGGAGTCGGAAAGATTATTGCATTTGGTAATTGATGAAGAAGGAGTTGAAACACAAAGAAGCGTCATTAAAGAAGAACGCAGCCAAATGTATGATAACAGGCCTTATGGTGCAATCATGGAAGAAACATTTAAAAGAGCTTTCAAGGAACATCCATATAATTGGATGCCGATAGGTTCTGTTCAGTACATTGACCAGGCAACACTTGAAGAGTTTAGAGAGTTTCACAGCACTTTTTATGTCCCAAATAATGCAGTATTATCAATAGCCGGCGATATTGATATTAAAGAAACTAAAAAGCTTATAGATTTGTATTTTGCAGATATTCCTGAAGGAACAAAACCAATTTATCGTCCTGAAGTTGTTGAGCCACCATTGGGCAAAGAAATACGAGACACTGTTTACGATCCTAATATTCAAATGCCTGCAATTGTACAAGCATATAGAATCCCCGGAGTAGGAGATGATGATTTTTACGCATTGGATATGCTTACAACTTTATTGTCAGCCGGTGAGAGTTCAAGAATGCATAAAAATATTGTTGATGAGCAACAAAAAGCACTTGTAGTTCAAAGTATGCCGTTTCAGCTTGAAGATCCCGGCCTTTTCCTTGTACTGGGAATTGTAAATATGGGTGTTGATACTAAAAGCCTTGAAGATGCGATTAATGCAGAGGTAGAAAAAGTTAAAAAAGATGGACTTACTGAACTGGAGTTGCAAAAACTAAAAAACAACAAAGAATCTACAGAAGTCTTTAACTATGCTTCATTAGATCGTTTGGCAGATAATCTTGCAAATTACCATATCTTTTTTGGAGATGCAAACCTAATAAATACTGAAATTGACAAATATATGGATGTAACTATTGATGACATATTAAGGGTTGCAAACAAATATTTTGTTCCTGAAAACAGGGTTGTTATTTATTATCTTCCTAAAAACTAGGTTATCAATATTAATTATTGTCAAATTTTAAAAAATCATCAAAATGAAAGTAAAATATTTTATATCTATATTGTTAAGTGTATTGGTAATCACTCCACTAATTGCACAAATTGACAGAAGTGAAAGGCCTGAACCCGGTCCGGCACCCGTTATTAATATTCCCGGCGCAGATCAGTTTGAACTGGATAATGGTCTAAAAGTTATTGTCGTTGAAGATTCTAAACTGCCACGTGTAAGCTATAATCTAAAGTTAGTTTATGATGATGTTTTGGAAGGTGAGTATAAAGGATATTCTAGCCTTGCAGGTCAAATGTTACGTAATGGAACTGCAAATATGTCAAAACAGGAAATAGACGAGGCTATTGACTTTATCGGAGCAAATGTTAGTACAATGGGACGAGGCTTTTTTGCTAGTTCTTTAAGCCGTCACAACGAAGCATTATTAGAAATACTTTCTGAAATAACACTAAATCCAAGCTTTCCGGAAGAGGAATTCGAGAAATTAAAAAGCAGAACACTTGCTAATATTGAATCACAAAAAGGAAATGCATCTTATATGATGGGACTCTTAAGTTCAAAGGTATTATACGGAGAGAATCATCCTTATGGTGAATCACAAACCGAAGAAACAATTAAAAATATTACGGTAGAAAAATGTAAAGAGTTTTATAATACTTATTTTAAACCTAATGTCGCTTATTTGATAGTTGTAGGGGATGTAAAAACAAAAGAAATCAAACCATTAATTGAAAAATATTTCGGAGAATGGTCTTCTGATGTTGTTCCTGAGCACGAATATGCAGAAGTTTTACCTCCAGCAGAGCGTCGTGTATCACTAATAGACAGGCCAAATGCCGTTCAGTCTAGCTTACGTGTCGGCTATCCTGTTAATCACAAACCAAACGATAAAGATCGTATCGCAGCAAGCGTTTTAAATACATTGCTTGGTGGTGGCTTTTTCAGATTAAATGAAAACCTCAGGGAAAAACATGGTTTTACATATGGCGCCTATTCTTCTCTTGGCAGAGATGAATTGGTTGCTTCTTTTACAATTAACACTGAAGTTGGAACTGAAGTTACTGACAGTGCTGTACAGGAAATTCTTAATGAAATGTATCGTGTTGTATTAGAACCGGTTTCTGAAAAAGAATTGCAAACAGTAAAAAATTATCTCACAGGAACTTTTGCCTTAAAGTTGTCAAATCCTCGTACAATCGCAAATTTTGCGTTTGAAATTGCTCATTATGGTTTGCCCGAAGATTATTTTGTTAATTATTTAAAAAACCTTGAAGCCATATCAACTGAAGATATAAAAAGAGTTGCTGAAAAATATATTATGCCGGAGAATTGCAATGTAATGGTTGTTGGCAAGGCTGAAAGCATTGCTGATGGACTTGAGAAATTTGCAATGGATGACAAAATCCACTATTACGATAAAGAAGCAAATCCTATTGTTGAAACAGCAGCAAAAGAAATTCCTGAAGGATTAACGGCTGAAATAGTTTTGGATAAATATTTTGAAGCTATTGGTGGTAAGAAAAAAATCAAGAAGATGACTGATTTCAAACAAGTAAGTAAAGCAAGTATGATGGGTCAAGAAATAACCATTATTACATACCAAATGGAGCCTAATTATTTACTTTCAGTAACTTCAATGGGAGACAATGTTGTTCAGCAGCAACTATTCGATGGAGAAAAAGTAGTTATTAGTTCTCCTATGGGAAAACAGGAATTTACAGAAGGTGATGTTTTTGAAATGGCAAAATTGCAGGCTACTTTCAATGCCGATATAAAATATAAGGAACTGGGAATAGAAAAAACCCTTGTTGCTATTGAAACTGTTAATGGAAAAGATGCATATAAAATTGAAGTATCCCAAGGTGCAGAAAACAAAGGATATGAATACTATGATGCAGACAGTGGGCTTCAAGTAATGGCTGTAAGTGAGAGCGGCACAGCTACTTATAAAGACTACAAAGAGTTTGATGGAATTTTATTTCCGGTAGAAATTGAGCAGGAAGCAGGTCCTCAAACTATTAATTTAAAAGTAGAAAGCGTTGAAGTAAACAAAGGATTGAGTAAAGAAGATTTTGTAATAGAAGAATAATTATTCTTTTCTAAAAAACACGCACCGGCTATTAAACTTATTGCTTGTGCGTGTTTTTTTATGTATATTAGCAACAATAGCTTTGTTTTTTCGTAAACACTTTTGAAATACTCTTTTATTTGATGAAAAGCCTGAAACACTATTATACAAAATTACAGTCTCTGATAAAATTCTTCGAAAGAGATATATGGAAAATTCAATTAAATGAATTATCCCCCAGGCAATCATTTTTTTTTAAACAAGCACGCATATTTGTTCTTGCCTTAAGAGGCTTCAACGAAGATATGGTTCAGCTTAGAGCATCAGCACTCACATATTTTACTCTTCTGAGTGTTATTCCAATATTTGCGCTTGCCTTTGGAATAGCAAAAGGATTTGGCTTAGATAGTTATCTCGAAAAACAAATTATGTTAGCTTTTGCCGGCAAAGAAGAAATAATTGAATATATCTTAACATTTACCGACTCATTGCTAAAAACCACTAATAGCGGAGTAATTGCAGGGGTAGGCCTGGTTATTCTATTTTACACAGTAATAAAAGTTTTAAGTAATATAGAGAGCTCATTTAATGATATATGGCAGATTAAAAGATCAAGAAGCTTTCCACGCATGATTAGTGATTACTTTGCAATGATGTTTATTGCACCGGTCTTTTTTATCTTATCCAGCGGAGCAACTGTTTACCTTTCTACAGAAATAGTAAATTTAACAGAACAAGTAACAATCATTGGCTACTTTAGCCCGGTAATAATGTTTTTGATTAAGCTTATCCCATTTTTTCTAATATGGATAATGCTTGTTTTTCTTTATATGATAATGCCCAATACGAAAGTTAAATTGGGATCGGCAATTATTGCTGCAATTATTGCAGGAACACTTTTACAGCTGGTGCAATGGGGCTATGTGAATTTTCAAATAGGAGTATCTAAATATAATGCAATTTATGGTGGTTTTGCTGCTTTGCCTTTGCTCTTAATTATGCTGCAATTATCATGGCTTGTAATTCTTTTTGGAGCTGAGATTTCATTTGCAAATCAAAATGTAGAACATTATGAATTTGAAATAGAAGCTGCAAACATGAGTCCTTACAACCAAAAATTACTTTCTATTATGATTATGTTTTTGGTGATAAAGCGCTTTGAGAAAAAAGAAACAGCATTAACTTCTACCCAAATTGCCCATGAGCTGGATGTCCCCATCAAGCTAACGCGGAAAGTTATCGATGACCTTGAAGATGTTCATTTAATAACCAAAACGCAAGGCTATAGGAAAAAAGAAGAAAAAGAAGAAAAAATAAGTGAAGAAGCTTATCAACCTGCATTTGACATTAATAAAATCACAGTAAAAAGCGTTATTGACAAATTGGAACATATTGGAGTAGATGTTTTTATTTCTAAAAAAATACCGGCAAAAGAACATATTGAAGCAACACTGAAAAGTTTCAGCAAAACGCTGGATAAACTACCTGAAAACAAGCTAATAAAGGATATTTAATTGAGAATATGATTTTTGTTATTCTCCACACCGGCATTTGCATGCTTGCCGATTTTCCAATAGGCAAACATTAAAAGAGAAACTAATAATACGCTTACCAAAACAAAATACACACCGCTTTCTCCTGTCCCGATTTCATCAAGTTGAATTTTTGACATTTTATTATGATAATAATAGTATGCAATAACCGCAGCTGCATTATTAACAAAATGAACCAAGATAGCAATCCACAGGGAACCGCTATATACTACAAGGTATCCGAAAAGAACTCCAAGAAAAAGCCTGGGCAGAAAACCAAAAAATTGAATATGCATTGCACTGAATATAATTGCAGATATCCAGACTGCCAGATGTGAACTTTTTGTCCACTGTTTTAATGTTCTCATAAGTACGCCTCTGAAAATAAGTTCTTCACCTATGGCAGGAACTATTGCAATAATAAAAATATTTGTAATTAAACCGGCGGGAGTTTCTACATTTAAAAATTTCTCGGTAAGTTCCATTGCAGTCTCTTCAGCACTAATCATCCATTCTTCCAATGATTGTAAATAGGATGGTAAACTCAACTGCATATTTATTTCTACAAGCAGATTAATTAGTGGAAGCGATGCAAAAACAATACAAACACCAAGAAACATTTGCCTTAAATCTGCTTTCTTGTTAAATCTGAAATATTCTACAATATTGCCTTTCACCAACCATGCAAAAGCCAGTGAAGGAACAATAAATAAACCTATATGGCTTACAAATTGCAAATATTTATTGAAATTAATAAGTTGTTGCCCCTCAATGGAATCAAACTGCGCTCCTTCTAAAACGGAAAGTATTGATACATCAAAAAATGGCACTGCCAGCATCATTCCTAAAAAAGAAATTACTGCAATACTGATAAAAACGATTAAAAATAATATAAACAATTTTCCGGCAGGGTGAAATCTTCCAATTATTCCGCTCTCTTTCATTACGTGAATTTATTAAATTTGCAAATCAATGCCAAAAGTAATAAAATCTTTAATTCTATAAACCTTGAAAAAACACATTATTGGCGCTCTGAAGTTTTTACACCCGCCTGTTATTTTGGCTCCAATGGAAGATGTTAGCGATCCTCCTTTTAGAGTAATTTGCCGGGAAATGGGAGCAGACTGGGTTTATACCGAATTTATTTCCAGTGATGGCCTGATTAGAGATTCAGAAAAGAGCAAACATAAATTAGACATCTTTCCCGGCGAACGCCCTGTTTCAATACAAATATTTGGTGCGGATATTGACGCAATGGTGGAAGCTGCGAGAATTGTTGAAGCTACAAAGCCTGACTTTATTGATATTAATTTTGGTTGTCCCGTTAAAAAAGTAGCCGCTAAAGGAGCCGGTGCAGGAATGCTTAATAATCCGGATAAAATGATTAAAATGACCGAAAAGGTCGTTAAGGCTGTTAAACTTCCGGTATCTGTCAAAACACGCTTAGGTTGGGATATGCAAAGCAAAAATATTGTTGAACTTTCCGAAAGACTACAGGATACAGGAATTGCAATGCTCGCAATTCACGCTCGGACACGTTGCCAGCTCTATAAAGGAATAGCTGATTGGACATTAATAGGCGAAGTAAAGAATAACCAACGAATGAATATTCCTATAATTGGTAACGGAGATTTGAAATGTGGCGATGATGTTAAAAATGCTATTGAGAAGTTTGGTGTGGATGGAGTTATGATTGGAAGAGCATCTATTGGAAATCCTTGGGTTTTTAAAGAGGTGAAATGCTATCTTGAAACAGGAAAAACCATTGACCCTCCGGATATTCAGGAAAGAGTGGAGGTTTGTAAAAAGCATTTTGAAATGTCTGTAAAATGGAAAGGTGAGAAAACTGCCATTTTCGAAATGCGTCAGCATTATTCTGCCTATTTTAAAGGAATTAAAGATTTTAAACCCATTAGAATGAAACTATATTCTGCAACTAATTATAATGAAGTTGTTGAAATATTTGAGCAAATTAAGCAATTGAAAAACTAATAGGGCTTTTATCTGTAAGAACTTTTTTCCCACAACTGTATCCCTTTTTCATCAAAATCACAATTTATCCATTCATCATCTATCGTTGCTCCTATTTTTTTGTAAAGCTCCAAAGCATCAATATTCCAGTTTAGTACTTGCCAGCGAACTCTTTTGCAGTTCTCTTTATTTGCAACTTCAAATATTTTCTCAAGTAAACTATAACCAATTTTTTTGCCTCTGTATTCTTCTCTAACATAAATGTCATCCAGATATAAAGATTTTCCTACCCAGGTATAATAAGCAAAAAAGTATAATGCCATTGCTATTATTTCATCCTTTTCATTTTCTGCTATAAAGCAATGAAAATAGTCTTTTTCATTTTTCATTTGCTCCACAGTGTTAGTGACTTTCTCCGGTGCTTTTTCAAAAGTCGCCAATTCTTTTATCAGACCTAAAATCTTTGGAAAATCACTCTCTTCCGCTTTTCGTATTCTTACATCCATTTGTTTTCTTTTTTCACAAATCCATTAAACAGACTAGCTCTGTGTTTATATCTGCTAATATAGCAAATAATTATATTCAAATTATTCTTAAAAAAACAAGCACAAAAATTATTTTGTAAAAAATAATATGCAAATAATTTGAGTATATAAAAATCATTTCGTTACTTTGCGAAATATCAAAATAAAAATAAGATGGAATCAAAAAGTAAGGAATTAAAAATACTGGTTTGGATAATAATACTCTTTGTGGTAGCCTTTTTTCTACCGATAGAGAGTGCAAGATTTAACACTGCAATAATTGCAACTTTTGACCTTGTAAAATGGTATGCCAGAGAGCATGTTGTACTTTGTTTATTACCTGCCTTCTTTATTGCCGGGGTTATTTCGGTATTTGTGAGTCAGGGTTCGGTTTTAAAATACTTTGGTGCTAATGCTAAAAAGTGGCTTGCCTACTCTGTTGCAGCTGTATCAGGCACTATACTGGCAGTATGCAGTTGCACTATACTGCCTTTGTTTTCAAGTATTCACAAGCGAGGTGCAGGTTTAGGGCCGGCAATAGCTTTTCTTTATTCAGGTCCCGCAATAAACATACTGGCAATTATTCTAACAGCTCGTATATTGGGTTTTGAAATGGGTGTAGCAAGAATTATTGGTGCCGTTTCATTTAGTATTATCATAGGTATTGTCATGTCGCTGATTTACCGCAAGGAGGAAAAAGCAAAAAGAGAAGAACAGATGAATATACAAACGCCTCCTGAAAAACGGCCAATGTGGCAAACCTCCTTTCACTTTTTTACACTTGTTTTGATTTTAGTTTTTGCCAATTGGGGCAGCCCTGAATCTGATGACACTTCAAGTCTGTGGTATTATATATGGGCTTACAAGTGGTATATTACAGGATTTTTCTCATTGCTGCTCGCTTATTCTCTAATCTTTATATTAAAAATCAAATGGCAATGGGTATTGGGAGCAGTTGTTGCAACAGCAATTTCCGCCTTATTGGCAACACATTTTATACCGGATTCAAAGCTGGCTCCTATTGTGCCAATGTTGGTAGCAATAACAGCTTTAAGTATAATAACTCTTTATGATAAAAGAGACGAAGAGAACAGGGAGTGGACACTATCAACCTGGGGCTTTACAAAGCAAATTATGCCTTTATTGGCTGTAGGGGTTGTCACCGCCGGATTTCTTCTTGGCTCAACACATGATAATACAGCTATTCCCGGTATTATTCCTAACGAATGGATTGAGTGGCTTGTAGGCGGTAATTCCGTTTTTGCAAATTTCTTTGCTTCCATTGTAGGTGCATTTATGTATTTTGCCACACTTACAGAGGTTCCTATTTTGCAGGGATTAATAGCTTCAGGTATGGGTAAAGGCCCGGCACTTGCACTGCTTTTAGCAGGACCATCTTTGTCATTGCCGAATATGCTTGTAATTCGCGGAGTAATGGGTACACAAAAAACATTGGTTTATATCATATTGGTAATAACTATGGCTACTATTTCCGGCATAATATACGGCAGCTTTTTTTAATCAAATAAATAAGGAGGATTTTATATGGAAAAAAAAGAAAATAAAACTATGATTGATATAAAAATTATTGGTTCAGGATGTCCTAATTGTATCAGGCTTGAAGACTTGTGCAAAGAAGTGGTGTCAGAAAACAATCTGGAGGCTAAAGTAGAGAAAATTACTGATATGACTCGTTTTGTTGATTATGGTGTGATGATAACACCGGGATTGGTTGTTAACGGGAAAGTATTGTCACAAGGAAAAATTCCTGTTAAACAGACATTAAAGCATTGGCTGATTGAGGAAAGCAAGATATAACAAATAAAGTAAAAAGAATTAATTTAAAAAATTGCAACAATGAAGAAAGCTAATTTTATTAAACAGATCTTAATGAGATTATTAATAATATCATTTTTTTTAGTCAGTGGTTGTGCTCAAAGCAACTCCAATGATGAAACACAAACTAAAAAAATCGAAACCGCGAAAGCGGAAGAGAAGGATATCGCAGATGATAAAAATGAAAAAATCATAGTTACTTTTATCGAATTGGGTTCAGTTCGTTGTATCCCTTGCCAGAAAATGGTTCCAATTATGGAGTCGGTTGAAGAAAAATATGGTGATCAGGTCGAAGTGGTTTTTTATGATGTATGGACACCTGAGGGTAAACCCTTTGGTGATAAATATGGAATAAAGGCAATTCCTACACAGATATTTCTGGATGAAAACAGAGAAGAGTTTTTTAGACATGAAGGCTTCTTCCCTGAAGAAGAGTTGGTGAAAGTGCTTAAATCACAGGGTGTAAAGTAATCTTGATCAGTTAAGATTGAAAAAGTTCTATTGCTACTTATATAATTTTTTTTATAGGGTTAAACCTTAGTAATTTAATTTTATATATTTTGTTTGTGTTGCTTTCTTATTTTGGAGCTAGTTTATTCTTTGGATAAATTAGCTCTTTGTAGACAAATATTTAGCAATATAGAAAAGAATATATTGACATGAGTTCTTGGTTTCTATTAGTAAAAAGAATTTAATAAAGCAAAGCAAGTATCATTTATTTATAGGTTTTAATCTTTCAATTATTGTATTTACAATAGTTGATATGTCGTCTTCTTCCAATCGGAAAACAATCACATTACCCAGATTCCATTTACGCATCATTACTTTTACAAGTTTTTCTCTAACAACCCAGAATTGTGCGCATACATTGCTTTCCACAACTTTTTCTATCGCCGGTGCCCAGCCACGGTCGTTGACTTCCATGGGACCCAACTCATCAACTATAACAAGTTCTGTAGGAGTTTCAATGCTCTGCAAAATAATATCACAACCTAACTTAAACCCTTTCTCTTCAAAATAAAATCGCCCAAAGTTCGGTTTTTGTTTGTCAACATGTGTGGAACACAATTCTGCTTCATCACCTGTAATAACATCTTTGATATAATAAGCATTACGGTATTTGTCATTGCTATTGCTAAGAGTTACGAATCCTCTGACTATAATACCATTTTCCCTGAGCTTTGAAGCAATTTGCCGGGTCAGGGTCGTTTTTCCCCGATTAATCTTTCCTGTAAGAATGAAAACATCTTTTCGGTTTTTCCCAACTTTGCGGAAAGAATCAAGTAAAGTTTGGGAGCGATTAAGCATGCTGAAAGTAAGTCTGCGAAAGCCTTTTATACTTTGAGATTGGCTATAAAACTCATTCATAATGCCCGGCAAAGCAGAAAAAGCCAGTTCAACCGACTGGTATAAATTCTGAAATCCTTTATTGTATAACAGATTTTTAACTACCGGATTTTTTAATTCTGCACTTATAACAGCGAAGCAAGTCAATAGCAACAATGCTCTGAGGCACATTGTTAATCCTATTGTAAAACCTTCTAAACTAAAAAGTTGTTCAAATCCATTTTTAAAAATGGCCGACAGTATTACTATTGCACCCAGTTGTAGCCATATTGCCGGCTTTTTTAAATACCGCATATTACCCGAATAGCGAAAATAGGCTGATAGTACAATGACACTAACAAAAATTGCCGAAATCCAGACCTCTATCTTGCTGATAACCAACATCCCTGCAATAAGAACAACAAAACTAACAAAAAGGAGAATGATTGAATGATCACCCTTTCGGGTATGCTTAAAAAGGTCACTTTGTCCATGTGCCTTAATAGGCTGGTGGAATTTAGCATTGAATCTGTTTCTCAGATAAAATTTCCCTGCCGAAAAGCCCAGCCAACCCGCCAAAGCTCCGCCGAAAAGATATATCATGCTAATTCCTGCAAGCAAAGCAGCAGGTGGTAATTTGTCTATGCCAACTTGTTTTGCAGCAAAAACATACATATTCTCAAGCAGCAGGACAAAGTCCCAACCGTATAGAACAAGCAAGGTAATTGCTTTTTGTGCTATAGCACTAAACACGGCAAATGCTCCACCGAGAATATATGAGAATGGATTTTTACCGAAAGTTCTGATAGACAAATCCAGAATAATAGCCTGTGACAAAATTCCTATCATTGGACCAAAAATAATTGCACTGGGCGAAATGGACTTCATCAAAGCACAAATCAAGCCGGCGCGCCATATCAGGCCATTTATTTTCCATATTTGAAAAAAGGAAATAGCCAGATAAACAGTGATGAAGGACAAAATTGAACCGGCAAAAGGAATTTTCAGATTATGCAGCAAACTACCCAAAACAATCTCCACGGTAGCCCAAAGACTACCCACAACAGCGGCTTTTAGCCATTTTTCACTTAGAGGTTTTTTAAGATATTCTTTCATCCCGGATTTTGCTGCGAGTAAATATAGCGCTACAGTTTAATGATATAAATGATATTTGAAAAGTAAACTGCATTCTTTTTGAAAACCTGATTATTAAAATTAGCTTTATAATATAAATAAAAAGAGAAAGCATTTTTTGCAAAACTAATATTTATTAAATAATTAACAGACTTTGTTATTATTCAATAATATGTATTATGAAACACATTCTTTGCTGAAATTATTTCTGTAAGTGAACCTCAATAAATATTTCACATATTAATAGTAAAAAGAATCCTGCTTACAGATTTTATTATTTTTTAAAACAATCTCTCAAATTTTTCAAAAAAACATAACGTATTATTGCGTTATTACAAAAATATAACGTAGATTTGCGTCATAAAACAATCTTAATTATGACTACAAATAAAAGTACCCCATTTGACGAAGTCTTGATACAGCGTGCCCGGCTTTTCAAAGCACTTGCTCATCCTGCTCGTCTGGCCATTCTGCAATATCTGGCTCATATTCAAAGCTGTATTACCGGCGATATCGCCGATGAATTGCCACTAAGTCGTACTACAGTAAACCAGCACCTGAAAGAACTCAGGGATGCCGGTCTTATACAAGGCACGGTTGAAGGTGTAAAAACCAACTATTGCCTGAATGCAAAGGCTATTGAATTACTCAGAAAAGAAAACGATGAATTCTTAGCCGAAATTGATATAAAGAAAAATTATTGCTAAAAGAAGGAGGGAAAGTTAAAAACTAAAAACTAAAAACTAAAAGTTGGAGCGAAGTGGAAGTCCCGATTTTTTCGGGATTAAAAGCTAAAAACCCACGCCAGCGGCTTTATGCCCTGGCGGCGGTTTGGTAACTTCGCTTTTTTCCTTTGAGCTTTGAGCTAGAGAGTGTGAGAAAGGGAGTTAAAAACTAAAAACTAAAAGTGAAAACTACTAAATATTTTAATAATTTAATAATCAAATCTCTATGAAAATTTTAATACTATGCACCGGAAATTCCTGCCGCAGCCAGATGGCTCACGGTTTTATGGAATCATTTGATAAAAGGATGACTGTTCGTTCTGCCGGGACCGAAGCCTCCGGGAAACTCAATGAAAAAGCAGTTAAAGCCATGAAAGAAGTTGGTATCGATATCAGTCATCATACTTCCGACTCCATTGAAAAGTATTTGGGTGAAGAATGGGACTATGTAATTACTGTTTGCAGTGGTGCTAACGAAAATTGCCCTATTTTCCCCGGCAAAGTGAAAAACAGAATGCATATTGGCTTTGATGACCCATCACATGCTACCGGTACCGAAGAATATATTTGGAGCGAATTTATTCGCGTAAGAGAAGAAATCAAAGAAAGCTTTTATAAATTTTACAATGAAGAAATAAAGCCAAAGTTATAAGTCAAAAAGATATTAAGGTAATTGCAAAAACAAATAAAAAATCAAACTCATGAAAGAACCTGTTAAAAAGATAGTAATTCCTGACCAAGCAAGAAAAACCATTGGCTTATTCGAAAAATACCTGACAGTTTGGGTAGCTCTCGGAATTTTGGTTGGAATTGGCGTGGGACATTTTCTTGGCGATAGCATTGAAATTATCAGTAGCCTGGAAATTGCAAAAGTTAATATTCCTGTTGCCATTCTTATTTGGCTTATGATATACCCTATGATGTTGCAAATTGATTTTACAAGTATAAAAAAAATAGGAAAAAAACCAAGAGGCGTTGTATGGACAATTATTATCAACTGGCTTATAAAGCCCTTTACCATGGCCTTTTTTGCCTGGATATTTTTCGATAAGCTTTATTCAGCCTGGATAGATCCGGAGCTTGCGGGTCAATATATTGCCGGAGCAATTATTCTGGGTGCAGCACCTTGTACTGCCATGGTGTTTGTATGGTCGTATCTTTCTGATGGTGATCCAAATTACACTCTGGTTCAGGTATCTGTAAACGACCTGATTATACTTGTGGCATTTGTTCCAATTGTTGGATTATTGTTGGGCATTACAGATGTTGAAATACCTTACGATACTTTGGTTGCGAGTGTTCTCATATTTGTTGTTGTGCCGCTGGTTGCAGGAGTTATTACACAAAGGCTGTTAATTCGTTCTTACGGTATAGAGTGGTTTAAGAAAGTATTTTTGCCTAAGCTTAAACCTGTAAGTATAATTGCTCTACTAATAACTTTAGTGTTATTATTCGCATTCCAGGGACAAAATATTATAAACAATCCTTTGATAATTCTTTTAGCTGCAGTGCCATTGGTGATACAAACTTACTTCATCTTTTTTTTGGCATGGTATGGTGGCAAAAAGCTAAAACTTAGCTATGCCGTTTGTGCTCCGTCAGCAATGATCGGTGCAAGTAATTTCTTTGAACTAGCTGTTGCTGTGGCTATTGCTCTGTTCGGATTGCAATCTCCTGCAGCGCTTGTAACTGTGGTTGGTGTATTGGTTGAAGTACCCGTAATGCTGTCTTTGGTTGCTTTTGCAAATAGGAAGAAATATTAATTTGTGGATTTTGATATAAATAAAAGATTTTTCCTTCATAGGGCTTTTCTTTTATTCATGCAAGGAATAAAGGACAAGCCCTGTCGCTACAATTGCACCTGAAGATATTTTCATAGTCGGTCGAGCACGGCAAATACAAGAGGCTAGTGCTTATAATAACGAGATTTATTTCTGAGAGACGAAGAAATGTTTGAAACCTGCACCAATGCCAGACCAGAATCCCATGGCAGGCAATGTCAAAACGAAAAATATAATAGTTGTCACTATCTAAACGAACTTAAACCCCAAAAATAAAAGTTTTGTGATACCCAAAATTAGTACAGGAAAATTCTATTATGAAAAGTATTTGCGAATTAATATACGATAAAACAGAATAAAAAATGCGTGAAAAGTATAAAAATTAAAATTAAAAAAATAATAATTATAACTTTATAATTATTATTATATCTTTACGGCTTAAAAGTATATATGATGTAAATTTAGTTGTAAACACTAATTGTATATATATAAAGTTGTTTTTTTGATTCTAATTATTGAAATATTTAGCAAACATATTTATTAACATAAAATTATTTTTATGAAGCGTATTATTTTACTTACATTACTTATAACTACTGTCTCAATGAGTAGTATAGCTCAACGAAAAGGACAGAGAAACTATGAGGACTTTTTGGAAAAACATGAAATGATTTTGTTTAATGCAAAGCATCCAAAACAAAATAATGCAGGGGATATGCATTATCCTTTTGAAAGGATTAAATCAAAAAATAATTCTTTATTAAAATCAGCTTTTTCAGCACAGCAGAGACTTGATAGTATAGTAGTTTTAGATGATAGGAAAGAGGAGTTTATTTATGATTCCAATGGGAATATGGCACAATCAATTGTTTATAATTGGGACTCAGACTCAAACAGCTGGAAAAAATCTATGAAATGGGAATATACCTATGATTCCAATGGATTTCAGACTCAATTTATTGTTTCAAGTTGGGATTCCGGCTCAAACACTTGGAACCTTATGATGAAAGAGGAATACACATACGATTCCAGTGGGAATATGACACAATTAATAATTTATTACTGGGACCCAGGTTCAGAAATATGGATTGTTAATACAAAACATGAATACACATATGATTCAAATGGGAATATGACACAATCAATTGGTTATAATTGGGACTCAGGCTCAGGTAGTTGGATTGCTTTCTTGAAATATGAGCAAACCTATGATTCCAATGGGAATATAACTCAGTTTGTTAGTTACCTCTGGGACTCAGATGCGAACACTTGGAAGCCTTCTATGAAATATGAATATACCTATGACTCAAATGGGAACAATACGCAATTTATCAGATACAACTGGGATTCAGGAGATAATAGTTGGGTGGTTTACTGGAAATATGAACAAACCTTTGATTCCAATGGCAATATGACACAATTGATTAGATATAGCTGGGACATAAATGAGAGCATTTGGATACCAGCCTATAAACAAGAAAATGTGTATGATAATGAATACGCATTAGATGATTTATTGATTCCTTTTTGGTACCAATATAAAAACAAACTTCTATCTGTTAAGCATTATAGCTACGATGATGTAACAGAAGTATGGATAGAAGACTCTGAAGATGTTTACTATTATTCAGATTTGAATACAGCAATTCAAGAGGCTGAGCCAGATAAAGTGAGAATATACCCTAATCCGGTTTCTGATGAGCTTTATTTTAACCTTAAAGGAAATGAAAGCCTCACGTTTGAACTTTACGATTTGCTCGGTAAAAAACTAATGCATTATCAAAAAAAGAATGGTGAAAAAATAAACTTGAGCCACTTAAATAGCGGCACATACATTTATAAGATTTCAATTGATGGTTTGAGACAGAGTGGCAAACTAATTAAGAAATAAACAAGAATGTTATCTGTGAAGGCTATTAGCAGTCTTCAAAAAACTATGTGAGAAATCTCACTAGAATTAAATCATATGAGCAAATAGGTAATTTTTTTGTCGTTGGAAATTTTCCGCAGCTAAATAAAACCGGAAGCCCCTATCAGAAGCTTCCGGTTTTTACTTAACGAAAATACAAATTATCCTTTTAAAGCTTTTACCGCAGAAGCTTTGAAGTTTATCCAAACTCTTTTTCCCTCTTCAATTTGTAAGCTATGAAATGATTCGTTGCTTATTTTAACTGAAAAATCAACTCCTGCTTCAATAATTACCTCTGTTCCAAATCCCATAGAATAATATTCTTTTACTTTGCCGCAATATTGATTAATGGCAGATGTTTGAAGTTCGGATGCTGATAAAATAATATCCTGCTCCGGAACTATTACAAATCCTTTTTGATAATCAACATCTCCAAGAAAACTGATATATAAATTATCGGCAATTTTTGCTTTATTGAGGCCATCAACGGAATCCTGATTTTCAAAAACTGCAGGAAACAGATTTTTATAACCGCTAAATCTTGCTACAAACTCGTTTAATGGGTGTTTGAATACTTCTTCAGGACTTCCTGTTTGCAGCAGTATTCCATTTTCAATCACAGCTATTTTATTGCTGAGTGTAGCTGCTTCAGTATAATCGTGGGTTACATGAACTATGGTTTTCCCTGATTTATTTATCTTTTTAAGAAGATGTCTCAGTTCGCTTTTTAATTTTACATCTAAATTAGAAAGAGGTTCATCAAGCAGTAAAATATCCGGATCAGATGCAAGTGTGCGGGCAAGAGCAACTCTTTGAGCTTCTCCACCTGAAAGGCTTTCAGGATAGCGATTGAGCAGATGACTTATTTCCATATGTCCGGCAAGCTTTTTAAGAAGTCTCTGTTTCTCAGCTTTGGATATATTTCTGTTTTTTAATGGATATAAAATATTTTTTGACACCTTTAAGTGAGGGAATAGAGACAAATCCTGGTAAACCAATCCTATTTTACGTTTCTGTATGCGTTTGTTGCTAATATCTTCTCCCTTTAGCATGATTTGACCTTTATCAGCTTGCAGCAATCCTGCAATAATTTCCAAAAGCAGGGTTTTTCCTGCACCGGAAACACCAAGAATAGTAAAATAGTCGCCTTCCTCAACCTGCAAACTGATATCTTGCAGAGAAAAGCCGGGAAATATAACAGAAATATTTTTAAGCTCTAACATTCGACTTTGTATTAGCCAACATTCGCATTATAATAAAAATAGCAAGGCAAATAAGCACAAAAATAGCGGCAACAGGCCTTGCATATGCCAGTCCGAAAGATGTAAACCTTTCCCAAATAAGCACAGGAGTGACCATAGGATGGTAAGCAATTATAATTATTGCGCCAAACTCACTTAAACCTCTGGCCCACATCATACTTAGTCCCGAAAGAATATTTCTTTTTGCCAAAGGCAGAGAAATAGTGAAAAAAACTCTCCATGGTGATGCTCCTAGGTTTAAAGCTGCTTTTTCAAGTTTTTCAGGAACGGCAGCAAAGCCGTCGCGGGCAGCATTTATAAGGTAAGGAAGACTAACAAAGGCCATTGCAATTATAATTCCGGCAGTTCCGCCTATAAAGCTTATTCCCACACTATCACCTGCGCGGCCAAGCCAGCTGCCACGGCTAATTATACCCAGGAGAGCTATACCTGCCGCGGAATGAGGAATTACAAGCGGTAAGTCTATTATTCCGTTTACTAAACTTTTTAAGGGAAATTTTTTTCTTGCTAAAACATAGGATAGGGGAATTGCTGCAAAGCCAAATATTATTGTTCCCAGCATTGAAGCCCAAAGGGTTAAACGTATACTGCGCAATACAACATCATCTGCTAAAGTTTCCTGAAATTGGGGTATACTTGTATGCAAAAACAATCCTGCAAGCGGGGCAATTATGAATAACAATATCAAGCCGCTCAGAAGTAAAAAAGCAATCTTTATACCCCAATTTTTTATCATCTTTTACAAGGATTATTATTCCTCATCTTCTGTTTCAATATAAAGAAACTTATCTCCGGTTTTTTCAATAATAAGTTTTAACCACCACTCGGGATAATCAGGATGTTCAACAATTGGATATTTTCCCCATTTATTTGTCAGAAATTCTCCATCAACTTCTTTCTTTATATTTCCGTCAAGATATTTAACCATTAAAAAGCGATAAAGTTCTTCCCAGCGCTCAACAGTTTGATTTCCCATGTTTACAGAGAATTCAGTTATAAAATCTATTGCTAAAGCTGGATTTTCTTCATATAATGTTTTGGCGGCATAATCAATACCCGGAACTATTTCAATAAAGTGAGATTCCAGTTCGCTTTGTACTTCACGAACATCATCAATTTTTAAGCTGTAATGTAGATAAACAAATTGAGACAATTTGTTAAAAGTCCAAAAAGCAGAATTATCTGAATATTCTATTATACTTCCGTTTCCAACAGCATAGGTTTCCGGAATCTTGTTCATGCCGGCATACATTGGTACATAAACGCTAAGATTAGCATCATCAACTCCAAACCAAATAATACCACCTATAGGACCGGGATAATTTTTGCGCGATTGGGTAATAAATGAAAATGCTGTTTGCTGTGTAGCAGTTGTGCGTTCATGAAAATATGTCTTATCATCAACTTCCCAGGTTAATGGTCTCCAACGATAAGGCAGTCCCCATGGTCCGGCACCTACATCCTGTGACATGTCATATTCTGTTCCTTGCAGATAATCACGTTTAAAATCAATCAGATCTTGTACTGAAAGCTTTCTTTCAGGTTTTATATACAATGGCATACGATTTTCATTATCATAACCCATAGCATATTCTTTATATTGCTCCATATTGCTATTAACCTTTCTAAAAGCACTCCAAACCCTGGCCTCACAAAAACGTGCAGCTCCAAAGTCGAGGGGAGCATATACATCAGAAAAACTAAAATCTTTGTCTTCGCCTTTATAATAATCTTTTTCGCGGGCAAAGTCAATTATATCATGAACATAAATTGTGCTTACTTCAGGATTATGCAATTTGTCAAATTCCTTTGAAGTAATAGATTCTTTAGTATTTTGAGGGAAAGTAGTAATTCTTGCGTGATTAGCGTGAGCAGAGATATATCCATCGGGAATTTTTATAGCAACCCATGCAGCTCCTTTATTCTTGTTGTACAATTCTCCGCTCTCCGGATCTTTAACCATATCGGTTCCTTTGCCTATAATTTCCATTATCCATACTTCATTTGGGTCAGCTATTGAAAATGACTCACCCATGCCGTAGTATCCGTATTCTTCAACAAGTTCTGCTATAATGCGGATAGCATCTCTTGCTGTTGCAGCTCTCTGCAGAGTTATAAACATCAAACTACCATAGTCGATCATTCCTGTGCTGTCGTTTAGTTCGGATCTTCCACCAAAGGTGGTTTCTCCCATTGCTACCTGCATTTCATTGATATAACCAACTACATTGTATGTTTTTGCAGGATGAGGAATTTGCGCCAATGGTTTGTGGCTGCCACGATAGTATGCCTGAAAATATGAACCCTCAGGTCTTGAACCTCCCGGAAAATGATATAATTCACCATACCTGATGTGTGAATCAGCAGCATAGCTAATCATACTTGATCCATCAACCGATGCTCCCGGTGTAACAAGGTAACTTGTACATGACACTCCCATTATTATACCTGAGAAAAGAAATAAAATCGTTAAATAAAATTTTAATAACTTCATCTTTATTGTGTTTTAGTTAATAATTATCTGTTTATGCGCAAAGATAAATATGTTAGACATTTTATAATGCTCAAAATATAAAATAAATTGAAAGGAGTAAAAATGAGGGTAGGTTATTCTCAATAATTAAAATATATGTTGTGAAAGAAATCCCGGGAATAGCCGATTCTATCTTAATAGTGATTCCATGGTTTTAATCATGTCTTTTACAAGTTCGTCTTCCGACAAGTAATCGTCTTTTTCAAAGTAGTAACTTTTATTATTTATTTTGAAATCAGCCATATCACGATAAATGAAAATATCAAGCTCGCTTACATTATCATTGGAAATTTCGTAAAGCTTATTTATTATCGCATTATCAAATGGTCCTTTAGTTTCTCTTTCTTTAACAGTAAATGTTTTTCCCAACTCTTCGAGTAATTTACAAACTTCATTTAAAGCGTGTTCCTGGAATACAGTATTTCCTTTTTCATTTTGCTCCAGACATCTTTCCCAGTTTTTTTTATGGGCTTTGTTCCATTCAATTTTTTGGCGTATTATTTTTGTAATAGAATCTTTCATTATTCTTTGTTTAAGAGTGTTCTTAAATGTTTGCATTTATGGATATTTGCTGATATAACAAATGAAATCAATTCGGCAAACAACATATTGGCTTAGCTATACTTACTACAAATATACTATGAATTCAGCAATATTTTATTAAAATGATTATGCTAATTTGAATAAATTTTATTTATGCGCTTTATAGTTATGTTTTTGTTGTAAATTAAATATTTATTTTTTAATAAATCTATTTCTGAGAGCTTTTTATCTGGCAGTGTAAAAATCAGTCTCTATTTCTTGATCAATTTTTCAATGATAAGCTTTTCGGCTTCAACCAGAATAAAGACCAATAAGCCTGCGGCAATTACATAAAGCCAATACATTGGAATGATTGGAGCTGTTTCAAAAAAGGTATTCATAAAAGGAACATAAACAATAAGCATTTGAAGTGCAATAAGTATTAAGGCTGATATAAATGCATATTTATTATTAAAAAAATCTTTTCCAATGCTTTGCCGTTTAATCTTCCGGCAATTAAACAGATAGAACATTTGACCGGCAACAAGAGTGTTTAGAGCTACTGTTCTTGCCACTTCTACACTAACATTTAGTGTTTGCATATATTTAAACATTCCAATTGTTAAACATCCTATTAGAAAGGAAACAAAAAGAATGCGCCAGATAAACAAACCACCAAGTATTGGTTCTTTATGATTTCTTGGTTTCCTTTTCATTACATCTTCTTCCATTGGTTCGAAAGATAATGCCAGTGCCAGAGTAACAGCTGTTACCATATTTACCCAAAGTATTTGCGCGGGTGTAACTGGCATAATCATGCCAATTAATATTGATGCCATAACTACCAGTGATTCAGCACCATTGGTAGGTAAAAGAAAAGTCAATGCTTTGCGAATATTATCATAGACTGTACGGCCTTCTTCAATAGCATTTACTATTGAGGCAAAATTATCGTCGGCGAGAACCATTTCCGATGCATCTTTGGATACTTCGGTTCCTTTAATTCCCATAGCAATTCCAATATTTGCCTTTTTAAGTGCTGGAGCATCATTAACTCCATCTCCGGTCATTGCGCAAAGATTATTATTTCCTTGCAAGGCTTTTACCAAGCGTAATTTATGTTCAGGATTGGTTCTGGCAAAAACATCATATTCTTCTGCAATATCTTTTAGTTCACTATCATTTTTGTCTTCCAGATCTTTTCCTGTAATTACTTTTTCTCCATCGCCAATTCCTATTTCTTTTCCTATTGCTTTAGCTGTGATAGCATGGTCTCCGGTTATCATTTTTACTACAACACCGGCGTCTTTACATTCTTTTACTGAATCAATTGCCTCCTTTCTTGGAGGGTCAATAATGCCAATTATTCCAAGAAATACTTTGTTTTTTTCCAGATCATCTTTCTCCAGTTCTTTCCTTTTTTTATCAGTTTTGCTATATGCGGCACTAATTAATCTATGACCTTTTGCAGCAACCTCATCAAATTTTGATTCCCAATAATCTTTGTCAATATCTTTTTCACCGTCCTTGGTAAATTGTTTTGAACACATTTTTAGTATTTCTTCCGGGGCTCCGGTCATAAAAACAAAAGCTTCATCTTCTACTATATTAAGTGTTGCCATATATTTATGATCCGACTCAAATGGGATGCTGTCAATTCGCTCCGGCTTAAAGTCCTGCAATCCTGCTTTATAACTTAAAGTGAGCAGAGCTCCTTCAGTTGGAGTTCCTTTTAATTTCCAATCATCTTTTTCCTCAAAGATTTTGGAGTTATTACAGGCTCTGACAACTTGTAATAATTGCCACAAAACTTTTTCATTCTCAATTTCCACTTTTTTATTATCAAGCAATATCTTACCTTCCGGTTTGTATCCGCTGCCTTCAACGGTGTAGTGTTTGTCGGCAGTAGTAATTGTTTTTGCAGTCATCTCATTACGGGTAAGTGTGCCTGTTTTATCTGAGCAAATAACATTCACAGCACCTAAAGTTTCAACAGAAGGAAGCCGCCGGATGATTGCATTTCTTTTTGCCATACGTTGCACTCCAATAGCCAGTGTGATTGTCATAATAGCAGGTAAACCTTCCGGAATAGCTGCAACTATTAGGCTTATTGATGCAAGAAAAAGTTCAGATAAAGAATAATCCCTGAAAAAATATCCAAATGCAAAAAACATAGATGTAATACCCAGAATAGCAATTGATAGTCGCTTACCGAATTTTTCAATTTTTTGTAACAATGGGGTTGTTATTTCTTCAACTTCAGACATCATCTCATTAATTTTTCCAATTTCCGTCATTGATCCGGTTCCGACAACAATGCCGGTAGCTTTGCCGTAAGTAATAACGGTACCGGAAAAAGCCATTGAACTTCTGTCGCCGATTACTGCATCTTCTTCAACTGCGTCCGTGCTTTTATCAACTGAAGTTGATTCACCGGTAAGTGGTGATTCTTCTGCTCTTAGGTCGTTGCTTTTTATTAATCTTAAGTCAGCAGGAATTTTATCTCCGGATTTTAGCATAACAATATCTCCGGGAACGAGATCTTCAGCATCTATTGTTTTTTCTTCGCCATTTCTAAGAACATTTGCTTCCAGTGAAAGCATTTCGCGTATGCTTTCTAGTGCTTTTTCTGCTTTTCCCTCTTGTATAAAGCCAATAAGTGCATTTATTATTACTACAGCCAAAATAACCCACATGTCTATCCAATGCTCCATAAAGCCTGTAATAACTGCAGCAGCTAGCAATACATATATCAGAATATTATGAAACTGCATGAGTAAGCGCATCAGAGTACTACGCTTTTTGGCTTTTGGTATTTCATTGTTACCAAAAATTTCCAGCCTTTTCTTGACTTCTTCGTCGTTTAAGCCTTTTTCTTTATTAGCATCTAATTTGTTAATTACCTCCTCAGCATCTATTGAATGCCATTTTTGTTTGTTTATTTTTTCTTTATCTATTGCCATTTCTAAAAGTTTTTAACTAAAGAAATAAAGTGTTTTATGAAAGACCGTTTACATATTATGTTATCATTCAAAATTATTATAGATTTATTAAAATACAAAAACAGCATTTGTCTCAATATTATATAATATGGTTAATTATAAATATTAAATTCATTAATTTAAAGCTACCCCAACAATTAAAGTTAATTATCTTTATCATAAAAAAACAAATATTTTTTAATATTTGCCGTTTTATAAAATATTTTAAAAACAGATTTTAATATAAAGCTATTTAAGATGAAAAAGAAAGACATAGTTTTAATCATCAGCACTCTGCTGTTTTCTGCGCTTTTTTATAAAGAGTTTTTCGGTATTAATTTTTTCTTGTTTTCAATAATACTTTGTGGAGTTACAGTTTTGTTAAAACCTGAGTTGACAAAAAGTAAACTTTGGGTTTTTGCCGCTATAATAACACTTGCAGGCGGGCTTGCAATATTTATGAATTCAACTTATCTGTCGGTAATCTCCTGGATTATTGCAGCATCATATCTTGCCGGTGTAAGTGCGAGTTATAATGCATCTCCCGGCACCGGCGTTTCTTATGCTGTCTTTTCATATTTTACTTCAATTGGTTTTATGTTTGTTGATATGCTCGAAAGAACAAACAGACGTGACAGGGCAAAAAAGCGTAAGTTTAATTTGACTGCAATTTTTACTATGTCAGTATTTATAATTATTGTTGTTTTGGTCTTTTTCTTTATGTACCAAAAAGCAAATCCGCTTTTTAAAGAGATAACAAAGTTTATAAATCTTGATTTTTTATCATTCCAATGGATAATGTTTACTTTATGGGGCTTTGTGATGATGTATGGATTTATTTATGTTAGATATATAAGAAAAATAGATGCTTATGAAACATTGTCTCCTAAATACCTGAGCAAAGAGGCTACAGCTATAAAGCCAAATAAGTTTCTTTGGTTTACAATAGATGAAAGCATTGAATTAAAAGCCGGAATTATTCTGTTTTTATTTCTTAATATAATGATCTTTACTATAAATATTCTTGATATTTCATATTTATGGTCGGGTGTGAAACTTCCTGAGGGATTTACATTTGCCGGCTATCTGCACCAGGGAATATATACGCTGATTTTTTCCAGTATCCTGGCTATTTTGCTTATACTATTCGTGTTTAGAGGTAAGTTGAATTTTATTGAGAAAAATAAATACCTAAAAATACTTGCTTATGTGTGGATAGCTCAAAATATTCTCATTTCCGTATCATGTGCTTATCGTAACATGATTTACATCTCAAATTATGCGCTCACATATAAACGGGTAACTATTTTTATTTTATTATTTCTTGTTATAATTGGCCTTATTACAGCAATTGTCAAAATATACAAAGCAAAGAACATCTATTTTTTGTATCGTGTCAACAGTTTTGTTATTATTGCTGTTTTGGTTTTTACTTCTTTGATAAACTGGGATAAAATAATTACAAAATACAATCTAGAACACAGCAAAAACCCCGATATTAGTTATCTGTCTTCTCTTAACCATTCCGGCATCCCTTATCTTTTGGAATATATTGATGAAGTTTTTTCGGATGAGGATAAAACGGAGGATTTGCTCCATACTTCTGATTTGTATTTTGATGATTATAATACTATAGAAAACAAAGTATATAATAAAGCTTATATTTTGCTGGAACGCCGACATAATTACGGCTGGCAATCATTTAATCTGTCGGTGGACAGAACCATTAGCAAGATTAATGAGATGTATAAAGAGGGTTCTCTTAATAGATTTGTGTTGAGGAATAAAACTAAATTTGATATTTCCCCGCTTAAAGAATTTAGTGAGATTAAATCCTTAACTTTAAATAATGTCAGATCAGAGAATACTTTTAATCCTGAAGACCTGAGTGTTTTTACCAAGCTTAATGAGCTTAAGCTGATTAATATGAAGCTGGACTCCATAGGAAGACTTCCTGCATTTGAACATTTAGAGTCTGTTGATTTTTCAAATAACAGAATTGATGAATTTAGAAAACTGTCGGAATATAATGGCTTGCGTAGTGTTAAAGTGAGCAATAACCCTTTGTCTGATATTAGCTTTCTGAAAGATATTCCGGAAGTTGAATTGCTCAATATATCAAGAACAGATGTAAAGGATTTGTCTGCAATATCATCGTTAAGCAATCTTAAAAGCTTGTCAATTTCTGATATGAAAGAAGCTGATTTTTCAACATTGCCTGAGTGTAAAAATCTGATAGAGATTGACTTATCTAATAATAATGATCTTTACATATATCAAAATATCCCCATAGTAATCTCAAATGCACCCAATCTTGAAAAAGCACATCTAAGGTCAGTTTCAATAAGTTCATTAAAGTTTTTTTCAAATCCTATTGTTAAATTAAGGAGGAAACTAAGTGTTACAAGCGCGAGTGTTGATTCTGATATTTTAGAGAATATAACATATTTGGATGTTGCCGGCAACAATCTTGCAAACCTCATCGGCATAGAGGTATTTAAAGGCTTAAAAGTGCTTAATGCTTCGTCCAATAAAATTAGGGATATTAGCAGCATCAGCAAAATTCCTTATATAGAAGAACTAAATTTGCAAAAAAATCCTATTGAATCCTTGGATGGCTTAGAAAATCTTAAATCATTAAAATCTTTGCATCTTTCCGGTTTTACATTTACTAATATTGATGTAATTGGTAATCTGGACTCTTTAAGCTCACTTACTCTATCATATGGGCATATAAGTGATACAAAAGCTTTAGAACAGCTATCAGAGTTAAAATATCTTGATTTAAGCAAATCTTCAATCTCCTCTTTAGATTTTCTAAGTAATATGAAATCTCTGGAAGTGCTTGATCTTTCTAATTATCAAGGAAATGATATTGAGAAAGTGATTCAATGCAGTAATTTGAGTGTGGTGATTTTACCCGTTATTAGCCATAATCTTCAAAAGCGCATAGAGGAGGAAATCCCACAGATTAAAGTAATCTGGGATTATGACTATCAGGACAGGCATTTTTATATGTTCAAATACAGATAGCATTCATAAAAAATGCTTTTTTATCATGTAAAAATTGTTAAACTAAATCCAACGAATGTATTATTATGTAATTTTATACAACAAAAGGCTGTTTATATTTATTTTCCTGCTATTATCAGAGGAGAAATTCTTTTAAAATAGAATAGCACTAATAACATATTGTTGTATTAAAAAAACATACTATGCATAGATTTACTTATGTAAATATTTATAAGTATTTACTTTTAATATCTGTATTTCTTTTATCTTGTGGCAATAATGAAAAGCAATTGGCAGAAAAAGCCGATGAAATTCATAAGAAAATTCTTACCCTCGACAGTCATGTTGATACTCCATTAATGTTTTCCCGCGAAGGTTTTGATTTAGGAAAACATAATGAAATCGGTAAAGTTGATTTCCCCAGAATGGAACAGGGAGGTCTGGATGCCATATTTTTTGCTGTATTTTTAGGGCAGGGACAAAGAACTCCTGAAGCATATGAAACAGCCCAAAGAAGAGCTTTTTCTATAATTTCCCAAACCCATGAGGTGGTGGAGAAAAACTCTGATATTGCAGGAATTGCCCTAACTCCCGAGGATGCTTACAGGTTAAAAAGCGAAGGGAAAAGAGCTGTGTATCTCGGTATAGAGAATGGCTACCCAATAAATCATGATATTTCTGTTTTGCATGAATTTTATAATCAGGGTGCCAGATATTTTGGCATTGTTCATTCATCAAATAATCAATTAGCAGATTCTTCAAGCGACCCCGATGGCGAAGAACATGGGGGATTGTCGGAGTTTGGTAAAGAAATAATACCTGAACTGAATCGCATGGGAATGATGATAGATGTTTCACATATTTCTGATAAAGCATTTTATGATGTTATTGAACTTTCAAAAGCTCCAATTATTGCCTCACATTCCAATGCCAGGGTAGTATGTGACCATGATAGAAATCTTGATGATAATATGCTTGAAACTTTGGCAGAGAATGGTGGTGTTATTCAGCTTTGTCTTCTTAGCTTTTATGTTAAAGAAACTGAAAAAAATCCTCAAAGAGACTCTGCTATTGCTGAACTTAGAACGCAATATAATAATTATCAGGATTTATCTGATGAAGAAATGGAAACAGTCAGGCATAAATGGTCCGAAATTAACGAGAATTATCCGGTAGAACGTGCAACAGTTTCTGATCTTGTTGATCATGTTGATTATATAGTGGATTTGATTGGAATTGACTATATTGGAATTGGATCTGATTTCGATGGAGGTGGATTTCTTAAGGATTGTGAAGATGTTTCTCAAATGAAAGCAATTACAGTTGAATTGCTTAGAAGAGGATATTCAGAAGAGGATATTGAGAAAATATGGAGTGGAAACTTTATGAGAGTTTTCAAAGAGGTAGAAAACATAGGAAAAGAATTAAGTGTGAATATGTAATTAGTAATTATGAATATCGAAAATATTATTTTTGATCTTGGTGGTGTAATATTAAATGTTGATTATCATCTATCGATAAATGAATTCAAAACCCTCGGAATAAATAATTTTGATACTTTTTTCAATCAGGCTAAGCAAAACAAGCTGTTTGATTTGTTGGATAAAGGAGAAATTTCTCCTCAGAAATTTCGGGATACAATCAGAGATTATGCCAACATAGAGCTAAGTGACCAACAGATTGATGATGCATGGAATGCAATGCTGCTGGATCTTCCCAAAGAAAGAATTAATCTTTTACATAAGGTAAAGCAAAATTATCGCACATTTTTACTTAGCAATACCAATGCAATCCACTATCCTGAGTATATGGAATATATGAAATCTCAGTTTGGCATTGCAAATCTTTCCGAATTATTTGAAAAAGAATATCTCTCCCATGAAATCGGCAAGCGTAAACCCGACGAAGAAGCCTTTAACCATATTGTTGAAGAAAAAAAATTAGATCCTGCTAAAACTCTTTTCATTGATGATACCGGGCAACATATTGAAGGTGCCCGTAAAGCAGGCTTAAACGCTTATTGGCTGGATGTAACAAAGGAAAGTATTCTTGATATTTTTGATGAAAATGGCCTGCTGAAAAAAGAGCAAATTTTTAAATAGTATTTCTATAAAATTTGGTTTTTTAATTTTCTTCTTGTCTTCTTTTTAATATGAATAGTATTTATTAATGTTGAAAAACATTATAATCCATTTTATTGCCACAGGTGCTAAATATTTGATTTCATAAGCTTATTTGAGAAACATCCGATTAATCATTATACTTCAAATTTAGTGATTATTTTTCAAAAAGAGATATCACTTGAGCTTTTACCTAAGCTTTCCTAGTTTCAACGAGATCCCTCACTGACGTTCGGCATGACGTGCAGTAAACATAGGATGAGGGTGCTTTTTATGGAGTGAGCTTAGACCCGTCGGGAAAACTATGCAGCCTTGACTTTTTTGTTTCGTTTTTGTGTCAGGACAAAAATGAAAACAAATATTTAAGATTATCCCTTGCGGCCAATAAAAAAAAGGCTGTCTTAAATTTTAAGACAGCCTTTTTTTAAAGCATTGAATTCTTATCCAATATGTCCTTGTTTTACTTCCTCTTCGGAAGCATCTCTTGAGTTT
Organism: uncultured Bacteroidales bacterium; assembly: GCA_964614525.1. Classification (GTDB taxonomy): domain Bacteria; phylum Bacteroidota; class Bacteroidia; order Bacteroidales; family UBA7960; genus PWND01. Next base: position 3,802 of record CAZTPA010000015.1, on the reverse strand, counting down.
ATAACTTCACCTGAGAAATGCAGGTCGTGACCTGCCATAGGGTGGTTAAAGTCCATCTTAACAGTTTCATCGGCAATTTCCAGAATTCTGCCATATAATGGATTTCCTTCCTGATCTTTCATAGGAACAATTTTGTCAACTACAAGAAGATCTTCTGCGAGCTTTCCGTCTATCATAAAAATACTTTTTGGTAAATCAATGATAGCTTTTTCATCAATTTGTCCGTATGCATTATCGGATTTGATTATAAAATCAAATTTCTCGCCTTCTTTCAAATTTTCAATATTACCTTCAAATTCTTTAACCAATCTGCCAACACCAAAAATAAATTCAGCCGGTTTTTCTTTTGTTGCAGCTTCAATTACTTCTCCTCCGGCATCTCCGGAACGCAATTCATAGCTAATAGTAAATACTTTAGGCTTGCTCATAATTTATATCTCGTTTATGTTTATAAAAAAATGATGTTTTGACATAAAGCCAAAACATCATTACAATAATTCTAATTGCGAAATTAATTGAAAATTAAGACTTTGCCAAATCCTTTTCGGTTTTTTTGTAATTCTTTCTCCTTTTTATAGAATGACAGGGGAAAAGAGAACAAATATATTTTGCATTAATTAATTATGATTTATAACGCCTTAGCCTGTTCAAACTAATGCAATTTTGATCCTATCAAATGTATAAATTCTGCCCTGGTTTTTTCTGTCAGGAAGGCACCGGTGAAATCTGATGTTGTGGTAACAGAATTTTGTTTTTGAATGCCTCTCATCATCATACATAAGTGCAAAGCCTCGATTACTACTGCAACACCCAAAGGGTTGAGAGTTTCCTGAATGCATTCTTTGATTTGTGTAGTTAATCGTTCCTGTACCTGCAAACGTCTTGAAAAAGCATCTACAACACGTGGAATCTTACTTAAACCAACGATATAGCCATTTGGAATATATGCAACATGGGCTTTGCCTATAAAAGGAAGCATATGATGTTCACACATTGAATATATCTCAATATCTTTTACTATCACCATTTGCTTATAATCCTCTTTAAACATTGCAGATTTTAGTATTTCCTGCGGATTTAAGTCATATCCGTGTGTAAGATATTGCAATGATTTAGCAACTCTTTCCGGTGTTTTCTCCAAACCTTCCCGCTTCGGGTCTTCTCCTATTAAACTTAGAATGTCGGTATAATGGGAAGATATTGTCTTTATCTTTTCATTATTATAAACATCTACTTTTTCGTAATCATCCATTTTGTTCTCGATCACCATTCTTTTATTTATCTCTGAAGCCATTTTTATTTGATTTGTAAGATTTATAAGATTCTTAAGATTAAAGATTTTAAGATTATTGAGATTATTTGAGCTACTTTATGAATCCGGATAATGATTTCGAGATTAATAAAGCACGTTCATTTATATTATTAGACTCATCTTTGCAAAAATAATTAATATCTTAAGCAACATAATTTAAACTTCTTAATTCACCACAAGATCCTTTAGCTATGAATAAAAATTGAATTAATTCTTTATTTGATTTCCTCTCAAAATATTCTGCTATATTGCTCATTATTGAAACAGTTGCGCTTTGTTTCTGACTGCAAAATCGAAAATCCTTAGAAACATTTTTTATTGTAGTTAAAAAATAAACCCTCTGAACTAAACCCTTGACAATATCCAAACTTCCAAATTTTCCAATTGCCTAATCATACAATAATCTTCAATCTTATCATTCTTCAATCCTATTAATCTCTAATCCCCAAAATATTCCACAGAATTATTCTCTGTTTCCACAATTTTCACGCAATGCAGTTGTGCTCCTGCATCATTCACCGGTCTTTCGAGCTGTTTCCATATTGCGATTGCCAGATTTTCCGTTGAAGCCATCTTTTTTTTCATAAAATCTACTTCAACATTTATATTTTTATGATCTAATTTATCAATAACAAATTCTTTAATGATGCTGCTAAGTTCTTTGAGATTAATGACATAGCCTGTTTCCGAATCTACTTCACCTTTTACTGTCACAAATAACACATATTCATGTCCATGCCAATTAGGATTTGAACATTTGCCAAATACTTCTTCATTTTTGGCATCATCCCATTCTTCCTTGAACAATCTGTGTGCAGAGCTAAAACGTTCTCTTCTTGTTAGGTAAATCATAGTTTTAGTATTTTTAAATAATGCACTGTAAACCCCGGCAAATATGCGGCCATGCGACACCTGTCTTTTCAACAACCAAATTTCTCGCTAAAGCTCGAAATGACGTGCAGGGAACAACGAGATCTCTCGCTGACGCTCGAGATGACGATGCTGTTCCTGTCACCCGTCTCCCAACGCCTTCAGCAATACTTCATCAATATTCTCACCACTCGGTCTTGGAGGGTCATTGTCAAAAATATTTCCATCACGGCCAATAATATAAAAAGTTGGAATATAAATAACATTATAAGAGGCGGGAACTTCATGATTTCTTCCCGGTACATTAAAATGCACACCTTTAATATTATTATCCTCAACTGCCTGTCTCCATTCATCTTCTTTCATATCTATAGAAACATACACGAACACCAAATCTTCCTGATCTTTCATCCTTTCCTTAAGTTCCTTTGCAGGTGGCATTTCACGCATACACGGCCCACACCAACTTGCCCAAAAGTCGAGATATACAACCTTACCTTTAAAGTCAGACATAGAAACAGCATTGCCGTCAATATCAGTAAGTGTAAAATCCGGAGCCGGATTGCCGGGCATCAGGCTGATAATTTTATTATAAGATTCGGTGACAGCTATTTTGTCGGGACTTTGTTCAACAATTTTATCATACTCGTAATATAGCTCCTCGCTTTTTTTAAAATCCTCCAGGGCAAGAGCTGTGTAAACGATATTGGACAGAGCAAAATCGAGGCTTTTTCCTGAAAAATTCTCTTTGGCGATATCAAACTGAAACTTATATAATGATTCTTCAGCATCTTTTTCATCCTGCTTTTCTGAAACCAGCTTGTCAAGATAATTTTTAAGGAAGTTTCTGTATGCTTCAACTTCAATATACGAATCATTAAATAAATACTTATCATCAAGAAAACTATAATAACCTTCAGGTAATTCAGGCCGTTCATCCAGATTGTTAAAATACTGATGAAGCATGGGGTAATTAAGTAAATGGCTATAATAAGAATACTTTATTTCTGCCTTAATATGATCAATAAAATTTTCTTCCAACTCTTCTAAAGATTCATAATTCTCGAGATAAGCCAGCTTCTCCTTTTTTGCCTTCAACATTGCATCTTTAAAAGCCCCGGCATCAAGTTCTGTTGCATTATCTGTCAGATAATTCCTGTCATATTTTTTTTCAATATCATAAAGATAAGAAACAAGAAAATCGCTTTCAAAAGAATGATGACCGCTTATAAAAGGTTTCTCTTCTTTTTCCTGGGCATCAAACTCCACATAAACATTTGTTTTTGGTTTGATATAAAGCTTCAAAGTTTTCTCGGGAATTCTCAGATACACAAACTCACTTTCTTCTAATGGCATTTCAACAGTAAAAGCATTAAGCTCATCAAGGTTAACAACAACTTTTTCAGTTTCTTTAGAAATATTGTTTTTATAATAAAATACTTCTACTTCCGAAGCAGAAGTATTCTCTATTTTTCCTGTCATTATAACCTCATTTTTGCATGACGCCAAAGCAATCACAGCAAAAAAAAGAATTGCTAATTTTTTCATTTTTCTCATGTTTTTAATGTATAAAAATACTAACAACAAAAATAGTGTAAGGTTTTAAATTATAATTGATTT
>CAZTPA010000014.1:5781-52407 GCA_964614525.1 uncultured Bacteroidales bacterium | reverse complement strand
TAAAAAAAAAATTGATTTTTCTGTACTCTTTAACGACAAGCATTAACTTTGTGTGCTAAACAACAAACTATAGCATAATGGATGTATATAAAAATCTTGCTGTGTCGGCAAAATGCAAGAAAAAGCAATTAGCGGTACTGATTGATCCGGACAAGTCTGATCCGGAAAGCATAAAAGAACAAGTATTGCTTTGTAATGATTCCGGGATTGACTATATATTCGTTGGTGGCAGCCTGATCAAAGGTGATAGTTTTCAGGCAGGCATTAAATTAATTAAATCACAAACTGACATACCGCTTGTTATTTTTCCCGGAAGTATATTTCAAATCTGTTCACAGGCCGATGCACTGCTTTTATTATCGCTAATCTCAGGCAGAAATCCTGAAATGCTCATTGGCAATCATGTAATTGCTGCTCCTCATATTCGTCGGTCGGGACTGGAAGTTATTCCATGCGGATATATGCTTATTGAAAGTGGAAAACTCACTTCAGTAGTATATATGAGCAATACAACACCTATTCCTTACGACAAAACTGACATTGCTGTTTGTACAGCTATTGCCGGTGAAATGCTTGGACACAAACTTATATATATGGATGCAGGCAGTGGCGCAGAAAAATGCATATCAACAGAAATGATAGAACAGGTAAAAGCGAACATTTCAGTACCGTTAATTGTTGGTGGTGGTATAAAAAACAAGGAAAAAGCATCTGAATTGTGGAATGCAGGAGCTGAAGTTCTGGTTATTGGCAATATTTGCGAAAAACAACCGCAAATAATCAATGAAATTGCAAAATGCAGATTAGCTTTAAATAATCGATAAAAACATAAGTAATAAATAAAATATTTATAAGATGAAATACGATCTAATAGTAATTGGCAGCGGACCCGGCGGATATGTTGCTGCTATAAGAGCATCACAACTCGGTTTGAAAACCGCTATTATTGAAAAATCAGAATTAGGCGGTATATGCCTTAACTGGGGATGTATTCCAACCAAAGCCTTATTAAAAAGTGCAGAAGTTTTCAACTATCTGAAGCATGCTGAATCTTATGGTATTTCTATTGATTCTGAGCCGAAAGCAGATTTGCCGTCTATGGTAAAACGCAGTCGTGAAGTTGCTTCAAATATGAGTAAAGGAGTTCAGTTTCTTCTTAAAAAGAATAAAATTGATGTAATTGAAGGCTTCGGAAAAGTATTACCCGGAAAAAAGGTAGAAGTAAAAGACAATGATGGCAAAAACCATGAATATTCTGCAAATCATATAATCATAGCAACAGGCGCAAGATCACGCGAACTTCCTAACCTAAAACAAGACGGGAAAAAGATTATAGGCTACCGCGAAGCTCTTACTCTCGAAAAACAACCCGAATCAATGATTGTTGTTGGCTCGGGAGCTATTGGCTCTGAGTTTGCATATTTCTATAATTCCATTGGCACAAAAGTTACCCTCGTTGAATTTATGCCCACCATAGTTCCCCTGGAAGACGAAGATGTTTCCAAAAACCTTGGAAGAGCTTTCAAAAAATCAGGGATGAAAGTAATGACTTCCAGCACTGTGGAAACTGTTGACACTTCAGGGAGTAAGTGCAAGGCAACGGTAAAAACTAAAACCGGCGAGGAAATAATTGAAGCGGATATCATTCTTTCTGCAGTTGGTATTACAACCAATGTAGAAGGCATTGGGTTGGAAGATACAGGCATAGAAGTGGAAAAGAGCAAGGTAAAAGTTGATGAGTTTTACCGCACAAATGTAGAAGGTTATTATGCAATTGGTGATATAATTAAAGGCCAGGCACTTGCACATGTTGCTTCAGCAGAAGCTATATGTTGTGTGGAAAAAATTGCCGGACATAATCCCGAACCTATTGATTACAATAATATTCCCGGATGTACTTATACTTCTCCGGAGGTTGCATCTGTAGGCTATACGGAAAAAGCGGCTATTGAAGCCGGCTATGAGATAAAAACAGGAAAATTTCCATTTACTGCATCAGGAAAAGCCAGTGCTGCCGGCAATAAAGACGGTTTTGTAAAGGTCATATTTGATGCTAAGTACGGAGAATTACTCGGAGCACACATGATAGGTGCAAACGTAACAGAGATGATAGCTGAGGTAGTAGTTGCCAGGAAACTTGAAACTACTGCCCATGAAATAATTAAGTCTGTACACCCCCACCCGACTATGTCGGAAGCTATAATGGAGGCAACAGCAGCTGCTTACGATGAGGTTATTCATATATAAAACAGAAGACTGATTAATGTGCGGTATCTGCGGTATTTATTATAAACAGGACAGCAATATTGAAGCTGATTTTCCGGCTATTAAAAATGCCGTGTTATCTCTTAATAATCGTGGTCCGGAATTTAACGACATAGCTACTTTCCCCAATCGGGCAATCCTTGGTCATACAAGACTTGCAATAATTGACACAACAACAGCCGCAAATCAGCCATTTAAAGATTCTACAGGGAGATATACAATAGTTTTTAATGGTGAGATTTATAATTTTAAAAAAATTAAAGCTCAGCTTTCAAACAATGGTATAGATTTCTCCACAAATAGTGACACCGAAGTTTTATTGCAGAACTTCATTTTAAAAGGAGAAAAATGTCTCGACGATTTGCAGGGATTCTTTTCTTTTGCAATTTATGATAATGCTGAGAATAAAATCTTTCTTGCCCGCGATCGCTTTGGAATAAAGCCTTTATATTATTCTTATGATGGAGAAAAATTTCTTTTTGCCTCCGAGATGAAAGCTATGATAGCTTTGGGTGTGAAGAAAAATATTGATTATTATTCGCTTGTAAATTATCTGCACCTGAACTATGTTCCCGGTGATTGGAGTATGTTTGAGAATGTGAATAAACTATCGCCCGGACATTATATGTGGATTAATCCGGATGGAATCACAAAACATCAATACTACAAGATTACTCCCGACAAACAAAGCTATGGTAATTTATCATACAAAGAATCTCAAAGAGTACTGGAAGAAAAGCTTGAAGAAGCTGTACAAAAACGACTAGTGTCGGATGTTCCGCTGGGGGCATTCCTAAGCGGAGGAATAGACAGCAGTATAATTGCAGCACTTGCTGTGAGGCATAAAGCCGATTTAAAAACTTTCAGTATTGGTTTTAGTGATGAGCCAATGTTTGATGAAACAAATTATGCCAATTTAGTTGCAAAAATGCATAAAACCGAGCATACGGCTTTTATGCTGAATCATAATGATTTGCTTGATTGTTTATACCCTGTTCTTGATTACATTGATGAACCATTTGCCGACTCATCAGCACTTGCGGTTTATATACTAAGCAGGCAAACCCGGCAAAAAGTAACCGTTGCACTTTCCGGTGATGGTGCAGATGAAATGTTTGCGGGTTATAATAAACATATGGCTGAGTTTAAAGCAAGAAGGGGTGGTCTCACAAATGAAGCTTTGAAGATGCTATCTCCTGCATTTGGGCTTTTACCTCAATCCCGAAATAACAAACTTCTTAATAAATTCAGACAAGTCAACCGATTCAGTAAAGGATTAAAATTATCTGCTGCTGAAAGATACTGGCAATGGGCAGGATATAATAATGATAAATCATCTGCCGCCTATCTCTTAAATCCATTAAAGAATAGTATAATACAAGACCGGAAAGAGATCATTCTGCACGAGATATATTCTTCTGACAGTATGGAGTCTGTTTTGAAACAGGATATGTCATTGGTGTTGCCCGGTGATATGCTTACAAAAGTGGACATGATGTCAATGGCAAATTCTCTGGAAGTCAGAACTCCTTTCCTTGACCATGATCTTGTAAATTTTGTTTTTTCTTTACCCTCTGAATATAAAATAGATAATCATTCCGGGAAAAAAATCCTTAAAGATACTTTCAGGCATATTTTACCTGATGAAATCCTCCACAGACCAAAACATGGATTTGAAGTTCCTTTACTAAAATGGTTCAGAACGGATTTGCGAAATCTTATTGAGAATGACTTATTATCAGAAGATTTTATTATTGAGCAAAACATTTTCAATCCAAAGGTTATTAACAATTTAAAGAAAAAACTATTTTCATCAAATCCCGAGGATTCACCTGCAAACATCTGGGCTCTAATTGTTTTCCAAAATTGCTGGAAAAAATGGAATATATAACAAGTGTTTAATTTCCAATGTTTTTAAGTTATTTTGCGTATTTTTGCATAAATAATTTATTGCAATGCCAAGAATACTAAGGATATTAAACCGATTTAATTTGGGAGGCCCCACATACAATGCAGCCTATCTCACTAAGTATATGCCACCGGAATTTGAGACCTTACTAATTGGCGGTTCTAACGATGCTTCAGAAAAAAACTCAGAATATATTGTTAATAATCTCGGTATTGAACCGTTTATAATTCCTCACATGCATAGGGAGATATCTCCTTCAAATGACTATCGAGCATATAATGCAATAAAAAAAATCATTAGAGATTATAAGCCGGACATTGTTCATACACATGCATCAAAGGCAGGTGCATTGGGAAGACAAGCAGCAATATATTGCAAGGTTCCGGTAATCATACACACATTTCACGGACATGTTTTTGACTCATATTTCAGTCAGCTTAAGTCAGCTTTTTATAAGAATTTAGAAAGATTTCTTGCACGAAAAAGTTCAGGTATAATAGCAATAAGTGAAAAACAAAAAGACGACCTGGTAAATAAATACAGGATTTGCAGTGATGATAAGGTAAAAGTGATACCACTGGGTTTTGATCTAAATAGATTCAGAGAAGACACCAACATTAAAAGAGATTTATTCAGAAAAAAATATTTACTGGATAATGATGAAATTGCAATAGGTATTATTGGAAGATTAGTTCCTATAAAAAATCACAGTTTATTTCTAGAAGCATTTAATAATATAAGAAACAGAAGCGGTAAAAAGATTCGTGGATTCATTGTTGGTGATGGAGAATGCATGTTGAAACTACAAAGCGAAGCAAGAAATCTTGGTATTGATTTTGTAAACGGTGCAGAACCTTATAAAAAAGCTGCATTAACTTTTACAAGCTGGCTTACAGATATGGACATTGTGAATGCCGGAATGGATATTATTGCTCTCACATCATTAAATGAAGGCACACCCGTAAGTCTGATTGAGGCACAGGCAAGTGGCAAACCAATCGTATCTACTTGCGTGGGAGGCATAGAGAATGTAGTAATCCCGGGAAAAACAGCCTTACTTTCAAACGGAAACGGACAAAATGATTTTGCAGATAAGCTTTTTGAATTAACAGAAAATGAAAATCTCCGAAAAGAATTTTCTAATTACGGCTGGGATTTTGTCAAAGAAAAATTTCATTATACCCGACTTGTGAAAGAAATGTCGGAATATTATTATGAAAAGCTGGAAGAAAAATCGGCAAGAATTTCCAAACCCCTTGAAGTTGCTTAAAAAGATTCACAAATCCTCATTGCAAGTTTATTTGCCAACATGCCAAATAATTAACTAATCATTACATTATCAAAAGCTTTTAGAACTTAAAATTCAATATTTCTTCCTGAATTTGCAAAACCTTTGTAACTTTGGCTGCAAAATGATTATATAGATGAGGAAACTACTTATACTTCTTATTGTTTTAGCTTCAGGATTATCTTCATGCAAGTTATTAAACCCTGAAAGGATGTTGCGCACTCCTACCGATTATGAGTATGCAACATTCGATGAGAAAGGGCCAACAAAGGAATACCGGCTGGCTCCGAGTGATGAACTGTATTTTCGTTTATTTACCAATGAAGGTGAAAAACTCGTTGATCCTCTCGATCCATACACTGAGCAACAAATGAAACAGATTAATTACACTGTAGAACATGATGGCACAGTTAAGCTGCCAGTAATTGGACGCACATTCGTGCAGGGCATGACCATCAGGGAGCTTGAAAAATACCTGGAAGATAAGTACATGAAATATTACAATCGTCCATTCGTTACAATTAAGGTTGTAAATAACAGAGTTATAGTATTCCCGGGAGGACGTGGCGGAACAGCCAAGGTAATCACTTTGGAACATGCAAATACAACATTGTTCGAAGCACTTGCACTTGCAGGAGGAATTGACGATGGCAAGGCTAGAAAAGTTAAGCTTATTCGCGGCGACTTAAATGAACCGGAAGTATTCCTTATAGACCTTTCAACAATACAAGGTGTAAAAGATGCAAACTTAGTATTGCAAGCCAACGATATAATTTATGTTGAACCACGAGCAAAAGTACCTCAAAGAATACTGGAGCATATCACTCCGTATTTATCAATATTAACCTCGGCACTTATTGTATATTCTTTGTTTAGATAAATATGACAACAAACCAAAATAAAAAAATATCAGTTTTAAATGATGAAATAGACTTGAAATTATTTCTTTTTATAGCTAAAAGAAATATTTTGTTTCCCATTATTTTTATACTTCTTGCAGTAGCAGGCTCTTACGTGTATTTAAGATATACACCGCCAATTTATCAAGCCTCCTCTATTCTGCAGATTACTACAGACGATCAAAAAAGCACTATTTTACCTTCTACAAATATATATGAGGATAATATTGCAAAAAAAATTGAATTATTAAGATCTTCTGTTTTTCTAAATCGTGCTTTGTCAAAACTTCCTTTAAAAGTAGGTTATTACTCAAAAGGCAGAGTTTTAAATTTTGAATTATATAAAAGCTCGCCTTTTTATGTAGAGTATAAAATTAAAAATAGTCAAATATATGGAGAGCCTGTTTCCATAGATTTTGCCAGCAATGACACGGCAATAATTTCTTATAGCCTGAATGGAGATTCTCAAAGAAAGCAGGAAATTAGTATTGGCGAATGGTTTAGCATGCCTGATTTTGACGTTAAAGTTAATGTCGTAAATTTCAATGCTATAAGGGATCATCAAAACATTTTTAGTCGTAACTCATATTTCTTTGTTATAAATAATCCTGACAAAATCGTCGCAACGTATTCTAACAAAATAAATATCAGCGTATTAAATTCGGCAGCAAAAACTATAAAAATCAACTACCAGGGTACAAATGCACAAAAAACCTCAGATATTGCCAATATTATTGCTGAAGAGTTTAATCTTTATGACCTGGAAAAGAATGCCGAAAGTGCTAATAATATCCTTAGTTTTATTGACAAACAACTGGAATTGGTTTTTGAAAAACTCACAGAATCAGAGCTAGAGCTTGAACAATTTAAGCAGGAACATGATATTTCAGAAAATATATCTTATAGCATATCACCATTACAAGATCGATTAAATGAATTTCAAAATCAACTGATTTCTTTAGAAATCGAATTAAGTGTTTATGATGAAATTGAAAAAAATCTTATTAGTGAAGATGAAGTTGACATCTACAGATTAATTGCCATATTAGCAGGTATAGATTTTAAAAATAATATCTCGGGGATGTTAACCTCCCTTCATGACCTTTTACTCGAAAGAGAAAAATTATTATACGAAGTAACTCAAAGCAGTAGTCAGATTGCTGCTCTTGATTATCAAATAGAAATTCAAAAAAAGTTTTTGATAGAGAGCATCAACATCTTAAAATCAAACATAGAATCAAGAAAAGAGGAAATAGAAAGTAAAATAGAGAAATATTCCCAACTATTATCATACGAGCCTGAAAAGTATAATTCACTTGAATACAGCAAGCTGCAAAGGGTTTACACAATTAATGAAAAGTTTTACAATCAATTAATAGAAAAGAAAGCAGAACATTCAATTTCTTTGGCGGGCTTTGTTCCTCAAAGTATAATTCTTGAGAGTTCAGATATACCCGGACAACCAATTAGCCCCAAGCCAAAAAGTATTTATATAAGCAGCCTATTGGCAGCTCTGTTTCTTTCTATAGGTTTAATTTTTGTCAGATATTTGTTTTATAATGAAATTCCATCTCTTAATGACATTATCAAACACACAGACACACCGATATTAGGAATTATTCCCAAGTATAAATCAGACATTCCAAAAAGCAAACTACTTGTTGTAAACAGGCCAAAATCAATTATTGCTGAAGCTTTACGCTCAATCCGCACAAATTTGCAGTTTATTGACAACAGCCCCGGCAGCAAGCTAATAGCAATAACTTCAACCATTTCCAGTGAAGGTAAAACATTTTTTGCCCTAAATCTGGCAGGAATTATAGCTTTTAGCCAGAAAAAAGTAATTGTTATTGATCTTGACATGAGAAAACCAAAAATCCATTACGGTTTTAATGTAGATAATAAATGCGGCGTTAGCACAATCCTTTCAGGTATAGATTCAATTGATAATTGTATAAGGCAATCAAAAGTAAAAGATCTTGATTTTATTACAGCCGGCCCTGTACCGCCAAATCCCTCTGAGCTTATCTTAAATCAAAGAATGGATGAGATGATTAGTGCCCTGAAAACTAAATATGATTATGTTATCGTTGATAATCCGCCCGTAGGTATCGTAACTGACGGCATGAAAAGTATAATTATGGCTGATTATCCTATTTACATTTTCAAAGCTAATTATTCAAAACGTGTATTTATCCAAAATGTAAACAGATTGGTTTCTGAAAATAAAATTCCAAATCTATCAATAGTATTAAACTCTGTTGATAAGCAATACTCCAGTTACGGATATGAAAAAGGATATGCATACGGATATTATGGTGATTATGGATATGATTACTATGATGAAAATGGGAGCGGATCATTTTCTTCTTTTAAGAAAGTATTTAATTTTTTCCAATATTTATTAAAAAAGAAATAGCAAGAGAATGAAATTCGTTGAAACCGCATTTAAAGACTTGATTGAAATCTACCCCCGGATATTTAAAGATGAGCGGGGACTATTCTTAGAGAGCTGGAACAAAAATGTTTTTGCAAAAAATGGTATTGATCAGGATTTCAAACAAGACAACCAATCTGTTTCAAAAAAAAATGTATTAAGAGGCCTTCATTTTCAGGTTCCACCATACGAACAAGGTAAGCTTGTAAGAGTTGTATGCGGCAAAGCACTTGATGTTGTTGTTGATTTAAGAAAAAGCGAACCCACTTATGGTAAACACCACAAAGTAATCCTTACTGCGGATAAAAATAATATGTTGTGGGTTCCTCCGGGATTTGCGCATGGCTTTATTGCTTTAGAAGATAATACAATATTTGTTTATAAATGCACCGGATTATATAATAAAGACAGTGAAAGAATTATTAATTGGAGCGACAGCAACTTAAATATTGACTGGGGAGTTGGCAATCCTATTGTTTCAGATAAAGACAAACTGGGGGTTTCATTTATTAACTATCAAAGCCCTTTCTGATTCAGGTATAATAAAATGCAATATTAGACATGGATAATAAATACAATATATTTCTGGCTGTTTTTTTTGTAGCAGCATTTCTCTTCTCATTGGTAATAAATAGTTTGCTCTTAAAGTTTGTACGCTCAATGGGTATTAGAAATCAAGATGAAGCAACAATACGATGGAGTTCAACATCCAAACCTGCTCTCGGCGGAATTTCCTTTTTTATAATATTTCTGTTTTCTCTTATTGTTTACCCTTTTGAGAAAAATGAATCCGGATATTTTTTACATCCCCAATCACTTGGAATGTTTGCAGCCGGTACACTTGGCTTTTTATTAGGCTTATTTGATGATGCGTATAATACTAAGCCCTGGCTTAAATTTTTTACTCAAGTTGCTTGTGGCATAATTCTTATAATGGCAGGTATCTCTGTTAATATTTTCGAAACAGAATTCTTAAATTATATCATAACTGTTTTTTGGGTTGTTGGCATTATGAATGCTATGAACTTGTTGGATAATATGGATGGAATAACGAGCATTGTTTCCATATGCATTCTTTCAGCCATATTTGCTATTTTACTGTTTTCGGGCGGATTAGATCATCGTATGACATTTTTAATAATTGGTGTAATAGCTGCTCTTGTGGGTTTTTTGTTTTTCAATTGGCATCCGTCAAAAATGTATATGGGAGATACAGGCAGTATGTTTATTGGCGTATTTCTGGCAGGCATGGGAATAATTTTTTTATGGAATGGCTCTAATTATCAAGGTATAGAAAATGTTTGGATACAAACTACAGGAGTTTTAATGGCTTTTGCTATACCCATAATTGACACAACTACAGTATTTATAAAAAGAATTATGAAAGGAAGCTCACCTTTTATTGGCGGGAAAGACCATACAACTCATCATATCGGATACCTGGGATTGAAAGATGATAAGGTTGCCCTGATATTCATTTTGCTTACAATCATATTCTCTTTTTTAGCTTTCGCTGTTTATAATTATGTTTCTGTAAGCAAGCTGAATCTTTTATTTTTATTCTGGGGATTTTTCTTGCTGGTTTTTATTGCAATATTTATTATAGCCAATAAGAATAAACATTTAAATTAATAAGAAACAGAGAATAAAAATTCAAAAAACATCTCTTGAGATTTTAAATTATAGCCCACTCTGGGTCCTATTCTCATTGGTGCAATAAATCTAAGAAAATGCAAATCAGCTGTTAAATCAATTCCGCTTGTCATAAACTCATCATGTACAGATATAATTTCACCATTGCCATTTGATTCATTTTCCGTATTTTCTATTCCAGAAGCATAATCAAAGAAAAGGTTTGCACTTAGTCTTTGTAAATAGAAAACATATTTTAAACTCCAATCCGGATAAGCAAAAGGAAAAGCATAATCTAAAGACACTGTTTGCAACTCATTATGCTTCTGCCCGGTAATTCCCCTTGGATATCTCAGAAAACTTTGATATCCAAAGTAGCTATTGCCAGAATTAATTTGTTGGAAACCTGCAATAATCCTTAAGCTATGATGACCGAATAATCCCGGCAGAAAACTTGTTGAACGAGCGCCAAATGCTTCACCCAGGTTATACTCTCCAAAGGGTCCGTGACGAAAAGAGATATCGAACACCTGTCCATATTTAGGCCGCAGATCCCGTTTTACTGTTTTTCTGTATATATAAGCGAAAGCTCTGTATTCCAATGAATGCATATTCTGTGTTTCGATAAAGGCCGGAGCTGTTTTTGCAGGTGAAAACAGAATGTTTTGATATGCTACAGAAGGAGTAATCCCATAATAATAATGTCGGTAACTAAAGCTTAAAGGCACAAAAGAACGTCCGGAATATGATTGCTGTGTATAATAAAAAGTCTGTTGCTCTTCGTATCTGTCAATATACGAACCTGTTCTGCCTCCCCTTTCATAATAAAAAGACAATACAGGATAAAAACCATAATAATTATAATCAACAAAAACTTTACCCTGCCCTTCATTCACATCATATTCATATCCTGCAAACAAAAAAGAAGTACTAAGATTATTATGAAATAACAAAGAGGCACCTGTTCTCAATTCCTGTCTTTGCGCATCCACAACCAGAGGCGCCCAGCTATGCAATCGAAATAAATTTGCCAACTTTGAATAATTTTTTATTTCATACTCATTTCTTGCAATATTTTCCGGTTTTACAATAGATTCGTCCTGTTCAGCAAAAGCTTCAAAAAAGTTAACAGCATGGTTTTCAATATCTGTTATATCAATTTCAGCAATTTCTGTTATATCAACTAATCCGATTTTATAACCTTCAGCAGTATAATCAGAGAAAACAAAATCCATTCCTGATGGTGACAAATCAGCGTTTACAGCACCATATTCTGATGATATCAGCCTCAGCACTTTATCATTTTTTCTGTCCAGCAAGTAGATATTATCAATTCCGGAATATGTCCCATTAAAAAACAAATGAGAGCCCCAGAATCTGGGTTTAGAAATATCAACATTCGATGCCGGCAAAACAGTTTCAAAATAAGCTGAATCAAGATTAACAACATCCAGTCGTTTACCTCTGCTATCTAAAGCCACCACAACAATTTCACTTCCAAGTCCATTCCATTCGGGAGTCATTAAAAAATCATTATTTTCACCTTGATAACGATTAACTTCAGCACCGGTTTCCATCTCAATTATAACAAGAGAATTTACATTTTTCTCATCAGTTTCAATAACGGCAATATATTTACCATCCGGAGAAACAGCCGGGGCAAACCATTTTGTTTTATGCGAAATTTTCTTTCTTTCTCCTGTCTTAACATCAAAAATGTGAACTTCTGCCCAACTTCTCTGATCCCAGCGAGGATCGCGCCTAAACTCACTCCAGACAATCTTTCCTGCACCATAATTAAATGAACCTGGCATTACACTCCCCGGAGTAAACAGCACCTCTTCATTTCCGGCTTTATCAACAATAACTACCTTTGGAATATCCTTTAAGCCTGACTTTAGAGCAATGAAAGTTTTATTATTAACAAAAAAAACATTTTCGTAGTTTGAATACAGTTTGTTTTCAGTAGAAATATGTTTAATTTCTGATACATGCGTTAATGATTTTTGTTTTGTCCACGCACTATCCAAATAAGACATAGTGCTTTTATAATGTTTGTCTTTGCTAATGCCCATGGATTTTCGCATTCCCCATGAAAAGGGAAAAATACTATAAGGATGACGTGCAACATTATTTAAAACCGGATCCCATGAATCTTTTCCATAGTGATGCCTTGCATTTGCAACTAGCTGATATCCGAGTTCATAATGATTAGGCACATGATTTTTGTAAGAGCCAAAAACAGCCTTATCAAAGGAATAAACTTTCTTATCAAGAACCTGCGCCCTTAGTCCTTGTTCAAAACGGGGCATTCTACCTCTGCCGCTGTTTGTTAATGCAGTTTCTGCAACAATAGCATCACCTTCTAAAAACCATAAAGGCACATAAAGGCCTAACACAGCTCCAACACCTTGTTCGCCGGTAAGCCAATAAATTATTCGTGTTAAACCCTGGTTAAGTTTGTCAATCTGCACAACATGACGAAACTCATGAACAATAAGTGACTCCATCCAGTCGTGAGCATCATTATTTTGCGGAGGCGTTGTAAAAAGTTCGAGACGGCTGGGAGCCCATGAAACAAAACCATTAGAAACAACAGTATTGTTGTGAACTATCACAGATATCTTTTTCGGCTTGTGATTCAGTCCGGAAGTACCAAACTCATACACATGCTCAAGAACATCTGCGATATATGTTGCCTGTTCTGCATAATCTGAAGGAAATATTATCTGAAAATTCTCCGTATTTATTTGCTTCCAATCAATTCCTGATGGATCCTGGCCTTGTGAATAAAACTGCGCTAATAGTTGTGAAGGCTGTATGAAGAGCAATATAATTAAATACAATATATTAAATCGCATTATTTTTAAACTTTCATGTACAATTTATTAAATAAAAACCGAATCATATTTAAAAGATTTTAAATATTGTATCATTAAAACAAGCCTACACTTTAAAAGTTTATGATGAAAGATTTTCTCCGAAGTTCTCTTCAAAAAACTTCCACAACCTATCATCAGGAACGGGTGCTTTAATATTCACTGCTGTTTTCTTAACCGGATGAATAAAATCTACCTGTCTTGCATGCAAATTAATGCTTCCATCTTTATTTGATCTGGCAAAACCATATTTCAAATCACCCTTGATATGACAATTTATTGCGGCAAGTTGTGCCCTGATTTGATGATGCCTGCCGGTAATTAATTCAATTTCAAGGAGATAATAACCATCACTTTCACCAATTAGCTTATATCTCAATTCCGCTTTTTTAGATTCCGGAACTTCTTTATCGTAAGTATAGGATTTATTTTGTTTTTGATTTCTTTTCAGATAATGAATTAATGTACCTTCTGTTTCTTCAGGTGGATTTTTTACTACAGCCCAGTATTTCTTTTGTAATTCGCGATCTCGGAGCATTTTGTTAAATCTTTCAAGCGCCTTTGATGTGCGGGCAAACAAAACTGCACCACTCACAGGGCGGTCAATACGATGAATAACACCTAAAAATACATTGCCGGGTTTATTGTATTTCTCTTTAATGTATGCTTTTACCAGTTCCCCAAGAGTTTCATCTCCTGTTTTATCGCCCTGAACAATCTCAGATGGGAGTTTATTTACTATAATCAGATGATTATCTTCATACAAAATGCGATCACTTAAAAGCATTGTTTTCATAAATGCAGAATATATAATTATTTAATCTCCTGTTGCAAAATTTTTCCTTAGCATTTTAGGCTTTAGATTATATTGCATAAGAACAGGAAAGGTATAAATAAAAAGAAAAAATACAAGTCTGAAAAAAACAAACCTTTAGTATTGTTCTCTTTCATTGGGAAAGTCGCGACTTTTCACATCCTTTATATATGAGGAAACAGCTCCTTTCATTTCTTCATATAAATTATGATAACGTCTTAAAAAACGTGGAGAAAAATCCTGATTTATTCCCAACATATCATGAATAACTAGCACCTGCCCATCAACTTGATTACCGGCACCTATTCCAATAGTAGGGATATTAATGCTATCAGTTACCTTTGCAGCCAATTGTGCAGGAATCTTTTCAAGAACAATAGCAAAACATCCGGCATCAGCTAATTTTTGTGCATCTTCAAAAAGCCTATCAGCCTCATCATCCTGGGTTGCACGAACAACATATGTCCCAAACTTATTAATAGATTGAGGAGTAAGTCCAAGATGACCCATAACGGGAATTCCTGCCGATAGAATACGATCAATACTTTCCAGAACTTCCCTGCCTCCTTCTAGCTTTACAGCATTAGCATTTGATTCTTTCATAATTCTGATAGCAGAGCCAAGTGCTTCGCGACTATTTCCCTGGTATGTTCCAAAGGGCAAATCGACAACAACTAAAGCACGTTCAACTGCACGCATAACAGAACCTGCATGATATATCATTTCATTAAGAGTAATAGGCAATGTTGTTTTATATCCGGCCATTACATTTGATGCAGAATCTCCAACCAAAATAACGTCAATATCTGCACTATCAATAATACGCGCCATACTATAATCATAAGCTGTTAACATGGCAATTTTTTCACCCCGAAGTTTCATCTCCTGCAAAACATGAGTGGTTACTTTTGTTACACGTGGAGCTTTCATTGTTTTAATATTAATTTATATAAAGCTGTAAAAAATCTTGAAATTTATTATGTGTGGAATTATTAGAACGGCCAGAAATTATTATCATACCATACTTTTTCCGTTAGCTGCTTATTTAAGTCCATCAATAATTCAAGATGACCTTTCTCCCAATTTGCTAACCAGTCAAAAAGTTCTTTCTCATTAGGATCCGAAGCAGATTTTGCCTGCTTTGCATATATTTCAACTGATTTATTTTCCATATCTATTGCTGCAGATATAGCAGCAGATTCGAAGCCGGAACCGGAAATCTTTTCTGTAATTTCTTTTGCTAAAATATTCTGGGCAATAGCATCTTCAGACTTTTGACTTGAAAAATCATTCTTATCAAACTTATTGTTCTTTTTATAAAAAGCAAACTGCTTTGACAAAAACTCAATATGAGTTTGCTCTTCTTCGGCCATTATACTGAAAATCTTTTTAACATCATCGTTGTTTGTTTGTTCAGCAACTTTTTCATATAAAGATTTGCCACGATGTTCCATTATTATTGCCTGCTTAAATATTTCTGTGATTTGGTTTTCCATGATTTTCATTTTTTGATTATATAATACTTTTTAATTACAAATTTATAGCTTTTATAATGAATAATGACCTTTTATTGGTTTTAAAAAACGGACAAAGTCTTTAGATTATAAAGAAGAGATTACTTTGCCTTTATCATAACCATTGCATTTTCTTTACTAAACAAAAATTTCGCAGTATCGAATTTTCTCCCCTTTCCTGAAAAACCATAAGATTCACTTGGTAATCCAAAAAAGTTTCTATCCATCCTCCCATTATAATTTTCGTCATGATAAAATCCTAATGCATAATATTTGTTAAGTGGTATATTGTAGAACACATAAGTAACAACATTGTTAGTTACTCCAACTCTGCCACCATTAAACGGGCTGGTTTTGTCAAAAGACTCAGCCGAATCAAACAAGCCAATATTTACAATTCCGTCATTTGATTTTAACTTATCAATCTTAACCACCAAAGTACCTGTATTAACAGATCTGTTACTCATAAACTTTTGCACCTCATCCATTGTTTCCGGATAAAATGCAATAAGCTCAATATCACTTTCCTTAAGCGGCACACCGGTTAGTTTAATAGAGTTGACTATAAGCTCCCTGTTCACATCTAAGGTAAAAGGAACAAACTGCTCAAATATATATCCGCTATAAAAATTATTAATATTGAGATATAAGGGTACAGCATTTTCAGCAAAATTAAAATCACTTATATCAATTTTTTTGATTGATTGAGAAATATCAGTTTTGTAATAAATCTCTTGTTTAGAAATATTATACACAATATTCCATTTTGTCCACTCTTTAATCCAAACCTTCTCTAGAATTTCAAAACCCACATCAGCGGCCTGCCCCACGGATTTTTTCTTTTTCTGTTTATCAGCATTCTCCAATGCTTCTGCCAGCCTGACAAATCGGTTCAATGATGCATTATACCCTCCAATATTACTGCCCGCTTTTAAATAATTAATGGATCTGGCATAACTATCATTTGTTATTGCTTTACAACTATGATTATCACCGTATGTCACATTCATTTCGCCGTTCATAAATTCAACGACGGCAGTATTTCCTGTTTTATCGGCAAGAAAATAATGAAGTTTGCCAAATACAGGAACAATAACAAAATTCTTCATAGATTCAACAACTTCATCAACAGATTGGCAAACATCCAGATGATATTGCACCCACTGAAGTTCATTTAGTGGGATTTTGTCATTATCAACAGGGTAATACGTTTCGTCGAGCCACAAAACCTCAATTACCAATCCGGCTTCATTTATTCCACCATTAGGTTGGAATTGGCCATACTGGTTAAAAGTAATACTCCCAAAACGGGCATTCCAGGTCAAAGGAGCTTCTGATCCCGTTGGAATAGACACCCTTTCACCTCTAAGATTAGAAAGTATCACTGCTGTGCCAACATTCCAGTCGTAGCCTTTTGCTGCGATAAAATCATTATTTAAAGAAAAGGAAAAAGCGCTGCAAGCTTTTAACTGCACAGGAAAAAGGAGGTTGATCCCAAAAATCATAAAGCTGAAAAAAACGAAACTTAATGCAAATTTTTTCATTGATATCATATTAAAATTAGACTATACAAACTTAAATCAAATTAGCTTAATAATGTTAACTTTGAAAACAACATTTTAAATTTTTTATGCAATATTTCCTTTCTACAGTTGCTGAATATATTTTAGAAAAATACGGAGATAAAACCAACAACATCTGTATTGTAACTCCTAACAGGCGTTCAGGTTTGTTTTTTAGAAAACATCTGAGTAAACTAACAAAAGGACCTATCTGGGCTCCTGAAATTATTAGTTTCGAAGATTTTTTAACAAGCTTAACATCTTTAAATCTTTGTGATAATATTACTCTTAATATTGAATTTTATAAAGTTTACAAAGAAATTGCAAAAGATAATGCAGAACAGCTGGAAGACTTTCTTAAATGGGCTCCCGCACTGCTAAATGACTTTAACGACATTGACTCGGCAATTACAGAACAAGATAAACTCTTTGGATACTTAAAAGATTTGAAATATATCGAAACCTGGAATCCGGGTGGTGAAGAGCTGACTGATTTTCAAAAAAAATATCTGAAATTCTTTGAAAATATCAGCGTTTATTATAATGAGATTTCATCCAAGTTACTTAGTAAAAAGATGGCATACCAAGGTCTTTGTATTAGATATGCTGCAGAAAATATTAATCTCTTACAAGAAAATATGCCATGGGAAAAAGTTGTTTTTGCAGGATTTAATGCCTTAAGCAACGGCGAAGAGAAAATTATAAAAACATTGGTAAAAAACGATTTGGCAGAAGTTTTATGGGATGCAGATAATTACTATCTGAAAAATGAAGATCATGAAGCAGGGCATTTTTTAAGAAAATATAAAACTGATTGGAAACTGAAAGACTTCAATTTTATTGGGGATTATTATAAAACTACAACAAAAAATATCCATATAGCCGGAATACCAAAAAATGTGAACCAAGCGAAACTTGCCGGCAATATTCTAAAAAACCTTGGAAATGCTGCTACAGGAGATGAAACGGCTCTGGTGCTTTCCAATGAGAACCTTCTGCTCCCGGCATTAAACAGCATGCCCGAAAATATTGAAAATCTTAATGTAACAATGGGTTTCCCTCTAAAAAAAACAGGCTTGTACGGATATTTTGATGCAATTTTCAGATTGCAAATTAATTCCGACAAATTTGACAAGAAAGATGGCTTCCCAAGGTTTTATCATAAAGATATTGTTCGTATTCTTAATCATATTGGGACAAGAATGCTTTGCAACATTCATGATGATTACGAGTTTTCAACCATTGCAGATGATGTTGTAAATTCAAACAGAGTGCTGCATTCTGTTAACACTCTAAAAGAGATTTCTAAAATATCTCCTTTGGTTAATGACCTCTCACTTATTATTGCAGAAAACTGGAACGCTAGTCCTAAAACAGCAATTAAGCATCTTATAGATATTTGCGATAAGATGGAAACAAGTGTAAATGCTACTATTGATGAAAATGAGACAAATAATACAGACAAATATTCGGGATATATTGATGTTGTTGATGAGGAATCGATTTATACTCTAAAATCTGTTTTCAGGAAACTGGAGATTTTTGTCAATGAAACTAATCTGATTCCAAATTTAAAAACGCTTTATATACTCTTTAAATCATTAGCATCAGAAAGCAGGCTGTCTTTTACCGGTGAGCCACTAAAAGGTCTCCAGGTGCTTGGAATGCTGGAAACAAGAAATCTTGATTTTAAAAATATAATTCTTTTATCTGTTAATGAAGATATCTTACCGGCACCATCAAAAAAAGTATCTTTCATTCATTATGATGTCAGGAAAAAGTTTGGGATGAATGTGTATTCTGATCAAGACGCTCTTTATGCTTATCATTTTTACAGATTATTACAAAGAGCTGAGAATGTCTTTCTAATATACAACACCCAAACAGAAGGCGTTGGAAGTACGGAAAAAAGCAGATTCATCACTCAAATTGAACATGAGCTAAAGGATTACAACACAAATATTACAATAAATGACAAGATTGTTACTATGCCATTATCCAAAAATCCGGGTAATGACAAGGTAATTATTGAAAAGTCGCAAGATATAATAAACAGACTTTACGAACTGAATAAAAGGGGCTTCTCTCCTTCCGCACTGAGCATTTATATCAGCTGTCCGTTAAGATTTTATTTTAACAATATTGCCGGAGTTACTGAATCAGAAGAAGTTGAAGAAACCATAGAGGCAAATACACTGGGAAGTGTAGTTCATGAGGTACTGAAAGAGTTGTACAATGATTTTATCGGTAGAGTAATCAATACTGATGATATTGAAAAGATGAAACCAAAAGTAGCCTCAGTTACAGGAAAAATGTTTAAAAATTTTTATTCCGGCGGAAGCATTACTTCCGGAAAAAATCTTCTTTACAGAAGAATGGCTGAAAAATATACAAACAACTTTTTAAAACAAGAACAAAATAAACTAAAAAAAGGTGAAATACTTACAATAATATCCTTGGAAGAGATTTTTAGAAAAAGCTTATCTGTTAAAGAAAATAATAAGAGCTTCAATTTTAATTTCAAGGGAACGATTGACAGAATTGACAGTTTAAACGGAAATACGCGCATAATTGATTATAAAACAGGATTTGTTGAAAAAAAAGATCTGAAAATAGATGAATGGGAGGATGTATTTACTGATAGGAAATATGACAAAGCTTTTCAGCTTTTAATGTATTCTTACATTTATCAGCAAGATAATAATAAAACCGAAAGTTTTATTCCGGGAATTTTTTCTCTTCGAATGTATAAAGACGGGCTAATAAACATAACAACTCCCGAAAAAAAAGACACAATAGATCATGAAGCTTTATTAAAAGTAGAAGAGTATTTGGGTAAATTAATGCTGGAAATTTTTGATGAGAAACTAACTTTTTCGCAAACAGAAAATGAAGATAATTGCATCTTTTGTCCATTTAAAATTGTATGCAACAGACACGTCAGCAAGAGTTGGTAAATTAATTTAACTTTGAAATGGATTTTTAGTTTATCCGAGAAGATCAGGCCTAATAGACATTATTTTTTTATTTAAAAATGTCTTCTGCTTTCTCCAGATTTTCGAGAGTTCCTGTATCAAACCAATTTTCAGGATTGTGCTTAAAAAATGTAATCTTATGATTTTCTGCAAGTTTCAAATAAACATCCTTAATTGAAAAAGCACCATAATTATTATATAATCCAAAAATCTCAGGACTTATGCAGTGAATGCCACTAAAAGCAAATTGTTGCGGCTCATCAGATGTCTGAAAAGCAATTATCTCCTCGCCGCTTGAATTATTTCTCCAGCCACAAAGCTTTTCATCATGCCATAAAAAACATCTCGATGACTTTCTGTCGGAAACAGCCAAAGTTGCCAAAGCATTAGCTTCAATGTGCTTTTTATATAATGCTTTAAGATCAATATCAGAAATAATGTCAACATTATATAGAATAAAAGGATTCCCATCAATCAAAAAATCTTTCGCTTTCCATAATCCTCCGCCTGTATCCAATAGCATATCTTTTTCATCAGAAATATGAAATCTTATTCCGGGATATTTCAATTCAGCAACGAAACTTTTCATCAATTCATGAAAATGATGAACATTTATAACTATCTCATTTACACCCGAATCTATAAGTTTTTCGATGGAATGTTCAAGCAATGTTTTTCCTGACAGCTCAACCAATGCTTTTGGTTTATTATTGGTAATCGGGTTTAATCGGGTGCCAAGGCCCGCGGCTAATATCATTGCTTTCATGAGAAAAATATTTTTTTATTGTCTCGGCCAATTAGGTTCTTCAGTATGCACAATTTCAAGATCAATATTGTATTTGCTTTTTAGCTTTTTTGAAAACAATTCAGCGCAATAAACTGATCTGTGTTGTCCGCCAGTACATCCAAAAGAAACCATTAAGTTTTTAAAGTTGCGGCTAAGATAATTCTCTACAGCCTGACCGGCAATTTGCGTACAATTATCAACAAACTCACTAACCTCTTGCTTTTCTCCCAAATAAATAATTACATCTTTTTGCAAACCGCTTATTTTTTTATATCTCTCCTCTCTTCCGGGATTAGGCAAAGCTCTGCAATCAAATACAAAACCACCGCCATTTCCCGACAAATCATCAGGTATTCCACTTTTATAAGCAAAGCTAAAAACTTTCACCTTTAGTTTGCTCCCGGAAGCATCTGTTGGTTCATATTTATCAAGATTTTTGCAACTAACAATCTTCTCAGCTATCTCTTTAAGATAAGATAAACTTTGCGGGATATAATCGTTCTCCAGCAAATACTGCATGTTTTTCCTGGCATATGGCACACTTTGTAAAAACACAGTTTTCTTTTCAATAAAACCTCTAAAGCCATATGCACCCATTGCCTGAAATAATCGAATAAGAACAAAAGCTTTAAACATTTCTCGAAATTCATACTCGTCAAAATCAATATAATTCTTCAGATTCTCAATATATAGATTAAGCAATTCCTCTCTAAGTGCGTAGGGCATATTTGCTTTAGAATCAAACAACAGAGATGCTACATCATATTGCAAAGCTCCTTTTCGTCCGCCCTGATAATCGATAAAATATGGCTCATCATTTACAATCATAATATTTCGTGATTGCAAATCCCTGTAGAGAAAATAATCCGGCTTTGCTTGCTTAAGAATGCTCACAAACGCTTCAAAGCTTTGCTCCAGCTTTTGCTCATCGAAACTGATTCCGGCAATTTTCAGAAAATAATACTTGAAATAATTAAGATCCCACATCATCGAATATTTATCGAAGGCCTTACGAGGATAACAAACATTATAATTTAACTCCTTTCCTGCAACAACCTGAAATTCAGGCAGAACCTTTATAATCTTTTTGTAAATTTCAATTGTTTTCTCAGAAAAAGGAAACTGCTCTTTTTTGTGAGGTAATGTGGAAAATAATGTTTGATCGCCCAGATCACTAAGAAGATAAATTTGCTTTTCTTTTCCCACCGATAAAATCTCAGGAACCGCTAATCCGAATTTGCGAAAATGATTAGTAAACTCTATAAATGCAATATTCTCTTCTATAACCGGATTATAGGCAACAATGAAGGTTTCACTATTATTGCCAAGCCTGTAATATCTGCGATCTGAACCGGAAATCGGTAAAGGTTTTATAAATTGCGGCTCATTGCCAAAATGTTGCTCATAAATCCCGGAAACCTTCTGTAGTATCTCATTATATCCTGTCATAAATGATTTTTATTGTTGTGTTCAGAGGCTATACTATTTCAAAAGCTTTTCTGCTTCGCTTAGTGCTTTATCAATTCCGTCCGCATTCTTACCGCCGGCAGTTGCAAAGAAAGCCTGGCCACCGCCGCCACCCTGTATATTTTTAGCCAATTCTCTGACAATGTTGCCGGCATGTAATCCTTTTTCTTTAACAACTTCATCAGAAATTATAATAGTAATTCCCGGCTTTCCATTTTCAACATGACCAAGAACGCAAAATAAATTATCCACCTTGTTCTTTAACTCAAAAGCAAGATCTTTTGCTTGTTGCGAACTAATATTCAATTTTTCGGCAATAAAATTTACGCCATTTAAATTTCTAACCTTATCAACAATATCTCCTGCAACATTCTTCATTTGATCTTTTTGAAGTTGCTCTACTTGTTTTCGTGTTGTTTCCATATCAGTTAAAACATTTTCTACAGCTTTAACTTCATCTTTTGGATTTTTGAGTAATTGCTTAATACTCTCAAGCTTTTGTATTTTCTCATTTACAAATTCCTCAGCTGCTTTACCCGTAATTGCCTCAAGCCTTCTAATTCCGGCAGCAATGGCGCCTTCAGAAACAATCTTAAACAAACCTATCCTTCCTGTTTGTGGCACATGAGTTCCACCACATAGTTCAGAAGAAAACTCACTGTCAAAATTTATAACCCTTACACGATCACCGTATTTCTCTCCAAACAAAGACATTGCACCCATTGATTTTGCATTATCCATAGAAAGATCCCGATGCTCATCAACAGCAATATTTTGCCTGATCTTTTCATTTACAAGATTTTCAACCTGAAGAATCTCTTCTGTAGTCATTTTAGAAAAATGCGAAAAGTCAAACCTCAATCTCGACTCATCAACAAGTGAACCTTTCTGTTGCACATGATTGCCAAGCACTTTTCTCAAAGCAGCATGCAGCAAATGAGTTGCGCTATGATTATTCTCGATAAGATGTCTTTTTTGCAGATCAACTTTCGCAATTGCAGTATTAGTCCATTTATTTGGAATTTTCGTACAAACATGAACCGACAAATTATTCTCTTTTTGCGTATCAACTACTTTTATCGTCTCGTCATCAAATATGAGAACTCCTTTGTCGCCAACCTGGCCACCTGACTCGGCATAAAATGGAGTTTTGTCAAGAACTATTTGGTAAAACTCCTTATTTTGGGATTTTACTTTACGATACTTTACAGGCATAACTTCAGCTTCAATCTGATCATAACCAAGGAAAGTAGTTTCATCGTCAAACTTATTCAAAACGACCCAATCTTCGACATCCTTAGTTGCTGCGGCACGACTGCGATTTTTTTGTTCTTCCATGGCTTTTTTAAAACCATCCATATCCACATCCATTGATTTTTCCTTTGCCATCAAGCATGTTAAATCAATAGGAAAACCATAAGTATCAAAAAGCTCAAAAGCAAATTTGCCGTCTATCATTTTACCCTTTGGATGAGCATCAACATATCTGTCAAATTTAATAATGCCAGTTTCCAATGTTTTCAGAAAAGAATTTTCCTCCTCGGCAATAACTCTTTCGATAAGATCTTTTTGCGCCCGGAGTTCAGGAAACTGATGTCCCATTTGCTCAACCAATGCAGGAACAAGCTTACTAACGAAAGGCTCTTTGAAATCAAGAAAAGTATATCCATACCTTACTGCTCTTCTTAGAATTCTTCTGATAACGTAGCCGGCTTTATTGTTTGAAGGCAATTCTCCGTCAGCAATAGCAAAGGCTATAGCTCTCAGGTGATCAGCAATAACCCTCATTGAAATATCTGGTTTTTCATTTTTTCCGTATGCCTTACCCGAAAGTTTACTGAGATTTTGGATTAACGGTTGGAAAACATCAGTATCATAATTAGACTTTTTACCTTGTAAAATCATGCACAATCTTTCAAAACCCATACCTGTATCTACATGTTTGTGGGGAAGTAGCTGTAATGAAGCATTAGCGAGCCTGTTAAACTCTATAAATACAAGATTCCAAATTTCAATAACAAGAGGATTGTCTTTATTCACAAGATCAGCACCGGAAATCTCTTTTCTTTCATTATCATCTCTGATATCAACATGTATTTCACTACATGGGCCACAAGGGCCGGTATCTCCCATTTCCCAGAAATTATCCTTTTTATAGCCATATAAAATTCTGTTTTCAGGAACTATAGCTTTCCAGTAATTATATGCTTCCATGTCAGCTTCCAGCTTATCATCTTTATCACCACCAAAAACAGTAACATATATTCTGTCTTTATCAATTTTATAAACTTCGGTAAGTAATTCCCATGCCCATTCAATAGCTTCCTTTTTAAAATAATCCCCGAAACTCCAGTTGCCAAGCATCTCAAACATAGTATGATGATAGGTGTCATGTCCCACTTCCTCAAGGTCATTATGCTTACCTGAAACTCTCAAACACTTCTGTGTATCAGCAATTCTTTTATGTTTTACTGGAATATTACCAAGAAAATAATCTTTAAACTGGTTCATCCCTGCATTAATAAACATTAAGGTAGGGTCATTTTTAACAACCATTGGAGCAGAAGGAACTATTACATGCTCTTTTGACTTAAAAAAATCTAAAAATATCTGGCGTATTTTTTCGGATTTCATTTTAAAATATAGATATAAAGTTTACTAATTAATCTTTTTTATACAAATAGAATGGCAAAAGTAATTTATTTTTGCGTAGTTTTGTAACGAAATCAGAACAGTTTCGTTGAATTTATATATAAAAAACATTTTTTTAATCTTTTAGATTAAATTTTAATAAAATATTGTTTTTTTATTTTAAATTTGAAAACCAAAGCAAAACAGGATAAATACATAGTACCTATATGGGAAAAGTAAAATACCAATTTAACACAAAATCATTAGCTGTAGAGCCAGTTCAAGAAACATTTAAAGATAAATTAAAGAAGTTTCTTCGTATTGTTATGGCGGGTATGGTTTTTTCTGCTGTAGTATTAATTTTGGGATATACACTTTTTGAATCCCCAAAAGAAAAAATGCTAAAAAGAGAAGTTCAGCAATATCAAACTCAGTATGAAATTCTTCATGGCAGAGTGGACAACTTGGCCAATGTTCTTGAAGACATTCAAAACAGGGACGACAATATTTACAGGGTAGTTCTTGAAGCCGAACCTATTCCTAGGGCAGTGCGCGATGCCGCAATTGGTGGGGCAGACAAATATGAGGAATATGATGGCTATGATAATTCTAAGCTTATTGTTTCAACTATAAAACGGATAGACAAACTTTCCCGTCAACTTTACATTCAGTCAAAATCATATGATGAAGTTTTTGAGATGGCGAAAGACAAGGCAAATATGCTGGCTTCTATCCCTGCAATTGTCCCGATTACTAAGGGAAATGAAAGACTAATATCAGGATTTGGACCAAGAATACATCCTATCTACAAAACTTTACGTCAACATACAGGCGTTGATTTTGCAGCACCAACAGGAACTCCTATTTATTCAACCGGCAATGGTGTTATAACAAGAGCTGAAAAAAACCGACATGGATATGGCATTATGGTTCATATAAATCATGGTTATGGTTATGAAACTCTTTACGGGCATATGAGCAAATTAAACGTAAAAGTAGGACAAGAAGTAGTTAGAGGAGAAATTATCGGATATGTAGGGAATACCGGCGTGTCAACAGCTCCTCACCTCCACTACGAAGTACATCGCAACGGAGTTAAAGTTAATCCGGTAAATTATTTCTTCAATGATGTTACTTCTGAAGAATACCAGCAAATTATTGATAAAGCTTCAAAAGTAAACCAATCACTTAGTTAAGATTTATCAGGATAATCAATGCCGGATAAGTAAGTTATCCTTACATTCAAATCACCAATTCTACAAGAAAAATAAGCCAAAGCTTATTGAATAACAATAATGTTAATCGTAAGCTTTGGCTTATTTTGTATATCAGATTATATAATAAACTATTTACTGATATAATAAACTCCCGTGTTCTTCATTAATTCTGAAATATCATAATCGAGCCCCTATAGCAGGCAACCCAAACCTGATTCTTTTCATTATCATATGTAATGCCTATGGGCCTCTCGTTTGTTTTAACAGTTTGAATTACTTTCATTGTCTCTGCATCTACTTTGCTCATGCTGTCTGACAAATAATTTACTACAAACAAATACTTTCCGTCACCTGACAGCACCATACTTCTGGGAGCATCTCCTGTTTCAATCTTATGAGTAACTTTCTCAGTTTCAAGATCAATTTTTGCAACTTTGCCTTCACCATTTATAGTTGCATACAAATATTTTCCATCAGGATGCAGGCATAAATGTCTTGGCGATCGGCCTATTCCTGTCAAAAATTTCACAGAATAGCTTTCAAGATCAACTACAGCAATATTATAAGAACCCATTACAGCCACATACGCTGTTTTTGAATCAGCAGAAATTTCAATACCCCTGGGGAATCTTCCCAAATAGACAGTTTTAACAACTTTATTTGTTTCAGTATCAACAACACTCATATCATAATCACACCAATTTGTGACCAAAACATATTTGTCATCAGGTGTTACTGCAACATATTTGGGAACTGCTCCTACTTTTACAATATTTTCAATCTCAAAAGTCTTTGTATTTATTTTATAAAGAAAGCTTTTGTCAAAGTTGCCTTCAGGTGTACCTTTATCATTTCCGGGATTATCAAAACCCTTGCCGTACATCTTATAATTAGATGTCCACGCATATTTGCCATTATGAGAAAAAGCAATCTCCACAGGAGAACCTTTATAATCGCCTTCATATTCAGAAAAGCCGTAATCAGAAAGCTTTATCTTGTCGGAAATAGTTTTTACCAGCTTAAAGTCTCTGTTATAAACAGTTAAGGTATGCCGATACATCATGTTTTGAGCAAAAAACAATCCATCGCCCGAATGAACAACCGATTTCGGTGAAATATTACCCCAAATCGTTTCCTTTAAAACCATATCATTTGAAGCATTCAAAGAAACGCTCAAAAAACCAATCAAAAACACATTAATAAATAACTTTTTCATAATTTTTCTATATTAGTAAATTTAAACACATTAGAACTTTCTATTATATTGATAAGCTATCTGTAAAAGTAAATATTTATACTTCTCAGACTGAAAAATACCATTTTTTTGCAACAAAAATAAGAACATAATTATTTAATCTTAATTTATGGACTTACAATTATCAATCCTTCATCCGTAATCTGCAGGCGTGAGTCAGGAAAATCTTCTCTCAGTAATCTTTGCAAGGATTTAATTGCTCTTTTACGACTGTCTATTCTTGGCTCACCTCTCTTCAACTGCACAATTGGAGTTACCTCAGCTTTTAAAAACTTACCGCCGGGATCAACATAAACTTTAACAATAGGAGCTATTCCGGTTTCTCCACGGAGGTTGAAGCGACCGTAAGTGCAAAAATTTCCAAGGCTGTATATTATAAAACGATCTTTATAAATATCCACTGACCTTGTCACATGAGGGCCATGTCCAAATACTATATCGGCACCGGCATCAATAACTGCCTTCGCAAATTTGCAAACATTTCCCCTGTTTTCCCCGTAATAATGTTCTGTCTTGCATTTTACATTCTGATGCTTTGTTCCTTCTGCACCTCCATGAAATGAAACAATTATAATGTCTGATTCCTCCTTTAACTCCTTTACTAAATTTGCAGCATTTTTAAGATCATGAATACTCACAGTGCCAACATTGGGAGAAAATGCAAGCATCCCAAACTTTATCCCATTTCTCTCAACAACTGTTTTTGGATAATTTAAAAGTCCTGCATATGCAATATTTCTGTTCTCCAAAACCTCAACAGTTTTTTGTCTGCCCGCATTTCCAAAATCACCAAGATGATTATTAGCAATACTCATCATATCAAAACCGGCATTAACCAAATGTTCAACATATGATTCCGGCATTCTGAAGGCAAAACATATATCCGGGTCACCACATTGTTTCACAATTCCTCCCTCATCTAAAAAACAACCTTCAAGATTGCCGAAGGTAACAGTAGCAGATTTTAATATGTGTTCAAGAGGTTTTAGCAGGTCTTTGCCATCATTTGCAGGCAGGTATGATTTGTTGGGAAAATTTGTACCCAGCATAATATCTCCAACTCCAATGATTGGGATACCATAAGCAATCTCATCATTCACAAGTATTGCATCATAACCCGGCGGATGCGAAACTGACAGTGTTTTAAGATTTCCCAAAAAATCTTCAGGCAATTCAATTTTAACAGCTTTTCTTAAAAGACTATCATGTATAAGCTGATTTGTTGATCCAAAAGAGTACATGGAAAACAAAGCAAGCAGAAGAATAATAAATACCTTTTTTGTCATGATGCTAAACGCTAATATTTTGTGCGGCAAAAATAACAAAATACAAGCGCATATTTTGTATTTTTACATAGTCAAATAAATAATTAAATGGAAACAGTTCAAAACAACGAGCGCATTTACTACAGTATCGGTGAAGTTGCAAAGATGTTTGATGTAAACACATCCTTAATCAGATTTTGGGAAAAAGAATTTGATGTTATAAAACCGCATAAAAACAAAAAAGGCAACCGGCTTTTTACTCAAAAAGATGTAGATAATTTTCATATAATTTATAATCTTGTTAAAGAAAGAGGTTATACTTTAAATGGTGCCAAAGAGAAAATTAAAAAAAATCCCGGGGATGCCTTGAAGGAATTTGAAATTATTAAATCACTCAAAAAAATTGAGACTTTTCTTTTAAGCATAAAAGAAGAATTGCAGTAATACCGATTAAGATTTGATTTTTATTATAAAAAAATAAATTAGCATAATAAATACTTTTTGTAAAAAGTAATCAACTTAGAATAAATGACAAACACATTTTTAAAAAATCTGATTTTTCTTCTGATTATTTCAGCTATCAACATCAGTGTTTACTCTCAGCAGAGCGAATTAAGCAGTTCCAGCAGAAAAGCCAGGGCTGCATTCGAGCGGGGTTTTGATTATTACAGCTTACTGCAATTTGAACAAGCAGAGCAGGAATTTAAAGATGCAATTTCCAGAGACTCCGATTTTTATGAAGCATATATTATAATGGGAGAAATGCTCCATCATCAAAAGAAATACTCCGAGAGTACAGAATATTTAGAACAAGCAAAAGCTTTAAATCCGGATTTCTATCCTGTAATTTTTTATCTTTTAGGTGAATCATACATGAAGATAGGAAAATATAAAAATGCAAAAGAAAATCTTCAAACATTCTTGGATTATGAGCTTTATACAAAGAATTCTTATAATCAATCAATGAAATATATTGAGAATTGCGATTTTGCGCTAGATGCAATAAAAAGCCCTGTGCCTTTTGACCCAATAAACCTTGGAGAAGCTATTAATAGTGAGGATGCGGAATACAGTCCTGTATTAACAGCAGACGGACAAACCCTGATTTTTACGAGAAAAGAAAGCCGAACAGACTCCGATAATCAGGCTTATGGAAAAGAACATGAAGATTTTTACATTAGTTATTTAGAAAATGAAGAATGGACAAAGGCAACAAATATAGGGCCACCTATAAATACGAAGCTAAATGAAGGTGCTCAAACTATTACAGCAGATGGCAGGCATTTATATTTTACAGCCTGTGGCCGCCCTGACGGATATGGCAGTTGTGACATTTACTACTCCGGAAAATCAGGAGATCAGTGGAGTTTGCCACAAAATTTAGGATCAATAGTAAACTCAAATAAATGGGATTCTCAACCATCAGTTTCTGCAGACGGACAAACACTTTATTTTACAAGTGGACGCGATGGGAATCATGGACATATGGATATTTGGGTTACCCACAAAGATGAAGAAGGCAATTGGCAGAAACCTGAAAATATGGGTTTAAAAATTAACACAAAATACAGGGAAATGTCTCCTTTTATTCATCCGGATAATAAAACATTGTACTTCTCTTCTGATGGTCATCCGGGAATGGGCGAACTTGATTTCTATTTAATAAGAAAAGACGACAATGGTGAATGGGGCAATCCTGTAAATTTAGGATATCCTATAAATACTCACGCTGAGGAGATGTCCTTTTTTATCAGTGCTACAGGAATGGAAGCATACTTCGCATCAGACATTGTAGGTGGTTATGGAGATTTGGATATTTACTTTTTTGAATTGTATGAGCAGGCAAGGCCCGATCCGGTTACTTATATGAAAGGTAATGTTTATGACAGTATTACAAAAAAACCTCTTGAAGCCGAATTCGAACTTATTGACCTTAAGAAATCCGAAACTATTTTAAAATCTGTTTCTTCAAAAACCTCGGGAGAATTTTTAGTTGCCATTCCAACAGGGATTAATATCGGACTTAATGTCTCAAAAGAAGGTTATTTGTTTTTCTCGGAAAATTTCCAATATGATAAAGCAAAAGAAGGCATAGATCCATATGTGAGAGATATAGCATTGCAACCTATTACCGAAGGCTCCAGCGTTGTATTAAAAAATGTATTTTTTGAAACAGATAAATATGAACTTCTGCCTGAATCTATCACCGAGTTAAAAAAACTTATTGATTTGCTGGAAAAAAATCCTACGCTGAAAATTGAGCTTAGCGGACATACCGACAGCATTGGTTCTCATGAGTATAATATGGAATTATCAAAAAACAGGGCAAGGAGCGTATATTCCTATCTTATAGAAAATGGAATTGATAAGTCAAGACTAACATATAAGGGATACGCAGCAACAAAGCCCATAGATACTAATGAAACACCGGAAGGCAGAGCAAATAACAGACGCACAGAATTTAAAGTAATTGAGTAATTATTAAACATTTTTTATGATGCAAAAACCCATAGACCTAACCAATATTCTATTTTTAGATTTGGAAACCGTACCAATGAGTCATACTTTCGAGGAATTACCGGAAAATCTTAAGCCTCTTTGGGAAATCAAAGCACAGAGAATACAAAAACTGGAAGAAGACAAAACTATACAGGAAATTTTCTTTGAAAGAGCAGGAATTTATTCTGAGTTTGGAAAAATAATTTGTGCATCAGCAGGGTTTTTCAGATTAGAAAACGGCAGTCTTACATTCAGGGTAAAAGCCTTTTATGGGCATGATGAAAAAGCTTTGCTTGAAGATTTCAGCACATTACTAAATCAGTATTTTAATACCAGCGGACACTGCCTCTGTGCTCATAATGGCAAAGAGTTTGACTTTCCATATTTATCACGAAGGATGTTGATTAATAATGTTAAAATCCCATTATTGCTGAATAATCAAGGCAAAAAGCCCTGGGAGGTGCCATTACTTGACACTATGGAATTGTGGAAGTTTGGAGATATAAAAAACTATACTTCTCTTGCATTGCTGGCAGCCGTTTTTGACATTCCCAGCCCAAAAGATGATATTGACGGCAGCCAGGTCGCTGATGTATATTATAACAAAAATGAAATTGAAAGGATTGCTGCCTATTGCAATAAAGATGTTATCACAACAGCAAGACTGTATTTGAAGCTTACTCAAAATAATGATATCAAAGATGAAAATATTATAACTCTTCAATAAGTATATAATCTAAAGTTAATTACTATTTCATGATAACTGCAAATACTGAAAAACCTAAAGCATTAATTTCAAAATCAGCATTTATAAGAGGTTTACAGTGTGTGAAATCTTTATATCTGGATAAAAAAAGGCCATTTCTAAGAGGCAAAATACCCGAACTGCAAAAAGCAAAATTTAAAAGAGGCCACGAAATTGGCAAACTTGCTCATAATTTATTTCCCGGCGGTATAAATGCAGCACCAAAATCTCCTAAGCAATTTAAGCTGGCAGTAGAGAAAACTGCAGAATATATTAATGAAGGCCGGAATGTTATTTATGAAGCTGCGTTTTCTGAAAATGGCATAAATATACTTTTGGATATTCTTGTAAAAGAAAAGAACGGATGGAAAGCAATTGAAGTAAAAAGCAGCAAAGCAATCAGTGAAACCTACCTTTGGGATGCCTCATTACAGTATTTCGTAATTGCAAAAACAGGACTCAATATTTCTGATTTTCAAATGTGTTATATTGATGAGAATTATGTTAGAAAAGGAGAAATAGATGTCCACAAGTTCTTTAAACTTGAAAGTATAATTGATGAGATTGAAAAAAAACTTCCACTTATTCCTGAAAAAATAGAAAGTTTTTATGAAACAATAAATTTAACCTCCTCCCCCGGCATAAAGATTGGACGACATTGTAACTATCCATATCCATGCGATTTTATTAAGCATTGCTGGAAAAAAGTTCCTGAATTTTCAATTTTGTCGGTTTTCGGGATTGAGGATAAAAAAAGATTTGAACTTTTTCATTCAGGAATTGAGCTTTTGGATTTATTAAATGAGAAGGAAATTTCTGATATTTCCAAAAAACATATTGAAGTAATCCAAGATAAAAGCTATTATTTAAATAAAAAGGCAACATTGCTCACGGCAAATAAAGCAAAGATTATCTTCTATAAAAGCATAAGCGTAGATCCGGCTTTACCTTATTATCAGCAAAGTTCTCCATTTGAAAAAACAGGTATAGGATTTTCTGTTTTGAATAATGAAAACATAAACCTAACATTCATTGAAGAAACAAAAAAAGATCCTTCTTATAATTATCTTACTAATATTCTCAAGCTTACAAACAATGCAGAAAAAATAATAGTATTCGACAAAAATCTTGAAACAGAAATACTTCTTAATCATCAAAGGAGAAGCAAAGAAATCAGCATCAATATAAAAGAGATTACCGATAAAATGATTTGCTTAAAATCTATGTTTTTTGGCGGAAATCTTCTTTGGCCCGGCATGATGAAGAATGGCAATCCTGCTGAAATACTTGAGAATTTTGGGGTTACACATGAAGCATCAAAAACAAAAATAACTTCTGATTTGCAAGCAGCTCAATTATATATGACACATTTAAGTGGTCAAATATCGGTTGAAGAAGCTCAAATGGCAACAATACTTACTGATTACCTTCAAGATGAAACAAAAAGGCTGCGGAGTCTTTATAATTTAGTTATTGCAATAAGCAAATAATAATTGAGTTAAATACAAAATCTCTGCTCAAAAATTAGAATATTATTCTGATTATATCAAAATTGTTAATTATTAAATGTGCTGAATATCAACAAATAGCAGATCAAAACTTGTTTAATTCACTGATATTTTGTACCTTACAAGCTAATATTCATCTAAGCCTTAGCATTAAAGCGTGTGCTTACTGTTGATAAAATAATTTCACCTTTTTATTGAAACCAATCCTGCTAATAGCTATTTTTGACCCATGAATACGCCGGAAAAAAAAACAAAAGAAACTGTCGGGAGACAGCAAAGAAAAACCTCAGGATCAGTAAATTATGTAGATCACGGAAGAGTGCCTCCACAGGCTCCCGACCTTGAAGAAGCTGTTTTGGGTGCAATGATGCTCGAGCAAGATGCATTAACAAACATTATTGATATTTTAAAAGAAGGCGTTTTTTATAAAGAGGCTCATCAAAAGATTTTTGCTGTAATATCACATCTGTTTGCAGAATCTTTACCTGTTGATATTTTAACAGTAACTAATGAACTTCAAAAGCGCGGCCAACTTGAGATTGTTGGTGGTGCCTACTATATTTCACAATTAACCAACAGAGTAGCATCTGCTGCAAACATTGAATATCATGCAAGAATTGTTATTCAAAAATATATTCAACGCGAGTTAATCCGCATATCATCAGATATTATTAAAGAATCTTATGAAGACAGTCAGGATATTTTTGATATTTTGGATAAAGCTGAAAAAGAACTTTTCAACGTCAGTGAAACCAATCTTAGAAGAAGTTATTCTGATATGCAAAGTCTTATTAAGGATTCTATCAAACGAATTGAAAGTGCTAAAGATAAAGACGGCCATATAACAGGAGTTCCCACAGGCTTTTCTGATTTGGACAGGGTAACAGCAGGTTGGCAACCGGCAGATTTGGTTGTGCTTGCAGCGCGGCCGGGCATGGGTAAAACAGCTTTTGTGCTTAGTCTTGCCAGAAATGTTGCCGTACAATTTCAAAGACCTACAGCAATTTTTTCTCTTGAAATGACAGGAGTTCAGCTTGTAACAAGACTTATTGCAAGTGAAACTGAGATTGCTGCTGAAAAACTAAAAAGGGGGCAACTTACTGAAGATGAATGGAAGCACTTAAATGAAAGAATTGCAGGACTAACAACTGCACCGCTGTTTATTGATGACACACCTGCTTTGACAATTTTTGAATTAAGAGCCAAATGTCGCAGACTTAAATCGCAACACGATATACAGTTAGTTATTATTGACTATTTGCAATTAATGTCGGGTTCGGGAGACAACAAAGGAAACCGTGAGCAGGAAATCAGCACTATTTCAAGATCTTTAAAAAGCCTTGCCAAAGAATTGAATATTCCAATTATTGCTCTTTCACAGCTTAGTCGTGCAGTTGAAACAAGAGGTGGCACAAAAAGACCAATCCTTTCCGACCTTAGGGAATCAGGAGCTATTGAACAAGATGCTGACATGGTATTATTCATTTATCGTCCTGAATACTATGAAATTATGGAGGATGGTGAAGGAAATTCTACTGAAAGAATGGCAGAACTTATTGTTGCCAAGCACAGAAATGGGGCACTTGACACAGTTAAGCTATCATTTATTAAAGAATTTGCAAAATTTACAGATTACGAGTCAATGTTTGGTGGTGAGCGCAGCTTCAACCCATCACGATCATTTGATTCACCGGGAGAATCAAACGTAATGACGATGCCGTCAAAAATGAATGATTCTTTCGATGATGAAGAACCGCCATTCTAATCTAATTAATACTTAATCAACTTTTTAGTAATACTATATTCGGGAGATATTAACTTTATAAAATATACTCCCGGAAGAAGATGCTCTATGCTTAATTCGACACTTATGATATTGCCGGAAGATATAAGTTTCTCTTCTATAAGTCTTCCATCTATATTTAAAATCTGAATGTTTTCAAAATTTTCATTTGGGAAACTTATCTTAATCTCACTATTAGCAGGATTCGGGAATATAGCAGCATCCTCATTATCAGAAACTAAATCAGTAATGCCAACTGTAGCTTCATCTTCAAAAAGCTCACCTTCTTCAACATACCAAAACTCCCATCTTCCGCCATTGCCGTCTTCCCAATTTGCAAGATCAAATGTATTGCTACCTTCTTCATCTCCGGCAATAATATAAACTAAAACAGCTTCGCCATCCTGATTCCAGGTAAGAGGGCTTCCGGATTCAATAATCTCCGGGTTGCCACCATATTTTTGAAGAAAATATCCATAATCCTCAAAACTCGGGTCTCCAAACACCCGTGCCAGGCCATTTTCATCAACCACAATTGCAGTATATTCATTAGCTGCAATTCCTTTCGCCGGCATACTCCAATCTTCTATCATCCTTGCCATAAAAACAATATGACGACCTTTTCTAAGCATATCATCATTTTCAGGTCTATTATAATGAGTATCTGTAACAACATTATCCATATATGGCACATTCAAAAAATCATTATCCAATTTAATTCTAAAATGATATGGTTCTCCAAGAGCTTCAGATGAATAAACTGTATTGTTTTCAGCTGTAAACACAACCTCACCGAGCACTGCCATTCCTGCACTGGTCCCGCCTATTGTAATAGCTTTTTCAGTAATTAGAAAATCAAGAGCATCCTGCACTTTTGTATCTTTCCAATAATTAATATAATCCCACTGATTACCACCTGCAATAAAAACAGCCTCTGCATCTAATAAAGTAGATTCAACTTCTTCAGAATTTGCCTCTTCAGTAGAAGAAATTACAATTGTTGTAACAGAATTTACATCTACTCCAAGAGAGCTATACAAATAATCATTATACCCATCTGAACCCGTCGCTCTTATAACCACTATATCACCGCCATCAGCACGTTCCAGAAACCATTTCATTGCATCATCATTATCAGTAGCTCCACCTGCCAGTAATACACCGGAAATATGATCGGTATCAATACTATTTTCAGCTCCTGTTCTGTAGAATGTTTGAGAATTTGAAACATTGGGATTTAACCCTATTATTAGCGTGGCAAGTAAAATGTAATAATATAATTTCATCTGTATGTCTTTTTTTAAATAAATTTAAGTATAATAAACTAGGCAAAATTAAGATTTTGCTCAGTAAAACATATAATAAAACAATTTTTTTTATGTTTATTTATCTCTAACAGCAAAATCAGAGTTTGCAATGACAAAACAATTGACTCTCAGTTTAAGCTTTTGTATCTTTGTATATTAAAATAGCGTTATTATGAAAAAATTATTGCTTACCCTAAGTTTTGCATTATTATATATCAACATACAGGCAGCATTTGTATTAGTACCAATGGATAAATCTCAAAGTAATCATTTAAAAGCCTATGGTATTGCATATTATGTTTTAACAAATGACGTAGAAGTCAGTTGGTTATTAAATTATAAGGATGGGAGCTTTATGTTTCCTTTTCACAATCGGTTTGAGGAAGAGTTAATAGCCAGGAATGTTTCATATCAAATAATTGCAGATGTTCAGGCCTCCTCTATAATTCAGGAAGTTAATGATCCTGATGCAAACATGTCTGAGATACTCCTTCATAAAGTACCACGAATTGCTGTATATACACCACCAAACAGTTTGCCGTGGGATGATGCTGTAACATTGGCACTTACATATGCGGAAATTCCTTACGATGAAATTTATGATGCTGAGATACTGGAAGGAACTCTTCCCCTATATGATTGGCTTCATTTGCATCATGAGGATTTTACGGGGCAATACGGGAAATTTTGGGCTGCATATAAAAATGCACAATGGTATAAAGAAGAAGTAAGATTGGCAGAAGATATGGCAAATAAATTAGGATATTCAAGAGTTGCTGACCTAAAATTGGATATAGCAAAAAAGATTCAGCAATTTGTTGCCGGCGGTGGATATTTGTTTGCAATGTGTTCTGCACCTGAAAGTTTAGACATTGCTCTTGCTGCTGAGGGAGTTGATATTGTACATGAAGTTTTTGATGGAACTCCGATTGAGAAGAATGCGCAACAAAAGCTTGATTTCTCAAGAACACTTGCATTTCATAATTTTGAGATAGTGAAAAGCCCTTATGAGTATGCTAAATCAGATATAGATGTACCAAAAACCGGAAGAGATCAAAGAACGGACTTCTTTACTCTATTTGAGTTTTCAGCAAAGTGGGATCCGGTGCCTGCAATGCTAACGCAGAATCATCAAACAGTTATTAAAGGCTTTATGGGTCAAACAACAGCTTTTAAAAACCACACTATTAAGCCTTCGGTTACAGTATTAGGAGAAACCAAATCAAAAGATGAAGTAAGATACATTCATGGGTCATACGGAGAAGGTACCTTTACATTTTATGGTGGACATGATCCTGAAGATTATCAACATTTCGTAGGAGATCCGCCAACTGAGCTGGAACTACATCCTAAATCACCGGGATACAGGCTTATATTGAACAATGTTTTGTTTCCCGCTGCAAAGAAGCAAAAACAAAAAACTTAATAAATTAATTTCTAAAGGATTTTGTTTTTCTTTTATATATCATAAATGAGTAGGGGTATTTGTTTTTATCATCGGGTTCAAAATCATCTCTTTCAATAATTTCCCATTCATTAGGATCTAATTCCGGAAAAAATGTATCCCCATCAAAATTGGCAAAAATCCTGGTAATATAAATTGTTTTTGTGTAGTAATGATTTATTGCCTGATTATAAATTTCGGCACCACCAACGACAAAAACCTCACCATCGTCTTTTGCTAATTTAAGGGCTTCTTTGAAGGAATCTGCTATTTCACATCCATGAGCATTATAATTTTCCTGCCCTGTTATTACAATGGTTTTCCGGCCGGGCAAAGGCTTGCCTATGCTCTCAAAAGTCTTTCTGCCCATAATCATTGTATGCCCCAAAGTCTTGTTCTTAAAAAACTTCAAATCAGCAGGCATATGCCATATCAATCTATTATTATTGCCAATAACATTATTATTAGCAACTGCTGCTATTATTGAAAGTTTCATAATACCAATTTTTAAACATTATTATATAAAACGAATTATACTGCTACAGGTGCTTTTATATGCGGATGAGGATCATAATTTACTAATTCAAAATCCTCAAATTTGAAATCAAAAATATTTTTAACATCCGGATTCAACTTCATTTCCGGCAATTTTCTAATATCTCTGCTTAATTGTAGTTTTGTTTGATCAAGATGATTCAGGTATAAATGAGCATCGCCAAAAGTATGAATAAAGTCGCCGGCTTCAAGTTCACAAACCTGGGCAATCATCATTGTTAGCAAAGCATATGAAGCAATATTGAAAGGAACACCAAGAAAAATATCAGCACTTCTCTGATATAACTGACAAGATAACCTTCCATTGGCAACATAAAACTGGAATAAAACATGACAAGGCATAAGAGCCATTTTGTCAAGCTCTGCAACATTCCATGAACTCACAATCATTCTTCTGGAGTCAGGATTATTCTTAATCTGATCAATTACCTGACTTATCTGGTCAAAGCTTTGATTTCCTCCGCTCCAACTTCTCCACTGTGCACCATAAACAGGGCCAAGACTTCCATTTTCATCAGCCCAGTCGTCCCAAATACTAACACCATTTTCTTTTAAATATTTAATATTTGTTTCTCCTTTAAGAAACCACAAGAGTTCGTGAATAATAGATCTGAGATGAAGTTTTTTTGTAGTAAGTAATGGAAATCCTTTTTGCAGATCAAAACGCATTTGATAACCAAAAACGCTTAAAGTTCCGGTACCTGTGCGATCTTCTTTTTTTACACCATTATTCATAACATGGTGCATAAGGTCAATGTATTGTTTCATGAGAATAAAATGAAATTACCCGACAAATGAAATTCAAAAGTAATTTTTCAAAGTGGCAAAGTCAAGTGTTAAATATTTTGCACTATGCAAAAACCTGATTGCCAATATAAAAAGGCTG
Organism: uncultured Bacteroidales bacterium; assembly: GCA_964614525.1. GTDB lineage: Bacteria > Bacteroidota > Bacteroidia > Bacteroidales > UBA7960 > PWND01. Next base: position 12,884 of record CAZTPA010000014.1, on the reverse strand, counting down.
CTTTTTTTTTTAAAACAACATCCCAACTATAGTTGCAGAAAACAATGATGCTATAGTTCCACCAATAAGAGCACGCATTCCAAACTGCGACAATCTGGTTCTTTGATTTGGCGCTAAAGAACCTATCCCTCCTATTTGGATACCTATTGAAGCAAAGTTTGCAAAACCACAAAGCATATATGTAGCCATAACTATAGACTTCTCAGACACAAAAGTAGATTTGAGTTCAGCGAGGCTTATATATGCAATAAATTCGCTCATAGTAAGTTTTTCGCCGAGCAGCTGCCCAACAAGTGCCATATCCTGACTACTGACTCCAACGCTATATACAAGAGGTGCAAAAATATAACCTAAGAGAAACTGCAAGCTGAGCTTTTCATATTGTCCTCCGGTAATATCAGCAATCAAAGGATTAAGCGAAGTTAAATGCCCAATATAGCCAAAGATATAATTCAAAAATGCTATCATAGCAACAAAAACAAGCAACATAGCTGCAACATTAACGGCTAAGCGCAAACCTTCTCCGGTTCCGTTAGCGATAGATTCAAGAATATTACTACCAATCTTATCCTTAGAAACAGTAACAGCTTTGTCAATGGTTTCAGTTTGTGGCATAAGAATTTTTGATGCAACGATGGCTCCGGGAGCAGCCATAATAGAAGCAGCCAAAAGGTGTCTTGCAAAATACAGCCTTTGCACAGGATCATCACCACCAAGAAAAGCAATATATGCTGCCAGCACTCCACCTGCAATAGTTGCCATACCACCAATCATAACAAGCATAATTTCCGATTTATTCATATCAGGCAGGTATGCCTTTATTAGCAATGGAGATTCTGTTTGTCCTAAAAATATATTACCTGCAACCGACAAACTTTCGGTACCTGATAAACGCATTGCTTTTACCATAATCCACGCAAGTCCATATACAATTTTTTGTATTACACCCAGATAAAACAACACACTTGTAAGCGCAGAAAAGAATATTATTGTAGGAAGCACCTGAAAAGCGAATATAAAACCGTATGTATTCACATCCATTAAGTCACCCAGTAAAAATTCTGCACCTTCATTACTAAAGTTCAATACCATTAAAAATAGCTTACTAACAAATTCAAACATATGTTGAACAAAGGGTACCTTTAAAATTAAAACTGCAAGAACAATTTGAATTGATAAGCCTTTAACCACAACCATCCAATCAATAGCCTTTCTATTGGCACTAAAAACATATGCAAGAGCAACCAAAACAAGCAATCCCAGCAAGCCTCTAAAAATACTGACAAAGCCAAAACTCTCCTTAAATGGTAGTTCTGTTGTAGATTCTGTATATTTATACTCCACATCATCTTTTACAATGTGGAGGGAATTCTCATCAACACTCTTTATAATCAAATTAATCGGACGTTCAGGAACTGTCAAACCTGATTCGTCGATTCTGGCTAATTCAACACCATTATTAAAATACAACAACTTTGGCACACCGTCTTCAGCGATATATGCAACTGAATCTACCTCCTCTTTTCTGTCAATTGGAAGAGGATACAGTATTATTGTATCACCTTGTAGTTCCCATATACCTGAAATTTCCTTTTCAATACCAGGAAATAATGCTACAAACTTCATATCATCACCTTCCAGCAATGTCAGATATCCATCACTAACAGAAATAGAATCCTGATCCTCACTTATATCTGATGAACTTTCGAGAACCCATTTCTTTTTCAGGCTATTTGTCTCAATATCATTTTCCGATGCATAGCCGGAAAATGCAAAAGCACAGATAAGTAAAACTCCTATTAAAGGTTTTATTTTGCTATAATACATGCGAAAAAAATTATATTATTAATAAAAAATCACATTTTATTACTCTGGATTACAAGTATGCAAACCTATTAAATTTTTTTAGAAAAGTGAGGCTTAATTATTATTTTTTAATTCTATTATAATAAGGAATGAAAAATATGAGGACAGATAGAATAAAATACTATTTTAAGTATGAAATTTTTTCAACAAATAAAATTAAAAAAAAAGACAATTAATAAACAAATTGTTCTATTTAGATTTTTTTGATTTTCGCTTATTTATTTCATCTCTGATTTTGGATGCTTTTTCATATGCTTCTTCATCAATGGCAGCCATTAATAAAGTTTCAAGCTCTTTTAATGTATACTGGTCAAATCCGCTTTCAGAAGAGGGCTCCTCTTCAACAATTTGTTCTTCCGGAGGATTAACCTCATGTTCATCCTGCAAAATTATACCGGCAGCACCAAGAATGGATTCATAAGTAAAAATAGGACATTTAAATCTAACAGCTATTGCGACGGCATCACTAGTTCTGGAATCTATTTCAATAGTGTCACCGCCATTATTACAAATAAGCTTTGCAAAAAAGATACCTTCACTAAATTTGTAAATTATAACTTCATTAACAGAAATCTTGAATGTTTCAGCAAAGCTTTTAAAAAGATCATGAGTTAGAGGCCTGCTGGGTTTCATTTTTTCCAACTCAATAGCAATGGCTTGAGCCTCAAAGCTACCAATAATAATCGGCAGCCTTCTCTTTTCGCCTGCTTCACCTAATATTAGTGCATATGCTCCTGATTGTGACTGGCTGTATGAAATACCTAAAATATCAAGTTTTATTTTCTTTTCCATTAAGCCTTAATTAATGCTTCCCTTTATAAATATTTGATTCTTATTACAAAAATAGCGGTTTTTTTGCTAACATCCATGAAGTCTCATCAAAATATTAATAACTTAAAAAAACAGATTAAGAGTATTTCAATATAAAGCAAAACAAAAGACAATTATTTTAAATATATTTTTTACAATTATTATGTTTCAATATCAGAGAATTACGAGCATTTGCCAAGTTGTAAATAATAAATAAGACCTCTTTTATTAAAAAAATAAAAAAACAAAGCTTGGTTAAATGAATAAATTTATAATTTTGTCGCCTGTTTAAACAATCTAATAATTAATGTATAACTAAAACTCAAGGAGGTAAGTATGCCGGTTATTTTTTGGTTAGTCCCCATTGCTTCAGTATTAGCATTAGGTTTTGCCTGGTTTTTCTTTGCACAAATGAAAAAGGCAGATGAGGGCACAGATACAATGAAAAGAATTGCACAGCATGTGCGCAAAGGTGCATCTGCATATCTAAGGCAGCAGTACAAGATCGTTATTATTGTATTCTTAATAATAACAGTGATCTTTTCTATTTTGGCCTATGGATTAGGAATTCAAAACCCATGGGTACCTTTTGCCTTTATTACCGGGGGAGCATTTTCCGGTTTGGCAGGTTTCTTTGGAATGAAAGCCGCAACATTTGCATCGGCACGCGTTGCAAATGCATGTAGAACTTCGCTGGATTCAGGATTACGTTTAGCTTTCCGCAGTGGAGCTGTAATGGGGCTGGTAGTTGTCGGACTTGTTTTGCTCGACATCTCAATTTGGTTTCTTGTACTTAATAATTTCATTCCGGAAATGGATGGAGGTTACAAGTTAATGACCATCACAGCTGTCATGTTAACATTTGGTATGGGAGCATCAACACAAGCTTTGTTTGCACGTGTTGGTGGGGGTATCTATACAAAAGCAGCTGACGTTGGTGCTGACCTTGTAGGAAAAGTGGAAGCAAATATTCCCGAAGATGACCCAAGAAATCCTGCTACAATTGCTGATAATGTTGGTGACAACGTTGGTGATGTTGCCGGTATGGGAGCCGACCTTTTTGAATCTTTTGCTGCATCAATACTTGCAACTGCTCTTTTAGGTGCTGCTGCATTTATGAATTTTGCACCTGAAGTTCAAAGCAACGCTGTTCTTGCGCCAATGCTAATTGCTGCTGTTGGAACAATGCTTTCTATTTTTGGTGTGTTTATGGTTCGTACAAAAGAAGGTGCTACTCAAAAACAACTTTTAAAATCTCTCGGTTTTGGGGTTAACTTAAGCGCAGTGCTTATTGTTGCAGCCTCCTACGGAATTTTATATTATCTTCAACTTCCTAATTATGTCGGAATATGGGGTTCCATTGTTGTGGGACTTTTAGCAGGCATTGCAATAGGCCAGTCAACAGAATATTTTACAGCTTCTGCTTATAAACCAACTAAAAAGATTGCAGCTGCAAGTTCTACCGGAGCGGCTACAGTAATTATCAGTGGTGTTGGTACAGGTTTAATCTCTGCTGCAGTACCATTAGGAATTATAGTTGTTGCTATTACTCTTGCATTTGGATTTGCTACCGGTTTTGATTTCGATGCTTCAAATCTTAATTTTGGACTATACGGAATAGGCATAGCAGCTGTTGGGATGCTTTCAACACTTGGTATCACATTAGCAACAGATGCTTACGGACCAATTGCCGATAATGCAGGAGGTAATGCAGAAATGAGCAAATTAGGTGAAGAAGTTCGTAAACGCACAGATGCTCTTGATGCTTTGGGAAATACTACTGCCGCTACAGGTAAAGGATTTGCTATTGGAAGTGCCGCTCTTACTGCTTTAGCTCTGCTTGCTTCATATTTTGAAGAAGTAAGAATGATGTTTGTTAAATTTCTGGATAAGCCAAACGAACTGATTAATGGAGTTGCTGCTATTGATGCTGAATTTATTGATTTTGTTCAGCATTATGAGATTCATCTAATGAACCCGATTGTTATTGTAGGTATCTTCATTGGTGTTATGGCAGTGTTCTTATTCAGCGGTATGACTATGAATGCTGTTGGACGTGCTGCTCAACAAATGGTTGATGAAGTTAGAAGACAATTTAAAACAATTGCCGGAATTATGGAAGGCACAGCTGAGCCTGATTACGCTAGATGTGTTGAGATATCAACAAAAGGTGCGCAAAAAGAAATGCTTGCCCCTTCTCTTATAGCTCTTCTTATTCCTGTTGTTGTTGGGCTGATTTTTGGTGTTGCAGGTATTGCAGGACTACTGATTGGAACTATATCCAGTGGTTTTGCTTTGGCAATATTTATGGCAAATGCCGGCGGAGCATGGGATAATGCCAAAAAGTATGTAGAAGAAGGTAACTTTGGCGGCAAAAACTCTGAAGCTCATAAAGCAACCGTTATTGGTGACACAGTAGGTGATCCTTTTAAGGATACATCAGGCCCAAGTTTGAATATTCTTATTAAACTTATGGTTATGGCAGCTGTTGTAACAGTTGGTGTTGCAGTTAGCTATCATCTATTATAAAAGCATATAAATAATATATATTAAAATAGGAAACCCTAATAGTTCTAAACTTTAGGGTTTCCTATTTTTAGCATTTAAAAATACTATATTAAATCAAAGAATGTTCTCAATTTATTTTTATGTATTACCCAATGTGAACAAGGTTTTTTGATAAATATTAGGCTTATTTAATAAACATTTGTACAATTTTAGTGTTAACTTTGTTCTTACAAAAAACGAGACTTATGACAAATCTAAAAGAATATAATTTTCGGGCACTTTTAAATAATAGTGCAAATAAATTTTCGGACAGACATGCTTTATCATATGTTGACAAAAAACCTCTTAAATATCATGAGGTAAAAAAAGAATGTGACAATTTGCAACAACTACTTGCAAAAAAAGGCATAGGTAAAGGAGACAAAGTTGCATTGCTGGGACCAAACATGCCTAATTGGGGAGTGTCATATCTCGCTATCACAAGTATGGCTTCTGTTGTGGTGCCAATATTAACAGAGTTTAGCAGCAAAGAAATTCATAAAATTTTAAGACATAGCGAAGCCAAAGCTATTATTGTTTCAGGAAAGCTTGCTAATAATTTAAAAGAAAGCATTCCTGCAAATATTCACACTTCAGTATTGCTCGAAGATCTTAAAGAAATTAACACTATTGCTCTTTATGAGAAGGGTGAAGTTCAATATTACAGCAACGGTTCTTCAGATAATTCTGCTTTAAGTATACCAGAACCTGATGAAAATGATTTGGCTGCAATACTTTACACTTCCGGCACAACGGGAAAACCAAAAGGGGTAATGCTCAGCCATTTGAATGTCATTTCCAATGCTGTTAATACTCTAGGTATTCAGGACGTTAATAAAAATGACAGACTTCTTTCTGTCTTACCTCTATCGCATACTTATGAATGCACTATTGGTTTTGTCATTCCTTTTATGACAGGTGCAACGGTATATTATCTTGAAAAACCTCCGACAGCATCTGTATTATTACCGGCAATGGCTTCTGTAAAGCCAACATTGATGCTTACTGTTCCTCTTATTATTGAAAAAATTTATAAAATGCAGGTTTTGCCAAAACTGGAAAACAGTAAGGTTTTAAAAGTTTTGAGTAAAGTTGGATTTTTAAAAAAACTTTTCCACAAACTTGCAGGTAAGAAAATATATAAAGCATTTGGTAGCAAATTGCATTTCTTTGGAATTGGCGGGGCAAAACTAAATGCTGAAGTTGAGAAATTTTTAAGAGATGCTAAATTTCCTTATGCCATAGGTTATGGTTTAACAGAAACTTCCCCTTTACTTGCAGGTTGCTCACCAACTTTAACCAAGTTTCAATCTACAGGCTTTAACCTTCCGGGACAGCAAATAAAAATATTAGATCCTGACCCACGAACCGGTGAGGGTGAGATTGTTGCAAAAGGCCCGAATATTATGTTAGGTTATTATAAAGAACCTGAAAAAACAAAAGAAGTTTTCACAGATGACGGTTGGTTTAAAACAGGTGATCTTGGTTTTATTGACAAAAACGGATATGCATATATTCGCGGAAGGTTAAAAAACATGATACTTGGCCCTAGTGGTGAAAATATTTACCCTGAAGAAATTGAAGAAGTAATCAATAATCAAAGTTTTGTTCTGGAGTCTGTTGTTTATGAATTAAAAGGCAAGCTGGTAGCAAAAGTTCATTTAAATTATGAAGAACTGGAAAACAGATACAAGCATCTCAAAGAATCTGCAAAAAACTGGCAAGAAAATATGCATGAAGAAATAAATCAAAGACTGCATGATATTAAGCAACAAGTTAATGAAAACATTAATAAGTTTTCAAGGATTAATATTGTTATGGAGCAGCCTACTCCATTTGAAAAGACTCCAACAAAAAAGATAAAAAGGTTCTTATATCAA
>CAZTPA010000014.1:0-5681 GCA_964614525.1 uncultured Bacteroidales bacterium | reverse complement strand
AAATTTATTTCTGATCGTATGATTCAATAGGCTCGCATGTACATACAAGATTTCTGTCACCAAATGCATCATCAATACGGGTAACAGGTGTAAAATACTTCATTTCCTCTGACCAGGGCATTGGAAATGCTGCTTTTTCTCTGGAATAAGGGAAATCCCATTCATTAGAAATAAGCATTTTTGCTGTATGAGGTGCATTTTTAATAACATTATTTGATTTATCAGCTTTCCCATCTTCGATTTCCTTGATCTCCTTACGAATAGAAGTCATTGCTTCCACAAACCTGTCTAATTCGCTTAAAGGTTCACTTTCCGTAGGCTCTACCATTAATGTTCCCGGAACCGGAAAAGCAACTGTAGGTGCATGAAAACCATAATCCATCAAACGCTTAGCCACATCAATAGCGTCAATTTCAACACTACGTTTAAAAGGATTACAATCAAGAATCATTTCATGAGCTACATTCCCATTTTTACCTGTATAAAGAATCTTATACTGATCTTTAAGTGCAGCTCTTAAATAATTAGCATTAAGAATGGCAACTTCAGTAGCTGCCTTTAATGCTTTTCCGCCCATTAGTTTAATATAAGCATAAGTAATAGTGAGGATAAATGCACTGCCATAAGGTGCACTTGCAACCGGTGGTATAGCTTCATCGCCGCCGGTTTTATGCATCGGATGTCCGGGCAAAAACTTCAGCAGATGCTCTGCAACACCTATGGGGCCAACACCGGGGCCTCCACCACCGTGTGGAATTGCAAAAGTTTTGTGAAGATTCAAATGACAAACATCTGCACCACAAATAGCGGGATTTGTTAATCCTACTTTCGCATTCATATTTGCTCCATCCATATAAACCTGTCCGCCATTATCATGAACTATTTTTGTTGCTTCAAGTATATCTTCTTCAAATACACCATGAGTAGAAGGATAGGTTATCATTATTGCCGCCAGGTCGTCTTTATGCTCTTCAGCTTTTTTTCTCAAATCTTCAATATCAATATTGCCATTTTCATCACATTTCACAACAACAACTTTCATCCCGGCCATTACTGCACTTGCAGGATTAGTCCCATGAGCCGAGGAGGGAATTAAAGCAATATTTCTATGTTCTTCTCCTCTGCTTCTGTGGTGAGCCTTAATTACCATCAAACCTGCATATTCTCCTGATGCACCGGAGTTTGGCATAAATGACATGCCTGCAAAACCGGTTATTTCACAAAGGTCTTTCTCTAAATCACGAATAAGTTCAAGATAACCTTCGGCTTGAAAATCGGGAACAAAAGGATGAATATTTCCAAATTCCGGCCAGCTTAAAGCAAACAATTCTGTTGCAGCATTTAGCTTCATTGTGCAAGAACCAAGTGGTATCATTGTCCTGTTTAAAGCAAGATCTCTATTCTCCAGCTTCTTCAAATATCTCATCATTTCCGTTTCTGAATGATAAGAATTAAACGCAGGTAGTTGTAGAAACTCAGATTTTCTCTGAATTTGTGATGGTATTGAATTTGGTTTAAAAGATTTTAATGAATCTGTGGTAAAAGCTTTAAACTCTTTTGAATTCGCTTCAGCAAAAATTGACAGGATAACATTTACATCTTTAAGAGTAGTGATTTCGTCAAAGCTGATTCCAATATGTTTTTCATCAATATATCTGAAATTCATATTTTTTGCCTCTGCCATTTGGCGAATACTATCAGCAAAAACATTCTGTGGCAATTCTATCTGAATCGTATCAAAGAAATATTTATTTAATTGCTTATATCCATATTTTTGAATTTCTTCAGCAAGAATTCCTGAAAGAGTATTTATATCATTTGCAATATTTTTCAAACCGGTGGGACCGTGATATATTGCATACATACCTGCCATTGATGCAAGCAAAGCTTGTGCAGTGCAAATATTTGAGGTAGCTCTTTCTCTTTTTATATGTTGCTCTCTGGTTTGAAGTGCCATACGCAAAGCTTTATTCCCGTTTCTATCAACAGACACACCAATTATTCTTCCGGGAACCTGACGTTTAAACTCTTCCTTAGTGGCAAAATATCCTGCATGAGGACCTCCATAACCCATTGGAATTCCAAAGCGTTGAGTAGAACCAACAACAACATCAGCTCCCCATTCACCGGGAGGTGTAAGCATAGTCAAACTTAAAATATCAGCAGCAACGATTAACTTCGTTTCCAGTTCGTGGATTTTTTTTGCAAAAGCAGAATAATCAACAAGATTTCCTCTTTCATCAGGATATTGCACCAATGCTCCAAAAAAACTATCATCAATAGTTTGAGAATTATGATCTCCTATTACCAGCTCAATATTAAGAGGCCATGACCGGTTTTTAAGAACTGCAATAGTTTGTGGAAAAACATTTTCAGAAACGAAAAACTTATTTGCATTGTTTTTAACAGCTGTTCTTGATCGTGCATTAAAAAGCATAATCATTGCTTCTGCAGCAGCGGTACCTTCATCAAGTAAGGATGCATTTGCGATTTCCAGACCTGTTAATTCTGTAATTACTGTTTGAAAGTTAAGCAAAGCTTCCAATCTTCCTTGCGATATCTCAGCCTGATAAGGTGTGTAGGCAGTGTACCAACCGGGATTTTCCAAGACATTACGCTGAATTACACCCGGCAATATTGTATTATAATATCCTTGACCTATAAAACTTTTATAAATTCTGTTATTCTTCGCCAGGGATTTCAGATGGCAGATAAATTCATACTCGTTCAGCCCATCCGGCAGATTAATATCTTTCTTCAATCGGATAGAAGAAGGAATGGTTTTATTTATTAATTCATCAATTGACTTAACACCAATGGTTTTAAGCATTTTTTCTTCGTCATCTTTGCGAATACCATTGTGACGTAATAAAAAATTATCAGTAATCATATTTAGCGTGATTTATATTATGAATTAAAAACCTTTAATTAAAAAATTCTAAGTAAAAAACCTTTAAAAGCCATAAATAATCTCAATAATCATTTAACAATGAAATAAATATTATTGTTTGTTTTCCATTGCAAATTTTCGTCCTGCTTCAATTGCATTGATATTCAAATCAACCACATCCTGACCTTTTTTGCTGAAAATAAACTTTATTGCATCTTTCAGCTTTTCAAAGTCCATATCAAGAAAAGGAGATGCTGCACCTAAGATTACCATGTTAGCTGACTTAGCTGATCCAAGTTCGGCTGCAATTCCTTCTGCATCAATAGCAATATTTTTTGGTTGCTTTTTTATTTCATCTAAAACTTTCTTCTCATCAGGATAGTTTTCTATATTTATGAAAGGCTTTGTATTCGTAACTAACCAACCTTCATCCTTTAGAAAGGGCAAATATCTTAATGACTCCATAGGTTCCACTGAAATAATCATATCAGCAGTACCATGTGCTATTAAATCGGAGGCAATTTCCTTATCAGAAAGCCTTAAATGAGATTGAACATCACCTCCACGCTGACTCATTCCATGTACCTCCGCTTGTTTTAGGTACAAATCTGATTCAACAGCAGCATATCCAATAATTGCAGCGATAGACAATATGCCCTGTCCTCCTACTCCGGCTAATATTATGTCTTTTTTCATTACTAATATATTTTTTGTAACAAGTGATTTTTTACTGAAAAACAACTCCTGTCATTTTGTTTATATCGTTCACCTTTGAAATAGTGGGCGTTTCAAAATAACAGGTATTGATTATATTATGAGTTATTTGCTTTTGCTTTAAATTTCTCTCTCATTCGTTTGTTGAGAGTTTGAATACATTCTCTTCGCGGAATAATCACAGAAACTCCTTTATACTCAAGCTCCTCTTTCATGATGGCAAGATTTTCTTCATGGTTCTTTTTAAGAGGCTTAAGAATTCTGATGTGTTCTTCTTCCACTCCAAGTCCTTTACAAATATTTTCAATTTTGTTTAAGGCTGCCGAAGGCTGGCCACCTGTCATGCCGGTAGTAGCATTATCAAGTATAACAACAGTTATGCTTGATTTATCATTAACTGCATCAAGCAAACCGGTAATTCCTGAATGAGTAAAAGTACTATCGCCAATTACTGCAACAGCAGGAAACATTCCTGCATCAGCAGCTCCTTTAGCCATAGTAATTGAAGCACCCATATCAACACAGGTATTAATTGATTCATAAGGAGGCAAAGCACTTAAAGTATAGCAACCAATATCAGAGAATACTCTTCCTTTTGCCCATTTTTCAAGAGCTTCGTTGAGCGCGATAAAACTATCAATATGCGGACAACCTTTGCAAAGTGATGGTGGACGACTGGCAACCAAATCAGGTATATCCCTAAGTTCGGGCACTTTCTTGCCGAGTGCTTTTGCAACTATTGTCGGGTTTAGTTCTCCATCACGCGGTATGCTGCCATCCAAACGACCTTTGATTTCTTTACCTACCGCCATGAATCCTTTTAGCATCTCCTCAACAATTGGATATCCATCTTCGAGAACTAAAATCTTATCACATTCATTATAAATTTTTTCAATATGTTTTCTTGGAATGGGATATTGAGAAATCTTCAAAACAGGATGTGGAACTTTTCCATCCTTAAAATTCTCCATTAAATAATTATATGCCAACCCACAAGCAATAACACCCAAGCTTTTGTTGTCTGCATCAAAATACTGATTAAATTCAGATTTATTACTTGCTTCTTCAAAATCCGGCTGAGCAGCAAGTAAATCTTTATATTGTTTACGCGCAATTGCCGGCAGCAAAACAAATTGGCGAAGGTTTTCAGGCAAATGATTTTTGTTTTGCTCTCTAAAATTCTTTCTTGCTACTCCGGCTCTTGAGTGTGCAAGACGGGTAGTAATTCTTAGCATAACAGGAATCTTGAATCTCTCGGAAATTTCATATCCATAATGAACCATATCATAAGCTTCCTGTTGGTTAGAAGGTTCAAGAATTGGTATCATGGCAAACTTTCCATAAAAACGGGAATCTTGTTCATTTTGTGATGAATGCATAGAGGGATCGTCGGCAATGACAAAAATAATACCTCCATTTGCTCCGGTAATTGAAGAGTTAATAAAGGCATCAGCGGCAACATTTAAGCCAACATGTTTCATGCAAACCATTGTACGTTTACCTGCATAGCTCATACCCAGAGCAGTTTCGGCAGATGTTTTTTCATTGGCTGTCCATGTAGCGACTATACCTTTTTCTTTAGCCTCACGAGAAGAGATAACATATTGAGTAATCTCTGTAGAAGGTGTTCCGGGATATGCGTATATGCCGGAAATACCTGCATCTATTGCTCCCTGTGCTATTGCTTCATCTCCTAGCAAAAGTAATTTCTGCATAATATTAAAAGTTTTTATATGTTATTTTTTTGATTCTGAGCGTGTACAAAACTAAAAAAATAAGTTGGATTGGATGAAAATATTTGAACCCTTGTCTTGTTTTTTTATTTTTTTATGCTTTGATATAAAATTAATATAAAGAATAATACAGGAAGCTGCCAGAAAGGGATTTACAGTTTCAGGTAAAAAAACGCAGCATCATCCAATGTTTACTGCACCGTCATTCCTATGTTTACTGCACGTCATGCCGAACGTCAGTGAGGGATCTCCTTGTTTCCCCCACGTCACCTCGAGCATTAGCGAGAGGTCTCGTTAAAAATAGGAAAGGTTTTGTAAAAGCATCACGTTTAACCACGAGATTT
>CAZTPA010000013.1:29999-53303 GCA_964614525.1 uncultured Bacteroidales bacterium | reverse complement strand
CTAATACCGAAAAAATTGGCATCCAACCCATACGGTAAGTCTATGCCAATTATTATCAATGACAGAGTTGTAATACCACCCAATATCATTGCGACAACTGCAGCAATAGGCGAAGGTTTTTTTAGAATTATCATACCTAAAACCGGAACAAGCAAACCTGAAACCATGAATGCATAGGAGTAGAGCATAAGTTCCAGAACGTTTTCCATAAAAGTTGCCAAAAGAATAGCTATTACACCAATAGATAAAGTTACAATTTGAGAAAATCTAATATTAAAATCTTTCTTCTTTCTTAAGCTACCAACAACATCAGTAATAAAATTTCCTGAGGCTGCCATTAAACAGCTGTCAGCTGTTGACATAATAGCAGAAAAATAAGCAGACATCATTAATCCCATTAATCCAATGGGCAAAATATTTCGCAAAAAAAGTGGCAATCCAAGTTCAGGATCAATACTTGCCAAAGCCCCATAACCAACACTTTCAAACATACCCTGCTCAAATGCAATTTTAGCGAACAATCCGAGAATTACTCCCATAAATGCCATTATCGGCCATTCAAACACTCCTGCAATATACCAGGCTCTTTTAGCAGTTTTAACATCTTTACAGGCATATATTCTTTGATAGAGAGTCATCCCAACAAACCATATTGGTAAAATAGTTATTAACCAATTAAATAGTTGCACAAATGAAATATTTGATAGTGATAATAATTCCGGATGCACAGATTGCTTTATAGCTTCCCAACCTCCAATTTCTGAATATCCCAGCGGAATACCAATAAAAATAAGTCCACCCATCAATAATATCCATTGCACAGTATCAGTATATATAACTGCTTTAATACCTCCTACAACAGTATAAACAACTGCAATTGCACCCATAACAAAAACAGCATGATTCAAGCTCAAGCCGGAAAATGTGGCTGAAGCAAGTTTAGCCCCTGCAAGTATTTGCGAACTGGTAAAACCAATATACCCGATTAATGCGATAAGACCCGCAATATACGCAACATTCCCATTATAAAAATGATTCAATGCTTGAGGAAATGTTAAAAAAGAATGCTTTCTTGCAATAGGATAAATCCTTGGAATCAATAATACTGCACTTATCCAGGCTCCAAGTAATCCTGTAAAAAGCATCCAGCTTCCTGAAATACCCATCATAAAACCCAAACCACCAAGCCCAATTGAAAAGCCTCCTCCAACGTCAGTTGCAACTACCGATAGCCCAACATGAACAGACGACATATTTCTGCCACCCACATAATAATCGTCTTTTGTTTTATTCTTATTTAAAAAATAAAATCCGATTCCTAATACTCCAAACAGATAAATAGCAAATATTAATAAATCCAGCCAATGAATATTCATAGAATTTAATTTTTATTTATAAATGATAGCATAAGCAAAGATTAATAAAATATTCTGTTTTATCAAGCTATTGAAGATTAAAATATTGCAAATCAATTTATAAAAATTTGACTATTCTATGTTGAAATTGAGTTTGAGCCTATGAATGAACTATTTGGAAATTAATAAAAAGAAGATATCAAAATACATGTTTCTCTATTGATAAAAACAGGCATAAAAAAAAAGGGACTTAAAAAGCCCCTTTTTTTTATAAAATATTTTTATTTTAGAAAGTCCATCCTAAACGAATAGCAGGGTTGAAGTTTGGACCAAGTTGAAATACCGATGAATTATCAACAATAGTTTCTGTTACAGTAACACCACCTGTTGTAGCTGTTGTAACAACATCAGGAAATGAAGTACTTTGGAAACCAAATCCAAACTCAGCACCAATAAATAAACCTCTGTAAATTACAAGGTCAGTTCCAACTACGAAGTTTAAACCAAAAGTTGTGAATCCATTTACACCTGTTTGTGTAGTATTATCATTATTGAAGTTGGTTGAGTATTCATACTTGGATGATCTTGTTGTAAAACCAAACTCAGCACCTACGTATGGAGAAACTCTCTCGCCAATTGGAAAATGGAGTTCAATTCCGGGTGTCAAACCAAAATCAGTAATTCTATCTGTTTCTTTTTCAATGTTATTAATATTGTTAGGATCAGGTTGTGTATCACTTATTGTTGAAATATCAAACAAAAAGCCAAGCCTGACAGCCATAACATCACTTAGAAAGAAACGGCCTTTGATTTGATTCATTTGAATTGGCATATCAACAGTACTGAAAGGTACCAGGTTTAATTCTACTGAAATATCACCTGCCGAATGTCCTTTTTCTGCGAAAGAGAAGGAAGAAACTCCAACCATTAAAACTAAAATTAATGCAATCTTTTTCATAATTTTTTTCTTTTAGATTATTAATTAGGATTATTAAAAAAACAACGCAAAGATATTTATATTTTTTTAAAAATATCTAAATTCGCTGCTTTGTTGTAAAAATTACTTGCTTGGTTTAACGTATTTATAAAAAAAAGGTTCAATTATTTTATAAGCATAATTAAATTTGTCACATAATATTTCATTTATTAAACTACACACTTATTTATATTAGATTTTTACATATAAAATCAATAAAAATTATTAATTTTGCACACCATTTGCACAAATAATTACGTTATCTGATATAAAAAAATATAATCCCTTTTATATGCAAAGAAAAAAATTCAGAACAAAACTTATATTGTTGCTTTCGATTCTTTTGATATCATTTGGTTCATGCAAATTTCAAAAATTGCTAAAAAGTGAAGATCATGAGCTTAAAGCAAAAAAAGCAATTGAATATTATGAAGAAGAAAGATATAGCAGGACTATTTCACTATTGGATAATGTAATGCCAATTTACAGAGGTACTCAGAAATCTGAGGATCTTAATTATTATTTTGCAATGGCACATTATAAACAGGGCGACTATATATATGCCGCACATCTTTTTGATACTTTTCATCAAACATATCCACATAGTGAGCATGCTGAAGAATTTTTATTTTTATCTGCATATTGCAAATACCTGATGTCGCCAAGGCACAGTCTGGATCAAACTCCTACTAAGGAAGCAATACAACAATTTCAACGATTTGCAAACCGTTACCCAAACTCAGAAAAAGTTCAAGACGCAAATGAACTCATTGATGAGCTTAGAACAAAACTTGAGGATAAAGCATATAAAATTGCAATGTTGTATTATGATCTCAATAATTATAGTTCAGCAGCAACTGCTTTCCAAACATTAATTGTCGATTTCCCTAATATAAAGTATAAAGAAGAGGCTTTATTCCTTGTTGTTAAATCTTATTTTTTATGGGCTGAAAACAGTATTGCTGAGAAACAAGAAGATAGATATCAAAAGGTTTTAGTGGCTCATAATAAGTTAATAAAGTCTTTTCCTGAATCTCAGTATAAAGAAGAAGCCGATAAAATGCTTGAGCAATCAAGTCAAGTACTTATGGAAATTGCTCAAAAACAAGATAATATAGAATAACATACTTATAATTTAATCTCAAAAAAACAGAGAAATGGATTACAAAAAAGTAAAAGCAGAATCAACAACTATTACAAGAGACCTAAGAAAGTTTGATAAAGACACAGGAAATATTTATCAGTCAATTGTTATAGTTTCTAAAAGAGCCAATCAAATAACTCTTGAAATGAAAGAAGAGCTAAATAATAAACTTACAGAATTTGCCAGTTCAACGGATAATCTTGAAGAGATTTTCGAAAACAGAGAACAAATTGAAATTGCAAGATATTATGAGCAACTTCCAAAACCTACTTTGATTGCTACCAGTGAATTTATTGAAGACAAGATATATTACAGAATACCTGAGATAGAGAATCAGTAATACTTTAGTTCTTAAAAACTTCAAAGCTGCCTGAAAGTATATTTTGCTTTTGAGCAGCTTTTTCTTGTTTTTAAACGCTGAGTTAAATACTTTTGATTATGTATTTTAAAACAAATCTTGTGACAGGAAAAAAAATATTACTTGGTATTTCAGGAGGTATTGCAGCATATAAATCTGCATATCTTATAAGGCTTTTTAAAAAAGCAGGTGCTGAAGTAAAAATTGTAGTGACTCAAAATGCACTTGAGTTTATTACAAAGGTTACGCTTGAATCATTATCTCAAAACAAAGTTTATAGCAGCGTATTTGGCAAGGAAAATGATTATTCAACCGAACACATATCTCTGACAGATTGGGCTGATATATTTATTGTTGCTCCGGCAACTGCTAATATTATTGGAAAATTTGCCAATGGCATTGCTGATGATGCCCTGTCTACTTCGTTTATGGCATTTGATAAAAAAATATTTATTGCTCCGGCTATGAATTGCAAGATGTATGAGAATTTTGCTTTTCAGAATAATCTAAAAATCCTGACAAATAATAAAATATCAATTATAGAACCCGAAGAAGGTTTTCTTGCTTGTGGATATGAAGGTAAGGGTAGAATGGAAGAACCTGAAAAGATATTTACAACTATAAATAATTATTTCAATAGCTCTGATGTTTTAAAAAATAAAAAATTCTTAGTTACAGCAGGCCCTACCTACGAAGCAATTGATCCTGTACGTTTTATAGGTAATCATTCGAGTGGTCGTATGGGATTTGAAATCGCCAACAAATTGGCAGATAAAGGCGCTGATGTTACCCTTGTTGCAGGCCCTGTAAATATTATAAGTGGAAATTCTAATATAAAAAGAATAGATGTTACTTCTGCAAAAGAGATGTATGAGGCGTGTATTAAATATTTTCCTAAAGTTAATGCAGCTGTTTTAGCTGCTGCCGTTTCAGATTTTACTATTGAAAAGCCTTCTGATACTAAAATTAAGAAAACAAAAAATACAGATGACTTTTCAGTCAAACTAAAGCCAACCACTGATATTTTAGCACATCTGGGATCAATTAAAAAGCCAAAGCAAAAGTTAATCGGCTTTGCCCTGGAAACTGATAATGAAGAAAAAAATGCTCTAAGTAAGTTAAAAAATAAAAATTTGGATTTTATTGTTCTCAACTCCTTAAGAGATAAGGGTGCAGGCTTCAAATCTCCTAATAATAAAATTACAATAATTGACAATAATAATGGTATTTTTCGTTATAAACTTAAACCTAAAGAAGAAGTTGCCGATGATATAGTCGATTTTTATATTAAGCACTATATGTAGGCCAAGCCTTTTATTAACAACACGTGGAAATTTATCATGCTTAAGAAAACTCTGATTATTTTTATATTTTTATTTGCATATACATTTAGCTCTGCACAAGAGCTGGATTGCCGTGTGCAGGTCTCCGGGCCGGGCTTGCCTGAATCTGAAAGGCAAATTCTTAGAACTCTGCAAAGTGCGATTTATGAATTTCTCAATCAAAGAAACTGGACAAATTATAAATTTAAAAAAGAAGAAAGAATAGAGTCTAGTATGGTTATAACTGTTGGAGAAAAAGCAGGTACTGATGAGTATAAAGCTACAATACAGATTCAATCAAGGCGGCCTGTATATGAATCATCTTATAATTCTCCTCTCATAAATTATCAGGATAGAGATTTTACTTTCAGATATACTGAAGATATGTCTCTTGATTATGATGGAAATACTTTTATGTCTAATCTTACAGAAGTTTTGGCTTTTTATGCTTATTTGATAATTGGCTTTGATTTCGACTCTTTTAGCCCAATGGGAGGAACTCCATATTTCGAAGAAGCTCGAAATATCGTAAACAGAGCTCAAAATGCCCAGGAACCCGGCTGGAAATCATTTGAAAGCCAAAGGAATAGATATTGGGTAATAGAGAATATTTTTAATAGTTCATATGCACCAATAAGACAAGCTCTCTATAAATATCATAGATTGGGTTTTGATAAAATGACCGATAATATGGAAATTGCCAGAGCTGAGGTTACTGGTGCACTTGAAGACTTGCAAAAGGTTCACAGGCAAAGACCGGGAATTCCTTTAATGCAAATGGTTCTTACAGCAAAAAGTGATGAGTTTGTGAATGTTTATTCAGAAGCTACGCCCATGGATAAAAATAAAGCAATTCAAATTCTTACCGAAATTGATCCAACAAATGCTGAAGAGTATAGAAAAATGAATCAATAGTAAATTGGACTAAGTATATCGTATTCTGCTCAGGTATTTATTACATTATTGTTTTCCAACAAAGTTTATTAAATTTGCATCTTCATTATTAACGCATTTTACTGTCCTATGCTAAAACAATTACAAATTGAAAATTATGCTTTAATCGACAGCTTAGATGTTCAGTTTGATAATGGTTTAACAACTATTACAGGCGAAACAGGTGCCGGAAAATCAATTTTACTTGGTGCACTTTCTTTGATATTAGGACAAAGAGCTGACCTGCAATCTCTGAAAGATAAAAACAAAAAATGCATTATTGAAGGCACTTTCAGCTTGAGCGCAATCAATCTTGAACAACTTTTCTTAAATAATGATCTTGATTATCTGAACCCATGTATCTTTCGAAGAGAAATTAATCAACAAGGCAAATCCAGAGCTTTTATAAATGACACTCCTGTTAATCTTTCTGTTATGAAAGAAATTGGTGAAAGACTTGTTGATATCCATTCGCAGCACCAAAATCTTTTAGCCGCTGAAGCTTCTTTTCAATTTGATGTTTTGGATAACTATTCAGGACAACTAGCTAATACTGAGAATTATAAGAAACTATATCATAAATGGAGAAACCTGATAAAAATTAATAACGAACTCAAAGAGCACGAACAAAAAGCCAAGGCTGAACAAGATTACTTGAAGTTTCAATTGGATGAATTAGAAAAAGCAAACATAATCCCTGAAGAATGCGAAAATCTGGAAGAAGAGTTGCAAATTCTGGAAAATGCTGAAGAGATTAAAATTAACTTTGAAAAAGCCAGATTTCTTCTTGAAGAAGCTGATATTAATGTTACCGAATCTCTAAATGATGTTAACAAGCTGATTTCCTCGGTTTCCAGTGTTTCTGCAAAATATAAAGAGCTGACCAACAGGCTAAATACGGCATTCATTGAAATAAAAGATATAAGTAGAGAAATTAACATTTTATCTGAAGAAATTAATATTGACCCACAAAGAACATTAGAGCTAAAAGAACGCCACGACCTAATAAACAGGCTACTATTAAAACATAATGTTGCTAGTTATAACGACCTAATCATAATACAAGAAGATTTCAGAAAGAGGATTGCATTATTAGAAAGTTTAGATGATAATATTTTGGATAATGAAAAGCAGATAAATGCACTTAAAAAAGAATTAGAAGATCTTGCCCAAACTATTTCTAATAAACGCAAAGAATTTATCCCACAAATGGAAGAAGAGATACTGGCATTGTTAAAACAATTAGGAATGCCTAATGCCAGGTTTAAAATAAGTATATCTGAGGCTGATGTTTTAAACCAAAGCGGCAAAGACAATTTGTCGTTCTTGTTTAATGCAAATCTTGGTGGTGAATTAAAGGAAATTTCTAAAATAGCATCTGGGGGGGAGCTTTCCAGACTTATGCTAAGCATAAAATCAATGACTTCCAGAAAAAACCTACTTCCAACAATAATATTTGACGAAATTGATACAGGTATTTCAGGTGAAATAGCAGCAGCTATGGGTGATATATTAAACAAAATGTCAAAATCTATGCAAGTTATTGCAATCACTCATCTTGCACAAATTGCCGCCAGAGGTAAAGAACATTTACTTGTTTACAAAATATCTGAAGACGGCACAACAAAAACTCATATCAAACAGCTTAAAGACAATAACAGAATTAACGAAATTGCCGTAATGCTTGGAGGCAAGAAGCCTAGTGCCGGAATGCTCGAAACTGCAAAAGAGCTAATCACAGAATATAATAAGTAAATTGATATTTTTACTATATCTTATTTAATACTGTTATAATAAACAGATTTTTAACAAAAAGGAAACATCATGAACTCTAATATATTAAAAGGAAAAAAAGGTATAATTTTAGGTGCTTTGGATGAGAATTCAATTGCCTGGAAAGTTGCATTAAAAGCAAAAAAAGAAGGTGCAGAATTTGTATTATCAAATGCACCAATTGCTCTAAGAGCAAAAAAAATATTTGAACTTGCCGAAAAAACATCTTCTGAAGTTATATCTGCTGATGTAACCCAGGTTGATGAACTTGAACACCTTATCGAGGAAAGTATGAAGGTGCTTGGAGGTAAACTTGATTTTATCCTGCATAGCGTTGGAATGTCTCCAAATGTTAGAAAAGGTCTTCATTATACCGAGCTTGATTATAACTATATGATTAAAACCCTTGATGTATCAGCAATCTCTTTACATAAATTATTGCATGTGGCGTATAGTATGGATGCAATAAATAAGTGGGGGAGTGTTGTAGCTCTTTCATACATAGGCTCTCAAAGGGCATACTCATCTTATAGTGATATGTCACAAGCAAAAGCTATGCTTGAATCTATTGTTCGGAATTTTGGTTATCACTACGGCAGAAGCAAGAAAGTAAGAATTAATTCAATTTCTCAATCACCAACCATAACAACCGCCGGAACAGGTGTAAGTGGTTTTAAGTCTTTTTATGCCTATGCCGATAGTATGTCGCCATTGGGAAATGCTTCATCTGAAAGCTGCGCGGATTATTGTGTAATGATGTTTTCTGATTATACTAAAATGGTAACTATGCAAAATCTTTTCCATGATGGTGGCTATTCTACAATGGGTATTAGTGATGAAGTAATGGAAAATTGCTTTGTGTGTGATGATGAATGTGAAGCAAAGAAAAAAGCAAAATTGAAATGATAGAAATTTGATTATTTGATAAAAATAAGTGTTTTTTATTATATTTTTCTATCTTTGCTTCATTGTTTTTATGCGTTTGTCGCATATATATTAATGATTATCAACTAATTACTAATAAGAACTATAAATTATTTAAAAAATGGGAGATATTAAAAATTTAAAAAGTGGTGAATTTCTTGTTAAAGAGATTGATGCTGACAATATTTTCATTCCTGAAGAGTTTGATGAAGAACAAAATATGATTGCACAATCTTGTCGTGATTTTATTGAAGCCGAAGTCCATACAAAGCTTGATGATCTTGATAAAGGCGATAGGGCACTTATGAAATCGATTTTAAAAAAATCAGGTGATTTGGGCTTGATGGGGATTTCTATACCCGAACAATATAATGGTTTTGGACAATCGTTTGTTACTCAAATGCTTGCCGCTGAAGTAGTTGGTGCTGCTTATTCTTTCTCTGTTGCTTTTATGGCACATTGTGGAATTGGAACTTTGCCTATTATGTATTATGGTAATGAAGATCAGCGTCAGAAATATGTTTCAAAATTAGCTACCGGTGAATTATTAGGTGCATATTGCTTAACAGAACCCGGAGCCGGTTCTGATGCTAATTCAGGCAAAACTACAGCTACTCTTAGCGAAGACGGCAAACATTATATTCTTAACGGACAAAAAATGTGGATTACAAATGCAGGATTTGCTGACACTCAGGTTGTTTTTGCTAAAATTGATAATGATAGAATTTTGAGTGCTTTCATAGTTGAAAGTAGTTGGCCGGGAGTTGTTATTGGGCCGGATGAACATAAAATGGGTATTAAAGGTTCATCAACTGCACAAATATATTATAATGATGTAAAAGTTCCTGTTGAAAATCTTATTGGTAACAGGGGAGAGGGTTTTAGAATTGCTCTTAGCATCTTGCATATGGGCCGTATGAAGCTTGGTGCAAATGTTATTGGCGCTGCAAAACAAAACATTTCAGATGCAGTTAAATATGCAAATGAAAGAAAGCAATTTGGAAAGTTAATTTCTACTTTCGGTTCTATTAAACATAAATTAGCGGAAATGGTGATTAAGGTATTTGCTCACGAATCAGCTATTTACAGAGTTAGTAGAGACATCGATGTGTTAATGGATAAGTATAAAAGTGAAGGCTGTGATGTTGGGAAAGGTGCTATTGATGCCATTAGTCATTATGCAGTTGAAGATGCTATCCTTAAAGTTTGGGGTTCTGAAATGTTAGATTTCGTAGCTGATGAAAACGTTCAAATTCATGGTGGAATGGGCTATTCAGCTGAAATGCCTGCAGATAGAGCTTATCGTGATTCCCGTATAAACCGCATTTTTGAAGGTACTAATGAAATCAATCGTTTGCTTGTTGTTGAAGCGTCTACTAAAAGAGCAATGAAGGGTGACTACGATTTATTTGGTCCTGCTGAAGAACTGTTTAATAAAATAGACAGTATTTCAAGTGAAGCTCCTGCTAATGAATCATATTTTGATGAAAAAATCCGATATATCAAAAATATGAAAAAAGCAATAATGCTTTGTATTCATAGTGCCTCTAAAGTTTTTGGAAAGAAATTCATGTTGCAGCAAGAGGTTGTAAACAATGTGGCAAATATGATTATGGAAACATATATCGCTGAGTCATTGGTATTAAGAGTTCAAAAACGTGAGAGTATAAAAGGTCAACAGGATTTATATAGAGATATCGTTGATGTATTTGTATATGATGCTATTGATGTCGTAGCTAAAAATGCAAGAGATGCTGTATATTCTCACGCAGAAAAAGATGATATCAAAAAACTAGTTAAGGCTATTAACACATTATCTGTCTCTTCCGGAGCTAATGTAATGGAAGCCAGACGTCGTATTGCTGATAAAGTTATAGAAGACAATCAGTATAACTTCTAGAATATTTTTGGTAAAAAAAAGGGTGCTAAAAATATTAGCACCCTTTTTTTTATACTTGATTTTTAATTATTTTTTATTGTCGATTTTAGAAGAGTCTTTCTTCTGTTTCTTTTTCTCTGTCTTAATGCTAATCTTTTCTTCATCTTTATCGAACTCAATATATAAAACATCTCCCTGCTTTACATTAGACTTAATAATCTCTTCTGCCAAAGGATCTTCAAGATATTTTTGAATTGCTCTTTTTAGAGGCCTTGCACCAAATGATGGATCCCAACCTTTTTCTGCAATAAAATCTTTAGCCTCATCAGTTAGAACAATCTTAAATCCAATATCATCAATCCTTTTATATAAAATTTCAAGTTCAATATCAATAATCTTGAAGATATGATCTTTAAACAGTGGCTCAAATATTACAACATCATCAACACGATTAAGAAATTCAGGAGCAAAAGTCTTTTTTAAAGCATTTTCAATAACACTTTGAGCGTAACTACCACTTCTTTCTTGTTTTGCTTTCGTATTAAACCCTACACCTAGTCCAAAATCCTTCAATTGTCTGGATCCGATATTAGAAGTCATAATAACAATAGTATTTTTGAAATCAACCTTACGTCCTAGTCCGTCGGTTAATAAACCATCGTCAAGCAATTGCAGAAGCAAGTGAAAAACATCGGGATGAGCTTTTTCTATTTCATCAAGAAGAAGAACTGAATATGGTTTTCTTCTTATTTTCTCAGTAAGCTGGCCACCTTCTTCATAGCCGACATATCCGGGAGGTGCACCTATTAACCTGCTAACAGCAAATTTCTCCATATATTCGCTCATGTCAATTCTGACAATAGCATCATCAGAGTCAAATAAATTTCTGGATAAGATCTTTGCCAGATGAGTTTTACCAACTCCTGTCGGACCAAGGAAAATGAAAGAACCAATTGGTTTATTGGGATCTTTAAGTCCTGCTCTGTTTCGTCGGATTGACTTAACAACTTTAGTGATTGCCTGATCCTGTCCTATTACAATTTTAGAAAGATCTTTTTCCATATCAATTAATTTCTGACTTTCATTCATTGCTATTCTTTGAACAGGCACACCTGTCATCATAGCAACAACTTCAGAAACATTATCCTCACCGACTAATTCTCTGTGCAGCTGAGATTCTTCTTCCCATATGCGTTTTTCACGAGTAAGACTTTCGTTCAATTCTCTTTCCTGGTCACGAAATTTCGCAGCAAGTTCATACTTTTGGCTTTTGATTGCTTTCGTCTTTTCATCTCTGACCTCATCAATCTTACCTTCAATTTCAATTATATTCTTTGGTACTTTAATATTGGTAATATGAACCCTGGAACCGGCTTCATCCAGAGCATCAATTGCTTTATCAGGTAAACATCTATCACTGATATATCTACTGGTAAGCATTACACATGCATTAACGGCTTCTTCAGAATATGTAACCAAGTGATGATCTTCATATTTTTGTTTAATATTATTAAGAATCATTACTGTTTCTTCAACTGAAGTAGGGTCAATGATTACTTTTTGAAACCTTCTTTCTAGTGCACCATCTTTTTCAATATGCTGACGATACTCATCTAGTGTAGTAGCTCCAATGCATTGCAAGTCTCCTCTTGCAAGAGCCGGTTTAAACATATTTGAGGCATCCAAAGAGCCAGATGCACCGCCAGCACCAACAATTGTATGAATTTCATCAATAAAAAGAATCACATCCTGATTCTTTTCAAGCTCATTCAGCAATGCTTTCATTCTTTCTTCAAACTGACCTCTGTACTTAGTACCAGCAACTAATGAAGCAATATCTAGAGCAACCAGTCTTTTATTAAATAAAGCCCTGGAAACTTTTCTTTGAATGATTCTAAGAGCTAAGCCTTCGGCAATAGCAGACTTACCTACACCAGGTTCACCTATCAGAATAGGATTATTCTTTTTTCTTCGTGAAAGAATTTGAGCAATTCTTTCCAGTTCCTTTTCTCTGCCAACAACAGGATCAAGTCTGTTTTCTTCGGCAGCTTTTGTCAAATCCCTGCCAAAATTATCTAATACAGGCGTTTTCGATTTATCAGATGCATATCTTTTTCCAAAAGAACTGCCTCCAAAACCACCACCTTCTGCCATATCATCGTCATCACCGGCACCGGGTGAAAGCTCATTACTTATATTAGGAGGTATTTCAGATTCCAAGTCCGCTTTATAAGATTGTACTTCATCTTTAAACAAGTTATAATCAATACCTTGATTCTTTAAAGTTTGAGTGATGAGATTATCAGAATCTTTTAAAATAGATAACATTAAATGCTCTGTACCAATAAGTTCGCTATTAAATAATTTAGCTTCAAGGTATGTTATTTTCAAAACTCGTTCTGCTTGTTTAATAAGCGGGACATTTTCTATAGTTCTGGTTTTAGAAGAACTGCTTCTAATAGTTTTTTCAATAGTTTCTTTTAGTTTAGGAATTTCAACACCTAAACGAACAAGAATTTGTATTGCAAGGCCTTCTCCAACCCTTATTATCCCAAGTAAAAGATGTTCTATCCCAATGTAGTCATTGCCATTTCGCAATGCTTCTTCACGACTAAATGTAATAACATCTTTAACCTGAGGTGAAAATTTTGCTTCCATATTTTTTTTTATATTCTATAAATGTAATAAATATTTAATAAAGCTTTTCAAAATTAAATACAATATCTATGATTTTGTTAAAATGTTTCCATAATTATTAACAACTAACCCCATGAAATTGTTAGCAAATTACTCAAATCTATTTAAAAAATGCAAGAATAATAAGTAAAAAAAGCTTATTTTCGTAGACTGTAACAAAAAGTGAACCAAATATTGTAAATACTTAAAATTAAGATGTCAGAAGAAAAAATTTTTAAAGTAAATATTGAAGATCAGATGAAATCGGCATATATAGATTATGCCATGTCAGTCATTGTTTCAAGAGCTTTACCCGATGTTAGAGATGGGTTAAAACCGGTACACAGACGTGTATTGTTTGGAATGCATGAATTAGGAACCTTAAGTAATAAGTCATATAAAAAATCTGCCAGAATAGTAGGAGAGGTGCTTGGTAAGTATCATCCTCATGGAGATACATCTGTATATGATGCAATGGTAAGAATGGCACAGGAGTGGTCATTACGTTATCCATTAATTGATGGACAAGGTAATTTTGGCAGTATTGATGGTGACAGTCCGGCAGCTATGCGTTATACTGAAGCCAGACTTAAAAAAATTGCCGAGGAAATGCTTGTTGATATTGAAAAGGAAACTGTTGACTTTCAGTTTAATTTTGATGATACATTGGAAGAGCCAACCGTACTACCTGCAAGAATACCTAATTTACTTATTAATGGTTCATCTGGTATCGCTGTTGGGATGGCAACCAATATGCCACCTCATAATTTGGGAGAAGTTATTGATGGTACTATTGCTTATATCGATGACAATGAAATTGATATAGATGGTTTGATGCAGCACATCAAAGGGCCTGACTTTCCAACAGGTGGAGTTATATATGGATATACCGGCGTAAAAGAGGCAATGCATACCGGTAGAGGAAGAATTGTAATGAGAGGTGAAGCCAATATTGAAACTCTTTCTACAGGTAAGGAGATTATTATTGTTACTTCAATTCCATACCAGGTTAATAAAGCTGACATGATTAAAAGAACAGCAGATCTGGTTAATGATAAAAAAATTGAAGGCATTACAGATATCAGAGATGAATCTGATCGTGAAGGTTTAAGAATTGTTTATGAGTTGCGCAAAGATGCTGTTCCAAATGTTGTGCTAAATCAGTTATTCCAACATACCGCCCTTCAAACATCTTTTAATGTTAATAATATTGCCCTTGTTAAAGGTCGACCTGAGGTTCTTAACCTGAAAGATTTAATTCGCTATTTTGTTGATCACAGACATGATGTAGTTATTCGTCGCAGCCAATATGAATTAAGAGAAGCAGAAAAAAGAGCCCATATATTGGAAGGTTTTCTAATTGCTCTCGATAATTTAGATGAAGTAATTAAGCTAATTAGAGAATCTGAAACTACTGAAATAGCAAGAAATGGTTTGATGGAACGTTTTTCGCTTTCTGAAAAACAAGCCAGAGCAATACTTGAAATGCGCCTGAGAGCCCTGACAGGGATGGAAAGAGATAAAATTAAAGAAGAATACCAGGCGATAATGGAAAAAATTGAATACCTGAAAACTCTACTTGCAGATGAAGGTATGAGAATGGATATCATTAAAGCAGAACTTTTGGAAATAAAAGAAAAATATGATGATAAGCCACGTACAGAGATCGAATATACTGCAAATGACTTCAGGATAGAAGATACTATTGCTGATGAAGATGTCATTATTACCGTTTCTCATCTTGGATATATAAAACGTACTCCGCTTAGTGAATATAAACTACAAAGTAGAGGAGGCCGTGGTTCCAAAGGAACAGCTACTCGTGATGATGATTTCGTGGAATATCTGTTTTCTGCAACAAATCATAATTACTTATTATTCTTTACAGAACAAGGCAAATGCTTCTGGATGAGAGTATTTGAGCTACCGGAAGGCAGCAAATCATCTAAAGGCAGAGCAATTCAAAACCTTATAAATATTCCTTCGGATGATAAAGTAAAAGCATTCATTAATCTGAAAGACCTAACAGATAAAGAATATACTAACAATAATTATATAATACTTGCTACTAAGAAGGGCATAATAAAGAAAACTTCATTAGAATCTTATTCAAGACCCAGAGCTAACGGTATCATAGCTATAAATATTCGAGATAATGATGAACTGCTTGATGCAAAACTTACAGATGGGAAAAATGACATTTTGCTTGCTACAAAAAGCGGTAAAGCAATCAGATTTAATGAGCAAAAAGTGAGAGCTGTTGGAAGAAATGCTTCAGGTGTAAAAGGTATAACACTGGCGAATGATAAAGATGAAGTTGTTGGTATGGTTTGTATTCAAGATGAAGAAAGCTCTATATTGGTTGTTTCAGAAAAAGGTTATGGTAAGAAGTCTCCTTTAGAAGAATATAGAGTGACTAACAGGGGAGGAAAGGGTATCAAAACCTTGAATATTACCGAGAAAACAGGCAGCCTGATTGCTATGATAAGTGTAGTTGAAACTGAAGATTTAATGATTATAAATAAATCAGGTTTTACTATCAGAATGTCTGTGTCAAATTTAAGAACAATTGGCAGAGCAACGCAAGGAGTAAGGCTAATAAATCTTAAAGGAGGAGATAAAATAGCTGCTGTTACAAAAGTTCTGGAAAAAAACGGATCTGACAGCGAAGCTATAACTGATAATGATGAAGGTGATGAAATTGTATCCGATAATTACGAAGAAACAAATGGAGAATCTGATATAAAATCGGATAATGATAAAATTGATAATAAAGATGATGATGATAATAATACAGAAATTTAGTCTTTTTTTGAACTCTATAATTACGATGAGATAAAATAATATACTATTTTTGCACTAATTAATTTATTTTATATTAATAAAATCATTCAATAACTAAAAAACAGTCATAATGAAACGTACATTTTTCTTAATATTAACTGCAGCATTAATAGCTTTAGTAGGATGCGATGCGCAAAAAAGAGAAATTAATTCAATAGAGAGCGAAGCCAAGAAAGGTAACATTGCCGAAGCACTGGAAAGAATCGAGACTGCTATTGAAGGAGAAGCCGCAACATTACCAAATGCTTGGGTGGTAAGGGCGGAAGTTTACATGAATATTTTTATGTCAGAAGATCCTGAGATAAATGAATTGCATCCAGACCCTCTGGGAGAGGCTTATAAATCTCTTAAGAAAGCTAAAGAACTTGACGAAAAAAATCAGTTGTTTCTGGTAATACAACAAAAGGAATTAATGCTTTCTCAAATGTTTAATGAGGCAGGTGCTGTTTCTTTTAACGAAGGAAGATATCCACTTGCAAGTAGTTTTTTCTATCACTCTTATGAAGTTAGTGAATCATTTGGTACTATTGACACATTAACCCTTTATTATGCTGCTGTGTCTGCCGAAAGAGGCATGATGTATAAGGAAGCAAATGAATATTTGCATAAGCTAGTTGAATTAGAATATGACGAACCCGGTGTGTATGTCTCTTTAATTAATGTAGCAGGAGCTATGGAAGATCATGCTGAAGCAGAAAAATGGATTGAAAAAGCAAAAGAGAAATATGGGGAAGAACGAGATATATCCTTAATTTTTGCTGAAGCAAATTATTATCTAAAATCTGGTAATTCTAAAAAAGCAGAGAAAGCTATTAATATTGCAATAGAAAAACAACCGGACAATCCTAGTTTATACTATGCTCTGGGAGGAAATTATGAACGAATTTATTCGGATACTACTTATACTGATAAGGACAGGGAAGAAGCTTATGATAAAGCTGTAAATGCATATAAGAAGTCTTTGGAAATAGATCCTGAGCAATTTGATGTTGTATTCTCTCTGGGAGCTCTATATTTTAATAAAGGGATCCAAATATTTGAAAAAGCTGATGAAAAGTTAAGAGAAGATTTTGATTTTAAAGAGTATAAAAAAAGTGAAGAGAAATTCAAGGAAATGTGGTTAAAATCACAACCTTATCTTGAAAAAGCACTAGAAATGATTGAACCTGAAAATCCAAATTACAGTCTTGTTGTTAACTCTTTGCGAGAGTTATATGCAAGAACCGGTCAGGATGATGAACTAAAATTAATTCTTGAACTTATTGAAGCAGAAGGAATAGAAATAGAAAATACAGAAGAAACTGAAAATGAAGAAGAATAGTTAATTTTTGTATTTATGTATTTTAGAGCGGGAAGGATAGAAAAGTTTCTAAGTTCCCGCTTTAAAAGATTAATCTATTTAACATAATATTAATTATAAGACATTTTGTTGCTACATTAATAGTTTGTTAATAATTAATAAGAGCTGCTTTTAATCTTCCTTTACTGGTTTCATCGAGATCCCTCATTAGCGTTCGGCATGACTTGCTGGGAACATCTGATGAAGGTGCTTCGTATTAAGGTAGGAAAAAGATTGAAAATGAAGAAACAAATTTTTTTGATGACCTTACCATATCTTTAAATGGATATTACTTTATGTTTTAAGCATAATTTACAGTGCTAAGAATTCTGATAAGAATATTTACTAAATAAATATCATCTGCTATTTTATAGAATTCCTCATAACAGGCAATAAATATTAAAATATTCAATTCTCAGCGACATATAATTATTCCAAAAAAAGAATTCCTCCAACATCATATAATGGTCCATCATACAATTCCACTATTTTGATATTTGAATTCTGTATGAGTTTTAGCGTATCATATGCAATAAGATTATTAAGCTTTCCGGCTACATATAACACATTATCATACACACCACAACAACCACCAAAGAAACCATGCTTAAAGCCTTTTAATACAATGTTTTCAGGATTGACAAATATAACTACTGAATTATTATTTTTCAAAACAGAATAAATGCCTGCATCAGAAGTAATATATACCTCCTTAATATTTATACAACTACATCTTGAATAAGCTTGATTTACATTTGTAACTTTCAAGTTTGAATTCAATTCAAGTATCTTATTGTCAGTATACTTAATGCAATGTATGATTTGTTTATCGTTGACAACAGCATTGTAAATCGCAGTATATGGATATTTACTGCCGACAGGATTGTTTCCATATGTAAACTCTATGCTATTTACTCTTAGAATATCAATATATTTTTCGGGGGTATTTGGAGCCACAATCAGTCCTCCGGGTGTTTTACAAAAGAAAATATCAGGATGTCCGCTAATAGCATCATAAGTAATACCATTAGTTTCAAATAAAACAAGCTCTCCCCTATTTTCAAGGGATTTCAATGCCTGGTCAGGTATTTTTTTGTCAGCAAGTATTAACATAAAACTCTTTTATACCAATACTTTTATCGGTTTTGAAAATTACCTTAGAGTATCTTTCTTTTAGCCACAATTTATTACAAGCACAATGTCCGATAGCAACATTAAAACTTTTGGGATTTACATTGATACAAATTCCGTCGGACTTCGGAAGATCATAATTCTTAAACATATTAAACCACATAACAGATTTCACTAATTCGCCAAAAGCAGGGTGAAACGGACCATCAATCAGCTCCTCTCCCTTAATAAATCCCTCACTTGGATGCAAGCCTATGCGAAGGACTTTCACATCTGACTTTTCGAACATTTCAACTAAAACAGCCGAAAGCTTAATCGCATCTTCAAGAGATTGCGGCAAATACTCACCTTTTCTGTACATATCTTCCAGGGTTGTTTCTTTAACAACAAGGCAAGGATAAATACGAGTAGTTTTTGCTCCTAAATCAATTATTTGCTGAGCTGTTTTGACGCTTTTTTCCTCAGTATCGCCGGGTAAACCTGTCATCATTTGCATACCCAGTTCGAAGCCATATTCATTAATAAGATTAGCTGCATTAACAGAGTCTTGAGCGGTATGGTTTCTTTGGCAGGTTTTAAGAACATTATCATCAAGTGATTGTGTTCCCAGCTCAATAGCCGAAACACCCATTGATTTAAGAAAATCAAGTTTTTCCCTGTCAATATAATCAGGTCTTGTACTTATCCTGATGCCATGTATTTGTCCGTTTTTCAAATAATCCTGAGCAATTTCCAGATATTGTTTTTGAAAATCATTGTCAATTCCCGTAAAATTTCCACCGAAAAAAGCTACTTCAATACTATTATCACCCTTTTTAAAAGTAGAAAAATGCTTATCAAACATTTCAGGTAATTCATCCGGCGCAGGAATGCTTTCTTGACTTGCAATAGTATACTGATTGCAGAACACACACCTATTAGGACAAGCTTTATTAGGTAAAAAAATTGGTATTTTGTAAAACCTCATTATAGTAAATTACAATTGTAACATTTAAGAATTGTTTTGCATTTTTATATGCATCTATATGAATAAACCTAATAAAGCTCAAAAAGTTTAATGATATTATAATAATAAAAAACAAACAAGCCTATTTTTTAATTGCCAGTGTTGAAATAACTGCTGTCAGCAAAGCTACAACAAATGTCAGTACTAAACATGAGATATATTTATCCTCCATACCGGTTTGAATCCAAACTACAGTAAAAACAAAACCAATAATCATAGTTAAAAGCGCAGCTTTTCCATGGAATCTTTTCCAAAACAGTGTAAGTATAATAATTACAGAAAAAGTATCTCCTATGCCTGCCCATGCATATTTCACCAAATTATAAATTAGCATATCTTTTGTGAGATAAGCTAAAACGAGTGCAGCAATGGCCAAAACCCCTGTTGTTATTCTCGACACAGATAAATTGTGAAGTTTGAATTTTTGTCTTAATTTGCTTTTATTGATAATATTCTCACTTATTTCAGTCGAAGAAAGAATTAATAAAGAATTAGCTGTGGAAATCATCGCGGCAAAAGCGCCGGTAACTAATATAGTTGCAATAAGTGGCGGAAAAATTCTAAATATAACGGCAGGCATAACAGCTTCAACATCAGAAAGATCACCAGATGCAGGTCCAAAAATAGCTATACCAAGCAAGCCTATTAGCAAAGCGCCTGTATAAGCAAAAACCGTCCAGGAGATAGCAATATTTCTAGCTATTTTTGCCTGTGCGGAATCTCTTATAGCCATATACCTAATTGTTAATTGCGGCATTCCTCCCAGGTAACCGAACATCCAGCTCAATCCGGTCATAATTACAACACCTGCTCCCAGGCCGGTAGTAAGTCCTGTAAGATTGGAATATTGCTCTCCTGATTTTTGTAAAGCTTCTGGAATGCTTGTTGCAAAAACATCAGGATTATTTGCAATAAAAAATATACCTACAATCGGGCCAATTACCAGAGTAATAATCATCAATAAAGCCTGGATAACATCTGTATATGCAACACTTCTAAAACCGCCGTATATAGTATAGGGAATTACAAACACAGCAATGATGAGAATTCCTGCATTAATGTTAATACCAAACATCTCTTGTATAGTTTTGCCGCCACCAATAAACTGAGCGGCAACATAAAAGAAGAAAAAGAAAGCAATTATCAGACTACCTGTAATTAATATTAATTTCCCGATACGACCATGTCTCTTACCAATAAACTCCATAAAGGTATCTGCCTGATACTTATCAGCTTCTTTACGAATCCTTTGAGACAAAAACAGCCAGCTAAGAATAATACCTATAGCACAACCCAAAGCTGTCCACATTTCAGTTAAACCCAAAGCATAAGCTGCCCCGGGAAGTCCGAGCAAAGCCCAGGCAGACTCTGCAGTAGCACGCTCTGAAAGAGCCGCAACCCAACCGGGCAAGTTTCTGCCGCTTATTGCATAATCACTGGAAGATTTGACTTTTCTGCCAACGTAAATACCTATAAACATCAATACTGTCAGGTAAGTCAGCATAATACCCAACATTAAGCCTTGCTGATCCATAAGATTTTTGTTTTTTTGTTGCAAATTAACAAAAAAAATTACTTATGATTTATATGATTTGTAGTATAAATAAAAAACCCGGAATTATAAAATAATTCCGGGTTTTAATTATTTGATAGTCAACAACATCAATCAAATATACTTATTATCTTCTTCTTTGACCTCTTGCCGGTCTGTTAGCTTTATTTTTCATTTTACCTTTGTTTTTTGGTCCGCGAGCATCAAAATAAACCCTTTGCTCTTCTGTCAGTAAACTACGAACTTCCTGATGATGTCTTGCTGCATTTTTTAAATGCTGGTTTCTTAAATCAGACATCTCATCAATAATTTTGTCAACTTCTGTCATATCAGGGTTATCTGACGACATTAGAGTACGTTTGCGAGCTCTGAGTTCTTCTATTTTGTTGCGATGTTCGGTAGATTCTTTAAGCCTCGCAGTTCTTAGTTCCTGAATAGCCTCTTTTTGCTCTTCAGTCAGATCAGGAATATTCTCACAATATTCCATAGAACGTGACTGTAATTGGGCTTGTGGCCTTCTTTCTCCCCTTTCTGCTCTTACTCCTCTTTGAGCAAAACTACTTGTTGTTGCAAATAAAAATAACATAGCCGTTAAAGCTACTGCTGAAAATAACTTTTGTGTTTTCATGTCTTTGATTTTTTAATTAAACATTATTAATTTCTTTTCTTTACTTCTTTTGATAGAAAAAATTCAATAAGGTTTAATTCAGATAGAATATTTTTTCATTTAAAGCATATTTTAGATTGAAAAGTCCGCATAAACAAGAGATTGCGTAGTTTATAAAATATAAAAACTTTATTATTTTATTGCTTTTCTTACTTTTGCAAGAAAATATTTTCACAAAATAGCCACAAACTAATGCAACACATTTTCAAAAAAAACGCCTTACTCCTTCTCATTCTTATTCTTAATTTCCTTTACTCATGCACCCGGGAAATGGATGCCAGGGAAGCTGAGGTTTATCTTAAAGCTTTTGATAATGAAATAATTCGTTTAGCAGATAAATTAAGTCATACACAATCTTATAAGGCTTTAAAAAAAATATCCGAAATAGATAGTGCACCTGTGCCAATATTGAAGCATGAAGCAGCAAATTCAGGATTGCCTGATGAATTCCTATTTAATAATTTAAGAGGAATATATACTCATGATACCATTAACAATAAGTTTATAAAGCAATCACAAAGCGATTCAATAATTATATATTATAAGTACAATGATAAGCAAGATATTGACGTAAGCCTTATTATTGCTGATTATAGAGAAGAAATTACAAGTTCCAGCTTTATGTTTCCAACTATAATTGAAGCAAAAATGCTAATCAATGGAAATAAACGTATGGAAATATCACATTCAGGTTCTGTTGAATATGGTATGCCGGTAGATATGGATTTTGCAGCCTACTTTGATGAGTATAAAATAGGTTCAATAATTAAAACAAAACTTAGCCAAAAATCAGCAGTAGTAAGAAAAAATACATTTATAGAAAAAAATTCTGAGCCGATTTTCAGTTGGAATTTACAATCAATACTCAGTTTTGATGAGTCCGTTTCCTTTTATATAAAAACACTGTCGATGCAATGCAAAATGTACCCAATATATATCAGTGCCAGGGTTAATAATGATAATATATCTCCTAACACCAATAATTATCCTGAAGAATTTAACAAAAACAGTAAAATAACTGTGTATTCCTCCACTGACAATAGAAAAATTGGAGAAGTCAGATTAAAAACAAAAGAAGGAAGCGATAAACTTGACTATGCATTATATTATAATGATGGAAGTTTTGTCTATATTGATGAATTATTGCTCAGTGCTGATCGCATTCTTAATATAAAGATTTAATTATAAGTACTTAATAAACAAATAAATATATTAAAACCTTGTTCTACCCTTAAAACCATTTTCATTATTAAAATACGGACTTGCGATTAAATCATTTGGGTAAACAAAATAGCCACCATTTGAGTCAAGATCAATTCCGCTTACATACAACACTGCCTGCCAAATTAACAAAGAGCAATACCAATGGTCATTATCAGCCCAATTACGACGCAAACCCTTTTCAACCATTAAATCAATCTCAGG
>CAZTPA010000013.1:0-29899 GCA_964614525.1 uncultured Bacteroidales bacterium | reverse complement strand
TAACAATTGCTGCATGTCCAAAACCCCATCCTTTTTCTATATAAGCCGAACGCGGCAAGCTAAGGCTATTTGCTTTTACAATAATATCCCCACGTTTTAGCTCTGTAATCCCTTCATGGGCAAATATGCCGGTAGAATCTAAATTAATATTTGTATCTTGAGAATTCTCTTCATAATTCTCCGATAAAGAACAAGCATTTAATACCACAGAAATAATTGCAAGTATTTGAATAATAAAATATCTACACATAGTAATGTAATAAATGTTACTTATTAAGTATAAATACTTAAATTTTAATATTTATTTAATAAATTTTTTGCTTTTTTAAAAAATAAAGCATAAACGTATTAAATTTGCATTTAAATAATAATAAGCTTAACCTCAAAAAATTATAATCATGAAAAAAGTTTCAAATACAAATTATTCAAAAGCGTATAAAAATACGCAAAAAACTACAAACTCTTTTATTAGAAAAGGATTTTTCTTATTAAGCATAAGCTTTATTGCTTTTGCTATTACATTTAGCAGTTGTAAAAAAGATCCTGCCGGAGGCGGAATGCAAACCTTACCTGCAGATGATGCAAAAGTAGAAATCAGGGGAGCCAGCCAGGATGTTACAACTACAGTTGATGGCATAATGGAAACTCAGGCTGTTAAATCACTGGATTATTTAGTAATACTTGGATCATTTGACGAAGAATGGAAAACAAATTTCAAAAATGCAGTTTTAAGTTTTGAAGATATAAATCTCAAATCAATAAAGAGATTAATTCGCGAGGACTTTACAATAAAAGGTATAAACGAGCCAGACCCAACAGTTGGCGGAGTTTATCAATATAATTATACGATAGACGATTTTGATTTGATTGACTCAAGCGTTAGCTATTTGCAATTCATTTATCCTGCAGATGATGATGATTATTATGCTCAAGGCCTTAATGCTACCTTAACAATTTCCAACTTTCAATATATAACAATTGTTGATGAGTATGGTTATGAAGAGGATATTCCAACATATTTTGAGCTTGATTTAGTAGCATATAGCAACATGGTATTTAATATGGAATATGAAGCTTCCTATGATGATGATGGAATACCAACCAGCATGGCCGTTGCAATAAACATGCCTCCATATTCATTAACAATGTCTCAAAGTATTAGTGGTTCCAGCTATAATACCTCTCTTTCTTTTAAGTATAATGAAGAAGTAATCATTAGCTATAATTTAACTTATATAATAAGTAGTGATAATGAAGAAGTTGTTAGCGTATCCGGACATTATCAAATAACACCATTGCGTTTGGATGGTTCTATTAATGTACAGGCTATGGATCTTTGCGGTGAAAATGATATTGATTGTATAAACAGCAATATGTCATTGACCCTTATACACACTGAATTGAATTCTGTGATTGGAAATATTGAAGTTAGATTATACAATGATGTTGAATACAATGAGACATATCCGGCGCCGGTTATTGTTTATGCTGACGAAACATGGGAATGGCTGGATGATATTTTTGAGGTACCGGCTAAGTCATTTAAAAAAATAAAGAAATAATAACAATTTTTGTAAAAAAAAAGGCTGCTTTATAATAATTGCAGCCTTTTTTTTTAGTTTTGGGTGAAATCTTCCAAGGTATGATTTCCAATATAATCCTTAAACTGAGAAGTAATATCCTTAATAACTCCACTCATCAGACATTTATCAAAAGGGCAAATTGGCCTGTCGAGCGGACAAGAATGAATATCTATACGACCTTCGATAGCCTCATAAATATCCAAAATAGAAATTTCAGAAGCAGGTTTATTTAAAACGAAACCACCTTTAGGGCCTCTAACAGACTTTAGATACCCAAACTTAACAAGTTGTTGCATAATCTTAGCCAAATGATTGCGTGAGGCACCCATTCTCTCAGACAAATGATTTACGTTTATGTACTTGTCAGACTTTTCAGACTTAGCAATTAACACCATTGCATGAATTGCCAATGAAGCTGCTTCAGAAAAATTTACAATTTTAGCCATTCTAATAACTTTTATACTTGTGCAAAATAAAGCAAAATAATCGAAAATAATTATTTAATAATTTAGCTTATTAATCCTGCATCTTGCACCACTAACTTCCAAATTTAATATATCCACCATAGTATTGTCCAAAGACTTTACTTTCTCAAAAAGAACAAGAGACACTTTTTGATTAACAACTTCAATATTACCTTCAAGCAAAACAATTGATAATGTTCGATTTCCATTTGGTTTCTCCAGCACTACTAGCATTGCTTTCATATGCTTATTATCAATCAAAAGACTAGCTGCATAAATACTTTGAGGAGGAACAATTTTATCTGCTTCATCGATAAGCAGATCAAAAGACTTATTAACATTAAGATTTGAAATTGATGAATCCGGCGACAATTGTCCAATAAAAAAATACTGGTAACCAAGGTAAGAATTTGCTTTCTTGATATTTCCATGGGCAAGCGCCTCCCTAACCTTACCACTACTAACTATCTCTTTATCAATATCTTTAAGAGGAATTTCCTCAACCTGAAAATTAAATTTCTTACTTAAATCATAAATATGAGAATAATCACCCTGCCTATTATGTCCAAAATGATGGTTCTTTCCAACCACAATAACCTTTGCTTTTAATTTAGCTATTAAAAACTCTGAAATAAAATCATAAGAAGATATTTTAGAAAAATCTTTGCTAAAAGGATGAATAATCAAATTATCCAAACCAGCTTTTTCAAGCAAATAGATCTTTTCCTGCTGAGAATTAATCAGTTTCAAATCCACCTTATCATCAGAAATTACTTTTCTGGGGTGTGGATAAAAAGTAATCAATACTGATTCACCATCATTCTTCTGTGCTATTTTTTTCAATCTGTCAATAATAACCTTATGACCAATGTGAACACCATCAAAAGAACCAATTGTAACAACGGCATTTTTAATTTTTCCGCCGGCTTCCTCTATGCTATTAAATACTTTCATTGTTTAAAATCTGTTTATTACACTATTCTTTAACAAAATAAGCCAATTTTTCCATTGAAGTAATCATATCATATTCCTCAAGATGAATGCTTTCAGGAACCTTCAATGGTATTGTTGTATAATTAAGTATCCCTTTAATGTTAGTATTTACAAGTAGCTTGCATGTATTTTCAGCAGCTTCCGGAGCAACCGTTAAAACAGCAATGCTAACATTCTCTTTATTAATAATCTCCTTTAATCTGCTGATATCATAACATTTAACTCCTGAAATTACCCGATTAGTCTTATAGGAATCATTATCAAATGCTGCCACAATATTCAACTTCTCCCTTTTACCAAGAAAATAACTTGTAATTGCTCTCCCAAGATTACCCATACCTATAATAATAATCTTTTCCCCCTCTTTACTATCAATAATACTCCCAATTAATTCAATTAAATTATTAATAAGATATCCCTTGTTTTGACTGCCCGAATATCCAATTAGCATAAGATCCCGACGAACCTGCACAGGAGTCAGATTCATAATCTTTGCAAGTTCATGTGAATAAATATTCTTTTTATCATCTCCGGCAAAGGTAATAAGTAATCTTCTGTACTGACTAAGTCTTTCTATTGTTTTAGCCGGAATTTCATTATCAGGTTCATTTTTTTTCATAAACAAAAAACATACTCTTTATAGTTGTTTTATAACAGAATGAATAATGCTTTAAAAACTTGATATTTAGAAAACACTACCTTAATATAAGCATATATTAAGTTGTTAGCAAAATAACAAAATATTTTCACAGCTAAATGCATAAAAACAATATTTATTAATCAAATAACAGTAAAAATGAAACTATTAAATCAGAAACATAATCACATTCATTATTAAGCCTGAGCTGCTCCAGGAAAATTCTCTTAAAAAAATATTACTTTTGAACCGGAAAAC
Organism: uncultured Bacteroidales bacterium; assembly: GCA_964614525.1. Lineage (GTDB taxonomy): Bacteria > Bacteroidota > Bacteroidia > Bacteroidales > UBA7960 > PWND01. Next base: position 25,964 of record CAZTPA010000013.1, on the reverse strand, counting down.
AGAAATCTATGGAGATACATGAAAAATACATGAAAAGATGCATTGAACTTGCATCTAATGGTTTGGGATACACGACACCAAATCCGATGGTGGGATGCATAATAGTGCATAAAGGAGTAATTATTGGTGAAGGATTTCACAGAGAGTATGGCAAGGCACACGCTGAAGTTAATGCAATAAACAGTGTAAAAAACCCCGAACTACTACCCCACTCTACATTATATGTTAGTCTTGAACCATGTTCACATTTCGGAAAAACTCCACCCTGTACAGATTTGATAATTCAAAAAGGCATAAAAAATGTGATTATAGGATCAAAAGACATAAATATAAATGTATCAGGCAATGGAATAGAAAAGCTAAGAAAACACAATATTAGTGTTTTAAGCGGTATTCTGGAGCAAGAATGCAATGAACTTAATAAACGCTTCATTTGCTATCATCTAAAAAAAAGACCATATATAGTCCTTAAATGGGCACAGACAGCAGATGCTTATATTGATACCGACAGAGATATCAGCAAAACAACCCGTCCAACATGGATTACAAGTGAGAATTTGAAAATGCTAGTGCACCAATGGAGACATGATGAACAGGCAATAATAGTAGGCACCAATACAGCTCTGGCCGATAATCCTAAGCTAAACATCAGAGAATGGCATGGAAAAAATCCAATCCGAATTGTAATCGATCAAAAATTGAGTTTGCCCAAAAGCCTGGCTCTTTTTGACAATTCGATACCAAGTATTATTTTTAATGAAAAAGAAGATAAAGTTAGAGGCAATTCCGATTATATAAAAATAGACTTTAACAAAGATCCGGAAAACAGAATTCTTGAAATATTATATGAAAAACAAATACAATCACTTATTATAGAAGGAGGACAAATACTTCTACAATCATTCATTGACAAAGGATTATGGGATGAAGCCCGCGTATTTCACGGAAATCAGTATTTTGGCAAAGGAAAAAAAGCACCTGAAATACATTCAAACACCATATATAATTATGTCATAGAAAATGAAAAATTATCTCACTTAATAAATGAACATTAAAATATGATATACCTGATACTTACAATATTTTTTTCAGTTGGAATTGTAATCATTTTTAAGCTATTCACCGGATTCAATATTAATAACAATCTGGCTATAACTGTAAATTATGTTATAGCTGCCTTTGCAGGTTTCATAGCGTATGATTCAGAGATAACCATGGGCGGTATTGTTTACAGCAATTGGTTTTATTGGGCAGTTGCTGTTGGAATTGCATTTATAGCTACATTTTATATATTCGCAATTTCCGCACAGAAAGCAGGAGTAGCAATCTCAGCTGTTGCCGGACGTATGTCTGTTTTAATTCCTGTAATCATCGGGATAGCTTTTTACGGAGACAATATCAATATCATCATCTTTTCCGGTATTATATTAAGTTTAATTGCTTTTTATTTAATATTTCAAAAAAACTCCAAAATAAAGCTTAACAAAAAATATGTTATTTTTCCGTTTTTTCTTTTCCTTGGATTTGGATTTAACGATTCAGTTTTAAAACATGCAGAAAAATTTCATATAAACGATGATTATTATCTTTTTTTGGCTGTAGTTTTCTCGGTTTCCTTAATTATTGGAATTGTCGTTTTCATTATACAATACATAAAAAACAGGCAAAGAATCAGATATAAAGACATAATCGCCGGTGCCTTTTTGGGGGTTTTTAACTTTTTATCTACATATTATTTCCTGAAAGGAATGGCACATTTCGATAGTTCCGTTTACTTTCCTGTTGTAAATACAGGTATAGTATCCTTTGGAGCCTTGTCAGGTTTCTTTTTCTTCAAGGAAGATGTAAGCCTCAAAAACTGGATAGGTATTGTATTGGCAATAGCAGCAATACTTTTATTAACATTAGGGTAATTAATATAATGAAAGAATAAAAAACTAAATATTACATTTTTAATGATTGATGATTCTATAAAAACTCTTGAAAAACAGTCGGAAGGAATTTATAAAGATAAAGGAAGTAAATTCATAGGTGTTGCTATGCCTGTGGAATCGGAAGAAGAAATAAAAGAACAGCTTGTTAAAATAAAAAAACAATATCATGATGCTCGTCATCACTGCTATGCATATGCATTGGGCATTAATAATGAAATTTACCGAATTAATGATGACGGGGAACCATCAGGAACAGCAGGCAAGCCAATTTATGGGCAGATATTGTCATTTCAATTAAGTAATGTTTTGATAATTGTTGTACGCTACTTTGGCGGCACAAAACTTGGCGTGAGAGGACTTATAAATGCATATAAAGGCGCTGCGAAAGACGCTATCTTAAATAATAATATTATTGAAAAGTATTTGTGCAATGTTTATAAAATTGAATTTAAGTATGATGAAATGAATGATGTTATGCGTATTATAAAAGAATATAAGCTTGATCAATTCAATCATGATTTTTCTGAAACTTGCACATTAAAGTTTTCAATAAGACAATCGCTTGCTGAACAAGTAGTTAGCTTATTCTCCTCTGTAAACAACCTGAAAATCAAACGAATAGAAAGCATGTACTCTTAAAACCATTTAGTACTAGACCCTTTTTCACTATGTATTGATTTAAAGTGAATTAATGTTTGTGCATTTAACTTACTATTATCCAGATTGTTGAACCTATAATTTAATCTTAATTTAAACCATTATAAATAATTGTTTTAAATTAGATATGATAATCATTTTTTTGTTGTTTATTAAAACAAATAATCCTAATATTGTATTCAATGTGGGATAAAATTATAATATTGAATGTTTAGATACAGAAATTACCTTTTCATTGTTGGTATAATAAGCCTTATATTCTTTTCTTCCTGTGGTGGTGAGGAAATAAAAGATCACGATATAAGTGTAAGCGGTGAATTAATACCTCTTGACAGTTTAATCAAGAAAGATAAACTCGTTGATTCCATTATAAATATTTACAGAATTCAGGTTGAACAAGAAATGAACCAGGTTCTGGTTCATTCTGAACATGTTATGGAAAGGGGAACTCCTGAAGGTTTATTAAATAACTTTGTTGCTGATTTGGTTTTTGATATTGGACAAGAGCTATACAAAGCTGAAGATGGAAAACCAATTGATTTTTGCTTATTAAATTATGGCGGATTAAGAACCAGTCTGCCCGAAGGCCCTGTCACTAAGTCAAGGGTATTTGAATTATTACCATTTGAAAATGAAATGATTGTAATTACTCTTTCAGGAGAAAAGACAAAAGAATTATTCGAATATTTGGCTGAAAGTAAAGAAGGTATGCCTGTAAGTAATCTTAAATTAGGCATTTCCGAGAATAAACCTAAAGAGATATTAATAGACGGTGAACAAATTGATACATCAAGGAATTATAAAGTATTAACATCTGATTATCTGGCATACGGTGGCGATGATATGACCTTTTTTCTTGATCCGCTTAATATTGAATTAATCGGTAAAAGAATCAGAGATGCAATAATACTTCACATGGAGCGAGTTAACGAAAAAGGCAAAAAGATTTCTTCCCAATTGGATCAACGAATATATTATATGAATTGATCAAACATTTTCGTTAAGCAGTAAATTCCTTACAACCGCGGTTTGTGTTAAAAGTAAAATTTAATAATTAATAAATATGTTATGAGCATAAGCAGGAGAAATTTTGTCAAATCATTAACCATAGGAAGTGCTGTTGCACTATCAGGAATCCCATTTTTAGTCTCTGGGAAGAAAGATAAATTTTCCAAACTAACGATTTTGCATACTAACGACACTCACAGCCGTTTAGACCCCTTCCCTGCCAATCACCATCGTTATCCGTCCATGGGAGGATATGCCAGGAGAAGCTCTTTAATTGATCAAATAAGGGCTAATGAAGAGCATGTCTTATTATTTGATTCAGGAGACATATTCCAGGGTACTCCTTATTATAACTTTTTTGGAGGAAAACCGGAACTGGAGTTAATGAGTAAAATGAAATATGATGCTTCAACCATAGGCAATCATGAATTTGATAATGGCCTGGAAGAATTTTTAAAAGTTATGCCATACGCTAATTTTCCTTTTATTAGCAGTAATTATGACTTTTCAGATACCGTTTTAAAAGACAGGACAATAAGTCATAAAGTTTTCTTTAAAGATAATCTAAAGGTTGGTGTTTATGGGTTGGGGGTTAAACCGGACGGATTAATAAGTAAAAATCTTTTTGGCGATACAAAATACATTGATCCAATTGAAAAGGCAAAAGAAATGGAATCACATTTAAAAAAGGAATTAAAGTGTGATTTAATTATATGTTTATCACATTTGGGATATGAATATGAAACTGATGCTGTTTCTGACACTGTATTAGCTGAAAATACTAGCTATACAGACATTATACTTGGAGGCCATTCCCATACAATCCTTGATAAACCTGAGAAAAAACTGAATCTCGAGAAACGTACGGTGCATATTGGACAAACAGGAATTTATGGAATACGTCTAGGGCGCATGGATATATGGTTTAATGAGAATAAGAGTCAAATTTTAGTCGAAGGCAATACAATAAATATTTCTAAAAATCAAGCCTTATGATTTTTTTTTATTAACTTTTATTTTCCAAAATTTGTTCACAATTAATAAGGCTTCTAGCAATTTTATAAGCATTTATTAACCAACGATATAAGCAAAATATGTTAAACTAATTAATAAAACTGGATAAATAATGAGTAAATCGCATGAACTGATATGGTCAAATTGTTTGGTAGTTATTAAAGATAATATCAGTCCGGATAGTTATTCGACATGGTTTGCCCCCATAAAACCTGTCCGTCTTATAAATAAAATCTTAACTATCCAGGTACCCAGCCAATTTTTTTATGAGTGGCTGGAAGAACATTATATCGATTTATTGAGAAAAACTATAAAAAAGGAGCTTGGGCCGGAAGGCAGGTTAGAGTATAACATTATAATGGACAACTCACAGCATTCACAACAACTCGCTCCTTATACAGTGAGTGCGCCGGCTTTAAATAAGAAAGCTGTAAAAAATCCCCCAGTAACTATGCCTCTTAACATAAACGAAGAATTTGAAAAATCGATTCCAAATCCTTTTGTAATACCGGGATTAAAAAAATTAAACATCAATTCACAATTGATTGATTCTTTTAACTTTGATAATTTTATTCAAGGTGATTGCAATCGCCTGGCCAGAAGTGCCGGTCTTGCAGTTGCACAAAATCCCGGGAAAACATCATTTAACCCATTATTAATATATAGTGGAAGTGGATTAGGAAAAACACACCTGGCGCATGCTATAGGTATTGAAGTGAAAAATAATTTTCCTGACAAAACTGTTCTATATGTTACTGCTGAGCAGTTTACTACTCAATTTGTAGATTCAATCAGAAATAAAAACCAAAATGATTTTATTCATTTTTATCAGATGATTGATGTTCTTATTGTTGATGATATCTACGATCTGGCAGGTCGTGAAAAAACTCAGGATGTATTCTTTCATATCTTTAATAATCTGCATCAAAATGGTAAACAAATAATTATTACCAGCGATCAGGCTCCTGTTGAAATGCAAGGTATTGAAAACAGGTTATTATCAAGGTTTAAATGGGGTTTGTCTGCTGATTTGCAGGTTCCTGACCTGGAAACTCGCATTGCTATTTTGCAGAGTAAACTCTATAATGATGGTGTAACAATGCCTTACGATATTATTGAGCTTATTGCTTCCAGTATATCAACAAATATCAGAGAAATGGAAGGTGCTTTGATTAGCATTTTGGCTCAATCATCAATGAATAAAAAAGAGATAACTCTCGAGTTAGCTTCAGAAATCATTGATAAATTTGTTCGCAGCACTCCTAAAGAAATTACAATAGAGTATATCCAGAAGGTTGTTAGTAATTATTTTAATATTCCTATGGATAAGATTAATTCCAAAACAAGAAAAAGAGAGATTGTTCAGGCCAGGCAATTAGCAATGTTTTTTTCTAAGTCGTTTACCAAATCATCTTTGGCAGCAATTGGTAGTAAGCTTGGCAATAAAGATCATGCAACGGTTTTACATGCTTGCAAAACTGTTAAAAACTTATCGGATACCGACAAAAATTTCAAAAAATACGTTGAGGATATTGGTAATATTATTAAAGTAAAGTCTTAACTAATATTTTAGTGTTTTAATTTTACCCCGAAAAACATATCTTTGAATTGTTTTCGGGGTTTTTTATTTGGAAACAATTATGAGTGTAAAATGTTAATTTTAGATATTGGAATAATTTTAATCACATTATAAAGCTTATAAAATATTAGAGTTTATTATGGAAAGAAAAAAAGTATTAATGGTTTGCCTTGGGAATATTTGCAGATCACCATTAGCAGAAGGCATCCTAAAAGATAATTTCAGAAAGAAAAACATTGATGCATTTGTCGATTCTGCGGGCACTGCAGCTTATCACGCAGGAGAAAGCCCTGATATCAGGTCGGTTGATATTGCAAGAAAATATAATATTGATATCACAGACCAATTAGCCAGAAAGTTTACTGTTGAAGATTTTGATTTGTTTGATAAGATTTTTGTGATGGATAATTCTAATTATAATGATGTAATTGGTCTTGCAAGAAATAAAATGGACATAGATAAAGTTGATTTAATTATGAATCAGTCAGATCCGGGCAAAAACATCTCTGTTCCTGATCCATATTATGATGAAAAAGAAGGATTTCAAAATGTTTATAAAATGCTTGATAAAGCATGCAAAGCAATAGTAGAGAATATTGAAAACAAGCTTTTGTAATATGAATACACATAAACTTCCGGATAACGATGATATAAAAAAGGCTAAAGAGCTAATAAACAAATATGCTCACCTCACTCCTATACTTACAAGTACATTTTTTGATGATTATTTTAATGCAAAGCTGTATTTCAAATGTGAGAATTTTCAAAAATCCGGATCTTTCAAATTTCGTGGAGCCACAAATGCTGTATTATCCTTAAGCAAGGATCAATTGAAAAACGGAGTTATAACTCACTCCTCAGGAAATTTTGGACAAGCACTTGCATTAACTGCAAAAATGAAAGGTATCAAGGCTTACATTGTTATGCCCAATAACTCACCCAAAGCAAAAGTAGAAGCAACAAAAGCATATGGTGCAGAAGTAATTTTGTGTGAACCTACACTGGAGGCTAGAGAATCAACAGCAAATGAAGTTATTTCCAAAACAAATGCAAATTTTATTCATCCATATAATGACTACACAATTATAGCCGGACAAGCGAGTGCAATGATGGAAATACTAGATTTTAAGAAAGATCTTGATATTGTTATTTCTCCGGTTGGTGGCGGTGGTTTAATTAGCGGAACAATCCTGGCCGCAAAATATAATGCACCTAAAGTAAAGGTTTTTGCAGCAGAACCAAAAAACGCTGATGATGCTTATAGATCATGGATTTCAAAAAGCTTCATTCCATCTGAAAACCCAAAAACAATTTGCGATGGATTAAAAACATCATTGGGTAGCAAGACTTATCCAATTATAATGGAAAATATTGATAAAATTATTACAGCAAGTGAAGAAAATATCATTGAAATGATGAGATTGGTGTGGGAGCGCATGAAAATAGTAATTGAACCCTCATCGGCGGTAACACTTGCAGCAATGCATGAAAATAAGGAACTTTTTGAAGACAAGAACATTGCGGTTATCTTTTCCGGAGGAAATGTTGATTTGAAAAACCTGCCCTGGATTATATAAAAACAAATTATGAAAAAAAGCAAAGGCATACTTTATTTAATACCGGTAAACATTGGCGGACCAATCAACGAATCACTTCCAACAGGAGTACTACAAACTGCTAATTCATTAGATGAGTTTATTGTTGAAAATGAACGAACTGCAAGACGCTTTCTAATTTCGGCCGGTTATAGTAAAAACATTGATGACATAAAATTTCACATCTTAAATAAACACACATCTGCTAACGAAATCCCATCATTTTTAAACTCATTAAAAGAAGGCAAAAATGTTGGTATTTTATCTGAGGCGGGTTGTCCATGCATTGCTGATCCGGGGCAAATTATTGTTGACTATGCACAAAAAGATAATATTAAAATCAAACCCTTGATAGGGCCAAATTCAATGATTTTAGCTCTTATGGCATCAGGAATGAATGGACAAAGCTATACCTTTACCGGCTATCTTCCTATCGACAAAACTGCGAGAGAAAAAGCAATAAGAGAGATGGAAAACACTGCTTTAAGAAATGGGCAAACGCAAATATTTATGGAAACCCCTTTTCGGAATAACAAACTTATTGAAGACATATTGCGCGTATGCAAGCCGCATACAAAGTTATGCATAGCAGCAGATGTAACTATGGAAACTGAATTTATTGTTACAAAAACAATTTCTGAGTGGAAAAAAAACCGGCCTGATATAAATAAAAGGCCGGCTGTTTTTTTAATAAATAAGTAAGTTTCTCCTATAATTTTTCTTTATAAGAATAATACAAGAGTACAAACCCTGTGATAATCATTGGGATACTTAGTATTTGCCCCATATTAATCATCATATCGGCTTCAAAACTCTCCTGCGGTTCTTTAATAAACTCAATTAAAAACCTTGCTGTAAACATACCTATGGCAAAAATTCCTGATAACAATCCATTTCTTAAGTTCTTAGACTTTTTAATATAAATCCACAACAAAGAAGCAAAAAGCACCAAATAAGCCAAAGCTTCATACAATTGAGTTGGATGTTTAGCAAGTGTTTCACCCCTGTTTTCAAAAATAAATCCCCATGGTAAAGAGGTTTCGATACCGTAAATTTCAGAATTCATAAGATTTCCCAGTCTGATAAAGGCTGCAGCCAGGGAAATAGGAATAACTAATCTATCAAGAGTCCAAATAGCTTTCTGACTGCTTTTATACTTTTTAAACAAAAGCAAAGCTATAACAATACCAAAAGCACCGCCATGACTAGCAAGACCCCCTTCCCAAATAAATAATATCTCAATAAGATTTTGACTATAATAATCCCATGCATAAAAGAAACAATGACCAAGCCTTGCACCAATAATACTTCCAACAGCAATATAAATAATTAAATGCTCAAGCTCTTTAACAGAAACATTTTCTCTTTTAAAAATTCTCAATAAAATTTCATAGCCGATATAAAACGACAAAGCCCAAAAAAGTCCATAATATCTAACAGCTATAGGCCCTATTTCAAGATTAAATAATTCAAAAGCCGGAATTCGGAAAATTTCCGGATCCACCGACCAAGGTATTGCAGCAAGTATCATAATAAATTAAATTTAAATTATTCAATATCAATTAATTCAATGTCAAAAACAACAGTAGCAAAAGCAGGAATCTCTTCAAAACTTTTCTTACCAAAAGCAAGATGACTAGGAATAATAAAGCGGAATTTCGCATTTTTTCTCATAAGCAAGATACCTTCCTCCCAGCCATTTATCATCAGTCCTTTTCCTGCCACAATACTGAGAGGTTGAGATCTTTGCACAGAAGAATCAAACATAAAGCCATTTAACAGATAAGCAGAATAATGAACGCTAACAAGTTGTCCCGGTTCAGGATGCGGGCCATAACCCGGATTAACAATAATATATTGCAGACCACTCTCTGTTTCCAAAGTATCTTTATCTTCAACATTAAAAGGTTCAGGTTTACCCGGCTCTTTTACTTCTATCAATTCAACATCAAAAATAAGATCAGTGTCCGGAGGAATAATTCCCCTGCCCTCATCACCATATGCAAGTTCAGCAGGAATCCACAACCTCGCCTTATCACCCTCTCTTAAATATGTAAAACCTTCTTCCAAACCATCAATTAAAGTTCCATCACCCAATTTAGAAACCAAGAGTTCATCATTCTCCAAAGAAGAGTCAAAAATTATTCCCTCATCGTAAAACCCGGTATATTCAGCCTTAACTATTAAGCCGGTAAAAGCACGTTTCCCTTTACCTTCGCTAATAATACTATAAGTCAAACCACTCTCTGTCGTAATTTTATCAATGTCATTCTTTTCAACATCAGTTATTTCCACACCACGTTTTACATCCAGAAGTTCAACATCATAAATCAAGGTAGAGTTAGGATTTATAACACCAACCTGTTCTTTCCCATAAGCCAAATCAGGCGGGATAATAAATTGATAGTGACCACCGACATTCATCAATGCAATGCCTTCTTCCAGTCCCTTTATAAAAAACTTACTTCCCAATCTAAAAGATACAGGATTATTTCTGTCTCTGGATTTGTCAAAAACATTACCATCCTCATACTTCCCAGTATAATGAATAGAAACAATATCACCTTTTTTCGGATTAATGCCATCTCCTTTTTTAATAACACTATATTTAAGGCCGCTATCAGTTTCATGATACTCATAAGTAGCTGTAAATAAAGACTTACATCCTGTTATTAGCAGAAGGGAAGCTATTAAAATCCCAATGAAAAAAAATGAATTTCTGAGCATAATAAAAACAGACTATTTAGCATCAATTACTTCAACATCAAATACTAAAGTAGTAAAGGGTGGAATAACGTCTCCGGCACCACGATCACCATAAGCCAAAAAGCTAGGAATAATCAACCTTGCTTTTCCACCAACATTCATAAGCAAAAGACCCTCATCCCAACCTGATATAACTTGCTGACGACCAACAGTAAAGCTAATTGGTTCACCTGCTTCAACCGAACTGTCAAATACAGTTCCATCAAGAAACATACCTGTATAATGAACCGTCACTTCTTGACCTGCCTTTACTTGCGGGCCTTTACCTTTTTCTGTTTCAATATAAATAAGCCCACTGGTTTGCGGTGTTACTTTTATATTTTTTTCATCCAGATATTCATTAAGAATCGTCTGTTCTTCCTGAAAAAGTCTGTCATTTTCTTCTTCTTGTTTTTTCATCATTTCACTTTGTTCTTGTTCAAATTCTTCCTGATTTTGAATTTTCAGCATTTCAACATCCACATACAATTTACTGTCCGGCTCGATGAAATCATATTCTTCATCAATTTTTGCAGTAATCTTAAAGAAATCATCTGCGTCCAGCACAAAAGTAGCACTATCACCAACACTCATCATAGAAAGACCTTCATAAATATCTCCTTCATATTCACTACCAATCAATTGCAATAATGTAGGATATCCTGTTTCTCGGGTATCCATAAGAATACTATCATTTTCATCCTGGTAAACAAGTTCAAAAGTAATAAAATCTCCAACTTCTGCATTATCGCCATCTTCTTGATGATGAAACTTATATAAAAGCCCGGATTTAGTTTTCTTATAATCCGAATCATTATTTAAGTTGCACGCATGAGTAAACACAGCTATTAATGCAAACAAGCTTATTGAATAAAGTAATTTCATAATATGTAATTTTAAAGTTTATAATAAATCAATTAGTTCTACCTTATATACTATAGGAACTCTTTTAGGAATTTTCACACCATCTCCCGGAACTCCATGTGCTAAATGCGGAGGCATAATAAAGCGAGCTTTATCACCAACTCGCATAAGTAATATTCCTTCTTGCAAACCGCTTATCTCACCACCTTTTCCTATCTTAAAAGCCTTATTTCCTTCTTCCTCTGAGGAATAAACCAAATCTCCCGTAAGTAAGCTGATTTCATAATTGATAACGGCCGTTAAACCCTCTTCTGCTTTTTTGCCATTACCATGGTGATAAATATCATATTTTAAACCACTGCCTGTTTCTTTAACATCCCAGTTATACCTGTCAATAAAATCCAAAATTTCTTGTTCCTCCACTCCTAACAAAAGCCTGTTGGCACCTATCATTTTCTCTTCTATTTCTTTTTTTTCAGGAAGTTCCGAATTTTTGTCATCCTTTGAATTGCATGCATTCAAAGAAACAAAAAAACTAACAAATAAGAAAATATAAAACAGTTTCATTATAAAATATTAGAATTAATATAAATCTATAAATTTTCTGAACTAAAAAGCTTCTCAAATAAAGATACTGCCTCACTCAATGAAGACTTCATTCGGCCACCGGAAGCATTCATGTGACCACCCCCATTAAAATGCATACGCGCAATCTTATTAACATCCACTGAATTTTTAGACCTAAATGATATTTTAGTAATGCCATTAATTTCCATAAAAAAAGCAGCTAAACTAATACCTTTTATACTAAGAGCATAATTTACAATACCTTCTGTATCACCTTCTCTATGATTAAATCTTTTTAATTCTTCTTTATTAAGACTGATATAAGCAACCTTTTTATTTGGTAAAACAACAAGTTTTTCACTCAAACAATAACCCAAAAGCCTCATTCTATCTTCAGAATACGTATCATAAATAAAATTATGAACCTGAGAAGCATTTACACCTGTAAAAATTAATTCAGCAACAATTAAATAAGTCTGGTAATTATTGCTGGCATAACTAAAAGACCCGGTATCTGTCACAATACCAGTATATAAACAAGTTGCAATATCCTTAGTTAACGAAAATTTATTATAATTTATTGAATTAATAGCAATAAAAATCAATTCAGCAGTTGACGAAGCACTTGTATCAGATATTACCAAATCAAAAAAATCAGTATCAGGATTTGGATGATGATCAATTAGAATCTTAGCTGCCTTACTTTTTTCTAAAGCTGCGGACAAATTATCAACTCTGGAAACATCATTAAAATCGAGACAAAAAATTAAATCGGCATCGGCAATTAAAGAATTTGATTTGTCAATATTATCAGAAGCCACAATAATTTCATCATTAAAAGGCAGCCAATGCAGAAAAGAAGCATAATTATTTGGAACAATAGCACTAATATTATTATATCCGGATAATTTCAAAAACCCATATAATCCTAAAGCAGAACCAATTGCATCTCCATCAGGATTCACATGTGTAAGAATTACAATTCTTTGATTTACATCTTTAATAAGATTTTTTAAGTGCTCAACAATCTTATTATCTAATAAAGGCATATTCATGGAAGCAAAGATAAGAAAATCATTCTTTCATGTTTTCTATTATTAAAATTTTTATTAATTTAACCGATTGAAAAGAGAAACCAAATAAAGGAATTAACTCCATGAATCATAAAAATAATATTACTCTGACCCTAATTAAACCCAATGCTGTAAGAAATGGACATACAGCACCTATTTTAGCAAAAATCCATGAAGCAGGATTTAGAATATCAGCTATGAAATTCATTCAATTGCGAATAGAACAAGCCGAATTGTTTTATAAGGAACACAAGGGGAAACCATTTTATGACGGTTTAATTGAGTTTATGACATCAGGACCTATAGTTGCTGCAATTATAGAGAAAGAGAATGCTGTTGAAGAATACAGAAAAGTACTGGGCCCAACTGATCCCAAAAAGGCCCCTCCCGGGACATTAAGACATCTTTTTGGAACCGAATTACCAGCAAATGCTGTTCACGGATCTGACACAGATGAAGCTGCCGAAATGGAAGCAAATTTCTTCTTTTCAGCTTTTGAAAGGTATTAAGCGAACAAAGGATTATCTTCTTTTGTACTCGCTAAAGGTATTATCATTATAAAAAACAATGATTTTTACAATATCATCTGATGATAAATCTAATGGTTTTTCAGAAGACTTTTTCTTATCTTTAGTTATATATTTCTCACTATCCTCATCCTTTAAGGAAGATTTTTCATTTTCAACGAAATCCTCAATACTCTCCTCTGTAACAGATTTTTCAGTATCACTGAATAAATCGGGTTTTTCTTTATCAGCAGTCATTTTGGAATCAGTATCTATATCAGCTTTATTGTCAATATCACCGGAGTCTAATGACTCATTATCATATTTAAAAATACTTCCACTACCAAAAATAAGCCATTCGGTATTTATATCAGGATACCTTTCCAATATTTTAAGAACAAAATCCAAACTAGGCTTATTTCGACCTGATACAATATGAGATATAGAAGATCTTGGAACACCAATTTCATCAGCAAATTTAGAAGAGCTCAAACCAAGCGTTTCTATAAGTTTTTGAATCCTTTGTAACATAATTACATATTTAAATTCATAATTGTAATAAAACAACAATATTAATTAACATTACTAAACAATGCAAATTTAAACACAAAAGTAAACAAAATAACAGTTCCATTTGTGAATTTATTATATTTTACATTCGTAAACGCAAAATTACTTAAACTATTACTTTATTTAATAATTTTAATGTGCTCATAAAGTGATACTTAAATTAATTAATCAACTTTTGCCCGATAACATTCAAATTTAAGTTTGCAATTTAATTTATTTAAACTTTTGATTCAATTAAATGCTATATAATACTGGTTTTCAATGTATTTATATATTTGTTAAAATCAATCTGGAAACAAAAATATATTATATAAGTCTTAAGAATTACTATTTACAATTATATTTTCAATAAATCCGCTATAAATGTAGTAATATGAACTATAATCATTTTGTTCTTTTTGCCATATATATCTTACAAATAGCTTATTATATAATAGCATGGATGATAATAAAGCAGCTTATGCCTTTATATAAATCCAGAATATTATATAAGTTATGAAATTTGAAAATGTTTTTGTTTAGAAATGTAAATCATATATTAATTTACATTTGTGTACTTATCTGAGTTACGTATGTAAATTAATAGGTTGGTTCACATATGTATACTTTTGTAAACAAGTCTTATTAAATAATATTATTCTTGCTTTTAAAACATAATTTATAAAAAAACACTATTGCAGAAACAAGTTAACTCCTTTCCTACCCTTTTTAAAAAAATTGATAACAATATGTCCTTGAGAATTCAATATTCACACAAAACCTTATCAATGACAAAGATAATTTGAGCAATAAATAGATAAAAACTATTGGAAAGATGTTCAATTATTTGACTATCTGCACATTATGCTGGATTATTCATACAATAGAAAACATGCTGAATAGTATAAATTAGTTAGAAATATGAATTAATTTGCTTTAACAGCTTTTATGGAATATTTTTCTGTTTGAGTTGAGAGTTTCACTATATAAACTCCCTGGGGAAATGACATAAAATCTCCAAAAGGATAAATTTTATTATAGCCGTTAGAAATTTGAATATCATTTAAGCTATAAACCTGTTGGCCATTTATATTATATATCTTTAACACAGCTACATCAGGTTTATTTGCAAACATTGCGATATAAGACGATTCACTAAGAGGATTAGGATTTATGCTAACACTTTTATTACCGGAATAATTATTTACTAAACTAAAATCATTATTAAGAATTATTCGGGCAAGAGTAAAATCAGGTATTCCGTATCCATAAAATTCATCAGGATCTAAGTAATGACTGGCACTTCTTATAATAGCCTCTTTAATCACATCATTACTTTTTTCGGGAAACTCCTCCCACAAACAAGCCGCAACAGCTGCCAGAATAGGAGAAGAAAACGATGTTCCGTTTGAATAAGTAATAAATCCATCAGTATCAATAACAGTAACATTCTCCCCGGGAGCCATAACATCAGGTTTAACTCTTCCATCAGCAGACGGGCCAATAGAACTAAAGCTAGCCCTTTCCCCATCTAAATTTGTAGCTCCAACTGCAATTGCACCAAAGCTATCAGCCGGAGTACCGATATAAAGCCATATTCCGCTGCCATAATTACCTGCACTGCTAAAAACCAATATTCCTCTATCATGAGCATAATTGGCAGCTTGGGCAGAAATACTAGTCACTCCATCAAGATCTTCATAAGTATAATTTTGCGAAGAATCATCAAATTCGGAATATCCCAAAGAACTATTAATAATATAAACTCCGGCACTATCGGCAATCTCTGCTCCTTTCAGCCAGTTGTATTCCTCAATAATATACTCAGTACTAGCATCTTCTGTTCTAATAAGCCAATAAGATGCCTCAGGAGCAGCACCTTTAACTTCACCCGGAATATTAGCTGCCATAACAGATAAAACCATAGTACCGTGATAATGGCTATCAAAAACGCTTTGACCATCATCTACAATATTATAATAGCCTAAAACATTATCAGAATCCCATAAATGAGAAAAGGCATTAATATAATCTACATTTGTATATCCGGCATCCAAAAGCGCTATAGAAACACCTTCTCCCCAATATCCGTCATTATGAAGTTTATCTCCATTTAACAACCTGATTTGATCGCCCATTTGACCGTAATCGTTCAGTGGAGTAGCAAAACTATATAAACCATTATAATTAATACTTGTAAGAAGATGAGAGTAAAAGTCGAAATCATCTGAGTAGTGAGGAGGCGATTTACTGATTTTATTGGTTTTTTTAGTGGACAATGACTTAGCAAACCTTATATCCCTAAAAAATGAAAAACCCATGATATCAGTATATTCATCAACACTTTGTATTTTTACCAATGCAGCATTAAACCATTTACTGGTATATAAAACACTTGCAACATCGCTAACAGAATCAACATATATGGGAGAAACCGGCAAATCCATATCATTCAGTTCTATATCAAATTTTATTCTTCGTTGAATAGAAGCATCCGACAAAAATTCCTCAGGATTATCAAGGCTGTAAGGAGAGTACTCTTTATCCAAAAAACTCACCCAATAATAACCGGCAGTGAAAGAATCATTATCGCCGGCAAACAGACAAAATGGGAAAAGTATAATTATTAATATAACAGACAACTTAGAACTAAATGCTTTTCTAATCATGAAAGTAGAAATTAATAAAAAATAAATTCAAAGCTATATTTAATGTAAATATAGCTTATTTAACTCAAATAATAATCATGATTTTTAAAATGAGATGAATAAAAATTAACAAAAATACTATTCAGAACCGTGCTGCACGTATGAATAAGAATAATCAACACCTCTTTTAATAGTGCCATCCGGTTCCTTTGTTAACTCAATAAAATGCTTAAAAATAAGACCAATATTTTTTGCAAATACTTCAACTTGATAATCCTCAGAGATGAGTGTTTTAAAATCTTTTTGCAGCACAACTACTGTTGAATCAAAATCATTTCCATTGAGAAAATAAGGTATGTGAATATCAGAGTAAGTATAATCTTGCTGATCTTCAATATTATAAGCATTGCCATCCCAGGTTTTATTTAGCTCCGGCGGGAAAACCAATTTAATATAAGTTATATTTTCCTCGGTTTTAAGAGCCTTAGTATCAGAAATTCTTGCTTTCCAGATATTCTTTATTTGCCAATCATCCTCATCTGTTTGCCTTATGTGCCTTTCTAGTCGTAATGAAGGTGCTAAATCGGAATCAATATACTCATCTTCAATATATTCTTTAACCTGATAATTGAAAGTATCTATAGTCTGAGTAAAATCGTCATATACTATAGAATCAACATCATATATAACATAATGGCCTACTTCAGATGCAAAATAGTCCTGATGCAATTTGAATGGAGAATCTGTTTCACTAATACATGAGAAGAAAACAGATACTGTAACAAGAAGGATTATTGCTAAAATAAGTTTGTCTTTATTCATTATAAATATAATTATCTATATATGTGCGTATCTAATTATTTATTTACAGAAACTTCAATAAAGCCACCACCTATAAGATCATTGTTCTCATAAGCAACAGCTGACTGTCCGGGAGTAACGGCATTAACAGGACTATCCAGTTCAACTCTCACTAATCCGTTATTTTCAGGATACAATGTACCTTTAGTACCTTTATCCTTGTATCTTACCTTTATTAATGCGCTAATAGGTCCCGGCAATTTTTCATATTTCATACTATTAAAACCACTAATATAAAACTTAGAGGAAAGCAAATCTTTTTTTTCACCCAAAACAATAGTATTTGTTTCGGGAATAATCTCCTTAACGTACATAGGATGTCCCAGGGCAATATTAAGTCCTTTCCTTTGGCCGATAGTATAAAAGGGATATCCTTTATGCTTTCCCAGCACAGTCCCTTTTATATCGACAAAAACACCTTCCTTCACAGATTCTTCCAAACCCGGTACCTGTTCTTTTAAAAATCCTCTATAATCATCATCCGGCACAAAGCAAATTTCGTAGCTTTCCCTTTTATTGGCAATATCTTTAAATCCTTGTTGCAGAGCAATATTTTTGATATCCGGTTTTGTATAATCACCAAGGGGAAAAAGAGTTCTTTTCAGTTGATCTTGCTGCAATCCCCAAAGCACATAAGTTTGGTCTTTATTATCATCAGCAGCTTTATATACAAAATATCTGTCATTCTCTTCTTTAATTCTAGCATAATGGCCTGTAGCAATATATTTACAACCAAGTTCGTCGGCTCTTTTCAGCAATGCCGACCACTTTATATGAGTATTACATAAAACGCAAGGATTAGGAGTTCTCCCTTTCAAATACTGATCAACAAAATCCGAAACGATAAACTTACTAAACTCATCACGTAAATCGAGCACATAATGAGGAAATCCCAGAGAAACAGCCAGACTTCTGGCATCATTAATTGAATCAAGACTGCAACAACCTGATTCGCTTGCATTGGTACCCGGAGCATATTCCCATGTTTTCATAGTAATGCCAACCAGATCATAGCCTTGTTGTTGAAGCATATATGCTGCAACGCTGCTATCCAGTCCGCCACTCATTGCTATTAAAACACGATTTTCTACCATATTAAAAACATTAATACCCTCTCAATTTCCTTCTCTCTTCTTCATTTAAAGGCTCATCTCCGGGCCTTATTTGCTCCATCGACTCATCATCCTCTTCAATTAAGATAGTTTCTTTAAGTATTTTGCCCTCATCATAGACTACAATTTTCTGTTTTTCACCTTTTTGGGTAAAAAATGTCCATGTAGAATGAGGCAGATTATTTTTATATAATCCAATTATATTATTTCTGCCATTTTTATAATAAACTTCATACATGCCGTCTATCATGTCATTTTTATGTTTTGTTTTAACATTTAGCTGGCCATTTTCATAAAATCTCTTCCATTCACCATGTTTTTCTCCATAATGCCAGGTAGTAATCTCTGCAATTTGTCCATCCGGATAATATACTTTCCAAACACCATGATTTTCTCCGTGATGATAGTAATTTTCAGATGTTAAAACACCGTCATCATTATAGAACTGCCATACGCCATGTCTTTTTTCATTGATATAAGAACCTTCTGAACTGATTGAGTCATTTTCATGGTAGAAAGTTGCTTTTGCAGCTTCTTCGTCGGGGTCATGAATAATCTCAGCCCTAATTCCGCCTTCAGGAAAATAGTAATAAAATACACCAACCGGCTCATCATCAATAAATTTGCCTTGATATCTCAAACCGCCATCTTTAAAATAGCTATACCAAATACCCTGTCTTCTTCCTTGATCATCAAACTGATTATACTTCACATCTTCACTTTGTGAAAATCCATCAATACTCAAACAAAAAAGTAATGTTAATAATAATAAGTGTTTCATAATATATTTGAAAAAGATAATATGCTAAAATATGAATTTAGTTTTAAATTAGTATATGTTTTTATAACGATAAAAACTTTATTTTGATGTGCCAAAAGCAGAAAAGAAAAAACACATTAAGTATCTATTTACTTTTCAGATAATCCGCAAAATCTTTTAAAGCAGGAAAACAGAGATCAACAAGCTCTACCTCATCCTGCATTTTATTTCTTTGATTACTTATAAGAATTGTTTTCATACCTAAACGTTTTCCGAAAAGCATGTCATTAAAGGTATCTCCTACCATTACGGATTTTTTAAAATTTATTTGTGGAAAATCCTTTTTTGCATTAATTCCCATGCCGATATTTGGTTTTCTAAATCTGCTGTTTTCTTCAGCCAATTGGGGAGCAAAATAAACCTTGTCAATTCTCCCTCCTGATTTTTCAGCATCAATCAACATTTTCTTGTGTATTTTCAAGAGAACAGATTCTTCCATAATTCCTTTTCCGATGCCTTGTTGGTTGGTAACGACAACAATAATTCCAAATATTTGAGAAAAATACTTCAAACTATCTAAAACGCCGTTTTTCCATATAAATTCTTCAGGCGTTTTAATATAATCATCCAACAATCTTTCATTAAGCACACCATCTCTGTCTAAAAAAAGGCTCCAGCTTAAATCGGGCATAAATGCATTCTTCATCATAATCTATTTATGCAAACAATTCATTCTCCACAAATTCACAAATAATATGACCTATCATTATATGAGACTCCTGTATTCTCGGAGTATCATCAGAAGGCACATTTATCAAAATATCACACAATTCTTTCATCTTCCCTCCTTTTTCCCCTGTAAGTCCAATTACAGCCATATTAATATCTTTTGCAGCTTTTATTGCTTCTATAATATTTGGCGAACTTCCGGAAGTAGACAAAGCCAAAAGCACATCTTTTCCATTTCCAATTGCTTCAATCATACGGGCATATGCTTTATCAAACCCAAAATCATTGCTTACAGCTGTCATAAAAGAAGAATTAACATGCAATGCTTCAGCATTAAGGGCAGGGCGATCAAGATAATACCTTCCGCTAAACTCGGCGGCTAAATGCTGAGCATCAGCTGCACTTCCTCCATTTCCACATAGCAGCAATTTTCCCCCATTTTTATACATTAATACAATCTTATCACACGCCTGTTTTATTGTGTCAATTAATTTGTCATCTTCTAAAACAGCCTTTTTAACTGATATAGAGGAAGCTATAATATCTTTAATGTCCATATTGTATGATTTTCGTTCAGCATATCTTAATGCTGATGTTTATATTTAAACTTTCTTATTATCCTTCAAAGACTGATAAACATTTAGTATTTTCTCAATCAGCTTTTCCCAGGAAAAACGTTTCTTTTCTTCTTTGATTGTAATCGCGATTTTATCATTCAAGTTCTCGTTAAAAAACTTATGAATTGCTTCTGCTATTTGATTTTTATCGGGATCAACAATTAAACCTGCCCTCATATGTGGAACCATTTCAGGCAGAGCACCAACATTTGTGACAATCATAGGAACTTCGAAATGATATGCTACCTGAGTTACTCCGCTTTGGGTTGCATCTTTATAAGGTTGAACAACCAAATCTGCTGCTGAAAACCAAGTGGCAACCATCTCATTAGGTATGAAGTCATTATGCAGGATAATATTATCTTTAACTCCAAGATTATCAATTAATTCTAAATAATATTTTGAATTTGAATAAAACTCACCAGCAACTAAAACTTTAATCTTCTCACCGGCCAGGATAGGATGTGCCATTGCTTTAATCAAAAGGTCAAGTCCTTTATAATCCCTTATAAATCCAAAAAACAAGATGTATTTATAATCCGGGGAGAGATTTAATGCTTCTATGGCCTTATTTTTGGCAATTTTTTCACCAAAATTATCATAAAGCGGATGCAAACATAATTCCACTGGTTTATTCTTATTAAACCTGGACAAATCATCCATAACAGATTGCGACAAAGTAATAAATCCATCAACACTATTAACAAAATACTTAGTCAGGGATTTATCGCCCGGCCTTTTCTCATGTGGAATAATATTATCTGCAATTGCAATAACTTTAGTAGTGTGGTTTTTTCTTATTTTACGACAAATAGTACCGAGGCATGGTGCCATAAAAGGAATCCAGTACCTAACTATTACCATATCAGGTTTTAGCCGTGCAATTTCACGTCCTACTTTAAACCAATTAAAAGGATTTATACTATTAATTTTTACTTTAATATTAATATCCTTGGGAGGTGTTTCATCGGAATACTGAGTTTTACCGGGAAACAAAAACGAAGGGTACTGCAGGGAAAAAGTATATATTGTAAGATCATGCCCTGCCTGAACAAAAGCTTTGGCCAGCCTTTCATTAAAAGTAGCCAGGCCTCCTCCTCTCAATGGATATGCAGAACCTATCAGAACTATTTTTGCCAATTTTCCTCTGTTGTTTGATCAATTAGATAATTATTTCTATCCGGTGAATTTCTGGATATCAGTTCGGCAATAAAACCCGTCATAAACAATTGAGAACCAATAATCATAGCCAGCAAACCAAAATAAAATAAAGGCCTTTCAGTCATGTGATAACCTTGCCATACAAATTTCGCATAAGCTAAATATACAGCTATAACAAGACCGGCCAAAAACAGCAAAGTACCAAGCATACCAAATATATGCATTGGCTTGCGACCAAATTTTGCTATAAACATTATAGAAATAAGATCAAGGAAGCCATTAAAAAATCGTTCAAAACCAAATTTTGTCTTCCCATATTTGCGTTTGCTGTGTTGGACAACTTTTTCACCGATTTTCTTAAAGCCTGCCCATTTAGCCATTACAGGGATATACCTGTGCATTTCGCCATAAACTTCGATACTTTTTACAACTTTAAGTCGATATGCTTTAAGTCCGCAATTGAAATCATGAAGCTTAATTCCTGTCATACGGCGAGTTGCCCAATTATAAAGTTTGGTTGGAATAGTTTTAGTAATAGGATCATGACGTTTCTTTTTCCATCCGCTAACAAGATCATATCCGTCATTTTTAATCATACTATGCAGTTCAGGGATTTCATCAGGACTATCCTGTAAATCTGCATCCATAGTAATTACCACATCTCCACTACAGTATGAAAATCCAATATTTAATGCAGCAGATTTTCCGTAATTTCTTCTAAACCTCACTCCTTTTACCTCAGGAAACTTCGCCTTCAATTCTTCAATGACCTCCCATGAATCATCAGAACTGCCATCATCCATCAAAATAGCTTCCCAAGAGAATTTATTATCAATCATCACTTTATTAATCCAACTGATAAGTTCGGGAAGTGATTCTTCTTCATTATAAAGAGGTATAACAACTGAAATATCCATTCTTATTGAATTTTTTGCAATTATTTAAAAGCAAAAGTAATCAATTTTGATTTAAGAAATGTTTATAAAAATGGGCCTTTAAAAAATATTACCTTTGCCATTCTTAAGAACAGTATCAAACGATTAAGATGCGCGACATGACAGAGGGTCCTGCCGGATCCCAAATATTTAGGTTTGCTGTACCCATGCTGCTGGGAAATGTATTTCAGCAGATGTATAATATAGTTGACACTATCATCCTCGGTCAATACATTGGCAAACAAGCTGTTGCAGCTGCCGGTGCATCTTTTCCGGTAATTTTTGTTTTAGTTAGCCTGGTAATTGGCATTACAACAGGAACAACAATAATAATATCACAAAACTACGGTGCTAAAAACTTCAAAGAAGTAAAAAAAGCGATAGATACAGCCTTTGTATTTTTGTTTTTTGCTTCACTGTTGCTAACAGTAGTAGGATTAGTATTTATAAAGTACATCTGGAATATTATAGGTTTGCCCGAAGAGCTGGTTGCTGATGCTACCTTGTATTTCAATATTTTTGCTGTCGGTTTTGTTTTAATGTTTGGGTATAATGCTGTTAGTGCTGTTTTAAGAGGGTTGGGCGACTCAAAAACTCCATTATATTTTCTGATAATTGCATCAGTTTTAAATGTAGGATTTGACTTACTGTTTGTGCTTGTATTTAAAATGGGTATCGGTGGTGTAGCTTTTGCCACTGTTTTGGCACAAGGAATTGCTTTTTTATTGAGCATTCTTTATTTAAACAAAACTCATGTTCTAATGAAGCTTAAGATAAAAAAGCTGATTTTTGACAGAGATATATTTATTAGAAGTATAAAAATTGGTTTGCCCACAGGACTGCAGCATACATTTGTAGCTCTTGGTATGACAGCTATGATAGGCATTGTAACAGAATTTGGCACAAACACTTTGGCAGCATTTACCATTGCCGGTAGAATAGATATGTTTGCAGCAATGCCCGCAATGAATTTTGGCCTTGCTCTTTCAACATTTGTAGGACAAAATATTGGAGCAAACAAACTGCACAGAGTGAAAAGCGGCCTAAAGTTTACTCTTATCGTAACAAGCATAATTTCTGTAACAGTAAGTCTTATTGCTTGGTTTTTCGGTGAACATTTAATGAGAATTTTTACTGATGATCCCGAAGTTATTGCTATCGGCTACGAATACCTTGTGATTGTTGTATCTTTTTACATAATTTTTTCTTCAATGTTTGTGACGCAAGGTGTATTGAGAGGAGCCGGCGATACACTTATTCCAATGTTTATTACACTTTTGTCTTTATGGTTATTTAGAATTCCCTGCTCCTATTTTTTATCTCAATATTTTGGAACAATAGGTATATGGATGGGAATACCTATTGCATGGTTGTTTGGTTTTATTGCAATTTTTATTTATTACCGTCTTGGGAAATGGAAAAATAAAAATGTTATTAGAAAAGAAGAAGCACCCGAAGAAGTTTTGGAACATCCTAAACCACTGTAAAATTTAATAACGAGCTTATTTATCAGAGGCCTTCGTTTAGAAAAAACACTGAACAATTTTAGTATTACCGGGTTAATTATAATATTAATATTGTAATCAGAACAACTATGAACAGGCTGATTTTATCTCATATAATAATTTCCGTAATGCTGGCATATTCATTTACATTAGCTAGCGCGAAAAGCCCAACTAACGAAATATCTGTTGTTGACTTTGATGGCATAAGGCCTTTTCTGGAGAAAAACAATGACACAACCTATGTAATTAATTTCTGGGCTACGTGGTGTTCGCCATGCGTAAAAGAAATTCCTCACTTTGAAAAAATAAATCAGGAGTTTTCAAACCAAAAACTAAAAATAATTCTTGTTAGCCTCGATTTTCCGAGCCAAATTGATTCCAGATTAATCCCATTTATAGAAAAAAGAGAATTGAAATCGCAAATTATCGTGCTTGACGACACAAACGCTAATTACTGGATAAATGAAGTAAGCAATGAATGGACAGGTGCAATACCTGCTACAGTCATTTACAGGCGGGGAAAAAGAGAGTTTTTTGAAAAAGTTTTTTCCTATGAAGAACTAAAAAATCTTGTATTAGAATATTTAAATTAACCAAAAACACCTTAAAATTATGAAAAAAGTATTTTTATTATTAACAGTATTCGCTATATCAGCTACCACTGCTATGAGCCAGGGTTATGAGATTGGCGACAAAGCGACAGATTTCAGCCTGACAAATGTTGACGGGAAAACAGTATCTATGTCTGACTTTAAAGATGCCAAAGGATTTATAGTTATATTTTCCTGCAATCATTGTCCTTATGTTGTAGCATATGAAGACAGAATGATAGATTTGCACAAAACATACGCTCCCAAAGGATATCCTGTAATAGCAATTAATTCGAATGATCCGGAAGTTCAACCACAGGATAGTTATGAAAAAATGATTGAACGTGCGAATGAGAAAAACTTTCCATTTGTTTACCTGTTTGACAAGGGACAAAAAATTTATCCGCAATACGGAGCAACACGGACTCCTCATGTTTTCTTATTGAATAAAGAAGGAGAAGATCTCATTGTAAAATACATTGGAGCTATAGATGACAATTATAAAGATGCAAATGCAGTTAAAGAAAACTACCTGGCAAATGCAGTTGATGCACTTTTAAAAGGCAAAAACCCTGAAGTAAAAGAAACCAAGGCAATAGGATGCTCGATAAAAGTTAAAAAATAGAAATTTGCTTATTGATTTATTATCAATGCCTGCATATGTTTTAAAATATGCAGGCATTGGTTTTTAAAGACCTGCTATATTCACTATAGTAAAGCAAATAAGAGCATTATATTTCAAATATCTTTGTCAAATAAATTTTGAATCATTAAAAAAATTAGTATTTTTGCACTCCCAATACGGCTCCGTAGCATAATTGAATAGTGCACCTGACTACGGATCAGGAGGTTCCAGGTTTGAATCCTGGCGGAGTCACTGGAAAAACAGCCACTTACAAAGATTTGTTAGTGGCTGTTTTATTTATGCGAACACACTTTTAGACACAAATGTCTT
>CAZTPA010000012.1:8709-59572 GCA_964614525.1 uncultured Bacteroidales bacterium | reverse complement strand
ATAAGAACATTTAAGTTTTTGTAAAACTGTTGCGTGGAGTTACGCATAGAGCACTTTAGTAGTACTTTGGCAAGGAAAAAATAATGACATAACATTTAACAATATGAAACAGTTGGGTTTTCGGGGCACCTTCTTATCCACCGAGTGAAACGCCGGCGCGAGAACCAAGGCCTCACAAACCACTGAACCCCAAAAGTTTTATGTTGTGTGTTGTGGAGTCATACATTATTCAAGGTCAAGTACTATTTGTATATTTTCTTTTACTAAATCAATTAGTTCATCAGGTAAAATACCAATTCTTTTCGTCAATCTCTTATTATCAATCGCTCGAATTTGGTCAATCATAATATCACAAGCCTGAAGAAGATTAGATGTTCCTTTTTTTAGATGAACCCTTAAAATTTCTGAATCTTTCTTTACGTTTGTTGTAATTGGACAAACAATCGTTGATGGGTGAGGAACCTGATTGAGTAAATTAGTTTGAATAGCCAAAACTGGTCTTGTTTTACCAGGTTCTGTTCCAATCTGTGGATTTAAGTCTGCAATCCATATTTCGAACTGTTTAATCTGCATAATCAATCTCCTCGAAATCTTTAAGTACAGACATTGAATCAGCTTTAACTAATCCAGATTCCTTTTTTAGTTTTTTCTCAAGTATCTGTTTGCGTTGAAGCTTATTGTAAAAATCAATGGCTTCGTTTATGTATCGGTTCCGTGGCTTATTAATCTGAGCGAGTATTTTTTCAGTCTCACCAAAAATCGAATCATCTATTTTTAAGGATACTGTTTTCATGATATTATATTTTTATATCACAAAGGTATATCTTTTTTGTATATTAATCAAGTATTTTTGTCAGTTTAGCCTTCAAATATTCTCACCCAGAAATACTCAAAAAAGGTTGTAATCAATAAGAATGGGATTAAAATCAACATTGCCCTCATAGCACACAGCATATATACCATTAGCATTTTTGGAATCAACATTATCTGTCAATTCATTTAGACGATAATTAAATATCTTCCAGTATTTTATCTTAGTTTTCATGTTTGCAGAATGTTGGTCAGCATGCATCACAACTAATTTTTATAACACATTCATATGTGCCAAAAATGACAAACATACGATATCCATTAGCAAAAGCATACACACGAAGACAGAAAGGGATATGCACAGGGAAAAACAGGAATCTGCCTTCGGTATAAAAACAGATTAACTACATGCTGAGTTTTTACTTAATCGTAAAGAAAATGTTATGCTTGCAAATAGAATCAATTATATTTTTTAAATACGATACTTGCATTATGACCACCAAAACCGAAAGAATTTGAAATAGCATATTGCATTTTATGTTCTCTTGCAGTATTTGCAGCATAATCAAGGTCTAACTCAGGGTCAGGGTTTATAAGATTTGCTGTTGGATGAATCTTTTGCTCGTATAATGATTTAACAGTAATTGCAGCCTCTATCACTCCGGCTGCACCAATTGTATGTCCTATCATTGATTTACTCGAAACCACAGGGATATTCATAGCATGATCTGCAAATAATTTTTTGATTGCCATTGTTTCATATTTATCATTCAGGCTTGTACTGGTTCCGTGAGCATTGATATGATTAATATCTGTAATTTCTATTCCTGCATGTCTTAATGCTTTTTGCATGGTAAATAGCATTCCTTCGCCATCTTCTTTTGGAGATATAATATTGTATGCTTCACTTGTAAGTCCATAACCGGAAAGTTCAGCTAATATTTTTGCACCACGCATTACTGCATTACCTTCTGCCTCAAGTATCATAACTCCTGCGCCTTCTCCAATTACAAAGCCGTCGCGATCATTAGAAAAAGGACAGCTTGCTACTTCGGGTTTGTCATTACGGGTTGATAATGCATATATTTCATTAAACCCGGCTATTTCTTCAGGATTAACAACTGAGTCAGCACTAACAATGACTACAAAATCTGCCTGATTATATGCAATCATATCGTATCCTAGTGCTATCGCATAAGCTGACGATGCACATGCAGTGGCAACAGAATAACCCGGGCCTTCAAATCCGTATTCAATAGAAAGCCATGCACTTAGTGAATTATTCATCGCTTTTAAAATACTATTTTTTTCATCTTTTGCCTTCTCCAGGGATGAATAACCTGCATTCACAATACCACTTATAACAGCACAACGATCCTTTGAATAATAATCTATGTCAATATTATTTTTGGATATTGCTTCTTTTGCACAAACCAATCCCATTTGTGTTACCCTTGTCATTTGTTTGGCGCTGCGCTTTTTGATAAAATCTTTGGAATATTCTGCAAAACCTGAAGGAACCTCAGCTGCAATTTGAGTTTCCAATTCTGAAGGGTCAAAATGAGAAATTCTTTTTACTCCCGATTTACCTTTCAAAAGATTATCCCAGCATTCATCAATGTTTAATCCTAAAGCATTAATTATATTTATTCCTGTTACAACAACGTTTCTCTTCATATTCGCATTCATTAAATCATGCAGTTAAACATGATGCAATTATTATTGGTTAGATTAAAATGTTTTGCAAAGATAATTGATTGTGATTTTATTATGCATTCTGTTTTACTTAAACTATTGTATTTAATTTTATAAAATAAAAATCCAAGATATGCTTTCAATAAATTTCATATTTATACTTGTTACATCATTATTATTAAATTGTAATTTTGATTTTTAATTTATTGGATATAAAGAATTTATTGCTATGACAGAAAAAGAAAAACTTGAACTTATACACAAAATAGAGCTTTTTAAAGGTCTAAGTGATGATGATTTGCTAATGATTGCTAATGAAACAAGCGTGAAAAACTTCAAAAAAGGCGAATATCTCTTTCATGAAAATACGCCTCGAAAACAAATTTTCTTCATAGCTGAAGGTAAGGTGGAATTATTTAAAACAACTCCGTATGGAGAAGAAAAGCGTATCACAAACTTTGGTCAATTTGATTTTCTTGGTGAAGGCTCTTTAATGGAGGATTCTCCGCATTCAACTTCTGCCAGAGCAAAAGAAAAAAGTACTGTTTTAATAATTGATGGCAGGATAATCAGCAAATCAGCTTCTGTAGCGATAGTAACTTTGTCAAATATTACAAAGGTTGTTTCACGGCGCATGAGACACGCTAATTCAAGGATAATAAACTCAGCAGCACAGTATGAGTCGGGAAAGACCCGAAAAGAACATGACCTTCTTGGTAATCGCGAAGTCCCTTATGAATATTACTATGGAATACAGACTTTAAGGGCATTGGAAAATTTTAATATAAGTGGGATAACTCTGAATTTTTATCCGGATCTTATAGATTCGCTCGCAATTGTAAAAATGGCCTCTGCCAAAGCAAATAAAGAATTAGGAATTTTGCCGGCAGAAATTGCAGATGCTATTATTTTTGCTTGCGGTGAAATATCCGAAAACAGGTATCATTCTCATTTTGTGGTTGATATGATACAAGGAGGTGCAGGTACATCAACCAACATGAATGCTAATGAAGTAATTGCAAATCGCGCTCTTGAATTAATGGGCAAAGATCGTGGGGACTATAAATATTGTCATCCAAATAATCATGTAAATCTTTCGCAATCTACCAATGATGCATATCCAACAGCAGTTAAAATTGCTCTTATCAAATCCAATAGGAAGTTAATATTTGTTTTGCAGGAAATGGCTGAAGCTTTTCGCAATAAGGGTGAAGAATTTGTAAATGTTATTAAAATGGGTAGAACTCAACTGCAGGATGCTGTTCCCATGACTCTTGGGCAAACTTTTGAAGCATTTGCAGTTACTTTGTTTGAAGAGATTAATGAACTTAACAGATCTGCAGAGAAATTTTTAGAAGTTAATATGGGTGGAACTGCAATTGGAACCGGAATTAACGCAGATCCGGGATTTAGTAATAAAGTTACAGCCCACTTAAGAGATATTACAAAAATGAATATCAGCCTTGCAAAAGATCTTGTTGAGGCTACACAGGATACCGGCGATTTTGTGTCTTACTCAAGTGCATTAAAAAGGCTCGCAATAAAGCTTTCCAAGATTTCAAACGATTTGAGATTGCTTTCCTCAGGACCTAGAGCCGGACTTAATGAAATTAATTTGCCGCCAATGCAACCCGGTTCTACTATTATGCCGGGAAAAGTTAATCCTGTTATTCCTGAAGTTGTTAATCAGATTGCTTTTAAAGTTATCGGGAATGACCTTACCGTTTCTATGGCCGCTGAAGCCGGACAGCTTGAACTTAATGTAATGGAGCCAATTATTGTTCAAAGCATTTTCGAATCTGTTGAGATGCTGAAAAATGGTATGCAGGTGCTTACATACAGATGTGTTAAAGAGATTACTGCTAATGAAGATCATTGTAAAAATGTGGTTCAAAACTCAATAGGACTTGTAACTGCCCTAAACCCATTTATCGGTTATGAAGCATCTACAGATATTGCCCGTGAAGCGATGGAAACAGGAAAGAGCGTCTATGAACTTGTGCTGGAGAAAAAGCTTCTCACAAAAGAAAAATTGGATTATATATTAAATCCGAAAAATATGATTAGGGGAGTGTAGAAGAGTTTAAAATTCAAAATCAGAGCTTGTAAATTCCGAGATTATGAATTCAATTTCATTTTTGTTTTTAAAAATACCCTTATCAAGGTATTGATCAGAAGTTTTTGATAATAAAAGCTTAACAAAATCGACAATTTCTGTTGTCTCAGAATCTGATATTGTTACATTTTCCAAAGGATAAGATAAGAAACCTGCATTGTTAATTAATCCCATCTTGCCTTCTTTTATTTGTGATCGGATAAATTCAAGTATCGGATAAATTTGTTTTGGATTGTCGTGCTGATTAATATAATTTGAAAGAGAATATTCCATTATCCTAAAACCTATTATATCCATAGTTTCAAATATGCCAATCGGGAAAAGTTTGTTTTTTATTGCCTGGTCAGCTTTTGAAAATGGGATATTATTTTCTGTGCAGGAATTAAAAAGTCCCGATTGTATTTCCAGAAAGAAGCGGTTTATCCCAAAAGCGTTTGTGGAATTTTGCAAAAAAGGAGTTTTAGAAATACTTTTAGAAAATTCTAATAATCTTGAAATAGTGCTTTCTGTTGTTTCTTCTTGTGGAATAATTTCAAGCAATTTATTAGTTTCAACCGGATAGAAAAAATGCAGGCCTGCAAAGTTTTGTTTTATCTTATTTGTTATATCAAAACGACTGGGCAAAATTGAAGAACTGTTGCTTACAATAATACTTTGCGGATTTGCTTTTATATCCAAATCGTCAAATAAACTATTTTTGATGTGAATATCCTCATTAACAGTTTCTATTATCAAATCGCAATTGTGAATTTCTTCCAGCGTGTTGGAAATAATAATTGAATTTTTCTTTTTATCGTATTCTTCTTTTGAAATTATATTTTTCTTTAAATATCGATTTAGTCTTCTTGTAATTTTATCGCATTCCTCTTCATGATTTGATAAATTAACCCATAAAAGATTAAAATCATAGTTATATAAATGCCTGAAAATGCTTTGTCCCATTCTCCCGTCGCCAATTATAGCTATCGTATTTATTTTTGATTTATTCATAATCCACATCTTACAGAATTCGGGAAAACATGCTTACTCAATATTATGAGATTCAAGTTCTTTATAAAAATCGTTTTTATAACTATCAGATTTATTTATATGTCTTACTATCCCCTCAATCATTAGCAACATGGATGCCGCTTCATTTATGGCCAGTTTTTTTTCTTTTATCAGCCTTATCATATCCTTAAAGAAAAGTCTTTTTTCTTTGTTTTTGCTAAATCTGTAGTATTTTAAGATAAGTAGTGTAGCTTTTAATTTGTCAAAAAAGTTAATACTGCCTGCCGTTTTGTTTTTATTAAAATATCCTTTTTCCAGAAGCCTGATGGTTCGTTTTCGGATGTTTTTAAACTTGTATAATTCTTTTATTGTATCATTATAAAGCTCAAAGATTTCTTTATTTGTAAAATTGACATATTTAAACACAGGATATGCACCTACATTAAAATTTTTGCTGAAATTTTGAAAAATCCGTCCTTCGCTTTCTAATCTTGCATGAAGCTCTGTTCCCTTTGTAGAACCCAATAAGCTTAGCATGAATACCGGCAAAGAAGCTTCGTCAATAAATGATTTAAATATTTCAAAGTCTTCTTTAGTATCATTGTCGAAACCAATAATAAATGAGGCATAAACATGTATCCCTACACTATGAATACGTTCAATTATTTCCAGATATTTTTCTTTATTATTTTGATGCTTGTGTGTTTCTGCAAGGCTTTTGGGATTTAAAGATTCAAATCCAATTAATAAATATTTACATCCTGCATCAGCCATTTCACGTAAAAACTCCGGATCATCGGCAACATCAACACTGCTTTGACACATCCAGCTGACTTTAAGAGGTTTAAGAGCTTTAAACAACTCTCTGGCGTAATCTTTATGTAAGGTAAGATTATCATCAACAAAAAGTATGTTTTTTAGTGGAAGTTGTTTTACTTCATTAATAATATCTTCAATTTTGCGTCTTCTGATTTTTCTGCCAAAAAGTTGCGATGTTAAACAAAATTCGCATTGAAAAGGACAACCCCGTGATGCCTGTATGTTAACATTAAGTATTTTGCTTGTATCTATGAGATCCCATCTTGGAACTATCGCTGTATCATAATCAATTTTTGAGTTTTCCTGATATTGCTTTTGTAAATTGTTGTTTTCAAAGTCATGTAGAACCGTTTCCCAGATATTTTCAGCTTCTCCAATTACAACAGAGTCTGCATATTCCAAAACCTCTTCGGGGGCATAGCTTGCGTATGGGCCTCCAACAATAACTTTTGCTCCCTTTTCTTTATAATGTAATGCTAATTTACCGGCTCGTTCGGAGTTGCTGGTTATCATAGTTATTCCTACCAAATCTGCCTTAAAACCCTCAGCAGTTTTTATAATTTCCTCATCAAGAATTTTTATCTTGTAATTATCCGGTGTTAATGCGGCAAGTAATGGAAGAGCCAAAGCTGTGCTGGCAGTTTTTTTCCCCATTAGCCTGGCCATTTCAAATTGTGTTGAGTAGTGCTTATACTTTTGTCTCGGGCGAATAAGTAGCAGCTTATATTTAGTTTTGGACATAGTTGTATTAAAAAAAAATATATTATATAGCTAACAAAATTAATGTTTTTAATTTTAGCCTGAACTTAAAAACCAGGAAGTTCCAGAACGCCAAATACTACCAATATCTGCACACAAATCCTGCCTGCATAAACTTACTTACTTCAGTGACAAAGCTTAGGATTACATCACCTTTCTCTAATTTCTCTTCAAGTCTTATTTTATCAAGGCAAAGAAAAACCATTGGCGGGCCTACATATCCCATAGTTGACATTTTTGTGTATAAAGCCTCTTTTGGAATATCTAACTTTTGGCATTCTTCAATGATAGTTTCAGAAATATGTTTTGAAGGGAAGTTAACCTGAAAAAATCTGATTTTGCTTTTATCTACAGGGTAAATATTGAGCATTCTCTTAAGCCCATTGTAAAAAACAGAACTACCGTTTTCATAAAAAAGTTCCCTTAACTCATCATTAAAAAATTGCCCTAAATGATGAAGTCCTTTTTCGAACTCTTCTTTTGGATTTATATAGTATGCAGGTCGTTTGTTACCCATAGCCGACGGTTTATTGCCACCAATAGACTCCATATAACAATTTTCAATGTATAAGCCACTTATTGAGTCACTTTCATCAGCTTCCAGAATCAATGCTCCTGCACCATCACTTAGAAAATATCGTAGCAGTAGTTCTTCTTTGCGGGCAATTGGCTGATTATAATATTCGCTCCTTAGTTCTGAAGATGACATGCTGCTGGAGATAACCAATGCTTTTTTATACCTGCCTGTTCTTATAAAATCATATGCAACCAAAAGAGCTTTATATGCTGAAGTACAATTTGCATGTATGGATATTTCACCACAACTGTCAATGCCTAATTCTTCCTGTATTCTAACACTCGCAGTAGGCATTTGGTCCTGGTGGGCGCTGCCATATGAGATAAAGTCAATATCTGTGGCTTTTAAGTTTGCATTTGCCAGTGCATTTTTGGCAGCTTTTACCGACATTGTAATATTATCGTCTGTGAATTCCCGTGTTTTAGGATCTATGGCAAAGTGATAATATTTAACATCAATAAGTTCCGACATTACATTTTGGATACGTTTGAGCCATTTTTCTACTTTGGCCGGGACATTATCCATTTTGCCAAGATAATAATCTACCTCACTATACGGAATTGGGTTTCCCGGCAAGTAATGACCGGAACCACTTATCTTAACAGGGATATTCATATTTGCCAATTATTTGTATAATTAATTCTTATTCTTCAATTTTTATAAAACAAAAAACTAATTCATTAATTGTTTAATTCCATTATTAATGAAATTAACAGCATAGTTTTCTAATTCTTGTTTTTCAACAATATCATCTATAATGCCTAATTCTAGAGCTTCATATACGTTTGTTGTTTTTCCTGTAAGTGATAATTCCAAAGCTTTGGCGCCTCCAATTAAATTAACAAGTGTACTCACACCTCCTAAGCCCGGCATTAAATTAAAACTAACTTCAGGCAGGGAAATAATGGTATTTTTTTGAGCAAACCTGTAGTTAGCTGTTAAAGCAATCTCAAACCCGCTACCATAACAAATACCCTTTAATAAAGCTATTTTTGGTTTTTTTAAATTATAAAGAAGATGAATGGCCTTTAAATTATTTTTCATCTCATCCGGAACAATATTGCTGTTGTCTTTCTTAATCAAAGCGCTTAACTCCTTAACGTCGGCACCACTTGAAAAATGCCTTCCTTTTGAACTAATTATAAGTGCTTTAAAATCGTTTTTTATTATTTCATTTTCACAAACAAATAACAACTCATCAAAAAATTTCAAACTCATGGTATTTGAGGGCGGACTGCTTATCTCCAGTCTTGCAATGTTATCTTTAATGCCATATGTCAATGTTTTATAAGTCATTTTGTAAAAATCGTATTTTGAACTAGTTGCATATGATTACCATCCCTACCGCTCTTATTCTGGTGTGAGACAAACTGATACGTATTTGATCCTTCATTCCTGTTTTATTTATTTTCAGAACAGGTTTTCCGTTTTGCTTATTTGTTATCGAGATATCTTTATAATTAAGTTCGCTCTTGTAATGCTTAATCAGGATTTTTTTTATTATCCACCTTGCAGCAAGACTTCTCCTTTTTTTATCAACAGAATAAAGGGCTATTTCCTCATCTGTAAAATAATGTTTAATACTAGTTTTGTGAATCATTTCATTAAATGATTCAAGAGAAATATATTCTACATATCTGATATAATCAGCTTTCATCAGTTTCTAAATTTTTGGCTAACTCGCAGAACAACTCTGTCTCTTTTTCCAGGGCTTCTTCTTTGTTCAAAACATAAGCATTTTTAAGAGCCTTCATAATGTTATTAATAACCATAATTGGTTTATCTTTTGTCAATTTTGATGCAAGGTTTTTGGAATAGTCGAGGCTGGTTTTTGCATCACAGACATAATCAGCAATACCTAGTCTTAAAGCGTACTTAGAATTTAAAATATTTCCTCCGAGTATCATTTCTATACTTTGTCCCAGGGATAAAAACCTTTTTAAAGCAATTGTTCCGGATAAACCGGGCATCAAATTCAAATTGCTTTCAGGAAATGCTATAATAGCTTTTTCCGACATTACCCGAATATGTGACGACAATGCTATTTCCAGTCCACCTCCAAAGCATACGCCTTCAATTGCAGCAATAACAGGGATGTTTAAATTGTAAATATATTCCAGCAGTTTTTTTCCTTTATTTAATTTCTCGCTTAGTGTGTTATCAGAAATTTGTCGTTTTATTGAATCAGGATCGGCACCTGAAGAAAAATGTCTTCCCGTACCTGAAATAATCAAAGCTTTAGCATCATTGCTTGTGATATCTCTGTCTAAGGTATCCATATCGATAAATTCAGGATTTATTAGTCGATTGTCGGGAGGATTATTCAGACTTAGAGTGATAATATTATTTTCAACTTCTAGATTTATCATTATTATAAAATTCATTTAGATTGTCAGGAATATCCAATGCAGTTCTGTTTTTGTCAACGAACAGGCATTTTACCGAAGCCTTACTAATTTTTTCATTGTTTTCATTCCTGATGTCTTGTTTAAACAGGATAAAAAAACCTTCCCTGGTAAAAGAAGTTTCAACCCCGGCTTTTTCAAAAAGACATAGCTCTTTTATGTATTTGATGTTGATTTCAATAACTACAAGGAAATTTCCTGTTGTTTTAAAATATTCATAAAGACCTATTTCCTTCATGATTTCCCAACGCGCTTGTTCTAAATAGTTGAGATATACCGCATTATTTACATGTCCGAAGGCATCTAATTCATAGCCGCGAACTTCGAAATTATATTTAAACGTCATTTTGTATTCTTAAACTAAATCTTGATAATTCTTGCTTGAGTACTTTTCTGAGTTTCAATTGTGTCATATATATTAAAATCGTACTATGTATAAGATTAAAAGACCCCTGTTTTAGTGCTTTTATTTTTTTGTAATAAAACCTTGTTCTTTTAATAATTTGCTGTGTTGTATATGCTTTTTTTATTGCAATAGCCATCAAATCAACAAACATTTCATTAGTTATGGCAGGGTTAATAACATTAGAAACATTTGTTTGTTGGTCAATTAGTTTATTTTCTTTTTTTAGTTCGTCATAATATCTTGTACCTTCAAGAGCCTGAATTGGATTTAATACCGGAAAAATGTTTGTTTCCATGCAAAAATCCAGAGACTGCATACAAGAATCATAAGTATCATGTTCTAATCCTATTGTGAACCAGCCTGATATTGCAATGCCTTGATTTTGAATAAATTCTATGTTTTGTTTAAGTTCTTTTAGAGGATTGTCCTTATCTGTGATGCCAAGTTTTGATGTTATGCCGGTTTCCCTGATATTGTCAACATTTATAGACTCCAATCCGATAGAGACATAAGATAATCCGGAGCGAGCGGCTTCTTTTATTACTTCTCTGCCCTTTGGGTTTGCAGCCGCATCAAGATTTGCCTGTGCAATCCAGAACCTTTTCTTTGGTAATTTTTGCAGCTTTTTGTATAATTCAAGATAATAATTGTAAGAATCATTTCTGCCAAATGCAGTGTCATCAACAAGAAAGAAATGCCTGCCAAATGATTGTATTTCCTCTAGTACTTTTTCTTGATTTTTGTAACGCATTTTTTTGCCAAAAATATTTGTAACAGAGCAAAAAGAACAATCAACCGGACAACCTCTGGCAGTGTCAACCATGTCAAATGTGTACTTCCCTTTATACAAATTCCTTATAGGTTTTGGCAATTCCGTAAGTTCAGGTAGGTTTTCTAAGCGGTAGACTGAGTATCCGTCAAAATCATTATTTTTATTTGGAGAGCAAATATAAAAGTCTTTTAATTGTTTATTCTCAAAGTCTTGCAATACAATGGGCCATAAAAATTCTCCTTCACCAATTACAACAGCATCGGCATGTTGTTTAGCTTTTAGGGGAACAGAAGAAGCTTGAGCTCCTCCAAGAACTACAGTTTTATTATGTTCCCGGAATTTATCGGCAATTTCATATGCTTTTTTCGTTGCTGATACCCGGAAACTTATACCTATTATATCATAATCAGCGTTAAAATCAATAGAGTCATAAGGTTCCCAAAGCAAGTCTGTGAAAACATATTCATGATAGGGCGCACTAGCTGCCAGAATAGGAAGTGACAATGGCATAAAAGGATTGACTTTTCTTAATGGGTCAGATTCGCCTGCGACTACTATTAAATTAATCTTCATGCTAAATTTATTTACAAGCTGTAAAAATAACAATTTTTACAGCATTCATGTTTATTAATGTTGTTGGTTTTTGTTTAATTTTTTTATGTATAAAAAAAGAGGTAAAAGTTTCCTTTTACCTCTTTAAATAACTAATGTAATTTTTTATTGCTTTTGAAATTTATAAGTCGCAGTTTTTTCGTTAGCAATAATTCTAATAAAATAAAAACCTGAACTAAGTTCATTTACGTTAATTTCAGCAGAAAATCCTGAAGGATAATCATTAATCAGCATTTTTCCTGCCAGGTCAAAAATCTGAATTTCATTTATCATAACTTCAGAGTTGACTTTTAGAATATCATTTGCAGGATTGGGGAATACAGAAGCATTTAAGATGTTATGTTCTTCAACAGGTGTTGTGTCAATTTCCATAATAACAGTTTCGATTTTATTTTGGTTTGAAATTGTTACACTTCCTGTTTCATCGAAATAACCATCTTTTGAAACAACATAACTGTATGTTTCTGGTAATAGGTCTTCAAATATATATTCTCCAGCTTCGTAAACAGTGCCGTCAAATTCAATAATTGCATCAGTAATTTCAGCATTAGATTGATCTTTAACAACAAAAGTTAAGGTATAAGTAGTTAGTTCAAAATGGGCAACTAAATCTCTGTCTTCAAGTGCCAGGAATGCAAATGTTTGATCCTCGCTAACGTCAACTCCATCTTCAGTCCACTTCACAAAGTGATAACCTGAAGCAGGATTTGCTATTAAGCTAACTTCATCTCCGTGAGAATATTCACCGGTGCCAAGTATATTTCCACCTTCCTCAGGGTCAGCCGTTGCTGTAATTTGATATGTATATAATTCGAAATTTGCTGTTAGAGTAGTGTTCTCAAACACTTCAAAACTATAAACTAATTCTTCCGATACAATATCCCCATCTTGTTCCCAATGCAAGAAGTTGTAAAACTCTTCAGGAATCGCCTCAACAGTAGCTTCTTCGCCATGATAATACTCATCCTGACCAGTAACCAATCCTCCAATAGCCGGATCTGACAATACTGTAACATCATATCTTAAGTATGTCAAAGCAATGTTAATGTTTTGGTTTTCACTTATCTGCACAAAATCAGCGTAATCTTCAAATCCGTATTTTTCAACTGAATAGTTATAATCACCTTCAACAACATCAAATGAAATTAATCCAAACTCATCAGTCAAGAAGCTGCCAAACTCATCAATAGTGAAGAATGCATTTTCAACAGGAATTCCAAATTCATCCATAACCTCTACATCAACAGTAAATATCTCAGTTCCCTCCGGTATTAATGTAATTGTAACTGTTAAGTTATCGTCAACAAGGTTAATACTTCCATGGGCATCGTAGAAACCGGGCACTGTGATGCTGTAATCATAAAACCCAACCAATACGTCAGGGAATAAATAATCATTAGCATCATTCGTGGTTTCTCCTAAAGTAATAACAGCGTTTTCAACTGCTAAGCCATCGGTATCCTGTAGCACAAAAGTAACATCAAAAACAGCGGGAACAACCGACATAGTAACAGGAACAGACATGTTTTCATCATTATTTGCAATAAACAGGCTTGCAGTATAATCTCCCAAATCTAGTCCGGATGCATCAAAACCAAGTTCAATATCCATGCCTTGTCCCGGTTCAAGCACACCCTCAGTAATATCCATGCTTAGCCAATCAACACCTTCAATGCGATTTAAAACACCTCTAATACACCAGTTGAAATCAAGGCTTGCAGCTATGTCAGGCAATAACGCCCATGCACCATTAAAGTACATCCATCCTCCTTTTAAAGGGACCATAGGACCTTCATCTGCTGATGAAGGATATGAACCTGTTGCTGCTATTGAATAACCAATCCAATATTCCTCTCCGGGCAGTAGTTCAATAGATTCTAATAATTCATGAGTACTCCAGCCTCCAACATTAACATCATCAGTAACGGTTTCAGAATATACTTCTGTTTCCGGGCCTTCATCTGAACCTCCTTGCCAAACTTTTACAGTAACATTGGTAAAATCATCAGAATTGATGTGATACTTTATTGCAGATATTTCAAACTCCCCATAATAATCTGCCAACTCTTCTGCGGTAAATCTAACGGCAGCAATCCAGCTTGCTTCACTGTTTGTGCCAATACTTGATGAAAAATCATCATCGTAATGTAATTCGACAGTATCTTCAAGCTTAGATTCATTATTTGAAATTTCGGTAGTTTCATTTTTAATGGCAGTAAAAGTCACATCTTCTGCTTGTTCATATCCATTATAATGTAAAACCCTTTCTGCTTGTCTTGGTTCGGTATATTGTTTTGCATTAGCATTTGCATATGCAAATAAAGCAAACTCAAGATTTGCATCTCCGTTATTAAAAATATTCAAAGTTGAGGTAGATGTAAGTCCTTGTTTTACATCTACTGCAATAATTTCCGGATCCAAAACCATTTCAGGTGCAGGAATCTTTTCCATTTCAATATCAATAGTTTGTCCGTCTTCAGTTATTTCAGCAGTTCCTTCATAAGGAAAATAACCCTCTTTTTCAGCAGTGAAGGTGTAATTACCCCCGTATAAAGGGATGATTGCAACACCTGATGCATTAGTTGTTCCCTCTTGTCCGGTATATTGAGTTTTAATAAAAACATCAGGCAAAGGGTCTGTTCCATCTGTTACTTCAAAATGAACATTGAGAGTTGGGTTTTCAAAAAATATTTTAAAATCATCAACAAGCCACCAATAATCATATTCTCCAATCCATTTAAATTTAAACTTAACATCTGACTGACCTTGAACAATATCTGAAATATCAAAGACCGATTTTACAGGATTACTACCATTAAAATCATTTTGTGCTCCATCATTCCATCTGTATAATTCTGTTTCAGTATTAAAGTTATCTACAGATATATATATACCAATATCGGCGTTTCCAAATGTTCTTGCTACATGTTCAACAGAAAAAAGAAGATCCTCTGTATAAGTACTTAGATCATAGGAAGGAGTTATTAAGTCAGCTTCTTCAGCCTGACCGGCGGCACCGTTGCCATCCGAGTTAAGCATCATATAACCATTAGCTGATGAGGTTGAATTGAGTTGGCCTCCATATTCACCACCTTCAATTGTCCATTCCCAACCGGGAAAATCAGCCGGTCCGGAGATTACAATATTTTCCCAGCCAGCCGGAATGTCTTCTACACTTCCAAAATCTTCGTAAAAAATTGTAGAGTATTGATTCGGATCATTTAATACTACATGCTCCAATATCCATGATTCATAGTAACTAACTCTCGCATATACTCCGGGGTAGCCGGTGTCTCCACAACCAACACCCCAACTTGTTGCACCTGCAACTTTATACCAGCCCTCACCATCAGGAACTATCAGTGGGCCACCACTGTCTCCCTGGCAGGCATCAATACCATCGTCACCGGCTATTATCATTCCGGGTGTAATCATGGATGCAGGGTAACTGGTTTCGTTTTGTGCTACTATTGGTACTTCTGCTGCTTGCAATATGTCAGGTGCAGGTCCTTCAAAATATAAAGCTCCCCAACCTGAAATTTTTGCTATAGTGCCGGGATCTGTTAATCCATTTTCTGCATCATCCCCTGTTACCAAACCAACAGCTTGGGTATAAGGATTGTCAAAATCAAGCGGGCTTGATAAATGTACTAATGCAATATCATTATCTAAGCTTTCTGAATCATAAGAGTGATGCATTATCATTTCAGCAACATTATAAACGGTGCCTTCCGCAGAACTCATGTCTGTGAAACCTGCTCTAACTTTAAATTGCCCCGGATCGTCAAAATCTTCTAAACAGTGACTTGCAGTTAATATCCACTCTTCATTTATAATAGTGCCACCACAAAAATGATATAAATTAGATCCATAAACGGCCTGAAGCGAGACTTGCCATGGATAATCAGCTATGTCAGCATCTTCTCCTCCAACAATTTTTCCGCCTCGAGAACTAAATTTCTCCATAAAACTCTCAAATTCTTCGTCATTTGCGAAAGCAGGCTTGTCCGGAGATGGATCAAATTTCTCTTGTAAAGTGCCGTTAGAAATGTGTTTTAGGTTTTGTCCATTGATATTTCCGGAAACAAATGTTACCAGAAAAAATAAAAATAAGACATTGTTAAATAATTTTGATTTCATGTTGATTGTTTTTGTTAATAAAATTAGAAAATAGTAATTTAATTGTTATTTAATGGTTTAAACTTATAAGCTATTTTTATTGATATAATACCGGGAGATTTGCGATTTATAGTGAATTAGAATTTATTAATTTGAAATATTGACAAAAATACTGCCTCAGTTAAACATATGCAAGGTTTTTTATTAAAAGCTTTGTTTTAATTTCTTTTTAAATGATTTATAAAGGAATACAGAAAAAAATAATATTTTTGACAGGCAAAACAATGATTTAATTATTTTGTTACTAATAAATTAAAGAATGTTTTTTAATGAGAAAAGTACTTGTTATTTATTACTCTCAATCCGGACAATTAAAGGATATTGCCGATTCAATCACAAAACCTCTTTTTAAAAATAAAGAAATTAATGTTGACTATTATAAAATAAAACCAATAAAGGATTTTCCTTTTCCGTGGCCTGCCGATGAGTTTTTTGATGTAATGCCTGAATCTGTTAAAGGATATCCAATACAGCTTGATCTTAGCGACTTTCCAGTTGACAAAAAATATGATTTGGTTATTTTTGCATATCAGGTATGGTTTCTCTCGCCGGCTATTCCTGCATGGTCTTTTTTATCAACGGATATAGGGCGTGATTTTTTAAAAGATAAGAAAGTTCTTACTTTACTTGGAGTTAGAAATATGTGGATGTGTGCTCACGAAAGAGTTAAAAAAATACTTGAAGAGTGCAATGCCGATTATGTTGGAAATATTGTTTTGATTGATAAAACAAATAATCTGGTGTCTGTGGCTACTATTATAAAATG
Organism: uncultured Bacteroidales bacterium; assembly: GCA_964614525.1. Taxonomy (GTDB): domain Bacteria; phylum Bacteroidota; class Bacteroidia; order Bacteroidales; family UBA7960; genus PWND01. The sequence continues at coordinate 42,666 of CAZTPA010000012.1, read as the reverse complement.
GTTGATGAAAGGAAATAAAGGTCCTTATCGATTTTTGCCGGAAGCAGGAGTTACTCAATATGATATTCAAAATGCAGAAAGATTTGCTGAACCGATAAAGGAAGCTCTAATACATAATAAGTTTAAAGGCCTTCAGGATAAATTGCTTAAACTGGATGCAGTAGTAGCTCCTTATCATATTATTAAAATTGAAAAAACAGCCTCAAGAATATTTGGTGTATTTGCTGATTTTATTCTAAAAAAAGGTAAAGCCGGTGATAAAAAAAGGATTTTAAGAGTGAGAATTTTCAAATATTATTTATTGTTTGCAATCTATGTATTGTTTCCGATTGCTTCCCTGATTTTTATGATAAGAAAATTATTGCATAGAAAATCAGCAGAGCAGGTGTCTGATTATTATAAGAAAATTAATTAAATTTTATAAATTTGCTGATTGAAAAATTTTGCATAATTAATATTTCCCCTATAAATAATGGCCGAAAGAATAGATGTTTTTATTAATGCTTTATCAAAGTTCTTGCCTAATAGTCCGGTTTACAATGATGATATGGAGGATTACCTTGGTTTGATTAAAGGTTCAAAATCCAGATCAAAAAATATTATATTGCGCAATAATGGTATAAAACAAAGATATTATGCCATTGATAGAAACGGAAAATCAACACATACTAATGCAGAGCTTACTGCAAATGCAATAAAAGGCCTGTTTAGCAATAGTTTTAAAAAAGAAGATATTGAATTGTTAGCTTGTGGAACCAGTTCACCGGATCAAATGGTGCCCTCTCATGCCTCTATGGTTCAAGGAGTATTGCAATGTGAAGCTATAGAAGTTGTTAATCCCGCCGGTACTTGCAATGCCGGAATGCTTGCATTAAAATATTGCTATTTGTCAGTTTTGTCAGGGACAGCAAATAATGCTGTTTGTTCCGGTTCTGAAAAAATATCAAGCTGGTTATTATCAAAAAACTTTGAAGAGGAAGCAGAGCATCTTGTAAAGCTTGGAGAAAACCCATATATAGCTTTTGAAAGAGATTTTTTAAGATGGATGCTTTCGGATGGCGCCTCAGCTGCTCTTATTCAAAACAAACCGAATAAGGATAAAGTATCTCTTAAAATAGAATGGATTGAAAATAAATCTTATGCAAATATAATTAAAACCTGCATGTATGCCGGCGGAATAAAGGATGCTAATGGGGATCTTATTCCCTGGCGGGATATTTCCCAGCAGGAGCAAATGAAAAATTCTGTTTTTTCCTTAAATCAGGATACCAAAGTACTTGAAAATAGTATCACAAAGCTTGGGGCAGAGTATTTAGTTGAAGTGTCTGAAAAGCATGATTTTATTCCTGCTGATTGTGATTACTTTCTTCCTCATATGTCGTCAGAGTTTTTTAGAAAAAAAATAATGGAAGATTCCTTAGCATACGGAGTTCCTATTCCCGCAGAAAAGTGGTTTACAAATCTCGAAAGAGTAGGAAATGTAGGTGCTGCTTCTGCTTTTCTAATGCTTGAAGAATTGTGGAATTCAGGTAAGTTAAAAACCGGTGAAAAAATATTGGTTATGGTGCCTGAAAGTGCACGTTTTTCATATACTTATATGTTGCTTACAGTAGTATAATTATGGATAAAAATAAGGTACCACAAGATGATGCAAATATGCTTGAAGGCAAAACACGTGAACTGCAATATGCCGTTGATGAAAACGGAAAGTATGTTCCGGTGAAAAGTGTTGGGTGGGAACCTAAAAATATTGTACTGCAAAGTGCCTGGGATGAGATTAATGAAGAAATTGACAAAGTTAGATTGCTGGTAAAAAATGGGAAGTATAGCCCACTATACTATCATATGAAAAAAAATCTTATGAGCTCTAGAATACTTGCCAAATATGCTGAAATATCTTGGTTTAAAGTATGGCGGCATCTTCGTCCTAAAGCATACAGCAAACTTACTGATGAGCAAATAAAAAAGTATAAATATGCTTTCAATATGAAAGATAGTGATGATTTGAATAATATAGACTGAGTATGAAAATAGACTTTAACCATAAAATGGCGGCTCATTGTGAAAATGGTGTTATATCCAATTTATTGGAGTTTTATGGGGTAAAATTAAGTGAAGCAATGGTTTTTGGAATTGGCTCAGGCATATATTTCTCTCATTTACCTATGTTTAAACTTAATGGATTGCCTGTGACTTCTTTCAGGCCATGGCCGGGTGCTATATTTAAAAGATCAGCAAAAGCTTTAGGAATTAAATTCAGCGTTGAAAGGTTCAGAAATAAAGAAAAAGCAATGATTGCTCTTAATGAAAATATTGAAAAAGGGATTCCAACGGCTATGTCGGTAGGAGTTTTTCATCTTTCATATTTTCCGGTGCCTTATAGGTTTCATTTTAATGCTCATAATATTGTATGCGTGGGTAGAGAAAATGGCGATTATATTATTAGCGACCCAACAATGGAAGAGTTTAAGTTGTTGTCCTATGATGATTTGAAAAGGGTCAGATATGCTCAGGGGCTTCAGGCGCCCAAAGGCAAAATGTACTTTATTAAAGAATTTGATGGTAATGTTGATCTTGAAAAAGCTGTTAGAAAAGGCATTAAGAGAACTGTGCTGGAAATGGTTAAACTGCCAGGCCCGATTATCGGCACCAGAGGTATGCGTTATTTGGCAAAAAGAATAAGAAAGTATCCTAAAAAGTATTCCCCAAGGCTTGCTGCAAAACATCTTGGTCAAATTGTCAGAATGCAGGAAGAAATTGGAACCGGTGGTGCAGGATTTAGATTTCTGTATGCCGCATTTTTGCAGGAAGCCGCCGAACTCCTGAATATTACCGCTTTAAACGAAGAATCAAAAAACATGACAATAGTGGGCGATATGTGGAGGGATTTTGCTGTGCAATCCGGTAGAATAGTTAAGGGTAGAAATGATGTTGAAAGTTTTGAAACTATTTCTGATTTGTTAATGAAAATTTCGATAGAAGAAGAGAAGATTTATAAGTCTTTGAACAGAATAATTAAATAGCGAGGTGAAGATTTGAAAAACATACAAAAATTGATAAATAGAATAGAGGTTCAGATTAGATTTAATGAGGTTGATTCTATGGGTATTGTTTGGCATGGAAATTATGTTAAATACTTTGAAGATGGGAGAGAGGCTTTCGGAAAACAATATGGTATAGCTTATCTGGATATATACGCAAAAGGATATAAAGTGCCTATTGTTAATATTGATTGTAATTATAAGAGATTTGTAAAATACGGCGATACAGTTATTGTTGAAACAGAATTTGTTAATAATGATGCAGCCAAAATTGTTTATTACTTTAGAATTTTTGATAAGATGACAAATGAATTGGTTGCCGATGGTGAAAGTACTCAGGTTTTTCTTGATGAAAATGATGAGCTGATACTAACTTTGCCCGAGTTTTTTGTGGAATGGAAAAAGAAAAACGGATTACTTGTTTAATTTTTTAATATTATAGATTTAAAGTTTTGGTGAAAAGACTACAAGCAAATATTATTTCTGATAATGTAATTAGTGCCCTGGGTTTTGGTTCTGAAGAGAATTTTGACGCTTTGAAAAATAATATTTCAGGTGTTAAGCAAATGAATATCCCCACTTTAGGAAATCTTTCTATGCCTCTTGCCGGAATTGATGCTCATAAGTTTATTGAACTGGAAAAAAGTATAAAGAATCCCGAACTTTATACAAGGTTTGAAAAATTAATGATATTGTCTGTAAAACAAGCTCTTGGTAAGTGCCTTGTTAATCCATCTCAAAAAGATACTATTATTATTATTTCTACTACAAAGGGAAATATTGATATTATTCATGATGAGTCAAAGCATGAAAAACTTGCTTTATGGTATTCAGCAAATCAACTCGGAAAATATTTTAATGCAGCAAATACTCCTCTAATAATATCAAATGCGTGTATCTCAGGCGTGTTGGCTTTGGTATATGCTTCCAGGTTATTGTCTCAGGGTGTGTATAAAAATGCTATTGTTGTTGGAGCTGATGTTTTATCTGATTTTGTGATAAGTGGTTTTAACTCATTCAAATCATTAAGCCCCGGAATTTGCATGCCCTTCGATTCTAAAAGAGATGGCCTGAATATTGGAGAAGGAGCAGCCACAATTGTTTTAAGCAGTGAAACAGAAAGTGAATTTTTTATCTCTGCCGGTGCATCCGCAAATGATGCAAACCACATAAGTGGTCCATCAAGAACCGGAGAAGGCTTATATCAGGCTATAACCCATAGCTTGCAAAAAGGAGAAGGTGTAGATTATATTTCTGCTCATGGCACTGCAACTGCTTATAATGATGATATGGAGTCAATTGCTATTAACAGATGCGGATTGCAAGATGTGCCTGTAAACAGCTACAAAGCATACGTTGGCCATACACTGGGAGCAGCAGGTGTGCTTGAAACTATTTTTTCTTTATGGTCAATGAAAAAAGATTTACTTATTAAATCCCTTGGTTGTGAAAACTTAGGTGTTGTTGAACCTTTAAACGTAATTTTTAAAAATAAATCTCATAAGATACAGAAAACTCTTAAATTAGCCTCCGGTTTTGGAGGTTGCAATGCAGCTATGATAATTGAGAAAAATGAATAAGTGGAATATTGTAAATAGCGTCCTTATTTCTAGTGGGCATGTGTTTGTTAATGGTGAAAAAAAACATGCACTTGACCCTGATTTCGTGACTTTTTCTAAAGAGATTTTCAATACATACTCTAAAGGATATGGAAAGTTCTTTAAAATGGATAAATTATCGAAACTTGGTTTTCTTAGCTCAGAAATAGTACTGAAAAATATTGAAATTAAGGATGATGACTTGAGTGAAGTTGCTGTTGTTATTGGAAATAGTGAAGCAACTACACCAACTGACATCAAATATTTCGAATCAATTAAAAAAATTCCAAGTCCGGCAGTTTTTGTTTATACTTTGCCTAATATTCTTATTGGTGAAATATGTATAAGGAATAAATTTTTTGGTGAAAACTTATTTTTTGTCAGTGAAAATAATTTTGTTGATGATATGCTTTTGTCTGTTAAATCGTTAACAGAATCAACAAATGTGAAATATATTCTGGCAGCCTGGGTTAATTACAAAAATGACAATGACTATCTTGCAAATATTTACTTAATTTCGCAAGATGAAAATAAGTTGAGTTTTTCTAAAGATAATATTCAAAGTAATCTTAATATATTACAACAAATTTCTTAAAAAATGGAAGAATTAATTAGCAAACTGAAAGAACAGATTATTGAGCAGCTTAATCTTGAAGATATGTCCCCTGAAGATATTGATGAAAAGGCTCCTTTGTTTAATGAAGGACTGGGCTTAGACTCAATTGATGCCCTCGAACTGATTGTTTTGCTTGAACGTGAATACGGAATAAAAATGGAAAACCCGCAGGATGGCAAGAAAGTTTTCTATTCAGTAGAAACACTGGCAGAATTCATTATGGCAAATAAGAAATAGATAAAATGCAATTCAATAATAAACAAGGTGTTTTTGTTACAGGCATTGGCGTAATCTCTGCTATTGGCTCTAATGTTAAGGATAATCTTGATGCGCTTAAAGCTAAAAGACATGGCATTAGTAAAATAGAGAATATAGATACCATCCATAAAGATGAATTAATGGTTGGTGAAATAAAAGCTACTAATAAAGAATTAGAAAAGAGATTAAATCTTAAATCCGAAGAATCATATCCACGCACCACACTTCTGGCAATTCATGCTGCAATAGAAGCATACAAAGATGCTCAGCTTGAGTATGAAAGTAAACTTAAAACCGGCGTGATAATTGGCACTACAGTGGGTGGAATGGATAAAAGTGAGTTGGTTTATAAAGACAAAAATGCTGATCTTAGTTTTATAAACTCCCATCACTGTGGGTATACCACCGAAAGGGTTGCCGATCGTCTTAATGCACATGATTTTATTGCCTCGCTGAGTACTGCTTGTAGTAGTGGTGTAAATGCTATTATGCTAGGGGCAAGGCTGATAAAGCATGGAATGTTGGATAGAGTTATTGTTGGTGGTACAGATGCCTTGTCAAAATTTACTATTAATGGCTTTAGAACATTAATGATTCTTGATCCCGGACATTGTATGCCCTTTGATAAGAACAGAAAAGGTTTGAATATTGGTGAAGGTGCAGGTATGCTTGTTCTTGAAAGTGAGCGCACTATCAAAAATAAAAAAGTTTATTGCGAAGTAAAAGGTTACGCTAATAACAATGATGCTTTTCATCAAACAGCATCTTCTCCGGATGGATTAGGCCCCTACCTGTCTATGAAAAACGCATTGAAGATTAGTGGTTTAAAAACTGATGATATTCAATATATAAACGTTCACGGTACCGGTACCGATAATAATGATATTACAGAAGGACTGGCCATGAAAAAACTTTTTAATGATAAAATTCCGCCTTTTAGCTCAACAAAGGCTTTTACGGGGCATGCACTTGGTGGTGCCGGTGGTATTGAGTCGGTTTTTTCCATTTTGGCTATTGATAATGATATAATATTTCCAAACCTAAACTTTAAAGATCCTATTAGTGAGATAAATATGACTCCTGTTACTGAAATAATAGAAAATTCAGGAGTGAAGAATGTAATGACAAATTCTTTTGGTTTTGGTGGTAATGATTCAACATTAATTTTTTCTAAGGTGTAAAAATGGCAATGTATATTAACGCAATCCAGGCAATTTCCCCGCAAGATACTTTTTTAAAAGATCAGATCCCTGATCAATTAAATGATTATAACGGAATAATGCAGTTGGTTTTACCCGATTTTAAACAGTATTTCAAACCAATTGATTTGCGCCGAATGAGCAGAATCATTAAAACCGGAACAACTTCTGCCTTGGAATGCCTTAAAGAAGCCGAGATTGATGTGCCTGATGCTATAATTACCGGTACCGGCCTTGGCTGCCTTGAAGATACTGAAACTTTTCTTAATAGAATGATTGACAATAATGAAGGACTTTTAACGCCTACAACATTTATTCAATCTACTCATAATACTATTGGAGGACATATTGCACTTACTGTTAAATGCAATGAATATAATGTTGCTTATGTTCATAAGACTATCTCTTTTGAAACTGCTATGCTTGATGCGATGCTTATGCTCAGGGAAGGTACTGCAAAAAACATTCTGGTTGGCGGCATTGATGAAATGACCCAAGAGAATTACGAACTGAAGCAGAAAATAAATCTTTGGAAAAAAGAGCCTTTCAGTAGCCTCAATATTTATAAATCAAATACAGAAGGTTGCGTGCCTGGTCAAGGTTCAACATTTTTCCTTGTTTCTGATAAGAAAACAGCTAATACTTATGCTGAAGTTAAAATGATTGAGATTATTCACAGGGTGAATGACTTTAATGATTTTCAAAAAACGATTGAGAATAGAATTAGTAATGCAGGCCTTAGTATTGCTGATATTGACCTTGTATTGTTTGGCTATAATGGAGATAATGCAGGGGATGTTTTTTATGATAAATTAAAGGATTCTCTTTTTAAAGAGTCTGATCATGCTTATTATAAACATTATTGCGGAGAATACGATACTGCACCGGCATTTGCATTATGGATAGCTTCACAAATTGCCAGATCAGGCAAAACTCCGAAGTCTGTTCTTATAAATAAATCCGGACAAAGAAAACCACAAAATATTCTTATCTATAATCAGGATGTTAATAAAAACCACGCTTTTATCCTGTTATCAGCAAAATAATGCTTTCATATTAATGCAAAGAGACTGCATATATCTTTCCATTTTAAATACTTTAAGTGGTCTGTAAAATATTTGCCTGGTGAAAGATTTTTTATTAGCAATAATTTTTCATATATACAATTGCTAATATATGCAGTCTCCCATATTTTTAATTAATTACTTACTTTTACTTTTTCTCTTTTCTAAAACACATAAACCAATCATAGCAATATATCTCTTCATCTTTGCTTTCCACTCTGTCTTTTGCTACGCCACATGATCCGGGAGGAGGTATAATAACATCATCACCGGGTTGCCAATTGGCAGGTGTTGCTATTTGCTCTTTGTCTGCTTTTTGTAATCCTAATATTAGTCTTTTTATTTCATCCATGTTTCTGCCGTTGCTTAACGGATAGTATAAAACAGCTCGTACTTTTGAATCAGGGTCAATTATAAAAACAGCACGCACTGCCTGAGTTGTTGAAGCATTTGGTTGTACCATGCCATATTTTCTTGACACATCCATTTTTAGGTCTTCAATAACAGGGAATTTAACCTCTACGTTTTTCATACCGTTAAATTCGATTTTTTCCTTAATTGTACGAAGCCAGCCTATGTGTGCATAAATGCTGTCAATAGACAAACCAATAAGTTCAGTGTTCAACTCCCTGAATTCATCCTGCATTGAAGCAAATGTCATAAATTCAGTTGTACACACAGGCGTAAAATCTGCAGGATGACTAAATAAAATAACCCATTTCCCCTTGTAATCTTCAGGAAAATTCATCGGACCCATAGTTGTTTTTGCTTTGAATGATGGCGCAATATCGCCAATTAACGGCATTCTGACATAATCTTGATTTTCTGTGTTTTGTTCCATTTTTTATTAAGTATTAATTTATAAATAATTTTTATTTAAAGAAATAGGATAATACTATTAATAAAAAAGAAACAAATAATTGATTAATATGTTTATCAAGTAGATGTGTTTTTTTACCTGATTAAATGCTTTGCAGTAAGCATTATTTATGAGAATGAATAAAATGCTTATTGGTTCTAAAGGGTAGGATAGAAAGCATCTTCGATATGGTATATCTTGTAGTTGCTGCCACTATATAAGATTGAAATAATATCAAATCTTACTTCTAGGTCAAGGTCATTTTTTATTATATAATCGTTTGCAGCTTTTATGAGTAATTTTTGTTTGTTTCTTGTGACAAACTCTTCCGGCTCACCAAAGTAATTTGTTTTCCGCGTTTTAACCTCTACTATAGCCAGAGTCTCATTTTGTTTTGCTATAATATCTATTTCCTGATGATTTGAACGCCAATTGGTTTCTAAAATATCATAATTAGCATTCTCCAGAAATTTCCTGGCCATTTCCTCACCTTTTTTGCCGGTTTCATGAAAATCTGCCATAATTATACTTTGTAAGGGTTTTTATAATTAAAAGATTACACCTCTGTAACTTCAAAATCATAATATTCCATAATTGGATTTGCCAAAAGCTTTTTACATGCAGTGTCAACTTTATTAATAGCTGTCTCTTTTGATTCTGCCTCAACTTCTAAACTAATATGCTTCCCGATACGTACGTTTGTTATCTCCGGCAAATCTAAGTTTTTCATACTTGAGGTTACTGTTTTTCCCTGTGGATCTAATAATGCTTTTAATGGCATTACATTTATTTCAGCAATGTATTTCATCTTAAGTTGTTGTCTTTGTGTTTTCTTCTTAAATATTAATTGTTTGATTTCTTGTTTCTTTCAATCACAATAAAACTTTTATAAAATCTTAATTTCCTATCAGATTGTTGACAAGCGACAAAATTAGATAAAAAATAATTATTAATGGAATAGCCTGGATAAATAATATTAACAAAAGTATTAATGAAATTACCAGAAATATATAACGAAGCAAGTTTTCCTTTATACGGAAATTTTTAAATTTTAATGAAAATAAAGGAATATTACTTACCATTAATGCTGAAGAAAAAACTGACAATATCAGCATATTGTAATAATTTGATGTTATTAGCTCTACTGCATAATAAATTGGTGTGTCATCATTTGTATATTTCAGAATCAATGGCAATGAAAGGAAAAAAATTGCATTTGCCGGGGTGGGAAGTCCCATAAATGAATCACTTTGCCTTAAATCATTATTAAACTTTGCCAAACGAAGTGCCGAAAATAAAGCTATTAAAAAAGCAGGCATTGCAGCTAGCCATATTGGATTTGAAATTTCAGGGAAGTTTGTACTGTCAAGCATAAAGATGAATACAACGGTTGCAGGTACTATCCCAAAAGATACCATATCGGCAAGGGAATCCAAATCTTTTCCAATTGCTGATTGTGCTTTTAATATCCTTGCTGCAAATCCATCGGCAAAATCAAAGATTGCTGCAACTCCTATTACAATTGCTGCAATATGCATGCTGCCTTCAAAAACAAAAATCAGAGCTGCGCATCCTAATAGTAAATTGATGCTTGTTAATACGTTTGGAATATATCTCATGTTAAATAATTTTTTGGCAAACCGGAAAATAGATGCCAAATTTAATATTTATAAATGAATAAAAAAATATACCGTAAATATGTGAAATACCTACATAATTAAGAAAAACACTTAGTTATTAAATCTCTTTTTTAATTATCTTGCTTAGTATTTTAAAAGATAAATTTGTTTTGAAATGGGTTTAAATAGAAATATGCATCAATAATACATATGTCTATTTATTGATTTTATCAACATCGCATTATTGTTAAAAGTGCTGTTTAGTAGCTGTTTTAGAAGAGATGAGCAATGTTATTTGTTAATTTGTATAAAAATAAAATAAATTTTTTACTAATATGTTTTAAGAAAGTTATAATTTTGATTTAAAATTGTCAACTATGACCTTATCTGAATTTTCAGAACTTAAGCTTGATGACAAAGTATACAAGGTTTTTGAACATGGTCAGGAAATCATGAGCAGGCAATTTTTATATTATGATATCAAGCTGTATAGTTTTTATGATTTTTATGTTGAACTTTGGTATGTTCCTTCTGTTAATAAAATTGACAGAGTTGATGCAATTGATATGGACGAAGTGCTGAGGCTTTATAAGCATGAATTTGATATTAGCGGACTTTTCAAATAATTTTTAATTTCAATTCCTTTCCTTATTTTTACAGACCTAATTTTTGATTTTTTATTGAAGCTGATATTTTTTATGAAAAAAATTGGCTGTACTTTTTTAAACAATTATTAATTTTTTTAATTCAAATAAAATGAAAATATTAAAAACTTTTATGTCTGCAATTGTAGTATTTGTATACACAGCAAGTACGTTTGCAAGTGAAAAAGAAATTACTCTGGAAAAATTATGGAGCGACAGAGCATTTGCTCCTAAAACCATTAATCTTGGTAAGTCAATGAATGACGGACTCAGATATTCACTTATAGAGAATGATACTCTTATTAATATATATGATTATCGCACAGGAGAATTTATTAAAAATGTTTTTTCTTCTGAGAAAATCAAACGCCATAATAATCAGAATAAAAAAATAAATAATTATTTTTTTAGTCCTGATGAAGATATGATTCTTATATCAACAGAAGAAGAGCCGATTTATCGTCGCTCTCGAAAAGCTGTGCATTTTTTGTATTATATAAATGAGGACAAGCTTGTTTCTTTGGATGACGCAGGAAAACAACAGATACCTACTTTCTCACCTGACAGCAAACATATTGCTTACGTGAAGGATAATGATATTTATTTATATAATTTACAAACAGAAACTATTAAGCAGATTACTTTTGACGGAAAACAAAATCATATAATTAATGGAACAACAGATTGGGTTTATGAAGAAGAGTTTTATCTTACTCAAGGCATATACTGGTCGCCCAATAGTGAAAATATAGCATTTTATAAATTTGATGAAAGCAGGGTTAAGGAATTTAATATGACCATATATGGTAATTTGTATCCTGATGAGTACCGCTTTAAATATCCTAAAGCCGGTGAAGATAATTCTATTGTAACAATCCATTTTTATAATATTATTTCCGAAGAAACTATTCCTGTGGAAATTGGGAATCCCGATAATCAATATATTCCAAGAATAAAATGGACTAATGACCCTTTAACACTTGCAGTGCAAAGATTGAATCGTCATCAAAATCATTTAGAAATATTGCTGTCTAATGCTAATACAGGAAAATCAAAAATTATTTATGACGAGAAAAATCAGTATTATATTGAAATTACTGATGATCTGACTTTTCTAAAAAAAGATAATCAGTTTATTATCTCAAGTGAGAAAGAAGGTTATAATAGATTGTATTTGCACAACATGAATGGAAAATACGTTGAATCCATAACTCCTGCAGGAGTGGAAGTTCAGAAATTTTTTGGCATAGATGAAAAAAACAGATTAGCATACTATACTGCTTTTGATCAAACACCTGCATCTACAAATCTTTATTCTGTGAATATTGATAATATGGAATATAAAAAACTAAGCTTTAGCGATGGAGTTAACAATCCGAAGTTTTCCAGTGCCTTTAAGTTTTTTATAAATACTTTTAGCACTGCGAATACTCCACCGGTGTATTCAATACATAATGCAGATGGATCTTTGGTGAAAATTCTGGAAGATAATAATGAATTACTTGAATTAACAAAAGAATATGGTTTTGTTGATAAGGAATTCTTTTCTTTTGAGACATCAGAAGGTGTTGAGCTCAATGCATATATGATGAAACCTGATGATTTTGATTCACAAAAAGAATATCCATTATTTATGCATGTTTATGGTGGTCCGGGTTCTCAAACTGTAACTAATAATTGGGATTCCGGAAATAGCGTTTGGTTTCAAATGCTTGTTAATCAGGGCTATATCGTTGTGTCGGTTGATAATAGAGGAACCGGCGGCAGAGGAGAGGAATTTAAAAAAATGACATACTTAAATCTTGGAAAATACGAAGCTATTGATCAGATTGAGGCAGCAAAATATTTCGGAAGTTTGGAATATGTTGATAAAAACAGAATAGCTATATTCGGATGGAGCTATGGAGGATACCTCAGTTCATTATGCCTGGCACTCGGAGCTGATGTTTTTTCTGCTGCAATAGCTGTTGCTCCTGTAACTCATTGGAAATTTTATGATACTGTGTACACTGAACGATATATGCGTACACCTGCCGAAAACCCGGATGGATACGAATCTTACTCTCCAATAAATCATGTTGATAAGATTAAAGGAAATCTTTTGTTGGTGCATGGATCTGCAGATGATAATGTGCATTATCAAAATAGTATTGAAATGGTTGATAAGCTCATTGAAGCCGATGTGCAGTTTCACCTGATGATATATCCTAATCATAATCATGGCATATACGGAGGAAATGCTAGATTACATCTTTTTAAACTTATGACAGATTATTTAAATAGTAATTTGTAATAAAAAACAGCAATAATGTTATTCTTTGAGAGTCGCAATTAAATGATACCAAGCCTTTGACAAGCTTTTTCTGATGCAATTTATTTTATTGTTTAATTTTGATTAAAAACTTATTTGATTATCAAAAACTTATTTGTATTTTTGCAACCCGCTTACAGAAGATATTATAACATAATTAATAAAAGAAAGAGGTAAAATGATTATTGTTCCAGTAAAAGAAGGCGAAAACATTGACAGAGTTTTAAAAAAACTTAAGCGCAAATTTGAAAAAACAGGCGTATTAAAAGAACTTAGAGAAAGGCAAAAATTTACTAAGCCCTCAGTTGTTAAACGCGAAGAAATTAAAAAAGCTGTTTACAAACAACGCATGCAGGATTCAGAAGATAATGCTTAATTTTCTTGACTGTTAATATTTTTAAAGAAATTTACGAAGAAATTTTTGTTGAAGATTATAATATTTGATAACTTTAGCATTAATTTCTTCTTTTTTTATTATATGCATATAGAAGCTTTCTTAAACTATTTGGAACTGGAGAAAAGATACTCGCGAAATACATTGATTTCGTATAGGAATGATCTTAATCAGTTTAATGCTTTTTTGCAAACAAGCTTTGATGAGTTGTCGTTTAAGAAAGTTAATCATAAGCATATTCGTTTTTGGCTCTCTGAATTAATTAACAATGAAAACACTTCTAAAACTGTTAACAGAAAAATCACTGCTTTAAAGACGTATTATCGATTCCTCATGATTAAGAATATTGTTGATCAAAATCCGATGGAAAAAATCTCCGGACCTAAGATTCCGAAAAATCTTCCCGTTTTTGCAGCTAAAGAATCTTTAGACAATCTTTTTGATGTAATAGGTTTTACTGATGATTTTAAAGGAGTCAGAGAAAAGTTTATTCTGGAGTTGTTTTACTGCACAGGGATGAGATTATCCGAACTGACAAATCTAAAACACAAAGATTTTGATTGGTCAAATTTGTCGGTAAAAGTTACAGGCAAAAGGAACAAACAAAGAATAATTCCTTTATTGCAATCATTAAAGAGTACATATAATATATATATGCAGCAAAAGAAATTGTTTTGTGATGAAAATAAGTTGGATTTTTGTGATGAGGTTTTTATAACTGATAAGGGTAAGAAATTATATGGTAAATTTGTTTACCGTCTGGTTAACTCTAATCTTAATAAGGTCAGTACGCTTTCAAAAAAGAGCCCACACGTGCTTCGGCATTCTTTTGCAACACATATGTTGGATCAGGGTGCAGATCTTAATGCAATAAAGGAGATATTAGGTCATGCAAACTTGAGTGCAACACAAATATATACACATAATACTGTAGAAAAATTAAAAAAAGTTTATAAACAAGCCCACCCAAAGGCATAAAAACAGGAGGATAAATCATGGAAGTTATTATTAGTTCATTACAATTTAAGGCTGATGCTAAGCTGGAAGACTTTATTCGTGAAAAAGTAGGCAAATTAGGAATCCTTTTTGATAGCATAATAGGAAGTGAAGTAATTCTTAAAACAAACCAATCATCCAATAATGAAAATAAAATAGCTGAAATAAAAATTATTATTCCCGGAAATGATTTATTTGCAAAAAAACAAGCGAAAACATTTGAAGAAGCAGTAGATAATACTGTAGAAGCTCTCAAGAAACAATTAATCAGACATAAGGAAAAAGTTAAAGGCCTCTAAAAGCATTGATTTTGAGCACTAAAAAGAAAAATTTCAAAAAAAAGCAATTAATCTTTGGTAGTTTTTAAATCTTTCGTACATTTGCAGACCTTTTTAAAAGGTCTGCTTTTTGTTTTAAAAGGTTAATTAATATACCTTTTAAAACTTTTGTTGCCTAAAAGGCTTACAAAGAAGTAATAACACAGCAATGCCGATGTAGCTCAGTTGGCCAGAGCAGCTGATTTGTAATCAGCTGGCCGGGGGTTCGAATCCCTCCATCGGCTCTTTGAAATACTGATTATGTCTGGGGGGGTTCCAGAGCGGTCAAATGGGGCAGACTGTAAATCTGTTGGCTTTCGCCTTCGGAGGTTCGAATCCTTCCCCCCCCACATTAAAAGCGGAAATAGCTCATCTGGTAGAGCGACAGCCTTCCAAGCTGTAGGTGGCGGGTTCGAGTCCCGTTTTCCGCTCAACGATTGTTGCCGATGTAGCTCAGGGGTAGAGCGTTTCCTTGGTAAGGAAGAGGCCACGGGTTCAATTCCCGTCATCGGCTCGTGTAGATATGTATTTTATATAAATAAGTATAAACTTAATGAATTAATTTTTTTAATTTTAACACCCAGTTAGATATGGCAAAAGCAAAATTCGAACGTAACAAACCGCACGTGAATATTGGTACAATAGGTCACGTTGACCATGGTAAAACCACTCTCACCGCTGCGATAACTAAAACATTAGCTGCACAAGGTTTTTCTGAATTCAGAGACTTTGATTCTATTGATAATGCTCCTGAAGAAAAAGAAAGAGGGATAACTATTAATACAGCGCACGTTGAGTACCAAACGGAAAATCGTCACTATGCTCACGTTGACTGTCCTGGCCATGCTGACTATGTTAAGAACATGGTTACAGGTGCTGCCCAAATGGACGGTGCAATTTTAGTTGTTGCTGCTACTGATGGCCCTATGCCACAAACTCGCGAGCATATCCTTTTGGCACGTCAGGTTGGTGTTCCTCAATTGGTTGTTTTTATGAATAAAGTTGACCTTGTTGATGATGAAGAGCTTCTTGAACTTGTAGAAATGGAAATTCGTGAACTTCTTTCTTTCTATGACTTTGATGGTGATAATATCCCTGTTATTCAAGGTTCTGCTCTTGCCGGTTTGGAAGGCAGCCCAGAAGGAGTTGAGCAAATTATAGCATTAATGAAAGCTGTTGATGAATATATTCCTCTTCCAACACGCGACGTTGATAAAGATTTTCTAATGCCTGTTGAAGATGTTTTCTCTATTACAGGACGTGGAACAGTTGCTACTGGTAGAATAGAAACCGGTGTTATTAATTCCGGTGATCCTGTTGATATTATTGGTATGGGAGCTGAAAAGCTTAAATCTGTTGTAACCGGCGTTGAAATGTTTAGAAAAATTCTAGACCGTGGTGAAGCTGGTGATAACGTTGGTTTGCTTCTTAGAGGTATTGATAAAGATGCTATCAGACGTGGTATGGTTATTTGTAAGCCCGGTTCTGTTAAGCCTCATAAAAAATTCAAAGCTGAAGTTTATGTTCTTAAAAAAGAAGAAGGTGGACGCCATACGCCATTCCATGACAAATATCGTCCGCAGTTTTTCTTCCGTACTACTGATGTAACCGGTGAAATTTACTTGCCCGAAGGTAGAGAAATGTGTATGCCTGGTGATAACTTAACTATTACTGTTGAGCTTATAGCTGAGGTAGCTATGAACAAAGGTCTGCGCTTTGCAATTCGTGAAGGTGGCCGTACAGTTGGTGCCGGACAGGTTACGGAGATATTAGAATAGAAATAAAATAAAAAGGCCTATATATAAGGAGCAGTTTATTGCTGCTCCTTTATATACGGGTGTAGCTCAATTGGTAGAGTAGCGGTCTCCAAAACCGTTGGTTGAGGGTTCGACTCCTTCCACCCGTGCAAAAAATAGAAGGTGAATTATTATGACAAAAATTATAAGATATTTCAGCGAAACTTACGATGAATTAATTAATAAAGTTTCCTGGCCCACATGGAGTGAGTTGCAGAATAGCACTGTGGTTGTATCCATTGCTTCCCTGATAATCGCATTAGTCGTTTATTTGATGGATATTAGCTTTAGCTCCATTTTGAAGCAATTTTACAGTATGTTTTAATAAAAAAAACAGTATTGTAGAATTGTTGTTTTTCTAATAGGTTCTCCCAAAATTAATAAACAAATGTTTATTTCGGGAATTCAATCTCTTAATATAGTATGAGCGAGCAAGTAAAAAAATGGTATGTTGTCCGGGCTGTTAGTGGAAGTGAAAAGAAAGTGAAAACTTACATTGAAAACGAAATTAGCAGACTTGACTTGGGAGATTATGTCTCGCAGGTGCTTATACCAACTGAAAAAGTTTATCAAATTAGAAAAGGGAAAAAAGTTAGTACTGAACGAAATTATTTTCCCGGATATATTTTAATTGAAGCTGCTTTGGTTGGCGAAATACCTCACATTATTAGGAATATCCCCGGTGTATTGGGGTTTCTGGGTACTGCTAAAGAAGCTGTACCTCTTCGTGCTGCTGAAGTGAATAGAATTTTAGGAAAAGTTGATGAACTCAGCGAAAAGGACGAAGAAATCAATGTTCCTTTTATTGTAGGTGAAACTGTAAAAGTTACAGATGGTCCGTTTAATAGTTTCTCAGGAGTTATTGAAGAAATTAATGAAGAGAAGAAAAAACTTAAAGTTATGGTTAAAATCTTCGGACGAAAAACACCATTAGAATTAAGCTTTTTGCAGGTAGAGAAAGAATAAACTAAATAAATTAATTAGAGAAGATCCCTTACTTTTTAAAAATTAAAAAAAATGGCAAAAGAAGTTAGTGGAATAATTAAATTGCAAATCAGAGGAGGTGCAGCAAACCCATCACCACCCGTAGGACCTGCATTAGGTGCGAAAGGTGTTAATATAATGGAGTTTTGCAAACAGTTTAATGCACGTACTCAAGATAAAGCAGGTAAGGTTATTCCTGTTATTATCACTGTATTTAAGGATAAGTCGTTTAATTTTATATTAAAAACGCCCCCCGTTGCAGTGCAGTTACGCGAAACAGCCAAAATTAAATCCGGTTCCGCTGAACCAAACAGAATCAAAGTAGCTACTATTAGTTGGGATCAGGTAAAAGATATAGCTGAAGCTAAAATGCCCGATTTAAATTGTTTTACTGTTGAATCTGCTATGGAAATGGTAGCCGGAACAGCCCGAAGCATGGGTATTAAAGTGAAAGGCAATAAACCTGCCTAACATTGGCTAGTTAGTGTTTATTTTTAAACTAAGCTTAACCGAATCTTAAAATGGCTAAATTGACAAAAAAACAGAAAGAAGCTTTCGACAAATATGACAGAAACGCAACATATCCTATTAGCGAAGCATCTGATATTGTGAAAAAAATTACTTATACTAAGTTTGATGCTTCAGTTGATCTGGATATTCACCTTGGTGTTGACCCTCGGAAAGCCAATCAAATGGTGAGAGGTATTGTAACTTTACCACACGGTACAGGGAAAACGGTTAAAGTATTGGTGCTTTGTTCTCCTGATAAAGAAGAGGAAGCTAAAGAAGCCGGTGCTGACTACGTTGGATTAGAAGAGTATGTTGAGAAAATCAAAGGTGGTTGGACTGATGTTGACGTTATTATTACTACTCCGAATGTAATGCCTAAAGTTGGCGCTTTAGGTAAAATACTTGGCCCTAGAGGGCTTATGCCTAATCCTAAAGCAGGTACTGTTACTATGGATGTTGGTAAAGCTGTCAATGAGGTGAAAGCTGGTAAAATTGATTTTAAAGTGGATAAATTTGGTATTGTGCATGCTTCAATTGGTAAAGTTTCTTTTACTAAGGAACAAATTATTGATAATGCAAAAGAACTTATCCAAACTATTATCAAATTGAAACCTGCTTCCGCGAAAGGAACATATATTAGAAGTATTTTTATGTCTAGTACTATGAGCCCGGGAATTATGGTTGAATCTAAATCAGTTACTTTATAAACTAAAGACAAGTCCATTGGACTTGCCCTTTAAAGAGGTTTGTATTTATGAAAAAAGAAGAAAAATATCAGGTTATAGAATCGCTTACAGAAAAACTGAAAAATAGCGAGATCTTCTATCTGACCGATACTTCTGAATTGAATGTTGAAAAAGTAAACCAACTTAGAAGACTTTGCTTCAAAAGAGGCATTACGCTTGAAGTAGTAAAGAATACTTTACTGAAACAAGCTATGCTTAATAGCGAAAAAGAACTTGAATCACTCTATGGTGTCCTGAAAGGTCCCACATCAATTATGTTTACTGATACAGGAAATGTTCCTGCCAAACTTATTAAAGAGTTTCGCAAAACAAATCCTAAGCCTCTTGTTAAAGGTGCTTATATTCAGGAAGCTATATACGTTGGTGATGAGCAACTTGATGTTCTTGCCGCATTAAAAAGCAAAGAAGAACTTATCGGTGATATTATTGGATTACTTCAATCTCCAACTAAAAATGTTATTTCTGCCCTTCAATCCGGTGGTAATAAATTGTCTGGAGTATTGAAAACATTATCCGAAAAACAAGAATAATAAAAAAAATTAATATTAAAACACTTAAAATTAAATTAAAATGGCAGACTTAAAAGCTTTTGCAGAACAGTTAGTTAATCTTACAGTAAAAGAGGTTAATGAATTAGCACAGATTTTAAAAGATGAGTATGGTATAGAACCGGCTGCGGCTGCTCCTATTGCTATGGCAGCAGGTGGCGATGCTGGTGAAGCTGCTGAAGAACAAACTCAGTTTGATGTTATACTTAAAAGTCCCGGTGGATCTAAATTAGCAGTAGTTAAGCTTGTGAAAGAACTTACAAGCCTTGGACTAAAAGAAGCTAAAGAACTAGTGGACTCAGCTCCTAAAGAACTTAAAGAAGGCGTTACTAAAGACGAGGCTGAATCACTTAAAAAACAGCTTGAAGAAGCCGGAGCAGAGGTTGAAATTAAATAACAACCGCATCTCTTTATCAGATTAGACTTCTGCCAATTTATATTGTAGCGGAAGTCTAATCTGTGTTTCATTTTTATACGTTTGGGTTCGTTTAGTTTTTCATTAATTTCAAATTTTCTAACCTTGGTTGCAACAAACAAAACAAATTCAAGGATCAATTTCTCTACTGTCAAAAAACATTTTGACTATCCTGATTTTCTTGAAGTACAATTACAATCTTTCCAGGATTTTTTTCAACTAGAAACAACTCCTGAAAACAGAAACAATGAAGGGCTTTTTAAAGTTTTTGCAGAGAATTTCCCCATTTCTGATGCCCGTAATAACTTTGTACTTGAATTTCTCGACTATTTTATTGATCCGCCTAAGTACACTATTGAAGAATGCATCGAAAGAGGCCTTACTTATAGTGTTCCACTCAAAGCTAAATTAAAACTTTATTGTACAGATCCTGAACATGAAGACTTTGAAACTATTATTCAGGATGTATATCTTGGTATGATTCCATATATGACTCCTAAAGGTACTTTTGTAATTAATGGTGCCGAAAGAGTTGTTGTATCTCAATTGCACAGATCTCCGGGCGTGTTCTTCGGAACTAGTGTGCATGCCAATGGAACTCAACTTTATAGTGCCAGAGTTATTCCTTTTAAAGGATCATGGATCGAATTTGCTACTGATATTAATAATGTCATGTATGCATATATTGATCGTAAAAAGAAATTACCGGTTACTACTCTTCTCCGTGCAATAGGTTTTGAAAGTGATAAAGATATTCTCGAAATCTTTGATCTTGCTGACGAAATTAAAGTCAGTAAGTCTTCACTAAAAAAGTATGTCGGTAGAAAACTTGCAGCTCGCGTCCTTAGGTCGTGGGTCGAAGATTTTGTCGATGAAGATACCGGAGAAGTAGTTTCTATTGAAAGAACAGAAGTGATTATTGATCGTGAAACTGTTCTTGAAAATGAACATGTAGATCGTATAGTTGATGCAGGAGTTAAAACTATAATTTTGCATAAAGAAGGTATTAATCTTAGTGATTATGCCTTGATCTATAATACATTACAAAAAGATACTACAAACTCTGAGAAAGAAGCTGTTGAATTTATCTATCGTTTACTTAGAAATGCTGATCCACCTGATGATGAAACAGCAAGAGGTATGATAGAGAAATTATTCTTCTCAGATAAAAGATATGACCTGGGGGATGTTGGTAGGTACAGAATTAATAAAAAGCTGAACCTTAACATTCCGATGGACACCAAAGTGCTTACTAAAGAGGATATTATTTCTATTGTTAAACATCTTATTGAGCTGGTTAATGCCAAAGAAGATGTTGATGATATTGACCACCTTAGTAACAGACGTGTCCGTACAGTTGGTGAACAACTATATGCACAGTTTGGTGTTGGGCTTGCCAGAATGGCCAGAACAATTCGTGAAAGGATGAATGTTAGAGATAATGAAGTTTTTGCTCCTATAGATCTTATTAATGCAAAAACTTTATCTTCGGTAATAAATTCTTTCTTTGGTACTAACCAGTTGTCGCAGTTTATGGATCAAACAAATCCATTGGCTGAACTTACACATAAAAGAAGAATGTCAGCCCTAGGACCCGGTGGATTATCAAGAGAAAGAGCAGGCTTTGAGGTGCGTGATGTTCACTTTACACACTACGGTCGATTATGTACAATTGAAACTCCTGAAGGACCGAATATCGGTTTGATATCTTCTCTTTGCGTTTATGCTAAGGTTAATGAACTTGGATTTATCGAAACTCCTTATTTTAAGGTTATTGATGGTAAGGTTGATTTTAATAAAGCACCGGAGTATCTGTCGGCAGAAGAAGAAGAAACAGAAATTATTAGCCAGGCAAATGTTGAAATTGATGATGATGGTAATTTTAAACGCGAAACTCTTAAGGTTAGATTTCAATCAGATTATCCTATAGTTACACCAAAAGAGATTCAACTTATTGATGTGGCACCAAATCAGATTGCATCTATTGCTGCGTCTTTAATCCCATTCCTTGAACACGATGATGCGAACAGGGCTCTTATGGGTAGTAATATGATGCGTCAGGCTGTTCCTCTGCTTAATCCGGAAGCTCCTATTGTTGGAACCGGCCTTGAAGCAAGAGTTGCCCAGGATTCCAGAGTACTAATACATGCAGAAGGTGACGGACTGGTAGAGTATGTTGATGCTGAAGAAATAGTTATCAGATATTCAAGAAATGACGAAGAAAAACTTGTAAGTTTTGATGATGATGTTAAGGCTTATAAACTTACAAAATTTGCAAAAACAAATCAAAATACCTGTGTTAACCTTAAACCTATTGTTAGGAAAGGTCAAAAAGTAACTAAAGGCCAACTTCTTAGTGAAGGTTATGCTACTAAAGGTGGTGAACTTGCTTTGGGTAGAAATCTTAAGGTTGCTTTCATGCCTTGGAAAGGTTATAACTTTGAGGATGCTATTGTAATTTCTGAGAAAGTGGTGAAGAATGATGTATTTACATCTCTTCATATCGAAGAATTTTCACTTGATGTTAGAGACACAAAACGTGGTGTTGAAGAATTAACCAGTGATATTCCTAATGTTAGTCTTGAAGCAATTAAAGATCTTGATGAGTATGGCCTTATAAGGGTTGGTGCCGAAGTTAATGAAGGTGACATCCTTATTGGTAAAATAACTCCCAAGGGTGAAACTGATCCAACTCCCGAAGAAAAACTTCTTCGTGCAATTTTTGGTGATAAAGCAGGTGATGTGAAAGATGCTTCTCTTAAAGCACCTCCTTCTACAAAAGGTGTTGTGGTTGATAAGAAGTTGTTTTCCAGAGTTTTAAAAGATCGCAAAACTAAAACAAAAGAAAAAATTGTTCTCGACAAATTAGATGAGGAATTCAATAAGGATTCTCTGGAATTGAAATCTAAGCTGATTGATAAACTTATGGTCTTGGTTAGCGGAAAAACTTCTCAGGGTGTTACTAATGTTCTGAAAGAAGTCGTTGTACCAAAAGGAACCAAGTTTACTCAAAAAATTCTTCAATCTATTGATTTCAATGTTGTTAATCCTAATAACTGGACTACTGATAAAGATAAAAATTCTCTTATAAAAGAATTGTTGCATAATTATTCTATTAAATATAAAGACCTTTTGGGTATTTATAACAGGAAAAAATTTACTGCTACTGTTGGTGATGAATTGCCATCAGGTATTGTGCAATTGGCAAAAATCTTTATAGCTAAAAAGCGTAAGCTTAAGGTTGGTGATAAAATGGCAGGTAGACATGGTAATAAAGGTATTATTGCAAGAATTGTAAGAGAAGAGGATATGCCATTCCTTGAAGATGGTACTCCGGTTGATATTGTTTTGAATCCATTAGGTGTACCTTCCCGTATGAATCTTGGACAGATTTATGAAACTGTTTTAGGTTGGGCTGGTGAGAAAATGGGTCTTAAGTTTTCAACCCCTATCTTTGATGGAGCAAGTATTGACGAAATTAATGGACATATTAAAGACGCAAACTTGCCTGAAAATGGCAGAGTCTTACTTTATGATGGCGGTACCGGTGAGCGTTTTGATCAACCTGCTACTGTGGGAATCATTTATATGATGAAACTAGGACATATGGTTGATGATAAAATGCATGCTCGTTCTATTGGACCATATTCACTTATTACTCAGCAACCCCTTGGTGGTAAAGCTCAATTTGGTGGTCAAAGATTTGGTGAAATGGAAGTTTGGGCGTTGGAAGCTTTTGGTGCTGCTAACATTCTGCAAGAAATCCTTACTGTTAAAAGTGATGACGTTATTGGCAGAGCGAAAGCATACGAAACCATTGTTAAGGGTGAAAATATGCCTACGCCGGGAATACCCGAATCATTTAATGTTTTAGTTCACGAACTTAGAGGATTAGGACTTAACATTAAGTTTGATTAAACTCTATACGGCAGATAATTCTGTTATCTGCCGCTTAATTTTGAACTTTTTGTGTATTATGCAATTTAGTTCTTTATAATATAATTGCTTATTTTTAAATCATACAATAACAACAACATATGGCTTTCAGAAAAGAATCCAACGTTAAAAGCAATTTCTCTCAAATTACAATAAGCCTTGCATCTCCTGAATCAATTCTAGAGAGATCACATGGTGAGGTGTTGAAGCCTGAAACTATCAATTACAGAACATATAAACCGGAGAGAGATGGTTTGTTTTGTGAAAGAATTTTTGGCCCTGTCAAAGACTGGGAATGTCATTGTGGCAAGTATAAAAGAATCAGATACAAGGGGATTATTTGTGATAGATGTGGTGTTGAAGTAACTGAAAAGAAAGTTAGACGTGAACGTATGGGACACATTAAACTTGTTGTTCCTGTTGCTCATATATGGTTCTTTAGATCTTTACCTAATAAAATTGGATACCTGCTTGGACTTCCTTCAAAAAAACTTGATCAGATTATTTATTATGAAAGATATGTGATAGTTAATCCCGGAATTAAGAGTGATGAGTATGCATATCTTGATTTTCTTACTGAAGAAGAGTATTTCAGCATTCTGGAAACTCTGCCTAAAGAAAATCAAATGCTTGAAGATGATGATCCCGCTAAATTTATCGCGAAAATGGGTGCGGAATCACTTAAGGAACTTCTTACAAGACTTGATCTTGACCAATTATCATATGATTTGCGTCATAAAGCTAATACTGAAACCTCACAGCAACGTAAAGCTGATGCTTTAAAAAGACTTCAGGTGGTTGAGGCTTTTCGCGAATCACAAAAAAGAGTTGAAAATAATCCGGATTGGATGATTGTTGACGTCGTTCCTGTTATTCCTCCGGAACTTAGACCTCTTGTCCCTCTTGATGGTGGACGCTTTGCTACAAGTGACCTTAATGACTTGTACAGAAGAGTTATTATCAGAAATAACAGATTGAAAAGGCTCATAGAAATTAAAGCACCTGACGTTATTCTTAGAAATGAAAAGCGTATGCTGCAGGAGTCTGTCGATTCTCTGTTTGATAACTCTCGTAAGACAAATGCTGTTAAAACAGAATCAAATAGGCCTCTTAAATCTCTTAGTGATAGCTTAAAAGGGAAACAAGGTCGTTTTCGTCAGAACCTTCTTGGTAAAAGGGTTGACTATTCTGCACGTTCAGTTATTGTTGTTGGTCCTGAGTTGAAACTACATGAATGCGGTATTCCTAAAGAAATGGCTTCAGAGCTTTTCAAACCTTTTATTATTAGGAAGATGCTTGAAAGAGGCATTGTGAAAACGGTTAAATCGGCCAAAAAAATTGTTGATAGAAAAGATCCTGTGGTATGGGATATTCTGGAAAATGTACTTAAAGGACATCCTGTTCTTTTAAACCGTGCTCCAACACTACACAGACTTGGTATTCAGGCATTCCAACCAAAATTGATTGAAGGCAAAGCTATTCAACTTCACCCTTTGGTTTGTACTGCATTTAATGCCGACTTTGATGGTGACCAGATGGCAGTTCATGTGCCTCTTGGTAATGCTGCAATTCTTGAAGCGCAACTATTAATGCTGGCTTCTCATAATATTCTTAACCCTGCTAATGGTGCGCCTATTGCAGTTCCTTCGCAGGATATGGTTCTTGGTCTTTATTATATGACCAAAGCAAGAAAAAACACTCCGGAGTTTCATGTTAAAGGTGAAGGTCTTACTTTTTATGGACCGGAAGAAGTAATTATTGCTTATAATGAGAAAGCTGTTGATCTTCACGCTATTATCAATGTAAAAGTAAAAGTATTAGAAAAAGGACAACTTGTTGATAGAGTTATTGAAACTACTGTTGGTAGAGTTCTTTTTAATCAGGTGGTGCCTGTAGAATATGGTTATGTAAACCAACTTCTTACAAAAAAAGCCCTTAGAGATATTATTGGTGGAATAATGAAGCTTACCGGTATTAGCAGTACGTCTAAGTTTCTTGATGATATTAAAGATTTAGGATTTACAATGGCCTTCAGAGGAGGCTTATCCTTTAATCTTGGTGATATTTTAGTTCCTGAAGAAAAACAAATATTTGTTAATCAGGCAAATGAGCAGGTTGATGAAGTAAGAGGAAACTACAGCATGGGGTTCATTACAAATAATGAACGTTATAACCAGATTATTGATATTTGGACCCATATTAATGCCAAGCTTACTAAGGTTTTGATTGATAGAATTACTTCAGATATTCAGGGTTTTAATCCTGTATTTATGATGTTGGACTCCGGTGCAAGGGGTTCTAAAGAACAGATTCGTCAGCTATCCGGTATGAGGGGTCTTATGGCAAAACCCCAAAAGTCAGGAGCTAAAGGCGGTGAAATTATTGAAAATCCAATTCTTTCTAACTTTAAAGAAGGTCTTTCAGTACTTGAGTACTTTATTTCTACTCACGGTGCTCGTAAAGGTCTTGCCGATACTGCCCTTAAAACTGCAGATGCCGGTTATCTTACAAGAAGACTTGTGGATGTTGCCCAAGATGTAATTATTAACGAAACAGATTGTGGCACCCTTCGTGGGCTTACTGCTACAGCACTTAAAAATAACGAGGAAACTGTTGAATCTCTTTATGACAGAATTCTTGGTCGCGTTACTTTACATGATATTTATCATCCAACAACAGGAGAACTTATTGTAAATTCAGGCGCTGAACTTACAGAGGAAATTTCTCAAATAATTGAAGATTCACCTCTTGAGGCTGTTGAAATTCGTTCCGTACTTACTTGTGAGTCTAAACATGGAGTTTGTTCTAAATGTTATGGTAGAAATCTTGCTACAGGTAGAATGGTGCAAAAAGGTGAAGCTGTTGGTGTTGTAGCTGCTCAATCAATTGGTGAGCCCGGTACACAGCTTACTCTACGTACATTCCACGTGGGTGGTACTGCTTCTAATATAGAAACTGCTTCTAAGATAAATGCAAAATATGATGGAACAATTGAAATTGACGAGCTTAGAGCTGTTCCTTCAATAACCCCTGAAGGAAAAGATTATTTTGTGGTTATTGGCCGTTCTGCTGAGATGAGAATTGTAGATAAGAATACAAGAATGGTTCTTACCAGTCAAAATATTCCTTATGGTGCAAATCTTTACTTTAAGCATGGTGATCCTGTTAAAACAGGTGATCTAATATGTGAATGGGATCCATATAATGCGGTTATAATTTCTGAAGTTACTGGTAAAGTTGTGTTCAACAATATGATTGAGGGAGCAACATTCAGAACAGACTCAGATGAACAAACCGGATACTATGAAAAAGTAATTGTCGAATCTAAAGATAAAACCAGAAACCCGTTTATTACTATTATAAATGATGATGGTGAAATTCTTAGAACTTATGATATGCCTGTAGGTGCTCATATTGTTATTCCTGAAGAAAAGGTGATTGATGCCGGTTCAGTTTTGGCGAAGATTCCTAGAGCTATTGGAAAATCAGGTGACATTACCGGTGGACTACCTCGTATTACTGAATTATTTGAGGCCAGAAATCCATCTGATCCTGCTGTTGTTTCTGAAATTGACGGTGTTGTCTCTTTTGGTAAGAAAATAAAACGTGGTAACAGGGAAGTTATAATCACTTCAAAAACCGGTGACGAAAAACGATACCTAATTCCATTGTCAAAACAAATTCTTGCTCAGGAGAATGACTTTGTTAAAGCAGGAACTTCTTTGTCTGACGGACCAATTACACCCGCAGATATCCTTTCAATTAAAGGGCCTACTGCTGTTCAGGAATATATCGTGAATGAAGTACAGGAAGTTTACCGCATGCAAGGTGTAAAAATTAATGATAAGCACTTTGAAGTTATTGTTCGTCAAATGATGCGTAAAGTAACTATTGATGATCAGGGTGATACCAGGTTCCTTGAGAATGAAATCGTGAATAAAATAGATTTCATGGAAGAGAATGATTATAGTTTTGGTAGAAAAGTTGTTGAAGATCCGGGTGATTCCGGTTTGAACGCAGGTCAAATTATTTCTGCAAGAAAACTTCGTGATGAAAACTCTGTGCTTAAGCGTAAAGATAAAAAACTTATCGTAGCAAGAGATGCAAGAGGTGCTACTGCTCGTCAGCAATTGCAAGGTATTACGAAAGCTTCTCTGCAAACAAAAAGCTTTATCTCTGCCGCTTCATTCCAGGAAACAACAAAAGTTCTTACTGATGCCGCTGTTAATGCTAAAGTTGATAGCCTTAACGGACTTAAAGAAAATGTAATTGTTGGTCATTTAATTCCTGCAGGTACAGGTCTTAGAGACTACGAAAACATAATCGTTGGGTCTATGGAAGAGTATAATCTTCTTATGGCATCTAAGAAAAAAGTTGATACAGAAGAAGAAAAATAATTTTTTAAACAGATAAATTTTAGATTATGTCAGAACATAAGAAGCCTGAAGGCAAACAAATTAACATTGAACTTCCTGAAGAAGTTGCTGAAGGTATATATTCTAATTTAGCTATTATTACGCACTCAAATTCGGAATTTGTTATAGACTTTGTTCGCATGATGCCGGGTGTTCCGAAAGCTAAGGTTAAATCAAGAATTGTACTAACTCCTCAACATGCTAAAAGATTGTTGAAGGCTTTGAATGAGAACATAAGTAAATATGAGAAAATACATGGGCCTATTAAGGATATCGACCCTTCCGGTGGCTTGCCACTTAGTATGGGCGGTCCAACTGCTCAAGCATAGAATAAAAATTAATACATGAGATTAAAAAAGGGAAAGAATTTAATTCTTTCCCTTTTTTATTGGTAAATATTGTTGATTTCTATATAATGACAGAAAAGTATTTATAATGATTTGAAGATATCAAGCATATTTTCTCCTCCTTTACCTTGCCAAAACAATACGTACTCTTTATTAGTTATCATATTTTCTTTGATCTTATCCCAATTTAGCTGTTCTTCATTGAAAGACTCATTTTCGCTATTTTCCATTACTACTTTTGATACTGTTTCAATAATATTCAGTCCGGAAGTAATATCGTTTTCTGAACGCATTTGTATAGCAAAGGCAAATAATGTTTTGTCTTTGCTGGAGAATACAACCATGTCTTTTACATTTATAGCTGTTAATGCTATCTTATGGAGAGGGTTTTTTATTTTATCAAATCGTCCCTCATAGCCTGATTTTTTCATTTCATTTTGAAAAGAAACAAGCCCTGTTTGATCCTTTTTACAAGAATAAAAACCCGAAGCCGCTGTAAATATCAAAAATATTAATGCAATTTTTTTCATGAATTTAATGCTTAGATAATTATACAATTAAATTTATTCAAACAAAAATATAACTTTTATCAACATTTTATAAATAAAACCTTATTAAAAATCACTTGTCCTTTATTGTCAAAACATGATACAATATAAACTCCGTTGGGTAAACTTTTAGTATCCAGAACAAAGTGTTTTACCGGATTTGTATTAATAATATGTTTTACCTCTCCATTAATGCCTCTTGTTACTATTTTGGAAATACTTTTGGTTGATTTAATATTTACATTATTGCATG
This sequence comes from uncultured Bacteroidales bacterium, assembly GCA_964614525.1. Taxonomy (GTDB): domain Bacteria; phylum Bacteroidota; class Bacteroidia; order Bacteroidales; family UBA7960; genus PWND01. Next base: position 13,252 of record CAZTPA010000012.1, on the reverse strand, counting down.
CAGGATTTGGAAAAAGCATATTTAAATCTTCATCAGCTAATTGAACGGATACTGCTTCTTGCACATTTATATAAGCAGTTTTTATCAAATTGTCAGTACCCGATGGATTTGTAACACTTAAACTTACATCATATGTTCCTTCCTCTGTAAATGCCACAATAGGTTCAATAGAATTATTCCCGCTTCCTTCCAGGAATAATACATTATTGGGAATGAACTCCCAAACATATTCATTGACATCATGATCAGGTGTTGATGTATTTTCAAAATGTACTGTGTCATTAATAAAAACTTCTGTTGTATTTGCAGTGAAATCTGCAATAGGCGGGTCAATATCCGGCCGGTATATGTCCCGGTATTTAATCATAAGCGGAGTTTCTGTCTCATTATCCTCTTCAATCAGAACAGACACTTCTAAAACAGGAAGCTTTTCATTCTTTGCAAACCATTTATATTCTTTGGTTATTCTTTCGGAAACAATTGGTTCATCCATAGATTCCAGATAAAGACTATCATCTTCATAAAGAGTTGTTTTTACTCTTAAGCATTCAAATTCTCCATAAGGTGTTATAATGGTGCCCCAGCCGTCTGCTTCATTAACCCTTGAGCCTTGCCTGCGAAGATAAAGAGTATCACCGGAGGCAATATCCCCAAAGTATGTTGTGCTGTCATGTCTTTCATAGCTTAAAGGAAATTGGTACATTTCATCAATATCAGAGTATTCAAATGGTATAGGAAAATCAGATGTAATCAAAGCAAAACCGTCATTGCTCAATACGTTTGAATTTTTGTTTAATATCCGGTATATATCATCTATGCCTAACTCCTCAGGGTTGAAAGTTTCTGCAGTAAAAACATCAAAAACACTTACTGCATAAGCATTAAAACCAAAAAATAAGTTAAGAATATCATCAATATCAGCAACTAAAAGATATTCTTCCAGGTCTTGTGATTGATGTTCCAGGTAAGAAAAATCCCAAAGGTAATCTTCTCCTGTCTCCTGATATTCTGCAATTAACAAAGGATCTGCAAGGCTGTATCTCAAAGTATCACCTGCATCAGGAAAGTCTGTTTGGTTGAGGCTTATTTGTGCCGGAAGTTTATTAAAGAATAAAATGCACACAATGATTATTAAAGCAGATTTTGAAAGTTTCATTTGAATGGTTTTTTATCAGGGTAAAGTTAGGCAGTAAACTTGTATTGACAAAATCGACAAATAAGAAAATACTGCCTTAGCTTTTTCATTATATTAATGTCGTGGATCAGGTTTCATAGGCAGCTTAGCCATCTTCTCTACTGTGATAGTATGAAATCCAAATTCTTCTTCCACTATTCCCTTTATAAGATAAACACCATAACCACGAAAAGGATATGTTTTAGATGTTTTCGGAAAGTGAACTGTATCGAAAAAGTTTCCTTCATGATCAAGAAAACAACCGAAGTGCATTATTTCCTTTTTTACTGTTCTTACATACTTTATGTTTACCAGGTATCCTGTTAGCTTTACTGATTTTCCTTTGTATTTGTGAAGTTCTTTTATCTTGATATCACCTCTGTAAGACGTTTTTAGGAGATCAAAATAGCTTTTAGTTACAGGAAATCCCAATAGTTCAATCTCGTCGTAAGCATTCTGGATATGACAAATCTCCGGTTCAGGAAGAATGTAATCTTTTGTTGGCGTATAAAATAAACTTTGATTAATGCGGGGCTTTTTATTAGCTATCATGTGTGCTTTCCACATTAGCCTGGCTTTGTGTTTGCCGGTAAATCTGAATGCATTGATGCGTATTAGAATGACAAGCTGTTCCAGAGAAATCCCTGTTCTTTCAACAAAATCTTCCAAAGAAAGATATTCTCCGTTTTTTTCTCTTTCTGTAGTAATGATTTTTGCAGTTTTATTCTCAAGATTCATAATGTGTACAAAACCTATGTAGATGTTTTTTTCGTAGATACAAGCATTGTAATTGCTTTTATTAACACAAGGCAACTCGATATTTGCGCCTCCTCTGCGAGCTTCATTCAGATAGATGAAACTTTGGTAGAATCCACCAAAATTATTTATAACTGCTGTCATAAACTCAAGAGGATAATGTGCCTTAAGGTACAGGCTCTGATAACTTTCCACTGCAAACGATGCCGAATGAGCTTTAGAAAACGAATAAGCAGCAAATGATTCTATTTGGCGCCAAACCTCTTGTGTAAGAGAGTCCGGATATCCTTTATTTTTGCAGTTTTTAAAGAATTTTTCAACAATACGCTGCATTTCTTTTTTAGAACGATGCTTGCCACTCATTGCCCTGCGTAAAACATCGGCATCGGCAAGGTCAAGTCCTGCAAAATGGTGACAAACTTTTATAACATCCTCCTGGTAAACCATCACTCCGTATGTTTCTTTCAGCTGCTGCTCCATTACAGGGTGCATGTATTTAATTTTGCTCTGATCGTGAAAACGGCTAATATACTCTTTCATCATGCCCGAACGGGATACTCCGGGGCGAATGATAGAACTTGCAGCAACAAGTGTGATGTAATTATCACACTTTAATTTTTTTAGCAAACCTCTCATGGCAGGACTTTCAACATAAAAACAACCAATTGTTTCGCCACTGCGTAACTGCTTTTTTACCTTCTCGTTTTTTTTTATCTCATTAATATTATGAATGTCGATGTCAACATTATAATTGTTCTTTATTATTTCTACACAATCATTGATATGTCCGATACCTCTTTGACTTAAAATATCAATTTTCTCAAAAGCAAGATCTTCTGCAGTGTACATGTCCCATTGCAGACTAGGTAGGTTTTTTGGTGGCAGGTCAAGTGCCGAATAATAGTTTAATGGCTTTTCGCTTATAATGACTCCTCCTGCATGAATGCTGCGCATGTTTGGAAAATCGGCAAGTTGTTCCGACATTTTTATAATATGACTGTAAATTTTATCCGGTTCTTTTCTTGATTCATGTTGAAGCACAAGATTATCTATTTCATACTTTGGCAATCCCATCACTTTTCCCAGTTCACGCAGCATGGATCTATCCCGAAAAGTACTGATAGTGCCAAGAAGTGCAGTATATTCACGGCCGTATCTTTTGAAAATATAATCCAAAACCTCATCCCGGTCTTTCCATGAAAAATCAATATCGAAATCAGGAGGAACACTGCGTTTAGGATTAATAAATCTTTCAAAATACAAATCCAGATCTATAGGGTCAACATTTGTGATGCGCAGACAATAAGCAACAATGCTGTTTGCTCCGCTACCCCGTCCTACATGATAGAATCCGCGAGACATAGAGTAGCGTATGATGTCCCATGTTATCAGGAAATATGATGAAAATCCCAATTCATCAATAAGCTTCAGTTCATGCTTAATGCGTCTTAATGCTTCTTTGTCGGATTTGCCGTAACGATATTCTAATCCGTCCATAGTAAGCTTTTCCAGGAGAATTTTGTCATCATAAGAGCTTGATGTGAATGTTTTTTTGTTTTTGACAGTTTTAAAATCAAAATCCATATAACATTCAGCCATTATTTTTTCAGTGTTAGAAATAATTTGAGGAAAATGCTCATATTTTTTTCTCAGAACATCGGGTGACAAGATAATCTCATCAGGAGATGCTGTTTGGTGTTTCTGCAACTTGCTGATGATGATGTTGTGGTCAATAGCCCTGAGGTGGCGATGAAGCTCGTAGTCATTAAAGCTTGACAGACTTACCGGATGCAATGCTACAAGTTTTTCCATATTGTTTCTGAGAGGCGAAACTCTTAACAAAATCAGGTCTGCCGCTTTAATACCTATAAACTCATTCTCGTTAAGAATGTCGGGAACATTGATTAGCGGGTAAATTACGAAAGTGTTTTCATTTACCGGAAAATGGGGTGGGAGAGGAGTCTTGTTCAGATTGTGGAAGCTGAGAAATTTGTTTATATGAAAATATCCTTCAGGATTTTTAGCGATGACTATATAAAGCAGTTTGTCTTTATCACGAAACTCCATGCCGGCTATGGGAGAAATGTCGTAATTTTTGCAAAGCTTTACAAATTCGGGCATAGCCGTTGAATTGTTAATGTCAGTTAATGCAAGCTTTTCTATTCCCAGTATTTTTGCCTGCAAAACGAGATCTTCCGGCGACATGGTGCCGTAGCGTAAACTATAATATGTGTGGTTATTTAGGTACATGCTTTGTAAATGAGCAAATGAGCAAATGAGCAAATGTGTAAATGAGTAAATTAGCAAATGAGCAAATGTGTAACTGGCATTCAATTATAAATAGCTTATGTCTTTATTATGGAGATAGAATTAAAAAAAATGACACACTTAAATGAACAATCCTTTTTAGTTTTTCACTTTTATCTCCCTTTCTCACGCTCTTACGCTCTCCCGCTCCGGCTTTAATAGCTCAAAGTTCAAAGCTCCAAGCTCAAAGGAAAATACACCCATGCTTTTCACTTTTAACTTTTAGTTTTTAACTTTTATCTTTCCTCCTCCTCTCAAAACCGCCTGATAACCATGCTTCTTGCGCATCTTGTCAATATTTTGGTA
>CAZTPA010000012.1:0-8609 GCA_964614525.1 uncultured Bacteroidales bacterium | reverse complement strand
CTCTCAAAACCGCCTGATAACCATGCTTCTTGCGCATCTTGTCAATATTTTGGTAAAGACTTATCATTTCGGGTGTTTCTTCAAACATATTAAGCTGTTGCCGGCCGTGAACCAGCCGGCTGAATTGTATTCCTACCAAGCGTATCAACATCCTTCGGGTATAAAGCCTTTCAAAGAGTGTCTTGCATATTGGTGTTAAAATATGATCAAATGCTGTATAAGGGACAGACTGTTGCAGAGTGTGGGTGTCAAAATTTGAATACCGAATTTTAATAGTGACACAGCCTGTTAATTGCTGCTTTTTCCTTAGTTTGTATGCCAGCTTCTCACACATATGCGCCAGCAGAAGCTTAATATGTTGTATGTCTATGCTGTCAGTTTCAAAAGTTGTTTCGGTGCTTATAGATTTGTGTTCCGACCATGGCTTCACAGGAGTCAGATCTATGCCATTGGATTTTTCCCAGATAATTTTTCCGTTTTTTCCTAAAATTCTAAGCATAATATCCGGAGGAATATTTCTAAGAACTTTTATACTGGCGATACCCATAGTTCGAAGTTTGATATATGTTTTTTGCCCTATCATTGGTATTTTCTTTATAGAAAGAGGATCTAAAAATGGAAGTACCATTTGCTTATCAACATTAATTTGCCCGTTTGGCTTTGCTTCTCCGGTGGCAATTTTTGATACGGTTTTATTAAGAGACAAACCCATGGAAATTGGAAGTCCTGTTTCTTTTATAATAAACCGGCGAAGTTCTGTTGCCCATTTTTGACAGCCAAAAAAACGATCCATTCCTGTTATATCAAGATAATGCTCATCTATTGATGCTTTCTCAAACAAAGGTGCTTTTTCGGAAATAATCTGACTGACAAGCTTGGAGTATTTAGTGTAAAGCTGCATGTCGCCACGGATGAAAATAGCATCAGGACAAAGTGACCTGGCCATCTTTATTGGCATTGCTGAATGTACACCAAACATTCGTGCCTCGTAACTGCAGCTTGCCACAACACCGCGATCTCCCAAGCCACCTATAATAACAGGCCGGCCATTTAAAACGCTGTTCTGAAGTCGTTCTACAGATACAAAGAATGTATCCTGATCTAAATGAATGATTGTACGCATGAGAATTAAGTAAATTTTAAACTATTAGAATACAGCTGTTTTTATAAAAAAAACATTTCCTAAAAATTTGTGGATTAAAAAAACATTATTATATTTGATTAGAAATTAATCAAAATAGCGATTATAATATAATCAAAATATTAAAATCAAAAACAGTAAAGTTCAAAAAACATAAAAATTATCATGAACTATTTTGGGAAAAACATAAAGCTGCTTCGTAAGCGAAAAGGACGCACACAGGATGACATTGCCTTTACACTCAACATGAAGCGATCAACTTTAAGCGGATATGAAAATGGGGTTGCACAGCCCGGCCTGGAAACACTGGTCACCTTTTCAAAATATTTTAATGTTTCTATTGATACCTTGGTGAAAAAGGACTTGTCAGAATTTTCTGAAAGCCAGCTTTCTCAATTGGAAAGAGGGTATGATGTGTATCTTAAAGGAACACAACTTAGAGTTTTGGCTACTACTGTTGATAACAAAAATGATGAAAATATCGAGCTTGTCTCTGAAAAAGCAAAGGCAGGATATAGGTCGGGATTCGCAGATCCTGAATATATAAAGGTTTTGCCGACTTTTCAGATGCCGTTTCTTTCTAAGCAAAAAAAATACCGCACTTTTGAAATCTCAGGTGACAGCATGTTGCCAATAGCTGACGGTTCGTGGGTTACTTGTGAGTTTGTTCAGAACTGGAAACTTATACAGGATCGTCATGCATATATTATTCATACCCTTGATGATGGCGTGGTTTTTAAAGTAGTTGAAAATCTTATCGAGAAAGAAGGCAAACTAAGACTTTATTCTCTTAATACAATCTATGAGCCATACGAAGTGCATGTAAATGATATAAGAGAAGTTTGGAAGTTTGTAAACTACATCAGCAGCGAAATTCCCTTGTCAAACAATCCTGTGATTACCATGGAAAGCAGGATAAACGAGCTGAAAAAAGATGTTGATGATATTAAAAGGAGAGTTAATGGGGATGCTTAATATGCAAATGAGATAATTTAATAGCAGCTCTGGTTTAATTAATTTTATATCCATCTCGATTGGAAGTTTGGATGATTTTAATTTTATGGTATTTGAGAAAATCGGTTAAAAGTAAAGCTTTTATTATATGGAAAATACAATGGGGAAAAATTATAATAGAATTTCACATATATATGACATATTTGAATTACCCTTTAAAAAGAGCCTGAATAAGTATAGAAAAAAGCTTCTTCAGAATGTTAATGGCAGAACGCTGGAAGTGGGTGTAGGTACTGGTGGTAGTTTGCCGTTTTATCCCAGAAATATTGAAATCATTGGTATTGATGTGAGTGAAAAAATGCTTCAAAAGGCAAAAAACAGGACAAAGAAACAAAATATCCCTGTACGCTTGGAGATAATGAATGTGGAAAAACTTGATTTTGAAGATAATTACTTTGATACAGTGATTGCTATGTGTGTTTTTTGCACTGTCTCTGATCCTGTAAAAGGCTTGCAGGAAGTAAGAAGAGTTTGTAAAAAGGGTGGAACAATAATTTTGCTGGAACATATTAGAAGCGAGAGAAAAGTTTTAGGTAAAATTATGGATATTCTTAACCCTATTCCATCTTGGCTGATTGGGGATCATATAAATCGCCGCACATATGAGAACTTGCAAAAAGCCGGGTTTAAAAAAGATTATATTAGCGTTAAGCCAATTTGGTCAGATATCATAGTACAATATGATATAATTAATTTTTAGTTTGAAGTTTGATTATACTTGAATAAGGATTTTGGTATGAGGAATAAGCAAAAGCCGGCATCTACAAGAACCTGAGATTAATTATGCAATATTTTCAAATAATCTTAAATAATCTTATATTTGTGAGTGTTTTAATTAAAATTGCTGCACATAAGATCCTAAAATCCTTAGTAATAACAACTGTTTTCCGTCTTATTTGATTAAAGAAGAAAGCATTCTATAATATTGACTTTTTAAATAAAAAAAAAGCATTTTAATAAACTATTAACCAATTATTTATAAAATGGGAGGATTATCATGAAAAAAATTATTTTACCAATGCTTGTTTCATCATTATTTCTGACAGTTATACTGTATTCATGCGGCGATGGCAGCAAAATGCATGATTTGGATAATACGATAGAAGAAGCTGTACCCTTAAAATTCGACGAAACAGTTGAAATAAAAGTAAATCCGGTCGGTAACAAAAACTGGTTTAAGGTAGATGTTCCGGAACAAGGTTATTTAAAAGTAAGTGCACAAAATGATCCTAAAGATTTAAATCTGGCTTGTTATTTTGCATTTTACGAAGAGTGGGCAGACAAAAAAACCAATGTAATTTCTGATCATTTGGGTTTGCCTGCAGTTATAAAAGCAGAAGAAGGTACTTATCATTTTGTAATAAGAGACAGGTGGGATAAAAAAGAGTCTGAGGAGATTATTCCTCTAAAAGTTGAATTTATAAAAGAATTTGATTCATTTGAAGTAAATGACAAATCAGATGATGCAAAGCAAGTTTCATTAAATTCAGAATTTCAAATAGCGATATTTCCTGCCGGCGATGTAGATTGGTTTAGGGTTAAAACTGATACTGCCGGTATAATAAAATTAATGAGCAAGAATATACCCGGAGGTATTGATCTTTCGGCAGAGTTTTACGAATATGATGAATGGGCAAGTCCCAAAGTAAATAAGCTTAGCGAAATTTTGAGTGTTCCATGTGCTTTTGCTGTGAGGGAAGCGGGGGAGTATTATTTTAAGATTAGTGATCGTTGGAATAAAAAGAGTGCCCAAGAACTGATGGATATAAAAATTGAATTTCAGAAAGAAACAGACAAATATGAACCAAATAACGATTTTAAGCAAGCAAAAGAGATTAAAAACGGAGATACTTTAAGTATAGCCATTTTTCCAAAAGGAGATACTGATTTTTTCAAAATAACTCCTGAAGTGAGCGGCAAACTTACCTTGAAAACTAAGGGAGATGTTGGAGGTATTGATCTGATATCAAGACTTTATGTAATTAATCCTGATAATCCGTCCAAACTTATTCATAAATCTCAGGAAGTTAATATGCCTGCAGAATTTGATGTAGAATCAGGCGTCGAGTATTTCTTTTTATTTAAAGACAGGTGGGATAAAAAGCAGCACGAATCATTGTTTGACGTAAAGGTTGAAATTCTGTAAGTTTTTATCTTTTAGAGCTTTGTTGCTTGTTTGGCTTAGCAATGGAAATACTTGCTAAATTGAGAAAATTATTAATTCTATTTTCATAGAAGATAGTTGTATGTTTTTTCTTGCCGGTATTAATAAAAAACATTACTTTTGCAATCGTTTTTAATGAAAAAACGAGATAATGTATAGGTTCCGTAGCTCAGCTGGATAGAGCAACAGCCTTCTAAGCTGTGGGTCCCAGGTTCGAATCCTGGCGGAATCACAAAAAGCCCGGTAATTTATCGGGCTTTTTTTATGTGATGCGCCCTAGCATTAACCCCATGGCAAAAGCATATTATTGGCATGATGACTTAAGGTTTATAATTTGCAAATAATTTGAAAGCGGAATGCAAAATTTAAATACTAATTTATTTTTACACCATTATCAATACATATATATTGCATTGCCGGCCAAGGATAAAATCTCACAATAGTTTTCGGTTTTTTGCAATCACATTTATACAATACTTTTAGAAAGGCTTTCTTTTTGCATAAAAACAGAATTGTATCTATATTTTTATGCAAACATATTTTGTAAGTTTGCGCTACAAAAGTCAATCTTTTTATGATTTTCAGAGGCATAAATATTCTCCCTGGCACATTAAGGACAATTTTCCGTGCCATGAAATACCCTAACTACCGGATTTTTTATTACGGTCAGAGTATTTCATTAATCGGAACATGGGTTCAGAATATTGCAATGGGTTGGTTAATATATCGTCTTACTGGTTCCGGACTTTTGCTGGGCACAGTGGCTTTTGCACAGCATATTCCGGCTTTATTTATAACTCCCTTTGCCGGAGTTCTTGCTGACAGGTTTAGCAGGCGAGCAGTGCTTATTGCAGCTCAATTTGCAGCAATGCTTGTTGCGTTTACTCTTGCATTTTTGGTACTCACAGACAATATAAGTATTCCTCTAATAATTATTCTTGCGGCTGTAAATGGAGTTATTCTGGCATTTGATACTCCATTCAGAAATTCATTTGTGCCCGATATGATAAGCGGGCGTGAAGATCTTTCAAATGCAATTGCCTTGAACTCATCTTTATATAATCTTGCACGCTTTATCGGGCCTCCTATCGGTGGATTGCTGATAGCTGCATTTGGTGAAGGTTGGTGTTTTTTTATTAACGGTATCAGCTTTTCTGCTGTTATTGTTTCCTTCTTTGTTATGAAAATTAATGTAAAGAAGAGTTTTAAGATAAGAACATCTGTTTTAAATGATTTGAAGGAAGGTATTAAATATGCCTATAATGAAAAACCTATTCGACATTTGTTGATATTAGTTGGTTTGAGCAGTTTTTTCGGGTTGCCATTTCAGGCTTTATTGCCAATATTTGCGGCTGATGTTTTGGGTGGTGGTTCAGAGTTATTGGGATATCTGACAGGAGCTCTTGGAATGGGTGCACTTACAGGAGCTTTCTATCTTGCAGCAAGGAAAAAGATACATACTATTCCGAAAACCGTTTTTAATACTGCCCTTTTATTTGCTGTAACATTGGGGGTTTTTGCATTATCAAATTATACAATATTATCATTTATAATGTTGGCAGGTACCGGCTTTGGTATGATAGTACATTTTAACAGCAGCAACACCATTATTCAACTGATATCCGATGAAGATAAAAGAGGCAGAATTGTTGCTTTATACAGCCTTTCATATATGGGAATAACACCTTTGGGCAGCCTTCTTGCAGGTTGGATATCAGATTATATTGGTGTGCCTTATACAGTATTTATATTTTCTTTAATCTGTATAGGATCTGCTCTTTTGTTCGGTCGAAGATTGCCGGTAGTGTTTAGAAGAGTAGTAAGGAAAAGATTTTATTAAAGTTTTATAAAAACAAGAAAATATGACATTAAATTTTGACGAAGCAAATCTGAAAATATTTGCATTGCACCAAGTTGGAAATAAAGCATCTGATGAAGGTTATACTTTATCGGCTGCAACGATGGATGTTGACCGGGACTTGAAAGACCTGCTTACTAAATATTTTGTTTCATCTTTCAAATCATTGGAATCCTATAGTTTTTACCATGAAAACGATTTGAAGTATAATGAAGTATATGGTTTTGTTTCGGAAATTTTTGAAAACCCTGCAATGCTTCATAATCAATCTGTTAACCTTGCCAAGCATCTTTATGAAAAAAGTTTGCATCCAAAAATTAAAGGTGGTGAATTTTATGTTGTTTTCTTTAATAACTGCATTATTGATGATGAAAATGTTGATGCAGTTGGTCTGTTCAAATCAGAATTTAAAGATACTTTTTTAAAAGTTTATTCATCAGAAGATAGTTTTGAAATTGAGAGTGAAAAAGGTATAAATATAAAAAAACTTGATAAGGGTTGCATGGTTTTTAATTCTGAGAAAGAACACGGATACATTGTTGCTGTTGTTGATAATAGCAGCAAAGGTGCCGAAGCACACTACTGGATAGACGATTTTTTGCAGTTAAGACAAAGAAAGGATGAGTATTATAATACTCAAAATTTTATGAGTTTATGTAAAAATTTCGTTACTGAAGAAATGCCTCAGCAATTTGATGTTTCTAAAGCCGATCAGATTGATTTACTTAATAAATCAGTAAAGTTTTTTAAAGAAAATGACAATTTTGATATTGACAATTTTTCCAATGAGGTTGTGGGACAGGCAGAAGTTATTGATTCATTTAAAAAGTATAAAGATGATTTTCAGAATAATAATGAAATGGATATTTCCGAAAATTTCAACATCTCAGAATCAGCAGTAAAAAAGCAATCACGTTATATAAAAAGTGTTATAAAACTTGACAAAAATTTTCACATTTATGTGCATGGTAACCGAGACATGATAGAGCAGGGGACTGACGAAAGCGGGAGAAAATATTATAAAATATTTTATAAAGAAGAGAGCTAAGCTTGATAAAAGCATCTTGTTTCTTTTTACCTTTATCATCAATAATAATTTCAAGAAAACATGAATGAGTGTGCAGGAAAATATTTTATTTATAATTCAGAGATTAAAGAGAATAAGGAGTTTTGTGATGATTTTCTTAAGCGTGAAGCATATATTTATGAAGTAATTCGAGTTGTGGACTTTATTCCTTTATTTGTTGAAGATCATGTTAAGAGATTAAAGCAAACTGCTGATATTCAGAATACATGCCTTCCTTATCCGGAAAATGAAATTATAAAACAAATAAAACTTCTTATTGAGAAGAATAATTTCAATTTTGGAAATGTAAAAATCGTATATCTTCCAGATACTGTTGATAATACTGATTTTGATTTTTTGGTGTATATTCAACCTCATGAATATCCTACAGAAGAAGATTATGAAAAAGGAGTTGGTGTTTCAATATATCAAGCAAAAAGGGACAATCCGAATGCAAAAATCATGAACACTATTTTAAGAGAAAAAACAAAAAAATTAAAGATCAGTACCAATACTTACGAGACCCTTTTAATCAATGATAAGGGCTATGTTACCGAATGCAGCCGTTCCAATATTTATTTTATAAAAAACGATTATATCTTAACTCCTCCCGGTTCAGATGTTTTGCACGGTATTACAAGAGAGAAGATTATGATGTTATGCAATGAAATGGGAATTTCTATCAAAGAACAAAAAATAAAACATAGTGATTTAAATGGAATGGATGCAGTTTTTATTAGTGGAACTTCCAGAAAAATTCTTCCGGTAAACAAAATTGACGGCAATCAGTATCACGTTGATCACATTATTACAAGAAAAATTCAAAAAGCTTTTGATGATTTAATTGAGAAATACATAATTTCCGCAAAATTGCAGTAGTTTTTTCATTTTAAGAAACAGTAGAAAACATTGAATGAGAAGCTTGCATCTCTTTGCCATACACAATTTAATGCCAAATATATTTCTGTATTGGTATGTCCAGCAGGCAAACACACAACCAAAAATTTACTGAAGAGCTTGCCTGCCCCAGTGCATAAAAAAACCTGCTATGATATACATATACATAACGGTAAATTGTATGAGTAGTGGCAGGCTTCGTAGCACATTCTAGTCAAACCACTTCACAGTTTGAGCGGGCTACAGACCTTAAAATTTGCTACATCACCTGCCATTAATTATATAAAATGTTATGGGCATTTTTAATACACTTTAATAATGTCCCATGTTTTTCTTAGAGCATTATTTTCGTCCACTTTTCTTCCTAAACCTCCATCTTTTGTTATGATATAGGTTTTAGATAATCCCCGTTGGTTATCATAAAACATTATGTAGGTATTATTTGAAAGAGAATAAGGTGTTATTATAT
>CAZTPA010000011.1:16363-59888 GCA_964614525.1 uncultured Bacteroidales bacterium | reverse complement strand
GGGTAAAAGAAGTAAAAGCTTTTTTAAATATTATTTCTTCATTTTTGTCTTAACACAAAAACAATGAAATACAACACTGTAGACAATACTGTCATTAGTAGCGAAGAGAAATTTCTTGTGGTTTTATCTGCACAGTAGTGATTTGGAATTTATAATTTTCCTTATTTGAAAACATAAACCAATTTCTTAGTTTCAAAAAAATCCTCATGAAAAACTTCGGAAATATTATAGAGTTTAAATTTGTTCTTAAAAAGAATCAGTTCATTTTCCAGATCGCCACCTTTCAAATATAAAATCCCATTAGGAAAATCATGTTTGTGTGTTTTTTTAATCTTCTTCTGAACCCATTTGTAAAAATCCGGAAGATTTGTAACAGCCCTGCTTACAATAAAATCAAATTCCCCCCGGATATTTTCCGCACGCTCATTAGCGGCTTTCACATTTTTAAGTCCTATTTTACTTGCAACATCATTTACAACTTTGATTTTTTTTCCAACAGAATCCACAAGAAGGAAATCACATTCCGGAAACATTATGGCTAAAGGAATTCCCGGAAAGCCTCCACCGGTGCCCACATCCAAAATTTCTGAATTTGGCTTAAATTTAAAAAAATGTGCTACAGCCAGTGAATGCAAAACATGATGGATATAAAAATTGTCAATGTCTTTACGGCTTATTACATTTATTTTGTTGTTCCAATCTTTGTATAATGGCTTAAGCGCTGAAAACTGCTCTATTTGTAAATTTGTAAGATGGGGAAAATATTTTTTGATTTCTTCCATTTTGGGTGAAATTCGGTGTTAGAATTTTGTTTAATGTTGTATTTTTGAGATCAAAATTAAGTGTTTATAAGTTTTCTGTGAAATTTATTATTTGTGTTGGCGTTTGATAAGAAAATATTTCTGAATGAAACAGGAGTTTTGTGAATAAGTCATGAGTTAAAAGAATTAATATGATTAAGCAATTTTGTTCATTTGTATCTTTACTATTTATATTCCAAATAGCTGATGCTCAAACAAAGATATCTCTAAACCAGTATATCGATAGTTATAAAGATATTGCTATGGAAGAGATGAGAAAACATGGCATTCCTGCAAGTATAAAGCTTGCGCAGGGCATCCTGGAGTCCGGTTTTGGAAATAGCGATCTTGCACAAATAGGTAAAAACCACTTTGGAGTTAAATGTCATAAGTGGAATGGGAAAACTTTTAATAAAGATGATGATGAACGTGATGAGTGTTTTCGCGCGTATGATGATCCATTGCAATCCTGGAGAGATCACTCTGAATTTCTGACGACAAGAAAAAGATATGAGTTTTTATTCAATCTAAAACCGGATGATTATAAAGGCTGGGCAAAAGGACTGCAAAAAGCAGGATATGCCACCAATCGCAATTATCCTAAGCTTCTAATCAGAATAATAGAAGAAAATGAACTTTATAAATATGACAAGCAGGTTCTGAAGAAAGGTATTGCTAAGAATAACAAAGGCAAATCAACTGTAAATATTGCAGATCCTGATGATTTTTCTCCTGTGGCATTGAATCGCGAAGTATTAATGAACAACAGAATCAGATATGTAATTGCTTTGCGTGGGGATACACCTGAGAGCATTGCTAAAGAATTTGAAATGAGAGAATGGCAGATTTATAAATATAATGACCTGGAAAGAACAGAAGCTTTAGTCCCCGGGCAAATTGTTTATCTGCAGCCAAAGAGAAGACGAGCTGAAGTAAAAGAATATATTGTTAAACCGGGAGAAACAGTTTTAGATATTTCTCAAAAATTTGGTGTCAAGACAAAAAGTATTTATCGTAGAAATGATTTGGAAAAAGGATCGGAGCCAAATCCGGGTGATACTTTGATTTTAAGATAAGAGGATAAAGCTTATTTATCACGGTTCTCCGCAGTGAATTTTTATATGAATTAATGCTTCTTCATAACCTAATTCATATGCTTTTCTAAGATCATTACAGCCGGCTCTTTCTTGTTTGTTTTTTATCCTGGCCTGGCCACGATTAAAGTAAGCTTCGGCATATTCCGGCTTTAGTGTAATTGCCCTGTTATAATCCGCAATTTCACTTGCTGCAGAATAGCGAAGTTTATATTTTGTATAAGCACGCCAAAAAAATACCTCAGCATCATTGGCATATTCTTTTATGGAACGGTCAAAATCTTTTTTTGCCTTTTTATAATCACCAAGTTGAAAATAACAATACCCTCTTCCAAAATATGCTTTATATAAAACTTCATATTCAGGTTGAAGCCTTATTGCACTTGAAAAGTCGGTTAAAGCTCCGTTATAATCTCCGATTTCTAATTTGGAATTTGCCCTGCGAGCAAAGGATTCTGCATTTTGGGATTGTGCAAAAAATGAAGAGAACAATAACGCGCAAATCAAAACAATATTCTTATTCATAATTCAAAAATTTTGATTTTTAGATTGTAATAGCTTTTCACAAAACCTAAAAAACCATGCCACAGAATTGCAAATTTAATATTTTTTGCCGAATCTTAAAGCCTTTTAACAAGATCATTAAAAACCACTTTTGTTTAGAAGTTTGAAACAAAGGCTCCTTGTTGTTTTACAGACCAAAAATCAATATTATTGTTTTTGCAAAATTCTTCCCATTTATTTATAATATATCCTTTGTTCGAAGAATCAAGAATTATAATTTCCGGAATAAGGTTTTTAGTTATAAACTCAGGTTTATCATTTGGATTTTGAGAAATTATTAAATAGTCAATTTTCATTGCTTTATCAGTATAAATCAATTTGCTTTCAGGGCTTAGAATCAGGAATTTGCGATTTTGAAAAAGGATTAGATTATCTACAATTGCAATGTTTTCGGAAATGTGAGTGCAAAGTTCTCCGGGAGCTGTCTCCTTCGCTATTTCCTTTATTCCTTTTCTTAATCGATTCGCATTTATGTGAAAGCTGATTTTTTTCGGATTCTGTTTTAATTCATCACAAGATATAAATGTACCGGTATTTCCGGAAATAAAATCTATTGCTGTTGCATAATTAATGTCATAAACTACGAACATATTAGTGTTTGAGTTTTGAATGCTTCTATAGCTAAATGAACTCAAAAGCATTAAAAGAATGATAAAAGAGCTTTTAATTAATATCTTTCTTCTTAGAATAAGTGCACTGCTAAAAATGATTATTAATGTGATTAATAATAGTGTTTCCGGAAGGTTTATGTAAACATCTGAACTCACAGAACCCGGCAATGATTCTATTGCTGTAACTGCTTTGTGCATAATTTTTAGCAGTTCTGAAAGAAATTCTCCAATAAAGGATGATATCGTGGGTAAAGGAGATAATATAATCAGGCATAAAGCAGTATAAATTATAAGACTTGCCAAGGGTATAACAATAAGATTAGTTAATAAAAAATAATTTGGAAATTGATTGAAATAGTAAAGTCCGATTGCGCCCGTTGCAAGTTGGGCAGCTATGGATACTGTGATCAGAGCCCACGCTTTGTCAAGTAGTTTGTTTTTAAAAATGATTTTTTTATAAAGCAATGGTTGTAATGCTACAATTCCTATCACCGCTATATAAGATAGCTGAAATCCAATTTGTGTGATAATATATGGGTCTATAATTATAAGAAGTAAGGCCGATGCTGCCAATGTATTGTAAATATTGGTTTTTCTTTTAAAGCTTCCACCAATAGCAACAAAACTAAACATTGTTGAAGCTCTTTGTACAGATGGGGAAAGTCCTGTTATTGAGGCATACAACCATATTAGAACAATTATTAGAATTGCTTTAATAATTATTCCCCCTTTGATTTTTGAAAGAAAACCAAATACAGTGTTCAAAATAATAAATATTATTCCTACATGCAATCCCGACACACATAATACATGCATAGCACCTGCACCGGCAAATCCTTGCTGAAGTTCATCATCAAGATAATCTCTGTGTCCAAGTACCAGGGCCGAAACAACAGCATATTCTTTTCCGCTGATATTATTGTTTTGAAATATCTCAAGGGCAATATTCCTTATTTGATGTGCTTTTTTTAACAAGAAATTGCCATTATTGATGCCTGTATGCATCCATTCCTCAGATCTTCTGTACGACTGATGGAAAATATTATTGTATTCAAGAAATTTTTTGTAATTGAATTCATGAGGATTTGAAGAAGGATTTACTCTTTGAAAATTGTTTTCTGTAATTATAATATCTCCATAGTTTAATTCGGATACTTTGTCATCTTTTTGCATATATAAAATGATATTGCCACTTACATCAATTATAGTATCATTATAAAAAATAGAATTAACAACGCCTTTTAGCATGAATGAGTTTTCTTTTTCCGAGACCGGCTCAGTAATTCTTATCAGTGCACTACCTTCTGGATGAGCATAATTTCCAAAGTGATTACTTCTGTTAAGTTGCTTATGTTGTTCGCAAAGTTTTATTCCAACAAAAACAAAGAAAAGGCTTATTAATAAACCAAACAGCCATCTATGATTATAATTGAGATGAATTCTATGAAGGATTGAGGCCGTTGCAATTAAGGCTACACATGCAGAAAAGAAAAACAGATTGTTTATGCCAACTTCAAATAATAATGATATTATTATGCCTGCTATTAAAGGAATAGCAATTCTTGCCAGAGGAATATGCGCCATTTGAAGATTCATGAGGCGCAAAATAATAAAAAATATTCAAATAGAGCAACAAATTATTCTTCTAAATAGATTAAATTTACGTTATAATAGAAATAATTTATAATTTGTTCTTTTGTGTAACCCAATTCAGCCATTTTTATAGCACCTTCCTGACATAGTCCAACCCCATGTCCATAGCCTTTCCCATTAAAAACCAAAGAGTCATTTTCCAATTCGATTGAGAAAAAGGTTGATCGCAATCCGAAATGTGATCTGATATGTCTTAGGTGTACATAATTACTATCATCTAAAAATTGTTTTCTTGAAATTTGATAAAACTTCACAATAGAATCTTTATCACTTAAAGAGAGTTTCTTATTGAAATTTTTCTCAATAAAATCAAACAACTCCTCAGGCAAAATTTTTATTTGCCAAATTGCTCCGGGACTATCCAAACAAAAAGTATCTTTAACACTCCGCAAATAAGGCAGCGCCTGTCCCCAAAGATCTTCCGAATTAACAGTCTCTCCTCCGCAATTTGCATGATAAACAGTATTTACAGGCATATTATTTTCATCAACAATAATGGCTCCTTTTGAATTGCTAACAGCCTCAATGATTGGAAGATAAGCTGTTTTTCCATAATAAGCCTGGCAATGTACCTGATCACATAAATTATGATTGTCATTTAAATGCCTGTTAATGTTTTTCATAGCATAAGTTCGGGTAATTGTAGCCTGCACTTCATAATATACGGGATGTCTTAAAAATCCGGCCTCAGATTGAACAACAGCAGCAATGTATTTTTCAAGTGCCACATGATTTATTATCTTCATATTGCCATCTTCAGCTGTTATAATAAAATCATCATCATATATTCTAAATGGTAGATCAGTGTCCTGAGGATTTACAAGAAGATAATTAGTAAATCCGTGGCCCGACAAATATAATTTTTCAGCTTCAAAAACGATTGTATCCATTCTAATTACCTGAAGCATATCATCTTTGGCAATAATTCTCACAGATGAAAACTTTTTCAAATTCAGTTCTTCATCGTCTTCTTCAGAGTAGATATAATATTTTCCTTCTAAATTTGTAAAGCTCAAATCATTAATAGTGTTTCCTGCAAAAACTCTTACATCAATTTTTTTTGGTAATGTATGAAGTTGTTGGCTTTGACAGTTAATAGATATAGCCAATATGTAAATAAAAAGAGAACTAATTTTTAACATTTTCTAAAGTAAATTTATAAATCAAATTTGCTGCTTTTTGAGAGGCTCCCTGTCCTCCTAGTTTTTTCTGTAATAACAAATAGTCATTAAGCATTTTTTGTCTGTAATCATTATTGTATAATAGTTTTGACAATTCTTTTGAGAGATTTTCAACATTAAAATCGTTTTGGATTAGCTCTTTCACAACAATTTTATCCATAATAATATTAACCAGTGAAATATATTTAATCTTCACAAGATTTTTCGCAATATAATATGATAGTGTCCCGCCTTTATAGCAAACAACCTGGGGCACTTTAAATAATGCTGTTTCAAGAGTTGCTGTACCTGATGTGACAATTGCTGCAAAACTATGTTGGAGTAGTTCATATGTTTTATCATATACAACAGATAGATTATTGATGCCTTCGCAATCATTGTATAAAGTTTTGGGATGTCCGGACAGACCTGCAACTACAAACTGATAATCATCGAAATTGCTGATACTCTGAATCATTATCTTCAGCATTTTAGTAATTTCCTGCTTCCTGCTGCCCGGCAATAATGCAACAATTGGTTTGTTGCTCAGATTATTTTGTTTTTGAAATTCGGATAAATCAACATTATTTTTCCAGGAATTAATTGCATCTAATAAAGGATGACCTACAAAATCAGCCTGATATCCGAAATCGGCATAAAATTTTTCTTCAAAAGGAAGAATAGCAAGCATCTTATCAACATGCTTTTTTATTGACTTTACTCTGGATTGTTTCCATGCCCATATTTGAGGAGAAATATAATATATAACCTTTATACCGTTTTTTTTGGCAAATTTTGCTATTCTGAGATTAAATCCGGGATAGTCTATAAGGATAAGTACATCAGGCTTATAATTTAAAATGTCCTTTTTACAGAAAGATATATTTGAAAGAATTGTTCTGAGATTTAGCAATACCTCGAGAAAACCCATAAAAGCCAATTCTTTAATATGCTTAACAGCTTCTGTATTTGAAATAGCCGACATCCTGTCACCGCCCCAAAATCTAAATTCTGCTTCGCTGTCTAATGCTTTAAGTTGCTTCATTAAGTTAGAAGCATGTAAATCACCTGAAGCTTCGCCTGCTATCAAATAATACTTCATAAATATAGATACCTTTCTTTTAAAAAAATCTAATTGAGCCGTCTTGTTTTACAAATAAAAATAAAAAAAGACAACAGTATACAGCAAAGTAACAACAAGAATTGTTTTTCCTGTTTTTTCAAACTTAAGTTTAACCATATAATACCTAAACGGTATCATATTAGCAAATATTGAAACGAGCATTAGGTTTGCATTATTGAAATATTTGCTTGTTTCTGCTGTTAGGGTAGTTACATTTATACCCAGCATTAAACCTATCAAAAAGCCAATTCCGTAAATAACTGCAGGTAGAAATATTCCAATAATTGCACCCTGCAAATAGTTGTTTTTCTTAATCATTTAATTTCCATTTATTAAGTTCAAGCAAAAAATCGTGAGCGGTAAAATCAAAGTGAACCGGAACAACTGATATATAATTATTCTTCAGCGCCGACTCATCAGTATTATTGTCGTTTTCATATACCTTAAAATTACCTGTAAGCCAATAGTAGTTTTCACCCCTGGGATCTTTTCTTTGATCAAATGCTTCTTCCCAATTTCCTTTCGCCTGTCTGCATATTTTTATGCCTTTTAAGTTTTTTTCACTGACAGCCGGAATATTAACATTCAAGCAAGTACCTGCCGGCAGCCCATTTTCAAGCACATTTTTTGCAATTTTTTGAATGTATTTTTTAGCAGGTTCAAAGTTTGCATCATAGCTACTATCGTGCAGAGAAAATCCAATAGATGGAATGCTTTCCATTGAGCCTTCTATAGCAGCAGACATAGTTCCGCTATAAATAACATTTATAGAAGAATTGGAACCATGATTTATTCCGCTAACTAAAAGGTCCGGTTTTTTATTCAGTACTTTATTTACTGCAATTTTCACGCAATCCACGGGAGTTCCACTGCAACTATATTCTTCATGTTTATCTTCAGCAGTGATTTTCTCAAGGCGCAAAGGGCTGGAAATAGTAACAGCATGTCCCATCCCGCTTTGTGGTTTGTCGGGAGCAACAACAACTACATTTCCCAGTTCTTTCATAAATTTGACAAGATGTCTGATTCCGGGAGCCATTATCCCGTCATCATTAGTTATAAGTATTGTTGGTTTTTGCATATTATTTTTATTTTGGCAAAGCTATTAAGAATAAGAGTTTATTCTATTATTATTTTTATTTTCCTAAACTTTTGTTACACCTCCTGAAACAATAAATTTCATTACTTCTGCCGAAGGGGCATTTATTGGAGTAACACTTTCTGCTGCCACAACAAAAAGATTTCCGGAAAAGTTGTAAGAATGAGGGAGATAGACCGCGACCATTTCTTCACCTAAGCCAATTACGGAAAGATCTCTTTCTGTGATAAAGCCGAGCTTGTAAACTTTGTTTTCTTTATTCATCAAAACCTTAACTGGCTCGGTAAACTTTTTTTTCTGACCAACAAATGCTGACATCAAATCCTTAATTGAAGAATATAATATCTTTACAATTGGAATTTGATCAAGAATCTTGTTAAATAAATATGTTAGTGGATTGCGAATTAAAAATGAACCCAATACACCAATTAGTGTTATTCCCGCAAAAATTATAAGAATACCAAGTCCGGGAAATTTAAATGGTAATAGTCCATCTAAAAATCCAACCGCAATATAAATTACATATATCGTTATACTAATAGGAGCGATATACAAGAATCCTTGCAAAAAATATCCTGCAATTTTTCTAAGAATATTCTTTTTTTGAGTTTTATTTTCCATAATTTTTTTTTTTACAAAAGTATCTCAAAAACTGCCAACAATGGATAAATGACTCCGGAATTTATTAACGACAGACAAATTGTCATCATTGCCGATATGGCTGGCTTTTTGATAAGTAGAAAATGATTAATTAATATAAATGTTAAATATTTATGATAGGAATTTTTGTAATTTTCGGCGTATTCGTGCTTATAAGTTTTATTGTTTCAAGCATTTTGAAAGCGCGTTTTGCTAAGTATTCTAAAGAACCATTGCGTTCCGGCTTGAGTGGCCGTGAGATAGCTGAAAAGATGTTGAATGATAATAATATTCACAATGTAAAGGTTATTAGCACAAGCGGACGATTAACGGATCATTATAATCCTTTAAACAGAACAATTAATTTAAGTCGCGAAGTATATAATGGCAGAAGTATTGCCTCTGCTGCTGTTGCCGCGCACGAATGCGGACATGCTGTTCAACATGCTGCGGCATATTCATTTCTTAAAATGCGATCAGCACTGGTACCTGTTGTAAGCATAAGCTCCAGGTATATGCAATGGATTCTGCTGATAGGTATACTTACAGTTGAAACCGTTCCTGCAATATTGTTTGCGGGAATTATTATGTTCGGCCTCACAACTTTGTTTAGCTTTATTACTTTACCTGTTGAATTTAATGCTACAAACAGAGCACTTGCGTGGCTTGAAAATACAGGACTGACCTCAGGAAAGGAACATGCACATGCCAGGGATGCTTTGAAGTGGGCTGCTACAACATACGTCGTTGCTGCTTTAGGTTCGTTGGCTACTCTATTGTATTATGTCTGGATTTTTATGGGAAGAAGGAACTAATTATTTTGCCATTATAATATCTTTTATAATAGAATAAACTTTATGCACCGGCAGGCCTACAACATTATTGTATGAGCCATTAATCATTTCAATACCGATGCTGCCAATCCATTCTTGTATGCCGTAAGATCCTGCTTTATCTAGTGGTTTGTATTTATTTATATAATACTGTATTTCTTCTTTATCAAGGATTTTGAACTTTACAAGGGTCTCGGTATGGAAGGTATGCTGTGATTCTTTAGTTGTAATAGATACGCCCGTTATTACTTTGTGAGTTTTTCCGGAAAGATTTTCAAGCATTGCTTCTGCTTCTGCATTATTTCCTGGTTTGTTCATTATTTCAGAATCACAAACAACAATAGTATCTGCAGTAATTAAAATAGTGTTTTGCTTTTTAATCTCTTCAGCAAAGGCTTTGGCTTTCTCTTTGCTGAGAAAAACAGCTACTTCTGTCGGACTGATATTGCCGGGAAAGTCCTCCTTGCCGGATTTTTTCAAAACTCTGAAGGGTATGCCGCTCTCCTTCATCAGTTCCTTCCTTCTTGGAGAGTTAGAACCCAATATTATGTCAAACTGTTTTGCTTTCTCAAAAAACTTCATTGACAGACAAATAGAAATACAACAAAAACATCGAGAAGATACCACTAATCATAATAAACTTAACAAGCTTGCTGATTATGTTATAATCTAGTTTTTCTTTGGCAATATGAATTTTGTTTATTGTAAGAATCAGAGGTATTTGAACCAGAAGCAATAGATATAAAAATAACATGTTATAAGGATTTTCCTGGCTAAGCATTAATATCTGGAAGTATCCTGTAAAAAGTATTATAATTACTGAAAGAATTATAAGAAAGTTCTTGCAATTTCTTACTCCTGAAACTATTGGAATAGTTTTACATCCAATTTTCACATCACCTTTAATATCTTCAATATCTTTTACAACTTCTCTCAATAAAGTTGTAAGAAATGCAAATAGTGCATATATTCTAAGAAAATGACCTATAAGAGCTGTGCTTTCCCTAAGCTGGTTTACATCTACATTCGGTTTTATTGCAATTGCCTGAAATTCAAATATCCAAACTATCGCTATAACAAAAGCAGCCAAAACACTAACAATAAAATTGCCAATAAAAAACTTCCTTTTATACCTGATTGAGTAGAAAAATAATAATGTAGGAATAATCACAAATATTGCTGAAAGCGACCAGAAATTAACCCGATATGCAAGATAAACACCGATTAAAACAGCAATAATATTTAGAAAAGAATGAGAAAAAATTGCTTTTCTTCGTGAAAGTTTTTTGCCAAGAATAATTTTATGAGGTTTGTTTATTCTGTCGGTTTTGAGATCAAAATAATCATTAATAGCATATCCGGCGGCTGTAACCAAAACAGTTGCAAACACTAAGAGGAAGAATTCAAAATCTGACAATCCAAAAGAAAATCCATTTTTTAATAGTATTGGTTCTATAATGCAATATCTGAATAAGTATTGCACAAATACCACTATCATAAGATTTTGCCACCTAAAGAGTTTTAAATATGCTCCCATTTTTGTACAAATATATTAATAAATATTACCAAAGAAAACCATCTTCATTAAACCATGTTTTTTGCACTTTCATAACCTGCTCTAAAACATCTCTCACGCATCCTTTACCTCCATCATAATTTGAAATGTATTTTGAAATGCTCTTGATTTCTTCTGCGGCATCAGCAGGGCAGGCAGGAATTCCAACTTCTTTCATTATATTATAATCCGGAATGTCATCACCCATATATAGTATTTGCTCTTTATCAAGTTTAAGCTCTTTGACAATTTTGTGGAATAGCTCCAACTTGTCATTAACACCAAGATGTATGTGCTCAATTCCTAATGCTGAAAATCTATCTTTTACAAGTGCAGACCGACCTCCTGTTATTATAATAATCTGATATCCTTTTTTCATGGCAAGCTGTAAAGCATATCCGTCTTTTACATTCATCGTTCTGAGCATATCCCCGTCAGGAGACAATATGACAATCCCGTCAGTCATTACACCATCAACATCAAATATAAGAGTTTTTACCGATAAAAGAAGCTTTTTGTAATTACTCATTTATTTTTTAATCCTATTCTAGTTTTTATTTTTTTGCGAATACTTTCAGTCATAAAAGTATAAATTTTTTGGTAATCCTCAAACATATTCAGTTTTTCCACATGTTTGGCAATGGTTTGCTCGTCATTTCTAACTGCAGGTCCCGTTTGAGCTTCATCTGGAAATAATGTTTTAATTTTTTTGGCTGTTTCTTCAATTAGTGGCTGCAATATTTTAAAAGACAAATCATCTTTTTTTAAAATTTCATTGGCAATAGAATACATATGATTTGTAAAATTACAGGCAAAAACAGCAGCCAAATGTAGTGTTTGCCTTTGCTTGAAATTTATCTCGTAAGTTTGGTCAGAAATCTCGCTACCCAAATGCTTCAAAATGTTTAAACTATCATTTGTATTTGCTTCAAGACAGAATGGAATTTTATTATAATCCAAAGAAATGTTTTTTGTAAATGTTTGAAGAGGATAAAATACTCCGTAATTAGTGCTTGCTGTTTTTAATATTTCCATAGAAACACTTCCGCTGGTATGTGCAATTAATACATTTTTAAAAGGAAATTCCCGGGCTATTTTTTCAATAGCCGGGTCACTAACTGCAAGTAGGTATAAGTCGGCACCGGCTTTCAAGTCCTCTAAATTTGTTGAGTACGGACAATTAATTTTAGATGCAAGTTCTTTTGCAGATTTTTCAGTTTTGCTAATAACCTGCAATATGTTTTTATTAATGCTCAGAAAAGCTTTTGCAAGATGAGTAGCAACATTTCCTGCACCTATAATTACAATATTTTCAACATTATTTCTCATATTATTGAATTTTTCTTTTTTTCCATCTTCTTCTAAAGGCAATTAGAATTCCTGTCAGCATTATAATTAAGCTTAACCATAATAAATTTATAAATGGAAAAACTATTGTTTTAATAATGATAAAATCTTCTTGTTCTTCGTATATCTCCAGTTCAATTGTATTAGGTTTCTCCGATATTTTATTTATTTTAAAGATCAGATCCAGTTCATTAATGCTGTCGTTGTGAAAAATTTCTCTTCCCTCGCGAATTTCATATTTTGGAGAAATATTGTATGATTTTTTAAAATGAGTAAGCAATTCAAGCTTTGCTGTTATTGTTATATTATTAAAATCTTTATTGTTATTATTAAAACTTGTTTTTAAATCATGAAATATTAAATGATTGTTGTCTGTCAGAATAGTGTCGTTGACAGCTATCGAAGTTGTATCTGCCAAAATAACATTATTGTTTTGTTTATCCTTTTGAGTGTCGGCAAAGGTGATATAAGTAAAAATGTCTTTATGAGGGTATCTTTTAATATATGGTTCAAATACATTTCCCATCTTGTCATTAAGAAGAACAGAAGGGAAGGCTGTAAACTTTTTATAAAACTGGCCATTTTTGTTTTTCTTTAAGAAATCTACTTCATATATAATTCTTTCATCTCTATGTTTTTTCCCCTTGTATATTACGTGATAATCTGCCATTGGAAGCATCTCATCTTTAATCAACAAAAGATTCTCTTGTTCAGAGAAATTGCCTAACTCGTACCCACTGGTATTTTTGCTTATTACTTCTTGTTTGGAAAAGCTTAATATAACGGCAATTAGAAACAGGGCAAAACCTAAGTGGGTTATAGATGCAGCACTTGAAATATACTTGTTTTTAAATCTTAATAATTGATCCAGAGAACTAATAAAAGCAAAATATGAAAAGAGTAATAAAAGCTTATACATAATAGTCTCTATAGGATAAAATATTATTGTTATTATCCATAGCAATAATGATAAAGAGATAGAGAACCATGAAATTTTGAAAATTTCTTTGAGGCTGTTATTTTCCCATTTAAGAAAATGAGTTATTCCCAGTAATAGTGCAATAATCACTGCAAAAGGTGTTTGCCATGTATTATAATGATTTACAACATCCATGGGAGGCGCCAGATTACTTCCAAATAATTTATTAATAACAGGAATAGAAGTAGTAAATATTATTTGAAATGCTGATAGTATTATTATTAAACCTGCCACAAACATCCAGAATTCTCGGGTAAAAATTTCGGATGATTTTTTTGAGCGCAGGTTTTTTTGATTTTTAAATATAAACCATATTGTTATGAAAAAAAACGTGAATAAATATATAAGAATTTGATGTCCCATGCCGTCATTCCCAAAAGAATGGACAGATGTATCCGATAAAACCCCACTTCTTGTGAGATAGGTTGAGTAAATCACAAAGACAAAAGACAAGGCGGTAAAAATAAATGTAGGGAGATAAGAGCTTTTTTTATTTTTAGTAATAAGCATAAAATGCAGTGATGCAATAAGAATTAACCATGGAACCAGCGAAGCGTTTTCAATAGGATCCCACGCCCAAAACCCGCCAAAAGTCAGCGATTCAAATGCCCATACACCTCCCAGCATAATTCCTGCGCCCATAAAAAAAAGAGCAATAAGAGTCCATGGTAAAGCAGGTTTTATCCACTCAGAATATTTTTTTCTCCATAATCCAGCTATACTATAAGCAAAAGGTATTAACATTGCAGCAAAGCCAATAAACAATATTGGGGGATGCGACATCATCCAGAAGTTTCTTAGTAAAGGATTCAGGCCGTTACCATCAGTAATTAACTTTAGATATTCCGGATTTGCAAAAAAGGGATTTCCTATATTTTCAGATGCCTCCCTAAGCAATAGGAAGGGACTCATACCAACATTAATACCTCCAAAAGAAACTCCAAGCATCATCGCTGTCATAAAAATTTGTGATAAGCTGATAATAAACATCAGATTACTTTTCCATGCTTTGCTGTATCTTAGGATAAGTATGCCAAATACTGCCTGGCAGATAGTCCAAAACAGGAAGCTGCCTTCCTGTCCTGCCCAGAATCCGGCAACAAGGTATTCGTAGCTTAGAATATTTTCGGTATGAATCCAAACATATTTATACTCATAGTATCTGTTTAACAATAAATATAACAGAATGAATCCGGCAAAAAAAACTGAAGCTGTGTGAATATAAAAGAGGATGTCTGCTTTTTTTAGCCACTTTCCCGAAAGTGTTTTGTCTTGATTGGCAGCTTTTAAATAAAATATTGCTGAAAATAGAGCTGTTATAAAAGCCAGAATAATCATCAGCTTTCCAATATAACCGGGTAGTAGATGTTCTCCAATGTATTGCATATTATTATTGTTATTTTATCCCTATTGTCCGATTAAAATGTTAACATAATATCCGGATTGCCTTTGGCGAGCTCGCAAGCTCGGTTCTTCGCTCCACTTCGCCGCCGCCGGCCACCACCCAAAAAAAACACCAAATGTCTTGTCATACTGAGCGAAGCGAAGTATCTAGTAGTTTTATCCGGACAACAGTATTATTTTATAACAAAAGTAATGAAATACCTTAATAATATTTAATTGTCAATCTTAATAAGATTTAAAAACTGACAACCTAATTATGCAATCAATGAAGAGTAAAAATTAGAATGACCAACAGTGAATTGGTTTTGCAGGATCTGCTTTTTCTCTGTATCCTAACACCCAATTTAAACCAATGTGTACAGTTGCATTTTGCAACGTATGAGGTTTGAAAGCAGGATAAATATTATCTGCAACAATATATAATTGCAAAGGATACAAATTCAAGTGAGTACCAAAACCAATGTTTGTATAAGTATTATTAATTATACTGTAAGACAGAGAAAAACCAACAGGTCGAATAGGTTGAATATTATACGCTACCGTATACGAGGTATAAAGTTTGCTATTATATAAATTACCTCTCGCTAACAAACTGGCACTGTGAATGTCACTGAAGTTATATTTTCCGGAAAGGAAAAATTTCGGTGAAAGCATTACAGAATATGGGTCATTAGAATAAATGATATCAACATTTTCCAGTAGTTCTTCTGTAATATCGACATCCTCTTCAGGAGTTTCTTCTTCTTCTTCGGAGCCATCACCTCTTCTTCCATATTCAAAAAGGTTTCCTGCATCAAACCCTGTATATTCAATTTCTCCTGTAGCATTGTAGTTTTCAAGTCCGCTATTCCATTTTATATATCCCAAATCAATTACACTTAAAGCAAGAGTAATATTATCGTCTATTCTATATATACCTCCAATATCAAAGGAAAACCCTAAGTTGCTTGTATTTAAGCCATAATCGAGTGGGTCAACATTATAAATATCAATTTCTGAATTGTTTTCTTCTTCTGAATGAATGTCAATAGGGCCAATTTCTATTGGTAAAGATGAATTTACAGTAATATCATGGTAAACTCCCAGGTCAAATGTTTCCGGATCAGTAACAAATCGAAAATCGTTAACCAACATTTGGGTATTTGCATGGCCGAATAATACTTTTGCTTTAAGACCAACATCAAAAGACTCATTCAAAACCCTTGAGTATCCAAGTGCAAATTCACTATAATGCATTACATTTAATCCAAAACCATCAAAATTAGCAGTACCTGTTTCCGAATTCTCAAGGAAGTAATTATTTCCTTCAAGTAAAAGGAGCATAAAGTCTTTAGGATAACCTAATTGCATGCCTATTTTTTCGGAAAAGTTAAAATTGAAATAATTGTTTTCCTTATACTTAAAACCAAAAGCAATAATATCCATTTGCAAATCGGTATTTATAAGATTTTTGTCATTGAGAACAGATAAAAAGTTTGCCTCATCCCAGTAGAATTCGGAATTATCATTTACCAGTAAATCGGAGATTTTAAAACCATCGTTTCCAAATCCAAAATAAATACTTGATAATCCTGGCATGCCGATATAAATGCCTGCGTCAGTGCGATGGGCAGGATTACTGTAAACCGACTGGGGAATTCCCTGCATCCAGTATATTGTGTTATACTGTTGAGCCTGGGTGTTATTATTAAAACCCGACATTAATAAAACAAAAAATGTAGCGATTATCGAGGTTTTTATGTAAACTTTATTAATCATCTCAATATGTATTTATGTAATTTGTAATTAGCTAAATAAAATATTTTATTTTCCTTCTCCACCGTCAAAATCTATCACATCATATATTCCTGCTTTAACTGCAATATATACACTTAGTTCATCTTTGGAATAAATCTTAATGTTTCTTTCTCCATCGCCATATGATGTAACTCTTGCTCTAACAATAATATACTTTGCAGCTTCAAGTCCATCAAGTTCATCTCTGTCAAGTCTTACTGTAGAGGTAGCGGTTGTCGGGGTTGTTGCATTTCCATCCTGATCAATCCCGGAAGAAAGAATTACCGCCTGATCAGGGTGAAATACAGTTTTTAAAAGATTATAATCTTCATCAACAATATCAAGTAGAAGATAAGAACTAAAAGGCATACCATTAACAATATTAACAATCATCTCTATCCACTCAATCTGCTCAACATCAGGTAATTCAAGATCGACTGTGTCTCTAAATCCTGCAAGATTTAGTCTTCCGTGGAATGGCAGATTTACTGTAACATCAATAGAGAACTGACTGTCGTAACGCACAAAATTAAGATCAGCGTCACCTTCAGGATTGGTTTCTCCCCTGATTTCATAACCAACTCTTTGAGGCAAAATCTCCATTATTTCATGAATATTAGAGTTGTTTTTATCAAGATCATGTTGTGTTGTTACAATATCTCCTGAATTTTCAACACTTGGATAATCTATCAACCAAGGAGTTGAAGGAACTTCTGTAATAGGATTTCCCTCAAGGTCAACTGTTTGGTCATCATTAGTAGAGAAAAAGGCATCAAAATGGATATTAAAAGGTATTCCATAAGAATTATCTGCAATAATTTCAATTAATGGATCTTCAAAGAAGATTTCTCCATCAACAACATTTTTGAAAAAATCCAAATCAATACTATCAGAACCTAATATGAATGACCTTTGTTTTAAATATCCCTGTATTTCTAAAAATTCAAGATTAGTAAACTGCTGGTTGATTTCAATAGTATATGGCGGATTACTGGGTGATCCTGATACTAATTCAACATCTAACTGAATATCCAAAGTTTGATTGTCCCCAAAATTTAAAACATTATCAGTAAGGTCAATAACAGCAGATTCTGTTAAGCTAAATGTGAAAGAAATAGGGTTTCCGCTTCCATCATCAGAATCCAGTATTGTTCCTGTAATTTCAATTTCTCCGCCATCAATAACAAGTTGAGGACTGTTGGCGGTTATTTCCATATTTCCTCCTCTAAATGACAATAAAGTTAACTCTTCATCTTCTTCGGAATTAAATGTAATAGTTTCTACTGCTTTTGATGAAAAGCTTTTGGTTCCATCATAAGAAAATGAGTAATCAAAATTCTGATCTGGTAGGTTATAAGCCGTTTGTCCATCAACAGAAAATAATTCTCCGTCATAAATAAGCCATACAAGATCTTCGTCATCAACAATTAAAGTTTCTTCACCACTTTCGATAAAGATGTTGTCTATTGTCATTGTTGATTTTAGTATTGGTGCTACCCAAACCGAACTGTACTCGTAATCAGGCAGTTCTTCCAGTTCAAGATAACTATAGTCACAAGCTTGTAAAAAAGGAATTATCAGTAATATGATAATTAGTCTTTTTAGTATTTTATTAAAAGTTTTCATAAAATATAATTTTGAATCCGTTTTAAATGGATTGATAATAAGCAATTAATAGTATTTTAAGTATTTTATAATAAGCAAAAATACCAAAAAAAAGTAGCATTTTGTAAAAAAAACATAATCATTTTTCATAAGAAATCTTAGCTCTTTTTTATTATTGATGAAACAGATATGATTTTATTTTGTTTTGATAGCCAAATATTATAAAATAAGAATCATTATTATCGATTTGTTCAATAGTGAATTTAGTATCTCCTTTCATGGGAAAAGGAATTACAATTTGTCCCTTATTGTTGATTAAATATAACCTACTGTTCTTTTTATCATATAATTGAATATATACTTCTTTGTTTATTCTTGTTAGCTTGTCAAGTATCAATTTGCTTGCTTCAGGTATTGTTTTCTCCAGTAATTTTTCTCCGATACTATTGTAAATAAGCAACTTATTATTATCAGTAAAGATATAATCAGGATTTTCATTATTAGAAAAATGTCCATATAAAAAGTATGGATTGTTTGATAATGAGTCGGTAATAAATGAGTTTGATTCTCCATCCGGAAAAACTTCAATAAGCTCTCCGTTTTTACCGGAGGATACAAAGAGTGATTTATTATCCCGTTTTCCTTTGTATACCAATGCATTTTTAGAAAGAGTTATAGATTTCGGCACATTAATTCTTTTCTGGCCTCTGCGATTAGTAATGTATAAATTTCCATTTTTATCTTTAAAAAAAAGATAATCCTTTCCGTCTATTCTATGATGTTGAGGACTACAAAAAACAGTATCATTTGTAGAAAATTTAATCCAGCCGCTTACGGGCTTGCCGGTTTTTGCGTAATTGTGGATTTGCTTATTTTCAGATGGCACAAGAATTCTATAGTTTTTATCCTTTTCATAATCAAATAATGCCAGCCCTGCCGATGCGGGTTCAAGAAGCTTGGAAGGAAATCCGTTTACATAATTTCCATTTCTGTCAATTAAGTGCAAATAGTTTCTTGTATTAAAGAGATATTGTAATTTCTTGTTTTTATAAATGTCAATTTGAAAAATGTCGGATATGATAGGCCCGGAGATTTGCTTTTTCCATAATATTGCTCCCTTTTTGTTAATTAAATAAAGGTTATTGGAATTATCCTGAAGGATGAATTCTTTAGAATTGTCATTATGATTTATTACTGTATGTGGCCCTACATTTATGGTTGTGTCCAGGTTTGTCTCCCATGATGCGCCGGTTAATGCATTGCCTTTGGAATTTTCTTTTAAAGTGATTACATTATGAAAGATACCATCTCTATGTTGAATCATGTCAATACCAAGAGTTCCTGCAAACTTTAAGAATTCATCTTTTTCTGAGATGGCGGAATTTTCCGATAAAAAGAGTTTCTCTGATTGGTTTTTTGTTAAAGGAAAATCAGAAAAGAAAACATAATTTGAATTCTGATTAAACGTATTGTAAAAAGATGCAAAGCGTTTATTACTTAATATGGTTTGACCATAATTAAGTTTGTTGAGGTAGAATTTTAAATCGGCATTACTTTTTGTTGCAATTAGAAAGCTATCTTTAATAACGGAATTTGAAAAATCAGAAACAATCAAACCCGCTGAGATTATATTTATTAATTCAGAAAGTTGATCATATTTGAATATTTTAGAGTCATGCACTGATTCTCGATTATTTATGCTGTCTTTTTCCGATAAATTGCTAATAAGGGAAATTAATTCCTGAGGATTTTTTAAACTGATTATTGCGAAATCAAAATATTTGTTAGTTTCCGAATTTTCTGCAAACCCGTATCCTATAGTTTTGCCGGTAAGTTTTTGTAATTGCTTGGGTTCTATTCCTGTATTTTCTTCCCAGGCAAATTTTGTTTTCATATAGCTAACCAAAAACTCACTCTCTGCATAGTAATTTTTTAGTTTATCTTCAAAAGCCGGCATTTCATCAATTCCAATAATATTTATCAGATTTGTCCGGGCGGGAATAAGATCAAAAATTACCTCATCAAATTTATTTGCATTGTTTAAAACACTGATAAAGCAATCTTCGGAAGCATTTTGAGAAAGATAGCCATTAAGTGATAAATAATTATCAGATGAAATTATATCATAAGCAGCCCATCCTGCCAAATTTGAAAAAATACCGAAAGGCAATGATTTATGGGTAACATCTTTAAAATTTGCATTAGAAAATTTTTGAAAATCTATAAAAAGATTATTGCTGTATGCTCCTGCTGTTTGTCGCAATGCAGATAATTGTGCATTTTTATCAATGCCCCTTTTTGTGGAATGCTGAGTAATGCTTTGTTCAATTATTTTCTTATAATAACTTATTAGTAAATGTCCCTTAAAAATACTCCAGTGAATTTCTTTGTGATACCGTGAAGAGAAGATATGTATTTTATTATCAAGGTAATTATATGAGGATGAATTTGTAATATTCAGAAACTCAGAAATTAAATTGCTGATATTTTCATCTGTAATTTTGTTTTTAAATTTGAACTGAAAAAGCCAGATATTTTTGGAGGCTGTTCTTTTATGAATACTTGCAAGCAGTTGACTTTCTGATATTAAGCTGAGAGAGACCGAATCCAGAGTTTTAATGGAATCGACAAGACTCTTATATCCAATGTTTTTATTACCCCAAAGATTTTCAATTAATAATGAGTTGGTGCTGCCTTCATCTTCAAACTCCTGAAGGAATTCTGGTACATCTTTTATGTGGATTATGGCATATGCATCTGAAGGTATCAGACTATACATATCAGTTGTATAGTCTGCAGATCTTTTGTGAAGATTAACAAGTGTGAGCCAAATTGCTATTATGGCAATAACAATAACTATAGCTATAATAAAGAAAGACCTATTGGTTTTTTCCATATAATTTATAAAGTTTAAAATTATGAAGCATTATGTTTAGTATCTCAGAATGTTCATCGTCAAAGATAATCGTTTATATTCAGCATTAAAATAGTGTGCAGAATAATTTATTTACATGATATTGTTATAAAACAATAAATAAAAGTAAAGCTGCATTTATTCCAACGATTATAAACATTGATAATGCTATGAGTTTGCGGAGCTTGGGTCCTGCAATAAATGAGGCATATAGAGTTTTAATAATATTATTACTAATAACAGCTTGCATACATGATAATGCGAGCAAATTAAGTGAGACATTAAATTTGCCTTGGAATAAATTAAGCAAAAATGGATCAATATCAGATATACCAACTACCCATGAAAGTGCATTAAGTCCTTGTATTCCAAACCATTCTATTACATAATAAGTAATAAAAGAAAAGGCGATAAAAAGCAGTGTGAATATTATTGCTACTTTAAACTCAAGCGGGTTTTTATCTAATTCCACATCCGGCTCATATCCTGTTAAAATATTATGTTTCGTTTTATAGTATATAACTCCGGCTATTCCTGCAGAAACAAAAATCATTATAACAAAATAAGGTACAAGAAAAAGAGCAAGTTCTTTATTAAAAATAAACATTAGAATTAATATTCTCAGATACATCATTGACATAGCCAAAATTATTCCTGTTGCAAATAATCCGGGATTATCATCAAATGATTTCCCTTTTCTTGAAAGTATAATTGTAACAGCAGTGCTGCTATATAATCCGCCCAGCAGAGCAGAGATAATAATTCCGGAATGAACAAATACGAACTTTCTAAGCAAATAACTGAAATATGAAATGCCTGAAATTACAACAACTGCTACCCAAATATTAAAAGGTGTGATATCGAGAAAGGGAACAATAGGTTCATTTGGAACAATTGGCAAGATAACACCGGCTATTGCCAAAAATTTCGCAAGAGTGATAAATTCATCCTTGTCAAATTTTCGTGACATTTCCACGAATGATTTTTTCGACTCTGTTAGAATTAAGACTGTAACAACTACAAGTATTGTAAACCAGGCAGGTTGTGTTATAACTAAAAGAGGTATGCAATAGGTAATCAGGGCAACCAGCATTGTTGTAAAGCCAAGGCTTTCCTGATCCTGGGTTTTTCTCCAATAATAAATTCCCAGAAATGCTGAAACAATTAGGCCTCCTCCCAAATATGGCATTAGTGACTCAGGATCGGCCAAATACAAAATGTATCCCAATATTCCAACAAAGGTTAGCGTACGGTCAGTGCCGAATATTCGTTCATTGTCTTTAACTTTTTCAGTATACAACCTTCTTACTGTTAACCCAATGATTAAAGAATACAAAGTAACCAGAAGAAATTCTATTAGTTTGTCGGGTATAAAATCTACATATTCCATTGAAAATATTATTTAATCAACCTTAACGACTTTATAACTTTTTACTGTATTTCCACTAAATAGTTGCAGTATATATACTCCTGATGACCATTCAGAGGAATTAAATTTTATATTATATGTTCCCGGAGTCCTATTGTTTAAATCTACTTGTTCAATAATATTTCCCGATAAATCTGTAATTCTAATAATTAGTCCTTTATAATTAAAAAGCTCAACAGAAAAATGAAGTTCATTTGAAAAAGGGTTTTCACCGGATATATAAATATAATCATGATCAACAGCATCTAGATTGTCAGCAGAATTAGTATCGTCATCGTCGTCATCATCATCGTCGTCATCCTCTTCTCCTTGATACTTAATTCGTGCAAGTTGGCTGCTTGTAATAATATCATTCAGGTAATCTCCGGCAATTATAGCAAAAGCTACAGTAGCTGTGTCTCCCGGAGCAATAACGAAAGGCCCTGAGCTTACAAGAGTACTAATATCATTATCTACATCATATAAGCCTGCATTGTGGCGGTTTGATTTAAGAGCAGTATATTTTTCAAAGCTGGTAAAACCATCGGATATTTTAAGACTTCCACCAAATCCTTTATTGTCAAAAGCATAATGTTTTATAGGATTATCACTAAGCAGGCTAATCCCGGTATAATAGCCTCCATCAGCAGAATAAGCATAACCAAGTTTGTTCTCTTCTTCATAAGCAGCGAGATGGTTCATGTGATCCTGTAGTATCCAATCAGCATAAAAGCCGGCATATAATGAGGACAAAGTTTCATCTCCTTTATTAATAATATCATATTCGAGAATAATATATTTATTGTCGGGTTCGTTTTCCCAGGCTTTTATAACATACTCAACATCAAGTCCAAGAATAAAAGCTCCCGCGTCATTATCGTTAAATTTACCTGTAATTTCTGTTTCAGCGTCTTCCGGTTCCTGAACAGGATTAGCATTAATGACAGGAACGAACATTTGGTCAAATGAGCCTTCAGAAGCCCCATAAACATTATCAACTACTTTGCTGGTTGAGTTTCCAATTAGCAGCCCTGCGCATTTAACCAATGATCGGCCGGACTGATTATACTGAAAGCCGATTCCCTGGCTGTAATTCGGGTAATTATAACCCAAAGTTCCTGTTGAAGTAATTGTTGTGCTGATTTTATTGGGGTATATGTCTAAGTAATTTATGTTTAATATTAGTGAGAATGTTTCTCTTCCGGCATAATTGTTTCCATCAACATAAAATCTGATAATAAAATCCGCAGCTTGACTGGGAGGATAATCTTCAGAAATACTAATAACAAAAGGCTGCTCCAGGTTGTCAATGATTTCAAGATAAGGTGCATTTCCCAGTTCAATTTCATTTGTAATAATATCGATATAGGGAGAATTTGTTTCCAAAACAGCGGTAATATTGTCTGCAGAAGCAAGAATGTTTTGGAAATATCCTGATAATTCAAATGTTTCACCGGGTTGTAATGATGAATAATAATCAGCTTCATGTTCCAGATTGCTTAGTTTAATGTATGGATGATCGGTTTCTGTAAGTGCTTTGTGTAAATTAAGACGGCCTGTACCCATCATGCCTGCATAATTTTCATTACCGCTAATTGTATCAATATTATCAGTAGTAACTTTAAGTTGAGCAGCGATTTGTAAAGCATTATAATCAGGGAAATGACTTCTGAGAATAGCTGCCGCACCGGATACAATAGGAGCAGCAAAGGAAGTTCCCCAGCCGGGATTATAAGATGAATTTGGCCATGTAGTTAAAACGTTTGAACCCGGAGCAGACATATCAATTGTAATTCCATAACTTGAACCTGACCATTTTACATCATTAATATCTGTTGCTGAAATGCTTAAAGCATTTTCATATGCTGCGGGATATATTCTTGTTTGATTATTGGAGTTTCCGGCTGCTGCAACAACTACAACATCACGGTTAATCACTGCATAATTAATTATATCCTGTCCAAACTGACCTGCGCCAAGAGAACCTCCCCACGATAAATTTATAACTGTAGCACCCCTGTCAGCTGCATAGATAATTCCTTCATAAGCCATTGTCAGAGTTCCGTTCTCATTGTCTATTTTAACAGGTAAAAACTTCGAATTGAAGCCTGTGCCGATAATTCCTGTGCCATTATCTGCTGTAGCAGCAGCTAAACCCGAAACTAAAACTCCGTGATAATTAGCATTGTATTGAGGATTATTATTGTTTTCACCAAGATCCCAACCGTGGAAATTATCTATGTAGCCATCATGATCAGAATCTTCTCCATTTTCTAAATCATCATAATTATACTTTATGCTATTAATCAAATCTGAATGTATGAGATCAGTGCCGGTATCTATTATTGCTATAACCTGATTTGTGTCACTTCTTGCAATACTCCAAGCTTCATAGGCTTGTATATTTTCCAGATAATACTGATTACTTACCAAAGGATCATCGGGAATATACTCTAATAATTCAGGGATGTAATATTTTTCAGCATATTCAAGTATTTCCAAGCTATTTAATATATGAATTAATTCATCAATATCTTCATGCTCGGGAACAATCAATTCATATATCAAACTTAAATCAACCGGCTTTTTCCCGCTGATATGAGATTTTTCATCAGGTGTTTTGTGCTTAGGGAATTTACGGGCGATTGTAAATTCTGTTTTGCTTTCAAATACAGCAGTTATTTGAGATAATGCTGCATCATGATTTTGGTCGGAAAAGCTTTTGTTTAATTTTAAAACAATTTTCCCGGGAATGTAATTCTTCAAATCATTTGCATTATCATTTTTCTCATTATTAACTGATTGAGAGAAACCTATTGCTGCAAATAATAAAACAGAGATTGTAAAAACAAATATAACTCGCATTTTGCTAATTTAATTCAAACTTCAAAAACAAAGTAAATATACAAATAAAGCATGAAATTAGCTCTAAATGTTTTTAATATCAATCAATAAACTTTCAAAATCAGGAATATCTTCAAGAAAATTAAACTTCCTGTTAATATTATCCCGTTTTAAACAATAATGATTAATTCCATTTGTAACAACAATAAAAGGCGCATTTACAGAAGAATTATAACTTAGGATTTGCTTAACAGTTTCACTTCCAATTTCAACTGAGGGGGCTTTAAACTCAATAATCATGGCTGGCTTGGCGTTCCTGTCGTATATTACGGCATCACTTCTTTTATGAAGTTTGTTGTATCTCAATCCACCTTCAACAGAAATAAGAGAAAGCGGATATTTTTTTTCCTTAGTCAGCCATTTTAGGAAATTTTGCCTAACCCATTCTTCGGGAGTTAGTGCAACATACTTCTTTCTGAACTCATCAAAAATCTTATATTTATCATTTTCATTTTTAATATTGAAGCTATACTCGGGAAGATTTAATTTTTGCATAGCAATGTATGTTTTTTTATACGAACAATATAGAGTGTTTTCTCATAAAAATGAAGCTATACAAACGTACAAAAAAATATAATATTAATGTGTTCAATTGCTGCTTCATTTGTAGTTTGTTTTAATTTTTTTGAGGAGGTCTTTTTTTGATCAGATGAGTATTTTTTATTATTTGTATTTTGGTGAAAAACGCAAGGGCAGTATCAGAAAATATGATATCATGTTAAATAAAGTGAAAGCTCACATAACACCATTTAATCTTGTATGTAGCTCTACAAATTATTTAAAATTTCTTTTAATATTAATTAACAGCAGTGTGCAAAGCTGAATAATTACCTTTGATGATATTAGTATGCATTTCTTTAAACAAATATGATTTTTCTTAGTTTATTTATTAGCATAATCATAAAAAGATGAATAAAAAACTTAGACCTTACTTTTATGCTCTGATAATCATAGCTATAGCCATTGTTGTATTTTATCCAAAAATAAAATTACTGTTCCCTGAGAATGGTGATGATCCGGGGGCATTACCATCAAATGGTTCCAAGGCATTAAATGTAAATGTGATAATTGTTGAACCTGAACGTTTGGTTGAAATCATAAACAGTTCCGGTACTCTCATTCCCGATGAAGAAGTTGATCTTTCATTTGAAACTTCAGGAAAAATAATTCAATTGAAATTTGATGAGGGCACAAAGATTAAAAAAGGGCAATTACTTGCAAAAATCAATGATAAGCCATTACAGGCTCAATTGCAAAAACTGCAGGCACAAAAGAAACTTTCGGAAGAACGGGAATATCGCCAACGCAGTCTTTTATCCCGCGATGCTATCAGTCAGGAGAGTTATGATCAGGCAGTTACTGAGCTGCAATCTATAGAGGCTGATATAATGCTTATTCAGGCACGCATAGAAGAAACAGAGTTGAGAGCT
The DNA here is from genome assembly GCA_964614525.1 of uncultured Bacteroidales bacterium. Taxonomy (GTDB): domain Bacteria; phylum Bacteroidota; class Bacteroidia; order Bacteroidales; family UBA7960; genus PWND01. Next base: position 32,990 of record CAZTPA010000011.1, on the reverse strand, counting down.
CCTTTCGATGGTATTATTGGTTTACGACATGTTAGCGAAGGTGCTTATGTTAATCAAAACACTCAAATTGCGCGTTTAATAAAAATTAATCCTTTAAAAATTGAATTTTCTGTACCGGAAAGATATTCTGGCGAAATTAAATCAGGTTTTCCCATCAAATTCAACCTTGATGGAGTTAAAGATGCACTGGAAGCTACTGTTTACGCTGTTGAACCAAAAGTTGATATCAGCACCCGAAATATTTTAGTGAGAGCACGATACTCTAACCCGGGTAATCAAATTAAGCCGGGACGTTTTGTTGCTATAAAGCTTGAATTATCTGAAGTGGACAATGCTATTACTGTTCCCACAGAGGCTTTAATACCTGAGATGGAAGGTGATAAACTTTTTGTTTACAGATCAGGCAAGGCAGAATCTACTGATGTAACTACCGGACTGCGGACAGAAGATGTGATTCAAATTGAAACAGGCTTGCAGCCGGGTGATACTGTTATAACTACAGGCATACTGCAGTTAAGACATAATATGCCTGTTATTATTGATAAAATTAAGTAAATATTATTTTCAATGAGTTTATCGTCCATAAGCATAAAGCGCCCGGTTCTGGCTACTGTTTTTACCGTGGTTATCTTACTTTTTGGTTTGATAGGTATGAATTATCTGGGAGTTCGGGAGTTTCCGAGCGTGGATCCGCCAATTATTTCTGTTAGAACTTCTTATCCCGGAGCAAACTCTGATGTTATTGATGCTCAGATTACAGAACCTCTTGAACAATATATAAATGCTGTACCGGGAATTAGAACAATAACAAGCGTAAGCAGACAAGGCAGCAGTAATATCACAGTGGAATTTGAATTAAGCGTGGATATGGAAACAGCTGCAAATGATGTGCGCGATAAAGTTTCGCAAGCTTTGCGACGTTTGCCCAGGGATGTTGATCCACCGGTTGTTTCCAAAGCAGATGCTGATGCCAGTCCTATTATGTTTATTAATATTCAAAGTGACAGACGCTCTTTGATGGAACTGTCTGAAATAGCTGAACTGTCTTTCAAGGAAAGATTACAAACAATTGATGGTGTCAGCTCTGTACCTATCTGGGGCCAAAGACGATGGAGTATGCGGCTTTGGATGGATCCTGCCAAACTTTCAGGTTACAATCTTACTCCTCTTGATGTGAGGAATGCTATCGCTCGCGAGAATATTGAGTTGCCTTCCGGTAGTATTGAAGGAGAAAAAACTGAACTTACAATACGTACTCTCGGATTACTTACTACTCCCGACGAATTTAATAATTTAATTATCCGAAGGGAGGGTGATCAGGTTATTAGATTTATCGATATTGGCAGAGCCGAACTTGCCTCAGAAGATTTGCGCAGCATTCTGATGAGAGACAGGGTCCCTATGCTTGGAGTGGCAATTATTCCACAGCCCGGTTCTAATCATATTGATATTGCTGATCAGGTTTACGAACGGCTTGAACACATAAAACTTGACCTGCCTGATGATGTCTTTTTTCAGATAGGATTTGACAATACTACATACATAAGGTCATCAATCACTGAAGTGCGAAATACAATATTTATAGCTTTTGTGTTAGTGATGATAATTATTTTTCTGTTTCTTCGGGATTGGCGTACTACCATGATACCTATATTAGTAATTCCGGTTTCACTTATAGGTTCATTTTTTATAATGTACATTGCCGGTTTCACCATAAATGTACTTACCCTGTTGGCAGTGGTTTTGGCTATCGGACTGGTGGTAGATGATGCGATTGTCATGATGGAGAATATTTATGTGAAGATAGAAAAAGGCATGAAGCCAAAAAAAGCCGGAATTGAAGGCGCACAGGAAATATTTTTTGCAATTATTGCAACAACAATTACTCTGGTGGCAGTATTTATTCCCATTGTTTTTCTTGAAGGTATGACAGGTAGGCTTTTTAGAGAATTTAGCATCGTAATTGCAGGTGCGGTTACTATTTCATCCTTTGTGGCTCTTACTTTTACGCCTATGCTTTCTACAAAAATCCTTAAACAAAGAACCAAGCGAGGTGCTTTTTACCACAAAACAGAAGGTTTTTTTAAGGCTCTTAATGATGCATATAAAATTTCTCTTGATAAGTTTCTTGCAAAGCGTCGACTTTCTGTTGTTATACTTATTGGTGCTGTGGGTTTGATTTTTTTATTATACAGCAATATTCCCGTGGAAATGGCACCATTGGAAGACCGTTCTCAAATTCGAATAAATACTCAAATGCCGGAAGGTGCTACCTTTGAATTTGCACGGGATTATGTTTTTGATGTTGCTGAAATGGTTATGGATGAAGTGCCGGAGTTGGAAGGTGTAATATACATGGTTTTTGGTTCATGGTCAAATGTGAGAGTAATTCTTGTTGATCCGGCAGATCGTGATCGTAGCCAACAGGAAATTGCTAAACAATTAACCGAGAAAGTAAGCAAAATGACCAGGGGCAGATCATTTGTTATTCAACAATCAACTTTTGGAGGCAGGCGTTCGGGGATGCCGGTTCAATTTGTTTTGCAGGCTCAAAGCATTGATAAACTCAGAGATGTTCTGCCTGAGTTTATGGAGAAAGTTGATAATAGCTCTGTGCTTCAAATGGCAAACTTAAATCTTAGGTTTACAAAACCCGAACTCCAGGTATCTATAAATCGCGATAAAGCTAATCTGATGGGTGTTTCTACACAAAACATCGGGCAGACATTGCAATTGGCTCTCTCCGGACAAAGATTCGGGTATTTTTTTATGCATGGAAAACAATATCAAATTTTAGGAGAACTCGCCAGGGAAGATCGCAACAAACCACTTGATCTTAAATCTCTTTATGTGCGTAACAACAGCGGAGACATGATTCAACTTGATAATCTAGTCAGTTTAAAGGAACAAACAGCTCCGCCACAATTATACAGATATAATCGTTTTGTTTCTGCTACTGTATCTTCAGGGCTTGCACCCGGCTATACTATCGGTGATGGTATTGATGAAATGTATCGTATTGCTGATGAAGTTCTTGATGAAACTTTTCGTACAACTCTTGCAGGTGACTCACGTGATTTTCAGGAAAGTTCTACCAGCTTAATGTTTACTTTTATTTTAGCATTGGTGCTTATTTTTCTGGTACTTTCCGCTCAGTTTGAAAGTTTTCGTGACCCCTTGATAGTTATGATGACTGTGCCCCTTGCTATTACAGGAGCTCTTTTCTTTATGTGGTATTTTAATATTACTATGAATATTTTTAGCCAGATTGGTATTATTATGCTTATAGGACTTGTTTCTAAAAATGGCATTTTGATGGTGGAATTTGCCAATCAACGAAAACGTGCCGGTATGGAAAAATTAGAAGCAATTAAATACGCTGCAGCAGCTCGTTTTCGCCCGATTTTGATGACAAGCCTTTCAACGATTTTGGGCGTGCTCCCATTAACATTTGGCATGGGAGAAGGTGCTCAGAGCCGCACTGCTATGGGTATTGCCGTAATTGGTGGTTTGCTTATTTCAACTTTCCTTACCCTATACGTAATACCTGCTGTTTATTCTTATGTTTCAAGCACTAAAAAGGATGTTGATGATGAATAGATTGAAATTCTTACTGTTTGGTGTTTTATTGGTTTTGATAACTTCAACAAAGCTAACAGCTCAACGTAGCCTTAGCCTTGAAGAATTTATTGCTATTGCACTAGAAAAAAATTACTCAATCCGTATTATAGAGAATGAACAAGGTATTGCCGGTAATAATTATTCTCGTGGTAATGCAGGTCTTCTCCCTTCTCTGGATTTGAACTCTTCTTTTTCAGGGAATTTAAATAATTATAATCAAAACGATTATGATAGCACAGAAAATAATATGCGCAGTATTCATAATACTAATACTTTTGCCGGCTTGCAAGCTAAATGGATGTTGTTTGAGGGATTCAGAGGAAAATACAGATATAAACAACTTGGTGAACTGAAAGAACTTGCAGATCTTAATACAAGAATTTCTGTTGAAAACATGGTGGCACAATTAGCCTCTGAATACTATTTTTATATACAGCAAAAGCAAATGTTTTCAAATTTGCAATATGGTGTGGATCTTTCACGCGAAAGAGTGAGGATAGAGCAGGAGCACTTTCTGCTTGGTTCAGGATCAAAAGTGCAATTGTTGCAGGCTCAGGTAAATCTCAATGCTGACAGCTCCCGCTTGGAAAAACAGTACGAAGTATTAAATGCTTCTCAGGTTCGACTTAGCGAAATTATTGCTGACTCTGATCTTAATTCTGTTAATATTCCTGAGGATACATGCATAGTAGTAAATCCCGATTTAAAATATGATGAATTAATGGATGCCGTTCTTACTCAGAATGTCGCTATACTTACTGCACAAACAAATCAGAACATAACAGCTTATGATCTCGATATGACAAAAGCAAAACGTTATCCATATATTAATCTAAATACCGGCTATGGTTATAATCATAATACATATCAAAGTGGAACCTTGGAGAATCAACAGCTATGGGGAATGAATTATGCTATTACTTTAGGATTTAGTATTTATGATGGAAATAACCTCAGAAGACAGCAAGAAAATGCCCGCATTGAAATGGAAAGCAGTGATCTGAACATAGAACAGGTAATGCAATCGGTTAAAGCTGACTTTATAACTATATTTAACGGTTATAAAAATAATCTGCGATTACTTGAGCTCGAAAACCAAAATCTGGAAGTGGCGCGTGAAAATCTTGATATTGCATTTGAACGTTATCGACTCGGTAGTCTTTCCGGGTTTGAACTCAGAGAAGTGCAAAAAGACCTTCTCGAGGCCGAAGAACGTTTGCTTTCTATCCAGTATCATGTTAAAATGGCCGAAATAAGCCTTATGCAAATCTCAGGAAAAATTCTCGATAGATTACAGTTTTAAAGGCTCTTTCTTGGCTAACTTTTGCATCCTCTAATCAAAACATCGCTTTCATCTGTAAAATAGATATTCAAAAATGCTGTTATTATAAACTCTTTATGTAAATTTGCTCATAAATTTTTATATTATGAAAACAAGAGAAGAAATTGTAACTAATTGGTTGCCAAGATATACCGGCACTGATGTGGATGAAATTGGAGAGTATATTCTTTTGGTGAATTTTCAGCAGTACTTAGACTTATTTGCCGAACAAAATAATGTTGAAATAAAAGGAAAAGATAGGGTTATGCCCAGTGCAACCCATAACAACATTACAATTATAAACTTCGGGATGGGCAGTGCCAATGCTGCAACAGTTATGGATCTTTTATCATCTGTTACACCCAAGGCTGTTTTATTTTTGGGAAAATGCGGAGGATTGAAAAAGATCAATCAACTTGGTGATCTTATTTTGCCTATTGCTGCTATTAGGGGAGAAGGTACTTCAAATGACTATTTTCCGCCGGAAGTTCCTGCTTTACCCGCATTTAACCTGCAAAAAGCCGTTTCAACAAATATCAGAAATTACAACAGAGACTACTGGACAGGAACCATTTATACCACAAACCGAAGAGTATGGGAACATGATGGTAATTTTAAAGAATATCTCAGGAAAATAAGGGTTATGGGTATAGATATGGAAACTGCTACAATATTTACAGTTGGCTTTTATAATAGCATACCAACAGGTGCTCTATTGCTGGTGTCAGATCAACCAATGATATCCACAGGTATAAAAACAGAAGAAAGTGATAAAGTCATTTCCAGAGATTATGTTAAGGAACAGCTGAACATTGGTGTTGATTCTCTTAAAGAACTTATAAATAACGGACTTACCGTTAAGCACCTTAAATTTGATTATGACGAACATTAACAGAAATCTATCCTGCAGCTATGCCTCTAATGAAATTTGACGACATTATTAAAGATCTAAAAAATAAAGTTTATCACCCTGTTTATTTCTTAATGGGTGAAGAAACATATTCCATTGACGTAATTGCTGATTTTATTGAAGATAATGTTCTTGATGAAGCTGAAAAGGAATTCAATTTTACAATGCTATACGGTAAAGATGTTGACATGCAAACGGTGATTTCTCATGCAAAAAGATATCCAATGATGGCAAATCATCATGTTGTGATTGTGAAAGAAGCTCAGAATATGAATAAAATTGATGAGCTTGGCTCTTATCTGGATAATCCCCAAAAATCAACGATTTTAGTTATTCTTTATAAGTATAAAACTGTTGACAAAAGAACAAATTTTGCAAAGAAGCTTCAAAAAGGCGGAGTATTGTTTGAAAGTAAAAAGTTATATGATAATGAAATTCCGAAATGGATAACTGATTACGTTAAAAAACAAGGCTATTCAATTGACCCACGGGCTGTACAAATGCTAGCCGAATACCTGGGAGCTGATATCGGTAAAATTGTTAATGAAGTTGGAAAACTTTTTATTAATACACCTAAAGGCAGTGAAATTACACTGAAGCATATTGAAGAAAATATTGGTATAAGTAAAGATTATAATGTTTTTGAATTGCAAAAAGCACTTGGCCAAAAAAATTCTTTTAAAGCTTTTCAAATTGTAAAATATTTTGAAGATAATCCTAAATCAAATCCCAATGCAATGATTCTTGCATTATTGTTTTCTTACTTTTCTAAAATACTTATATACCATAGCCTGAAAGATAAATCCTCTAAAAATGTTGCTGCAGCATTGTCGGTAAACCCTTTCTTTGTTAATGATTATATAACCGCTGCTAAAAAATATCCAAGTGCAAAAGTTATTGATATTATTAGTCTAATCAGGGAATACGACTTGAAATCCAAAGGTGTTGGAAATATAAATGTTTCGGATGGACAACTATTGAAAGAACTCATATATAAAATTCTTAATTAAATGAATTATTGGCTTGTAAAATCAGAACCAAAGGCCTATTCATGGCAAAAACTTATTAAGGATAAGAAAACTATTTGGGATGGTGTGAGAAACTATCAGGCACGAAACAATATGAAAGAAATGAAAGAGGGTGATGCTGTTTTATTTTATCATAGTGTTAGCGAGAAATCCGTAATTGGAATTGCAAAAGTTTCTCGAGAATATTTTCAGGATCCAACTACAGATGATAATCGGTGGGTTGTAGTAGAACTCAAAGCTGATAAAGAACTTGCAAAGCCTGTTAATCTTGAGCAAATTAAGAAAAACAGCAAGCTTGCAGATGTTGCATTGGTTAAACAGGCAAGATTGTCTGTTATGCCTCTTACAAAGAAAGAATTTGAAGAAATTGTTAAAATGGGATCTTAGAAAATTTGAAATGGCATTAGTTTTAGATTGATGAACAGTGTTCTGAAAGCATTGTTTTTTTTATTGTAATATTAAGAATATTTGAATGAATTATCTGGATATAGTTTTAGCTGTTCCCCTTGCGTATGGAGCTATAAGAGGTTTTTATAAAGGTTTTATAATTGAAATAGCATCTCTGGCAAGTCTTATTATGGGCGTTTTTATTGCTGTTATTGTTTCTGATATTGCCGGTCAGATACTGGTTGCTATGGTAGAATGGAATCCCCTTGTCATAAAAATCATTGCGTTTATTATTGCATTTTCTCTGGTTGTTTTTGTAGTACATCTGTTCGCTAAGTCACTTGAGAAAATAGTGAAAATCACGGGACTGAATATATTTAACAGAATAGGAGGCCTGTTTGCCGGACTTGTGAAAATTTTATTTTTTCTTAGTGTTATAATACTCTTAATGAACAACTTTATGTCCTCCACTCATATTAGTATCGTCTCTGAAAAAACAAGAGAAGAGAGTATTCTGTACTACAGGATTGAGAATTTTGCACATAAAATACTTCCTGATAAGGAATTTCTCCAAAAGTATAATCCATTTAATAATAAAAAAGAATCTTCTGAGGAGGAAGAATCTTGTGAAGAGATAAACAATATTGATTGATTGCTTGTTTTGTTAATTACTAATCAGACAAACAAGCAAGTATGAGAAAACTATACTTTCGGTGGTTTTTATTCTTTTTAATAATATCACCTTTTCTAAACTCCGGCAATATATCTGCACAATCTTGCAGTAATGATGAACTAGCTTTTAAAGCAGGCACCAAATATCTTGAAATTTGGAATGGTTCAGAGTATATCCCATTTTTTCAGAAAGGAATTAATTTGGGCGTAGCTGTTCCGGGAACTTTTCCCGGTCAAATGGCTGCAAGCAGAGAGGATTATATTGAATGGATAGATGGGATGAGACAAAGCGGCCTGAATTCTATAAGAGTTTATACTCTTCATTATCCTCATTTCTATGAAGTTCTTGATTCAATAAATCGCGCAAATCCATCGAGTCCTATATATTTATTCCAGGGAGTTTGGCTTAGAGAGGAACTTGAAGGGTATGATAATGATGATCTTTATTATTTAAGTGAATCTTTTGATGAAAGTATTGAAGAGATTGTTGATTGCATTCATGGAAATCGAACAATTGACCCTCGTCCGGGTGAGGCTCACGGAGTGTATGAAACTGATATTTCACAATGGGTAATTGCCTATGTCTTGGGCAGGGAAGTTCACCCGGCAGAAATAATTGCAACCGATGAAATAAATGAAGGAATTAATAATTTTTCCGGTGAAGCTTTTAGTATAAATAATGCAAGCCCTTCAGAAGCATGGATTACCAACAGGCTTGATAATATTGTATCATACGAACGTAATAATTACAATACAGAACGCCCTGTTAGTTTTTCATCATGGCCAACTCTCGATCCGCTATCTCATCCTACAGAAACCAACACGGATGAAGATATCGCTGATATTGATATTTCAAAAATTAATATTTCCAATGCACCTGCAGGTTTGTTTGCTTTGTATCATGCTTATCCGTATTATCCTGATTTTATTAGCGAAGACCCTTATTATCAAACATTCTATGATTATATTGGACAAAATTCTTATCTGGGTTATTTAACTGACCTTAAGAATCATTACAGCAATATGCCTTTGATAATAGGGGAGTTTGGAACATCCTCAAGCTGGGGAATTGCACATTACTCAAATAGCGGAATATATCATGGCGGCCATGATGAGGTTGATCAGGGATATGCTTTTATCAGAATGCTTGAGAATACTCTGGAAGCCGGCTGCAGTGGTGGTTTTATGTTTTCATGGATTGACGAATGGTTTAAAAGAACATGGCTTACTGATTTTATGGATTTTGATCCTGACAGACGAATATTATGGAATAATATTACTGCTGCTGAGCAGAATTTCGGACTGATAAAATTCGAAAAACCGGAACAGAATTTTCAAATATTGTGGCAGGACGATTGTGATAATTGCCATATAAATTCAATTGCTGCTAAAGCTGATTATACGTTTTTGCATTTAAAACTCGGACTGAAAAATCATCTTAATAATTCAGATACTATTTGGCTTGCATTGGATACTTATGATGCCGAACTTGGTGAATCTGTTTTGCCGTCAGGAAATACCGTCACCGATAGAGCAGAATTTGCATTAAGGATTACCAACTATTCTTCCGAATTATACGTAACCCAGGCTTATGATTTGTATGGAGTCTGGCACGGCATTTCCGGTCCCGAACAATTATATCACAGCATATCTACCGATGGCGAACCCTGGAATATTGTAAGATGGAAAACTAATAGCCCCGAGCATGAGGTTCACTATATTGGACAGTTGAAAACAAGAAGAATTGAGCTGCCTGCTTCCAGTCATGATGGTGTAATTATTAGCGATGAGGAAGTGCACATTAGACTGCCCTGGACATTAATAAACTTTCATGATCCGAGCCAAATGAGAGTTATTCATGATGACCGTAATTTGCCGGGAACTCAGGATTATGAATCTGATGGTATAATGCCGGTTGTTTTTTATAAAGACTTTGAAGCACAGGCCTCTGAAAGATTTACATGGGAATTTTGGAATCAGGTGTTAGATGCTGTTGCTGTTGAAAAAGAATCGTTGAAGATACTCAAAGAACGACTGCCATTGATAAATAATCCTCCAATTGCTTTTTGCCGAGAATTTGAAACTGCCAAAAATAATATGCTTGAAGTTGATGCAAATAATGGTTTGCTTTTTAATGCAATGGATTTTGATGGTAATGATTTAGAAGTTTACTTAATTGATTATGTTGCAAATGGCAGCTTAAACCTATATTCTGATGGATCATTCGTTTATGTCCCGGATGATAATTTTGTTGGAATGGACAGTTTTGATTACCAATTATTTGACGGATATCATCATTCAGCAACTATGACTGCTCATATCAAGGTTGAGGGAGAGTCTGGCACGCAGAGTTTTGATTACGAATTGGTAGAAGTATATCCTGTGCCGGCAAAGGAATTTTTGAATATTTATATTCCGGAATATTATGAAAATGATATGTCTTTAGATATAATAAGTATGGCAGGGCAAACAATGGCTAGCTACAGGATAAACTCCGGGCTTCAAACGATCCAGCTCTATGACATTCCCTCCGGTATGTATTTGCTAAGATTATCATTAGGTAAAAAATATATGATGAGAAAAATTGTCGTAGAATAATTTTTCTCAGTATTGAGTTGCTTTTTGTGTTAAAACAAAAACGAAAAAATATTGTCTTATTCTTATGGCATAGCCCAAAAGAAAAACCCAGGCAAAACGAATGCTTACGAGCTCTTCGAAAATGACCTAAATCCAGGCAAAGCTGGATAAACCTCTTTGCCGGATTTACAGTCGTTTTTCAATTCATCTCGTCAATTTTGACGAGACCATTGCCGGAGTGCGTTTGCTGATCCGGCATTAGTGGTTGTTTTAGAACTTGCACGTCATTTCGACCGTCAGGGAGACCACGAAGTAGCAGCGAAGCTAAATCTAGTGGATGAACGTGATAAACTTTTTAAAAGCAATCGCAAAAAAGGCTCTTTAATCCACGAGATCTCTCATTCCGCTTCGCTTCATTACTAATGACAAAACACTTACAACACTACTAATTATCTCTTTATGCAACACCCCTAAATCCCCTAAAGGGGACTTTCGCAACTAACTTTATTGGTTGCGTTCCCCTTTAGGGGACAGGGGTCTAAAAAGCTGATTATAAGTATAAAAGCAAGAGGTCATTCCACATCGACGACTCAAAGGCTGGGTCTGAACGTTCGAAATGACGTGCAGCTTCGGCATGACGTGCGGAAAACATAGGAATGACGGTGCTTTTTATGGAGTGAGCTTAGACCCGTCGGGAAAACTATGCAGCTTTGATTTTTTTGTTTCGTTTTTGTGTTATGACAAAAAAGAAAATAAATAATTTTTCTCTATTAGCTTTAGAAAGATAAAAAATCACAAAACACACAGCTGAAATTAAGATTACCTTCCGGACCAAAAACTCTATGTACTATTTTTATTGTTTTTATTTTTATATTTGTTTTAAATTATTCTTATGCAAGAAACAAGCAAACCAACAAAACCCGTAATTTATCAATTATTTGTCAGGCTTTTTGGAAACAAGAAGAACAACAATGTATTGCATGGCGACATTAAAGAAAATGGATGTGGAAAGTTTAATGACATTAATGATGAGGTTTTAAAAAGCATTAAGGAATTAGGAGTAACTCATATATGGCTTACGGGAATTATTGAGCATGCGACTTGCACCGATTATTCAAAGTATGGATTACAAAAAGACAATCCGGCAGTCATAAAAGGCAGGGCAGGCTCTCCTTATGCCATAAGAAACTACTACCAGCTTGACCCGGATCTGGCTGAAAACGTAAACAAAAGGATGTCCGAATTTGAAGCACTCATCAAAAGATTCCATAATAATGATTTAAAGCTTATAATAGACTTTGTCCCGAACCATGTAGCCCGCCAGTATGCCACAGATCATATGCCGGAGGGAATTGAGGCACTGGGCGTTAAGGATGACAAAACAAAAGCTTTTGACCCGCAAAATAATTTTTATTATCTGCCCGGAGAAAAGCTTATTATTCCTGAAGAGGTTAAAAATTTACCCTATGTTGATGCTTCCGACATTGAAGCGTATACTGAAAATCCCGCTATAGTTACCGGAAATGATTGTTTTTCAAACTCGCCCTCATATGATGATTGGTACGAAACAATCAAAATCAACTATGGAGTTGATTATAAAAACAATCGCGAATGTCATTTTAAACCAATTCCTTATACATGGCATAAAATGACAAATATTTTATTTTTTTGGTTAGAAAAAGGTGTTGATGGTTTTAGATGTGATATGGCGGAAATGGTTCCTGTTGAATTTTGGAATTATGCTATCTCGCAAATAAAGAACAAATTCCCTGATTCATTATTCATAGGTGAAATATATAATCCTGATGCATATAAGTCATATATTGATACCGGAAAGTTTGACCTGTTATATGACAAAGAAGGCTTGTATAATACCTTAAGAGGAGTTATTGAGGGCAAATTATCTGCACGAATGTTATCTTTATGTTGGCAAAGTTTAGATGGAATTGATGCAAATATGTTGCGATTTTTAGAAAATCATGACGAACAAAGAATTGCATCAAAACAATTTGCCGATGATCCATGGAGAGGAATTCCGGGAATGGTTTTGAGCACTAGTTTTAACAAAGGTGCAGTAATGATATACTTTGGGCAGGAACTGGGTGAAGCAGCAACAGAGGCTAGCGGTTTTTCCGGAGAAGATGGCAGAACAAGTATTTTTGATTATTGTACTGTTCCTTCAGTATTTAATTGGTTATATAATAAATCAAAACTCACAGAGGAATCAAAAAATCTCAGAAAGGCTTATGCTGAAATAATGCAACTTTCGAAAAGACCGGAAATTTTTGATGGCAATTTTTATGACCTAATGTGGGTAAATAATGACAGTGATGATTTTTATGGAAATTATATATACACATACATTCGCTACCTTGATGAAAAAGCGATATTATTTGTGATTAATTTTTCAAAAGATCAAGCACTTAGAACAAGGATAAAAATTCCTGCCGATTTTCTTGAGTTAATGAATTTAGACAATTATTTTGATTTATATGGAAAAGATATTTTTCCATCCGGCAAAATGTTTACATGCAATAAAAACGAATTAATAAATAATGGTATTGTTATTATTGCCGAACCTAATACAGCTTATGCCTTTGAGCTGGAATTCTTAAAATAACAGAAAGCAAATTATTTAAAACCCGATATTATGAAGCTAGAGAGAGAACCTGATATGTTGATTGATTATCCATGGCATTCAAAATCAAAAGAAGAAATCGAAAAACTTTTTGATACAGGCGAGAATGGATTAAGCATTGAAGAATCAGCTCAGCGTTTAGAAAAATATGGAGAAAACACTTTGCCTGTTAAGGCTCCTCCTACTTTATTAAAAATATTACTCCATCAAATTCTAAATCCTTTAATATTTATACTTTTAGCTGCAGCTGTTGCATCATTGGTAATTGGAGAACTTACCGATGCTGTTTTTATCCTGATAGTGATTACTCTAAACTCTGCACTTGGTGCTTATCAAGAGTATAATGCAGAAAAGAGTGCAGCAGGCCTGCAGAAAATGTTAAAGATAAAATCCAGGGTAAAACGTGCCGGCACAGAAATGGAAATTTTTGCAGAAAAACTGGTTCCGGGTGATATTGTACTACTGGAGTCGGGCGACAAAGTACCTGCGGATATAAGATTAACAAGTGTTTCTAACTTATCTGTTGATGAGAGCTTTTTAACCGGTGAATCTATTGCTTCTGATAAGCAAACTGACATTCTTATGGAGCAAACGGCTGTAGGAGACAGAAAAAACATGGCTTTTGCCGGTGCTACAGTTATTTCCGGTAGAGGCACAGGTGTTGTTGTGGGCACAGGCTTGCAAACAGAAGTTGGAAAAATTGCCGAGAATGTTACTGAATCAATTTCCGCAAAACCTCCTCTAGTTATCAGGATGGAGAAATTCACAAGACAGATAAGTTATGCTGTTCTGTTTTCCGGATTCATTCTTGCTACTATTTTGTGGTTTCAGGGAGTAAAGATTGATGAAATCTTTTTCTTAGTGGTTGCTCTTGCTGTATCTACTATTCCTGAGGGATTACCTGTAGCTCTTACGGTTGCCTTGTCTATAGCAACTTCCCGAATGTCTAAAAGAAATGTTATAGTTAGAAAGCTGACAGCTGTTGAAAGCCTTGGCAGTTGTACTGTAATTGCGAGCGACAAAACAGGAACTCTAACTGTAAATCAACAAACTGCAAAATTAATTACGCTGCCTGACGGACAAAAATTTCCTGTATCCGGCGAAGGATATAACGGCATTGGGAAAGTTACTATGATGGACGATGGGAAAATACCCGAGCAGGAGTATTCACAGATAAAGTATATGGCGAAATTAGGAGTTCTTGCCAACGAAGCCAAACTTCTTAAAAATGAGGATAATTTGTGGGAACATCATGGTGATGCAATGGATATTGCTTTTCTTTCCCTCGGTATAAAACTCGGTCTGGATCCCAGAATTGTAAGATATGACTTTCGTGTTGTAGGAAAAATCCCATATGAATCTGAAAAAAAATTTTCTGCTGCATTTTATGATAAAAACAATAAATTGCAAATATCACTGAAAGGAGCTGTTGAGAAAGTTCTTGATTTATGCGATACTATGATTGTTAAAGGTGAAGAACAAAAAATTGATAAGCAAAAAATTGAAGAGCAGACTATCGAAATGGCAACAAACGGTTATAGAGTATTAGCTGTTGCAGGAGCAGAAGTTTCAGAATTTGAAACTAAAGAAGTATATGAAGAAGAGGATGTTCCACCATTAAAATTTTATGGGCTTGTTGGCTTTATAGACCCTCTTCGCAATGAAGCTAAAGAAGCGATTGAGAAATGTCATGAAGCCGGTATAAAAGTAATGATGATTACCGGAGATCATCCCGCTACAGCCGGCGCGATTGCTTATGAACTAGGCATCTCAGAAAGCAAATCAGATGTTGTTACCGGGCAACAGTTAGCAGAGGCAGGCTCCTTTGAAACTCCTGCTTACGAAAAATTAGTAAGTTCAGCAAGTGTATTTGCCAGGGTTAGTCCTACACAAAAATACGAGATAATTGACACTCTGAATCGTAGTGGAGAATTTGTAGCGGTAACAGGAGACGGGGTAAATGACGCCCCTGCACTAAAAAGAGCAAATATTGGTGTGGCAATGGGTAGCGGCACCGATGTGGCTAAAGAAATAAGCAATATGATTGTTGTTGATGATAACTTCTCATCTATTGTTTCAGGAGTTGAAGAAGGAAGGTTTGCTTTTGATAATGTAAGAAAAGTTATTTACCTGCTAATATCAACCGGAGCCGCTGAAGTAATTCTTTTTATTGCATCAATTATTGCCGGACTACCTCTGCCACTTCTTGCTGTTCAACTATTGTGGTTAAACCTCGTTACAAATGGCATACAAGATGTGGCTCTCGCTTTTGAAGGTGGTGAACCCGGTGCTATGAAAAGAAAACCCAGAAAAACTACTGAAAAAATCTTTAATAAACAAATGTTGCAGCAAACAATTGTCTCAGGATTAACTATGGGTATGATAGCTTTCGGTTCTTGGTTTTACCTGAAAAACTTCATGGACATGAATGAAACACACGCAAGGAACATTGTTCTCCTGCTTATGGTTATAATGCAAAATGTTCACGTATTCAGTTGTCGTTCGGAAAGAGTTTCTATATTTAAAATACCTTTAAAAAGAAACATAATCCTATTATTTGGAGTAATATTAGCACAGGGAATTCATATTCTCTCAATGCATATACCCTTTATGCAAAATGTATTAAAATTAGAACCAATTACTATGCTTGAATGGTTTGAAGTTTTTCTGCTTGCAATACCTCTTATACTTGTTATGGAGATTTTTAAATTTATTAAATCAAAATATATTATTAAAGAAAACGTTTGATTGTAACATATGCACAAAATTGCATTTAAATGTTTTTTTGTATCTTTGCACAGTTAAAAATCAAAAAAAATCAAAACACAATGAAATTTAAATTTTCAAAACCCGCTACAATGCAATTATTAATTGCCTTATTTATCGCTGCTTTTGTACCCGCAATCGGTTTTGCGACAGATAAAGATGAACAAACCGAAGAAAAAGTAGAATTCAAATTCTCTGATGAGGAATTATTAGGGTTTGTTGACTCTAATAAAGCAATCAGTAAATTAAGAAAAGAAAACAATGCAAAAATTGAGCAAGTTGTTGAAGAAAACGGCTTAACGATGGATCGATTTAATCAGATTTCACGTGCAGCTCAGATTGGCCTGCTTCAAAGTGGAACATTTTCAGATGAAGAAATAAGTGCCTTTAATGCTATTGGGCCGGAAATTACCAAATTAAACAAGGAGCTGCAACAAAAGACTCAGGAAACTCTTGAAAAAAATAATTTAACATCTGCCACTTATCAGGAAATTATAAAAAGCTATCAACAGGATGAGGATTTGCAGAAATATGTTCGTGAATTAATGCGTGAAAGAGCTATTGAAGCTGCACGCAAAGCGAAACAAGAAGAAGCAGAAAAACAAAAAGAAGAAGATAAAGAAGAAGATAAAGAAGAAGATAAAGGTTAATACCTAAATTCATTAAATAAAAAAGCTCATTTAATTTGAATTAAATGAGCTTTTTTA
>CAZTPA010000011.1:4683-16263 GCA_964614525.1 uncultured Bacteroidales bacterium | reverse complement strand
CCTAAATTCATTAAATAAAAAAGCTCATTTAATTTGAATTAAATGAGCTTTTTTATTTCTTTACGCAACATATTCAAAGCTGTTACTGCACTTCTCTCAATATTTCTCTGCCTTTTATCTCCAAATAAATATTTCTTACTATAAACATTATCAGCGGCAGCTACTGCAATATAAACCAATCCTACAGGTTTTTCTTTTGTGCCGCCCGAGGGGCCGGCAATACCTGTTACAGAAACAGCATAGTCAGTTTTAAATGATTTGCGCACACCTTCGGCCATTGCCTCCGCAACCTGTGAACTCACCGCTCCATGCTTCTCAATTAAATCTCCGGGCACATTCAGATGCTTTTCCTTTATATTATTCGAATAAGAAATAACAGATCCTTCAAAACACTCTGAACTGCCGGGAACACTTGTTATAAGATGCGAAATATAACCACCGGTGCAGCTTTCTGCAATGCTCAATGTTTTATCCTCTTTGCTTAAAATGTCTATTACTATTTTCTCCAATGTATCATCGTCATATCCATATATATAATCCGGTATTATCTTCTTCAGTTTATCAATCTCTCTTTGAATTTTTTCTTTTACCTCTTCCCGGCTTTTACCTTTTCCTGACAACCTTAGCCTTACTGTGGAGGATGATGGTAAATATGCAAGTTTTATATCTTCAGGAAGTTCATTCTCCCAATCTTCAAGCTTTTCTGCAAGCATAGCTTCTGCCATACCTTGAGTGAGAACAGTTCTATGAACAATATTTCTTTGCTTCTGAGATTTTTTTAGCGTTGGAATAATATGATCATCAAACATATGCTTCATCTCATAAGGAACACCCGGCACGGCGATAACTGTTTTGTCTTTCTTTTTAAAAACCAGGCCGGGAGCTGTTCCCTCCGGATTTCTAATAATTTCACAGCCCTTTGGAGTCATTGCCTGATTTCTATTCAATTCATTAAGTTCCACTGAACGTTTATTTAAATAAGCCTTTATATCTTCCAGAACTGTTTCATTAAGTTCCAAACTTGTATTGAAAAATTTCACAAGCACATCCTTGGTCTTATCATCTTTAGTAGGTCCCAAGCCTCCTGTTAAAATGACTAAATCAGAACGATTATATGCTGTTTCCAACAAATGCATCATATCTTCTTCATTATCAGATATTGTTGTTATATATCTGACAGAAACAGCTACCTCATTCAATTTTTCGCTCATCCACGAAGCATTTGTATTTACAACCTGTCCTATCAGGAGTTCATCTCCTATGCTAATTATTTCTGCCTGCATAATCATAATATTTTTAAAAATGTAGTTGAATGAAATCTTCTATTTTAGGTATTACGCGAATTTATAATTATTTTTGCTAATATATAAATATCAGTATGAATTAGAAGAAAGCAAAAAAACATATTAAGTAAAGAATATTTTTTAAAATTATAAATAATGAAAAAGAATTACAAAGAATCTGAATTAATTATCAACCCTGACGGAAGCGTATATCATATAAAACTAAGGCCTGATCAGATTGCCCAAAAAGTAATTGTTGTTGGCGACCAAAGCCGTGTACAAGCAATTTCAAAACATTTCGATAAAATAGAACATAAAGTACAAAACCGTGAGTTTGTGACTCACACCGGATATTTCAATGGAAAAAGAATTACGGTAATGTCAACAGGAATTGGCACCGACAATATTGATATTGTTATAAATGAGCTAGATGCTGCAGTAAACATTGACCTTGAGAAAAGAGTTTCTAAAGAAAAACATACTAGCCTTGATATTATAAGACTTGGAACATCAGGAGCACTGCACCCAGATATTAAAGTTGATACTTTCGTTGCATCTACGCATGGCTTAGGCTTTGATGGTTTATTAAACTATTATGCTTATGATAAAGGAATTACAGAAGATGATATTTCAGATGCATTTATAAAATATACAAATTGGAATAAAAGATTACCTTATCCTTATGTTATAAAAGGTTCGGAAAAATTGCTTAAGCAAATAGCACATGATATCACAAGCGGAATTACAGCCACTGCTTCGGGGTTCTTTGGTCCGCAAGGAAGAGAATTAAGAATTCCTTTAGCATTTCCCGAGTTGAACGAAAAAATTGAAAGCTTTTCTTATGAAGGCAACAGAATAACAAATTTCGAGATGGAAACATCGGCATTATACGGACTTGGAAAAGCACTGGGACATAACACTCTTACTGTTTGTGCTATAATTGCCAACAGGGTGTCCAAAACATATAGCAAAGATTATAAACCAACTGTTGAAAGTTTAATAAAATTAGTATTAGAAAGATTTACATCATAAAAAATCTCTATATGCTAACAGACGAAGTTGATGACGGTAATGAAATCAAAGCTTTGATAAGCCTTGTAGATGAACCTGATGAGGCTGTCTATGCCGAAATATTTGACAAAATTATCAAAACCGGAGACAAGGCTATCCCTTATCTGGAAACAGCCTGGGAAAACTCATTGCAGCCAAACATACAAAAAAGAATAGAAAACATTACTCATACCATTCAGTTTGCAGCTATAACAAAAGAGCTGGCTGACTGGGTAAAAGGAGAAATGGACCTTTTGGAAGGCGCCATAATTATTGCTCGTTATCATTATCCCCATCTTAAAGAAGATGAAATACATTATGCGCTTAATAAAATAAGAAAAGAGATTTGGATAGAATTGAATGACAATTTAACAGCCCTTGAGCAGATTAAGGTTTTTAATCATGTCTTTTATGAAATAATTGGGTTTAATGGCAATATTGACAATTATCATGACCCTCAGAATTCATTTATCAATTTTGTATTAAATTCAAAAAAAGGTAATCCACTGTCATTAGGTATTGTTTATATAATTTTGGCACAAAGGCTGGAGCTTCCTGTATACGGAGTTAATCTGCCGGAACATTTTATCCTCGCTTATACTGCAAAATCAGTAGATCCAACTACATTATTAATAAATGATAAAAATGTGCTCTTTTACATTAATGCTTTTAGCAAAGGATTAGTGTTTTCACATAAAGAAGTTGAGGAATTTGTCAAAAAGCTTGATTTGGAGCCAATCCCTTCATACTTTAATCCCTGCAACAATAAAGAAATTATTTTAAGAATGCTTAATAATCTTATCGTTTCTTATGATAAAGCCGGTGATAATGAAAAGAAATCAGAGATTGAGCATTTAAAAGAAATCCTGATTTAAAAAAGCAATAAGAATATAATACTGAAAGCAAATATTAAAGCATGCTTTAGTTAAGAATAAAGGAGATTCATTATTAGAAAAGAATCTCCTTTATTTTGTCAATTGGCAATTTTTTATCTAATCCTTTGTTTTCGATTGTATTGAATAAGGCTTCAGTGCTTATCACTCCAAACTTCAAAGCATAAAAGAAAACACTTAAAATAGATGCGCTTCTTGCTCCTATTTTTCTAAAATCATAAGAAATAATCTCTGCGTCTGTTTCGGGAGTTTGTAAACTTGAATCTATTATCAATAGACCTGCTTTCATGTTTTTGATCTTAGCTTTATTGTGAGCAAGGCCGTCAGTGCTTGTAACTATGACAACATCCGGCACATCAATACCATGAAAGTAAATCTCCTCAGGAGAAATATTGATTTCAGCAGTTGAGAAACCTACTCCAACAGTTACAGGATAACTTCCCTTTTGAGTAACAGATAATCCTGACCTTATTGAAGCTTCCGAAAAAATTGTTGCTGCAAGCTGCACACCTTCGCCGGCTGAGCCACTCAAAATGATGGACATCGGCTTTTCTAATTTATTGTCAAATTCCTTTTTAATTTCGGGAACTTTTTCAAGCAGATCCGCCACCTTCTTACCCTGAATAGCTTCAAACACCTTTCTGTCATTTCTCCATTCACCTATTTCTTTGCCAGCCTGCTCAACAATATCCTTGAGTTTTTTGCCGGGATTAAGCTTAATTCCATAACTAGGGCATATTTCAACAACTTCAACCAGAGAAAAGCCCTTAACATCAAAAGCAGCAGCCAGTTTGTCTGTGATATCTCCTATACCTAAAAATCTGCTTGTATATGCTGCTCCTGCAGTATGACTTAAACCACATATATCATATCCGCTAAAAGGATTTCCTTCAAAAGAGGTTGTAGTATTAAATCCCATCGGAGTAAGGCCGGAAGTTTGTCCGCCTGTCATACCGTAAAGAAAATTGTTGTGTACAACGATAGTCATATTTAAATTTAATCTTGCAGCTTCCATAATATGCTGCAATCCAATAGTAGAACCACCGTCACCAATAAATACAATAACTTTCTGATTTGGGTTTTCAACTCCAAAAGACACACCTGCACCTAATGCTGCAGAACGGCCATGCAGGCCATGTACAGTATGTGTATTTAAGCATTTGTCTATAATGCCGTGGCAACCAATATCTGTAACAACAATAACATCCAGTGGAGAATATCCCAACTTATCGAGTGCTTTGGCTGTATTTTTTGCGACAAGATCATGTCCGCAACCCTTACAAAACGGCAATGAGTCTGTATTTAATATTGAAATGTTTTCTATCATGCTAATACCTCCTTAATAATTTGCTGTGGTGTAATCATTTTACCAATATTTCCCACAAACTTAATGTGATCAGGTTTCTTGATTCCAAATAAAATATCTCCAAACTGATTATTTAAATTTTCTTCTGCAATAACAACTCTCTTATACTTACTAATTATCTTAAGATAATCGTCAGGAACAGGCAATAATGTTTTAGGAATTAACAATGAGCTTTTGGTTCCATCCTTGCGCAATGTAGTAATTGCATTTTTGGCGGCAGCAGCAGTTATTCCGAAAGCAACAATTAAATTGTCAGCACCCTGCTGTTCATCATATTCAAAGAAAGTATAATCATCAATACTTCTTTTGTTTTTTTCATCAAGGCGTTTTGTGTTGCCAAGAGCTTCTTCGTTAGAATGCTGCAAAATCCCTTTTTGGTCATGAGTAGAGGCAGTCATTCTTACCTGGTGTTTTTGCTGTGTAACAGCTAGAAAGTCAGGAACAAGATTCTCAGCATAATAAGATTTATATTCACAATCATTATCACAATTATAGTATTTTCTTTCAATAGGTTTGATCTCATCAAGCTTGTTTATCAAGAAACTTCTGGAGGTCATAATCTCTTCTTTAGAAGTAAGCAAAACCACCGGAGTTCTGTTTTCTACTGCCATTTTAACGGCTTTATCAGACAGCTGCCAGCAATCGTCAAAACTTGAAGTACACAAAACAGGCACAGGATGTCCACCGGAGATCATACCTTTGAGCAGAAGCAAATCACCTTGTGCTCCGCAGGTAGCAGTGCCTGTTGCCGGTCCCAGCCTTTGAACGAGAACAATTACCATAGGCAGCTCCATCATATAAGCCATATTAATGGATTCTATCATTAGGGCAAATCCCGGAAAGGATGTAGCAGTTACCGGAATTTTTCCTGTGGCTGCCAGTCCTGCCATCCATTGCAATGTTGTAATCTCATCCGGTGCGGGCAGCATTAGCGGTAATCTCTGACTGCTATATGCGTAAAGTAAATTTGCAGGTGTTATCGGATATCCGATAAATGAATCGGCACCTGCCCTGGCAAGTCCTTCAATAATGAGTCTCGAACCATCGATTAGTGAGTAGCTGCCATTAGTAGTTTCTTGCATAAACAACTCCTTTTTTAATTAAATTGTCAATTTGTTGAGTATCTAGTTTTAAATAATCTTTCAATATCATTTTTGTATGCTCACCATAATGCGGTGGCGGTTGCAAATCTGGCTGCACAATATTTTCGGAAGAAGTAAAAGCTATTGAACGAACGCCTTTTATATTTCTTCCATCTTCATAATTACTATCCAGCAGCATTTCTGCGGATTCCGGAATTTCAAAAACCTCTTTCATATTAAAAACACCACCGGCAGGTATTCGTTTTTCTGACAGCAAAGATAAAATTTCTTCCCTTGAATATTTAAAAATAATTGACTGAATTATTTCATTTAATTCTGCTTTATTAATAACTCTGTTTTGGTTCTTTTCAAACTTTGGATTATGGGCCAATTCAGGTTTTCCTAAGACAGTTATCAAGTTTTGAAACTGCTTGTCGGTTCCGGCGGCAATAACGATTTCCTTATTATCTGCAGTTTTGAAAATAGTACCGTATGGAACAATATTAGGATGGTCAGAACCAAGTCTTTGCGGAATTTCATTTCCAACCAGCCAGTTTGTAGCCTGATTAACCAATGAAGCAATACCTGCTTTAAAAAGTGAAGCTTCAATATACTGGCCTTTTCCATTTCTTTCTCTGCTGAGCAGGGCTATTAAAATAGCTTCTTTTAACTGATGAGCGGCAAGCACATCCATAAGGGCAACGGGCATTTTAACGGGAGGACCGTCCGGCTCTCCATTCATATATGTAAAACCGCTTTCTGCCTGAATAATCGCATCAAAGCCTGCCCTGGAATTATGCAAACCATAGCCGGTAATATGAGCATAAATTACACTTTTGTTATATTCTTTAATTCGGGGATAATCAACAAGTAATTTTTCTGCATCACCGGGTTTATAACTCACAAGAACTATATCACTCTTTGCTGCAAGTTTATAAATAAGCTGAAGTCCTTCTTCTTCGCATAGATTAACTGCAAAAGATTCTTTTCCCCAATTAACGGATGAAAAATACCCGGAGATATCAGTATCCGGATCTTCTTTTGGCAATTTCCATTTTCGTGTTACATCACCCTTAGTTGTGACATTTTCAACCTTAATAACTTCTGCGCCAAGTTCAGCAAAAAACATCCCGATGCTTGGGCCGGCAAGAACACTTGCCAATTCCAAAACTCTAATTCCTTTTAAAGGAGAATTCTCTGTCATATCATAAAATATTTATGAAATAAACAATCAGCTTTATACTTCTTTTTTAGGAAACACTTTTATGTTTGCTGATCTTTTTCTTAATTTATTTCTCTTTCTGTTTGCATGCATGTTACCAAGAATAACAAATACGATGGCTGCACCAATTGCCATGTAAGTATCTTCAATGAACCACCATCCTTGTAGTTTGGCAATTATATTAATTAGTACGGCAATAGTGCCACCTATAAAAGCCCATCTAACTCCATCGGTACTAATCCAGCCTCGCTTATAAATTCCCATAAGAATCACTATTGCACCAATAGCTCTAATGCCATAAGAGATATAAGCCATGCTTAAGATCGCTCCTGTGCTGTAAAATGCAAGTGGAATTGTGATAAGATTTACAAGAAGTACAAGTTTTCTGGCAGTAGAGATAATCTTTTTGTCAACTGCTGTTTTATTAATGATTCCGTGATAAATATCTTTTGTAGCAATAGTAACAACGGCAAAATTGACCGGGCCAACAGTAGATAAAATAGCAGCCAGAATTCCTGCAAGTGCAATACCACCCAGCACGGGATGAATAAACTCAGGAGTTGTCATTAATGTAGGCAAAACCATCTTAGGATTAATAATTTGGTGTGCATTATCCCAAAGCGGACTTGCAATGCTTGAAACATCGAAATATTTGCCTGTTGCGGCAATCAAACCTAATAAAGCAACCATAATACCAAAAGGCGCAATTATTAATGATGAAAAGATAGCAGATTTTTTTGCAATTGAAGCGCTACGGGCAGCAAATATGGGCTGGATACTGGCCTGGCCTGCCATCCCCCCAAGCACACCGCCTAAAATTAAACTCCAGGCATAACTCAAACCCCCGCTAAAAGGATTATAAAGATTTTCGGGTGAACCTAAAGCAACCATTTGATTTTGCAAAGATGAAAAACCACCAATATCACTAATACCTATCCAGGTTGCAACCCCAATTCCGACAAACATTGTAACCACATGAATAATTCCGGTGATAGCCAATGCATGCATACCTCCAATGTAAGTGTATATCGTAATTATAACCGATGATAATATTACAGAATATAACCAAGGCAAATCAAACATAGCAGAAATAACACTGGAGGCAGTTTGTAGCTGAACAAAAGCAAGAACTACATAAGCTAAAAGAAAAGCTATTGCTGAAACAGCCCGTGCCCTGCGTCCAAACAAATTTTCAAGCATTTCACTTACAGTGTGAACATTGTTTTTCCTATAATGCCTTGCCACTGTAAATCCAATAATAATCATTCCTATAGCTGTGGAAATATTATAAAGAATCGGTTGCATTGTACCGGTTTCAAAGGCTTTTTCGCTTACACCAATTGTGCTCATTCCTCCAAGCCACTCGGATGCAACTACAACAGCACATGCAACAACACCCAGATTTCTGCCTGCAATAAGATAATCTGCAGCAGAACGGCTTGCTACTTTTTTTGTTAATAAAGAAATAAGGGTGATAAATGCAAAATATGCTATAACTACGATAAGGTATATATTCATGAATGCTTATTTAAAAATTAATAAATAATATAATTCGAGCAATAACATAATTAGTGATTATTGGTTTTTTTATTCACCACATAATACGCAATAATAATTTGCGGCAAAAATAATTAATAAGTTCTGAAACACAAGGTAAATTAATGCCTGTTTAAGATTTATTAGATAATTAAGAATTTGTTCTATTTGCTAATGATTATAATAATCTTTATTTTTGCATACCTGTTAAACAAATAGCTTTTTAGCATTGTTAAATAGATTATAATACAAATTCAAACATTAAAAAAATAAAAATCATGGCAAATATTAAAGTAGCAATTAACGGTTTTGGCCGTATAGGAAGATTGACATTAAAAGCGTCTTTAGAAAAGAAGAATATTGAAATTGTGGCAGTTAATGATCTTACAGACAGTAAAACTCTGGCTCACTTATTAAAATATGACTCTGTTCACGGAAAATTTCCGGGAACTGTTACAGCTGAGGGAGACAATATTGTTGTTAACGGAAAAAAAATAAAAGTATATGCAGAAAAAGATCCCGCAAATCTACCATGGAAAGAGTTAGGTATAGATGTTGTTGTTGAATCTACCGGTGTATTTCGTGATCGCAAAGGTGTTTCCAAGCATATTGAAGCCGGTGCAAAAAAAGTAGTTTTAACTGTACCTTCAAAATCAGAAGATGATGTTGATGCAACAGTTGTTATGGGTGTAAATAATGAAGACATCAAAGCTGAGCATAAAATATACTCAAATGCTTCATGTACTACAAACTGTCTTGCTCCTGTAGCAAAAGTACTAAATGACAATTTCGGAATAAAACATGGACTAATGAACACTATCCATGCTTATACAAATGACCAGAATATTCTTGATGCCCCTCATAAAGACCTGCGTCGTGCTAGAGCTGCTGCTATGTCTATTATACCAACAACAACCGGTGCAGCAAAAGCAGTTGGTTTGGTAATTCCTTATTTAAAAGGCAAACTTGACGGATATGCTATGAGAGTACCTGTTTGTGATGGTTCTGTTGTTGACCTGACAGTTGAACTTGACAAAGCAGCATCAAAAGAAGATATTAATGCTGCAATGAAAAAAGCTGCTGAAGGCCCAATGAAAGGTATTTTGGAATATTGCATTGATCCTGTTGTATCTGTTGACATTATTGGAAATACTCATTCTTCAGTATTTGACAGCCAACTTACACAAGTTATGAATGGTAACTTTGTAAAAGTTGTATCATGGTATGATAATGAATATGGATACTCATGCAGAGTAGTTGACTTGGTAGAAAAAATAGTGTAATTTTTCTCATATAATACAAAAAAGAAGCGAAGAAATGATTAAGTGTTCTTCGCTTCTTTTTTTATGCGCAATAAAAACTACATATTTATATGTGTCATTTTTACTTTACAGGAAAGTATTTTAGTTCAACTTTATTCCCATCAAACACAGCATAAGAAAAATTATTAAACCAATCTCCGGTATTGATATATCTTGAGCCATTTTTTATCTCAATATCCATAGGCAGATGTCTGTGCCCAAAAATAAAATAATCAATATTATCGTCCTTGAGTTTATAATGGCAATATTGAATAAGCCTTTCTTTATCTTCACCCAGGAATATTTCATCATTTGCTCCATTTACCAGGCGGCTTCTTCGTGAAAAAAACATTGCCAAGCCTGACCCAAATCCCGGATGTAAATATGAAAACAATTTTTGACATAATCTGCTTGAAAATATCTTTTTCAGCCTTTTATAACTTTTATCTCCGGGCCCCAATCCATCACCATGTCCAATAAAAAACTTCTTCCCATTAATAGTTTCGGAAATTGGCTTACGATGAATACTTACACCAAGCTCTTTTTTAAAATAATCAAAAACCCACATATCGTGATTTCCCGTAAAATAATGAACTTTAATTCCTGAGTCTGTCAGCTCAGCAATTTTTCCCAATAGCCTCACATAACCCTTCGGTACAACAGTTTTATATTCAAACCAAAAATCAAATATATCTCCTAAAAGATATATCTCAAAAGCATCTGTTTTTACTTCATCAAGACATGAAACCAACAGTTTCTCCCTTTTTAAACTATCAACATAATTGGGGATGCCAAGATGAGCATCTGAAAAAAAATATATCTTTTGTGACTCAGGAATATCCATTTTTTACAATAATATTTATAATGCAAATATAAATAATTCATACAGAGTTTATTGATTTTAGATGTATAATAAGTTTTTTATTGAAATATGGCTATATTCTTAAAGCAACAGAGCTTTTTTTATCAAAAATATCAGCAAAAACCAAGATTAAACCACCCGATTAAAAAATAATAACTATTTTGCGGTCGAAAATAAGATGTCAATTGTTGATGATAATTGGCTATTTGTGCAATTAGTTTAACATTTAGATTTTTTTAACATGGTGCTTTTCTTTTTTTTAACGTACATAAAAAGCATGTACAACAGAATATGGTTTTTAGAAATTCCCCATTCAGATTTTAAATCATTAGACATTAATAATTAATAATACCGGAAACATGAATAAACTATACCAAATTCTAACATTTGCAGCAATCGCTATACTTATAAGCACAAACACTCAATCACAAGTACCCTTTGAATTTGGAAAAACATCAAAAGAAGATTTTGATCTGGAAGCATACCGGGAAAAATATCCTGAAGCAGATGCTGTAATAATTGGTGATGTAGGTTTTACGGAATTTATTTTAAATAAAAAAAAACTTACATTTGAGTACAAACATATCAGAACAACGAGGTATTTAGTGTTAACTGAAAATGGCCTGGATTATGGGAATATCTCTATTCCGTATGTTGAAACTTCATCAAGAAAAGATGTGATATTATATTTTCGGGCATATGTACATAATAAAGATAAAAACACGGGAAAAGTAAAAAGAAATAAAATAAAAAAGCGTGGTGGCTATGTAATAGACGAAACTAAGTATGTGAAAAGTTTAAATTATGCACTTCCGGAAATAGCACCGGGAACTATATTTGAAGTAAAGTATACAAAAATATCAGAACGAATTGAAAATTTACCCACGTGGAACTTTCAACAATCAATTCCTGTTGAATATAGTGATTTTACACTAGATTTGCCTTCTGCATTTTCTTATCGAATGAGACTAAGAGGTTCTGAAAG
>CAZTPA010000011.1:2900-4583 GCA_964614525.1 uncultured Bacteroidales bacterium | reverse complement strand
ATATAAATAATGCAGTTAATGCAATCAAAGAAAAAATAAGATGGAATAATAAAACCAATATATTTTCATGGGATGAGCCGGAAGAAGTTTTTAATAATAATTCAGGCAATAGTGCTGCCATAAATTTACTGCTTTATGCACAACTTAATAAAATGGGAATTGAAGCTTATCCTGTGCTATTAAGTACAGTTGATAATATAAAGCTCTTTAGTGAATCGCCGGTTTTATCAGAACTGAATTACATTATTGTAGCTGCATTTGATTCTGAAGGCAATTATGTTCTTCTTGATGCAACCGAACCTGAACTGCCGCCGGGTTATATACCAGTGAGAGCGATAAATGGAAAAGGCATAATACTTCATGAAGATAAAACTAAATGGATTCATTTATCAAATCCTGATTCTAAACAAATAACAAGTAATTATAATTTGAAGATTAATAACAAAGGAGAATTTTTTGGTGAGTTTGAAGAAAAATATTTTTTTTACTCTAAGTATATGGTAAAAAAACAATATCACATTGTAGGAGAGGAAAAATTCAAAAATAATTTTTTAGATATGCCGGGTGTAAAAGTAGCGGAAGTAGAAATAATTGATTCTGAGGATCACAATGAAGCTTTTATTGTAAAAGGCAAGATTCTTCTGGAAGGTTTTTCCCAAGTTATTGGTGATGAAATATTTTTTGAACCTTTACTATTAGAATCAGAAAATGAAAACATTTTTAAAAGCAAAGAAAGGAAATATCCTGTGGAATTTTTTGTTCCTTCATTATATACAACAAACATTACTATAGATATCCCTTCTAACATAAACATTATATCAATCCCTGAAAGTCAAAAAATGTATTGGGGTGGAAATCTTGATTATAACTTTGTTACAGAGAATGATGAAAAGCAAATTACTATAAATGCAGTTGAAAAAATTAGCAAAACCAGCATTCACCAAAATAATTATCTCGGCTTAGTAAACTATTTCAGCAAAATTGTTGATATAAATAAACAAAAAGTGGTTCTGGAAATAAATGATTAATCTTTTTTAACTTTTTTTTATGGCCTATAGTATTTTTGTTATTTTTGGAACAAATTAATATTATTTCACATTTTGTATATACTTAATGATCTTTTATACTAATAAATAAAGCAATGATATATAGCCTGATACATCAATACATATACTAAATTTTCAATTATAGAAACATAAATCAAATTAACATGGCACGAAACAATTTCACTAAGAGTTTATTGGTATTATTATTAATCGGATTTATCAGTAATTACACTGAGGCACAACCATTCAAAGTAGGAAAAATCAAAGCGGATGATTTTCTTGCTATGCCATACGAAAAGGACCCTGAAGCTTCAGCGGTTTTTTTATATGATCATGGTATTACACAGATGAGGTATAGTGGAGGTCAAGGTGAATTTTATTACACTTATGAACGATCATTCAGGATGCAAATTATAAATGAAGATGGATTGGATTGGGCTGACCTTGAAGTACCACTTTATAATTCTTCGCGCGGAAGGGAATCAATTTTGAAGTTCAAAGCTTATGTTCATAATCTTGAAGGAGGTAAAGTAAAAAGCACTAAATTAAAAAGAAGATCACCGATAATTGAAGAAACATCAGATAATATAAAAACATGGAAAATTACTTTTCCTGAAGTACGGCCGGGCAGTATAAT
>CAZTPA010000011.1:0-2800 GCA_964614525.1 uncultured Bacteroidales bacterium | reverse complement strand
CCTACAGTTAAAGCTGAACAAATTTGCAATTACACTGTATTTATAGACGATAATGCTTCTTTCTCCGGAAATGGAGCTATTACAAATAAAGAATATAGCTCATATCTTAGCAGATCAGAGATACTAGAGCTTAATGATGATGAAAAATATCTCGAAAATTTAGTTGAATCCATTACAGGAATTAATATACAATCTCACGAAATAGAAAATCGTGAAGAAGTTTATGAACCCTTGATTGAAAAAATAGACTTTACTTTAAATGAAGGAATTCAAAAGGCAGGGGATTTGATAATGTTTCACCCTCTTTTGATGGAACGAATAGAAGAGAATCCGTTTAATCCTGAAGAAAGAGTTTATCCTATTGATTTTACAGTGCCTATCAGGGAAGAATTGAGTTTTGTTTTCAATATTCCGGAAGGTTATATAATAGATTTTATACCCGAAAATGATTCATATACAATAAGGAATTTTGCAGATTACTCTTTCAGTACAAATATTAATGAAAATGGTCAAATTGAAGTTAATTCAATTTTTGAAATCAAAACTCATCTAGTAACTGCAGATATGTATGCCGGACTAAGAGCTTTTTTTACCAAAGTTGTTGAAAAACAATCAGAACAAATTGTTTTGAAAGCTGAATTGTAATAGTATCTGAAAAAATAATTAATATGAAACCTCCTTTTTAAAAAGTATATCAAAAGAACAAATATTTAAAAAATGAGGTTTCCTGTCTTGAAAAAGCGAGACAGACAGATAATGACCTATAAACAACAAATTCATTACATATGAAAAAAAAGTATTTTATAATAGTAATATTTGCATTATTCTCATTTAAAGGAGTATGTGCAGGTGAATATTCTGTGTCAAACATCCCTGATTCTCTATTGGAAAATGCAACTGCCGTGATTCGGGAACATCATATAGAAATG
Source organism: uncultured Bacteroidales bacterium (assembly GCA_964614525.1). Classification (GTDB taxonomy): domain Bacteria; phylum Bacteroidota; class Bacteroidia; order Bacteroidales; family UBA7960; genus PWND01. The sequence goes on along the minus strand of CAZTPA010000011.1, from coordinate 1,871 downwards.
GAATTCTCCAGTGAAAAACGAGCTATGGAAAAAGTTAAAAAAGTTATTACAATACTTGAAAGGCGTAGAGAAGGTTTGGCAGATATTGTTATACATCATAGTCCATATGTTAAAGTAAAAAAATACTCTGCAATAATATATGATGCAGAGGGCAATGTAGTTCGTAAACTAAAAAAAGATGATTTTACAGATAGAAGTAATGTGCCGGGCTTTGCATTATATGCAGAAAACAGAGTTCTCTATACTGATATATACATGAGCCAATTCCCATTTACTGTAGAATTTAACTATGAATTGGATCATCGTGAAATAATGATTTCAGATTTATGGGTACCCTTACCATATACTGGAGTTGCTGTTCAGGAATCCTCTTATAGCATCATAGTCCCATCGGATATGACATTCAGGTACAAACCATATAATGAACCGGTATTGGAACCCGAGATAAGTGCAGAATCAAGAGGGAAACAAAAATATAAGTGGTCAATTTTAGCAATGCAAGCGGTTAAAAGCGAATCATATATGCCACCATTAATGCATTTGATGCCTTATGTAAGATTTGGATCTGATAATTTTCATTATCACGGTTATTCAGGAAATATGAGCACATGGAATGATTTTGGAAAATGGAGATCAAAACTAAATATAGGCAGGCAAGAACTCCCGACCTCTACTGTAAATAAAATTCATGACTTAGTTCAGGGAGTTAATGACCCTAGAGAAAAAGCAAGAATTGTATATGAATATATGCAATCGCGAAGCAGGTATGTATCAATTTCACTTGGTATTGGAGGCTTACAACCATTTAGTGCAGAAACGGTTGACAAAACTGCTTATGGTGATTGTAAGGCATTATCAAATTACACACAGGCACTATTATCAGAAGTAGGAGTAAAATCATATTATACTGTTATTAAATCAGGAAACAGAGATTTTCAACCCGATCCGGACTTTCCTTCTCAAAACTTTAACCATGCAATATTATGTGTGCCTTTTGATAAAGATACATTATGGGTAGAATGTACCAACAGTTATTTGCCTTTTGGCCATATGTCACCCTCAAACGAAGACAGGCATGTGCTTGTCATTACTGAAGATGGAGGCTTTCTCACAAAAACAAGCAAATATCCACTTGAGAAAAACCTAAAGAAAAGAAATGTTGATGTTGCTATACATCAAGATGGCAATATAGACATCAAAGCCTCGACAAATTACCAGGGAAACCCCTATGTATATATGCTTCATTTTTCAACTCAAGCGGCAGAAACCCAAAGAAAAGACCTAATACAAAGTATTAGCCTAAACAGTCCGGATTTTACTTCTATAGAAGTTACCAATAATAAAGAAGGATTTCCTGAGATAACAAAAAAAATGGAATTATCAGCTAAACAGTATATTTCACGTGCCGGCAACAGAATACTATTCCAAACCAATATTTTGTCTAAACTCAGCAGCACACCGGGATTATTAAATAAAAGAATTCACCCAATCAGATTGAGAGAATCAAACATGTATGTTGACTCTGTTTATTGGGAAATTCCTCAGGGATATAGCATAACACATATACCGGAATCTGTGGTTATAGATAATGACTTTGGTTATTACTCTTCTTATTATGAAATAATTGACAACAAACTGGTTTATCAAAGAAAGTATTATACAAAAGACGGTTTGTTTGATGCTGAGAGATATGATGAATTTGCAGAATTCTTCATGACGGTTTACAATAATGATAGAGCACAAGCTGTATTGCAAGCAGAATAAGTTCAGCATTATAATTATGACTTCTTTATCATTAAAGCAAATTTCATAAATTTGTAAAATTAACTGAGTTTATTCCACTCAATCGGGATAAACTCCGCAAGCTTAGC
>CAZTPA010000010.1:0-63710 GCA_964614525.1 uncultured Bacteroidales bacterium | reverse complement strand
GGTGTTCCAATTGTAACTTGCATGTAAAGTCAAGTTCCCGGCTGAATCATAGTCGGATTCACCTTTGCAATCTCCAACCCACACCTCATTTTCGGTATCCCAATTGTATTGTGTCCATAAAGCAGTGTTCCCGGCTGAATCATATTCGTAAATAACTCTTAGTTTTAGCAAAGAATCAGACTCTGACTGGAACTCACAGGAATAAACAGAGTCTAATTGCCAGTTGCTTTGTTGTTTTTTTAACATATTTTGTTCAAAATGTTCGATAAAATCATGTTGTTGAACAAAACAAAAATCTTCTTTTTCGAAAAGATCTTTTGACATTGGATTTTTTTTAAAATCCTCAGACAATTCGAATCCTTCTTGTGCATTAGTACCTACAGTGGCTAATAGCAATAATGCTATAGATAAATATAACTTTTTCATAATAAAATAATATTAAGAGGGTTCTAAAAATTCATTTTTTCAAATTTAACTCAAAAAAAATCGCAGAACCCATTTAGCGATTTTTAAATCAGGTTCAAAAATATCAATATTTTCGCAATTTCACATCTAAGAAGCAACTTTTCCCTAATCATCTCCTGTGCAAACGCTATCTACATGTATGCTTTCTTAATAAGTTCTTTATTATTTTGAATTTGTGCAACAAACATAGCGAATCATTTTTAAAATACTTAGGTTTTTTACCTAAAAATTTATGTTTAGCACATATAAAAGCTAAAATTAAACAAAGAGCATGATTATGTTGATGAGATTGCAAGGTCTTTATTTCATTTCTGATAAAGTTTTGACATTTAATTAATATAATTTTTTCATATTGTCCACTGACAAATTAAAAAAGAGATAATAGTCAAAAAAAAAAGCGGTGTAAAAACATAAGACGATGGGTGTAATTAAATTGCAAGAAAACCTTCAATCCGATTAAAGCTGCTAAAAGAGCATTAGAAAAGCATCTTAGTTTAATTTACAAAGTGCAAAGATAGAGATGTCTTTATGCTAAAAACAAAACAAACAACATAATTGGTTATTGCTGTTGAAGTTATTTTAACCTCTTTTAATTTATTGTTAAAGAGTTTCAGTCTCTATTTTTATATTGTTAATCACTTAGGTAAAGTCCTTTTATATTTATATCGAATTTATGACACAGTATTATTTGCTTCAGGTTTTATTTCGTTATTAATATTAGCATTCTGGCCTAAGCCCTTAATTTTAGACCAATCTACTTTAACTTGGTTTGATTTACTTGAACCTTGCAAGTTATGTGAAGGATTTGCTTGCGGGAAAATGCCCGGAATTATGTTTTGAATACCTTTATAAAAATTATTTTTTGCTTTATCAGTCAAAAGAGCACCGGCAGCACTTAAACCAACAGCCCAGTTCAAACCGCTATTTATATTATCAAACTTTTTTTCTATTCTTCTTTCATGCTCACTTAATAAAGACTTGATTTCTACCAGGATTTCTTTAGTAAACTCTTCTTTGTTGAAGTCTTGAGTCTCCCCCATGTTTTATTGAAATATTGGGTTAGTGAGGTGGATACATTCGTTTTGCAAGGGTTTTATATTCTTTTGGGCAATGCCAAAAGATTAAGAAAATATTTCTTCATATTTTTTGACATAAAAAGAACATAAAAGTCAAGGCTGCATAGTTTTCTCAACGAGTCTAAGCACGCTCCGCTGAAAATTTGGAAGACCAGACCCCTAAAACACTAGATCTAGCATAAGCGTGTCGGCCATAGCAAACCTCCTCCTTCAAAGGGTATAAAGCCTATTAAAATTTTGCTGCCTATAATTTAAGCAGTGACTTAAAATAAGAAGGTATCCCTGTCTCAAAACTCATTTTTTTCTTTGTTATCGGATGTGTTATTTTAAGTGAAGAAGAATGAAGTGCTAAGCTTTTAATACCTTTATCTGATTTTCCATATGTTTTATCTCCAACAACAGGATGTCCCTTTTCGGATAAGTGAACACGAATTTGATTTTTTCTGCCTGTAAGAAGATCGATTTCAAGCAGACTGAAATTCTCAGTTTCTTTAATGACCCTATAAGCTGTTTTAGCCAGTTTCCCTTTTTCCGGATCATTCACAGAATACACTCTATATGCCTTATTTTCATATAAATATGATGTGATTTCTCCTGCTTTGTCCTGAAGAATACCATGTACTAAAGCAAAATACTTTTTACTGAAAGTTTTCCATTCATCCTGCAAAAAACGTTTTGCTTCTTCGTTTTTGGCAAAAATCAAAACTCCTGAAGTATCTTTATCCAAACGATGTACTACAAATACGCGATTTTTTGATCGGGTATTCCCTTTTTTAACATAATCATTCAAAAGAAAATAAGCTGTTTTATATTTCTCTCTGTCAGTTCCCACAGTTAGCAGACCATTTATTTTGTCTACAACAAGAATAACATCATCCTCATAAAGAATTGAAAGTCCTTTTGGCTGGTGTTTCTTTGACGGTTTTTTTATAGATGATCCTTTTTCCTGCATATTTATCAATTTATTCAAATAACATTCCAATTTAGTTAAACCGCGAAGAGTACATCCCCCTACCCTTTTCTCAGAGCTGTGCGCGAACCTCTGGATTTACAGAGCTGTTCATGCTTAATCACAAATGTAGGTATTTCCTTCGATTGTACCAATTCGTAATGTAAATTCCGGACAGACTGCTTTATGTAATGCTTTCATTACAACTACATAAAAACTTGAATAGCTATTTTCTATCACATCTTGTTTCTAGACAAAATCCACATGAACTCTATTCCTAATATCAACTTTATATCAACTTTAGCAATAATATTTTAATATAGATTTTTTTTGATTTCATATTAATAAATGTTAATTTAGCATCTCGTATTATAAAAAGACTAAATTTTTCTATTGAATACAAGTCTAGATAAGACAACACTATTACCAAACTCAAAAACATATAATTATGAAAAGAAAAGAAACTTTTATCCTCAGAGTGTTATTTATAATGCTATTTGGCGCTTTCACATTATCATCTTTTGCAGATGTGCCTCAAAAAATCAATTACCAGGCTATTGCGCGTAATGCCGCCGGAGAAGTACTTTCAAACGAAAACATTGATATAAAAATAAGCATTCTTCAAAGTAGTGCCGATGGATCTGCAGTCTGTATCGAAGAATTTGATTTAGAAACAAATGAATTTGGACTTGTAAACTTACAAATAGGCAGTAATAACCCTGTTGATTTTTCTGCAATTGACTGGTCAGCCGGGCCATATTTTGTAAAGCTGGAAATCAACGACATACATATGGGCACAAGTCAATTGTTTGCGGTTCCTTATGCCTTATATTCTGAAGAGGCTGAGAATGCACCAAAAGGGAACAATCCCGGAGATATGAGTTATTGGGATGGAGAACAGTGGGTTATTATTCCTGCAGGAGAAAACGGCCAACCCTTAGTATTTTGCAATGGAGTACCACAATGGGGACCTTGTAATGATCTTACAGATGACAGCCCTATTTTTAGAATTGATAATGAAAAAGGGAATAATGTTTTAGCTGTTTACCCTGGTGGTGTTGAGATAAATACAGACAAATCTTATGATGTGCCTAATAAAACCGCCAGAGGAGGTTTTGCAGTAGGAGGTTTCACTGCAAGCAAAACTGCAGTACAATTACTGGACATAAATGTTGACTCTACAAGATTTTATATACAGAAAGAACCGCTAGAAAAAACTGCACGTGGTGGTTTTGCTGTTGGTGGTTTTACTTCTAACAAAGAGCTGTCTGAGGATTTTGTGCGAATCACAAGCGATACAACTTATATTCAAACTACACTTGCTGCAGCTGAAAGTGTATTTATTGGTGGCGACTTAAATGTAGATGGTTCTTCATTAAGCAGTCCTTTGCTTAGCCCCACATTTGTTTATATCATGGATACTTCTATTGAATGCTCTTCTGAAATTTTACACGATGGAGGTTCGGAAATAGTTGAAGTGGGATTTGAATTTGCACTTGATGAAACCTTTAACGATATAGTTACTATGGTAGCTGGCGAATTAACAGAGACATCTATTATGTATTTTGGAATCACAACAGAGATGGGCCTTGAACCCGGACAAACATATTATATCAGGGCATTTGCAAAGAACACACTTTATACCGGATATGCAGATTATGCCGTTGAAACTATCCAATAAAATTATCTGCTACATGTAATTATAAAAATAAAGATATAAAAAGAGGCTGCTTGAAAAACAAATCATTCCAAGCAGCCTCTTTTCTTTGTTATAAAGAAATAATTCTTTACTTAATTATTTCGCTTTCAGGCAAACCATATTCTTCTACCATCTTAATATCCATTTTTTCAAGACTATCAAGAATAGGATTATAAACCTCAGCAATTACAGGGATATGAACACCTTTAACTGATATTTCACCGGCCAGTATCATTTCCACTCCAACAGCAGCAGGCAATGCAACTGTGCGTGCAACAGCTGTATCTGTATCTAAAGTACCAAAATCAAGCATAGATGATTTAATAACTTCTTTCTTTCCATCCGGATATGAAGCCAAAAATACGTGCTGCATAACAACCATGTCACGTTCTTTTTGTCCAAGCTCCATTTTTTCAATCATCAGGTCTGATGTAACTTCAAAAGGAGTATCTGTGCCTCTGTTCATAGGCTCATTAGCAAACAAACCTAACCACTCAATTGCATTAATTGCATATGCATCAGTGCTTAGATTAAGGAATTTGGCAACTTTTTCTTTAATATTAGATGAGTCGGTTTCACCAATAAGCATTGCAAGCATATCAGCATAAGTTTTACCGCTAAAATCATATTTTTCTGAACTTAAAAGCTTTAGTGCTTTCATTGCATCAATACTTTCGCACCAACCCGGATGTCTGAAAGTACCACGCATCATTGTCTTTGTTTCAGGAATTCCATAAAGATCAATATAAGGAATAGAATCCCGGTTTGGATAAATTTCAAGTTTACCAACTTCAGGAAAGTTTATAGAAAGCGGGTTTTTAAACAAATCTTCAGTCGGAACATAAACTTTCTTGCCATGACGTAAGTAATTGCCGTCATTATTTCCTGCCATTATAACTCCTTTGGGACTCCATGAGAATTTATACTTAAAAGGATTATCAGCTGCTTCCGGTGCAGGTAATGCTCCACAAACAGAATAAAATTCGTCAATTTTTCCACCTTTATTATGAACATTGTCAATAATTCGCATAGCAGACATATGGTCTATACCCGGGTCTAAGCCAAGCTCATTTAAAATAATAATACCGGCATCTTTTGCAGCCTTATCAAGAGCTTTCATTTCAGGTTTTACATAAGAAGTTGTAACCATGTCTTTCTTATGCTTAATGCAATATTCAGCCACCATAATATGATGAGCCCATGGCAATAAACTAACTGTAAGGTCATGCTCCTGAATCATTTTTTCAAGAGTTTCTTTATCCTCAACAGTCCATTCAATTGCTGTTCCATTTTTATGGCCACCAATCATGTCAACAGCTTTTGACTTTGTGCGTGAAGCCACAGTCACTAAATAGTCGTTTTCCAGCAGATAAGTAACTATTGGCTTTACTACCATCCCTGCTCCAAGAATTAAAACTTTTTTCATAGTAATAATTTTTAATGTTGTTTTAGTTGTACAAATAATTTTTATTTCAGGTATTGTTCAATGTATTCATATTCAGGAGTAAGTTTTCCGTTTTTAAGAATAAGAGCTTTTCTTATTGAAGACGGAAGTTTTAGCTCTGCTAAAGGCTCGGAAAAATCTGCTTTAGCAATAGCTTCTACAAAATTAAACAGAGCATCTGCAAAAGCAATTGAAGAATCTCTTGGTAGCTCACTAGGTAAAATATCAACTGCCATTACAAGAATTCCTTTACCTTCAAAACCCATTTTTGCTTGATCTTCCATGGGATTATATACAAAAACCGGATCTTCTATCTCTGTTCCTTTATGAGTAAATTCAATAGAGCCATCCGGGTCGCAAGTTACATCTCCTACAACCAGAATTTTTGGATTGCCTTGATTATACAATTCTTTTGCAAATTCTTTTGTGAAAATTCTAGGATAACGATTATCCCAATACATACAATTCATAAGAACTGACAAATGTGGTATATACTGCTCAAAATCGTTTTCATACTTCTCAGGGTATCGATAATAATCCTGAAGGTCAAACTCCTTATTACTGCTTGCTTTAAGCTTTGAAATATGCTTTTCTTTAAAAATAACTTTATAAACAATATTCGAAGGAATATTATCAGAATCTTTTAGCTTCAACAATTCCTCAGGAGTTATTTCAATAGAAGGCAAAAGATTTGCGATTTCCTGGGCGCCGACAGATACATTACCATATCCGGTAAATCCAATAGTAAAGGGTTGCAGTTCCTTGGGAAGTCCTTTCTCTGAAATTTCCCTGCCTACTTCAGCAATATGCTTTTTAGCTTCTTCAAGTGAGTCATATTTGCATGATTGTTTTATCTTTAAGAAGGGATTGTCATTATAACCAAATTCTTTTAATCTCTGTCCCACACTCCATAGTGAATTAATCATTCCTGCCAGACCTGCATATTTGCCAAAAAAGATTAATCTCTTATTCTGGTCATCGGTAATTACTTCATAATCAACAAGATTACAACCCATATCCATCATTTTCTTTAACATTGGCATATTATAGGACTGTCCCTTAATAACATGACTAAAGAAGACATAAGTTTTATCTTTTTCAAAAGCACTTTCAGGTATTTCTTTAACACCAAAAATTACGTCACAATTTTTCAAATCCGGCTCTACACTGGCCCCTGCATTTTTATACTCTAAATCAGAAAAAATTCTTTTTGAAGAGCTTTGAATTATAAAATCAAGATTGTGTTGCTTGATAAGCTTCTCTACGTGTTTTGGCGTAAGTGGAGCCCGCCTTTCCATTTCATATTTATCCTCATGTCTTATCCCAATAATAGAACTCATAGCATTTTTTTTTATATTGATTGATGTCTTGAAATTTTGGCAAAACTACAAAAAATAAACATCTAAGTAAATTGATTTATAAATTCATACAGACTTTTTTTAAAAATAATTTATTACAATAAAAAAAGCACACAATAAAAACATGTATTAAAAAATAATTTCCTCTCAAAACAAATGATAATAAACAAACTGCCTGATTTATTTTTTTATTAATAAAAAAAATCATAAGAGCTGTAACTAATTCCAATAGCATTCCGTCTTATGAATGAAATTTTGCTTTTTAATATTTTCTATTTTTTTTGCGAACACTGTATTAGCCTATTAATACACTCATTTATATAAAACAATTTTATTAAAAAAAATAAAACATCAACAAAACTCTTACAATCATGAAAACGGAATTATTAAAAAAAGTAGCATTAACAAACTTCTTAATCCTTATTTTTTGCTTAGGAATAAATGCCGGCACTTATGAAAAGAAAACATTCACAGCAGAAAGTTTATGCAATGACTCGCCGGTAATTGATGGCCAGCTCGAAGATAAGTGCTGGGAAGAAGCTAAATGGGACAATAGTTTTGTTCAATACAGGCCTGTTGAAGGTGATGCTCCCGGCCAAGAGACACAATATGCGATGCTTTACGACAATGATTTTATTTATATAGGTGTAAAAGCATTAGACACGGCACCTGACAGCATAGTAAAAAGATTAACCAGGCGCGATCAGACTGATGGAGATTATATAATGGTTCAATTTGACAGCTACCATAATAAACAAACGGCATTTTGCTTTAAGGTAAGCGCTGCAGGAGTAAAAAGTGATTACTTTATTTCGAATGATGGTGAAAATGCAGATATAAACTGGGATCCTATCTGGCATGTAAAAACTAGTCTGAATGATGCGGGATGGTTTGCAGAAATGAAAATTCCGATTTCACAATTAAGGTTTAATCCTGAAGAAAATAATACATGGGGGTTCCAGGCTCAAAGACTAATATACAGAAATGACGAAACTGTGCTTTGGCAACCTATTGCACGTGATGCATCAGGATGGGTTAATAATTTAGGATTATTAACCGGATTAAAAGACATAAAATCCAAGAAAACATTTGATATTATCCCATATGCAGTTACATCTGCAGAATCATTTGAATCACAGGCAGGCAATCCTTTTGTTACCGGAAGCAATTACGGTATAAATGCAGGCTTGGATGGAAAAGTTGGAATAACAAATTACTTCACTCTTGACTTTACTATTAATCCTGATTTCGGACAGGTTGAAGCTGATCCATCACAGGTAAACCTAACAGCATTTGAAACTTTTTTCTCTGAAAAAAGGCCATTTTTTATTGAGGGTAGCAATTTGTTTAATTACAGATTAGGTTTTGGCGACGGAGAGTTAGGCAATGAAAATCTTTTCTACTCACGCAGAATAGGACGATCTCCTCAGTACTATTACGCGCCGGGAGAGAATGAGTACATAAATGCTCCGGAACATACACCAATAATCGGCGCATTAAAACTAACAGGCAGAACCAACAATGGATTATCTCTTGGAATTATGCAATCTACCACAGCTTCTCAATATGCTGAAATAGACAATTTGGGAGATCGCTCAAAGATTCTTACCGAGCCACTTACAAGCTATTTTACAGCAAGAGCAGTACAGGAATTAGATGAGGGGAATACAAGTATTGGAATTATCGGAACAGCTGTAAACAGAGACATAAATGAAAATCACCTTGATTTCTTACATACCTCTGCATATACAGCCGGTTTGGATTTAAAACAATATTTTGCAGACAGGTCATATATGCTTGTAAGCACAGCATATATGAGTCATGTCATGGGTAGTAAAGAGGCAATATCACGAACACAGTTATCACCAACAAGATATTTTCAAAGGCCTGATGCCAAACACTTAGATTTCGACCCAAATAAAACAAGTCTTACAGGAGCCGGAGGAAGCCTTCAATTATGGAAAATCAGTGGTAAACTAAGAATAGTTGGAGCTGTTTTAGCCAAAAGTCCGGGATTAGAAACAAATGATATTGGTTATCTAAGAGAAACAGACAACGTTACGCAAGTATTATGGGCAGGATACAGAATTAATGAACCAATAGGAATACTCAGAAGTATAAATATTAATGCTAACCAATGGTTATTTTACACTTTGGGCGGGGAGAAAAAAAACTTTGGCGGAAATATTAACTTTTGGATGCAGTTTAATAACTACTGGAATTTATCAGCAGGTTTTAACATCAGTGATGATCAATTGTCAACAACTATGCTAAGAGGTGGCCCATCATACTTATTGCCGGGCAATATAAACCCTTGGTTAAGAATCAGCACTGATGAAAGAAAAAAAATAAGCATTTCAACCACATCTTCCTATATGAACGGATTTGAAGATTACCGTGTATCATACAATAACAATGTAGGAATAACATACAGGCCTTTAAACACACTTCACATAACATTAAGTCCGGGATATTACAAAAACAATAGCGAGGTACAATATGTAACAACAACTACTTCAGATGATAACAAGATCTATGTTCTTGGCGAATTGGAACAATCAGTTACATCTCTATCATTAAGAATAAACTATACAATAACACCTGAGCTTTCTCTTCAATTTTGGGGACAACCTTTTATTGCATCAGGAAGTTACAGCAATTTCAAAAAGTCAACGGATACCAAAGCAGAGAGTTTTAACAACAGGTATTATGAATATACAGATTCTGAAATAGCATTTAATGAAACGACAAATTCCTATGAAGTCTTTGAAAGTGGCAATGAAGAACCTGATTATAAATTCCGCAACCCTGATTTTAATGTAAAAGAATTCTTATCTAATCTGGTATTAAGGTGGGAATATCAACCGGGTTCTACTCTGTTTTTCGTTTGGTCACAAACAAGAGATCATTATGCAATGGATGGGAATTTTAATATTCAACATGACGCCAATCAATTATTTAGCGATACTCCATACAATGTATTTATGCTAAAATTCTCATACAGAATAGGAGTATAAAATATTTATTTCATTATTAATGTTTCTCATGCGGGAATTTTATAATTTTGGGAATTGTTGAATCATAGTCCAATTTTATAAAATTCCTGCACAATGTATAAAGAGAATAATCGCAAAAACATTATCGTAAAAACACCTGATCTCAGTCAGTATGGGATCAAAGATGTTCAAGAGATTTTTTACAATTTGTCTTATGAAGAACTTTTCAAACATGAAACCGATCCGGCTTTAGAAGGTTATGAAAAAGGTTTCGTGACAAACTTAGATGCTGTAGCAGTTGACACAGGTATTTTTACAGGAAGGTCACCAAAAGACAAATACGTTGTAAAAGAAGAAGGTTCTCAAGATAACATATGGTGGTCAGACGGAACCAACAAATCCGACAATCATGAAATATCTGAAGATGTTTGGAATGATTTAACTGAAACCACAGTGAATCAATTCCATGGCAAAAAGCTTTATGTTATGGATGCTTTTTGTGGAGCTAATGAAAATTCACGTCTCAAAATCAGGGTAATTACGGAAGTTGCCTGGATGGCTCATTTTGTAAAAAACATGTTCATAAGGCCAACTGCTGAAGAGCTTTCAACTTTTGAGCCTGATTTTGTAATGTTAAATGCATGCAAAACTGTTAATGAGAACTGGGAAAAACAGGATTTAAACTCTGACGTTTATGTAGCATTTAATCTGAAAGAAAGAAAGGCTCTTGTTGGTGGCACCTGGTATGGCGGCGAAATTAAAAAGGGTTTCTTTTCTATAATGAATTATTTTCTTCCTTTGCAGGGAATGGCATCTATGCATTGTTCTGCCAATATGGGCAAAAATGGAGATACTGCAATTTTCTTCGGACTTTCCGGCACAGGAAAAACAACACTTTCGACAGATCCTGACAGATATTTGATAGGAGACGACGAACATGGTTGGGATGATGAAGGGATATTTAATTTTGAAGGAGGATGTTATGCAAAATGCATAAACCTAAGCAAAGATAAAGAGCCGGAAATATATAATGCAATTAGAAGAGATGCTTTATTAGAAAACGTTGTTTATGATGAGAATACGGGTGAGATAAACTTCTTTGACACTACAAAAACAGAAAACACAAGAGTTTCTTATCCTATTTATCATATTGACAATATTGTTAAACCTGTTTCAAAGGGCAAGCATCCCAAAAAGATAATTCTTTTAACGGCAGATGCTTTCGGAGTATTTCCACCGGTATCAAGATTAAGTCGTGACCAGGCAATGTATTATTTTTTGAGTGGTTATACCTCAAAACTTGCCGGGACTGAAAGAGGAATAAAAGAACCTATAATGACTTTTTCTCCTGCCTTCGGAGCTGCTTTTCTGATGTTGCACCCTACAGAATATGCACGTGAGCTTGCTCGCAAAATGAAGCAACACGGAGCTACTGCCTACCTTGTAAATACAGGATGGATTGGCGGTGGATATGGAGCAGGCCAGAGGATTGACCTGGAATCTACAAGAAACATTATCAAAGCTATTCTTAATGGAGAACTTGACAATGCAGAGGTAGAGGAACAAGCACCATTTGGGCTAAACATACCTAAACATGTTTCAGGAGTAGATCCGGAGATTCTTAATCCGAAGAATTCATGGAAATACGAGTCTGCATACGTAAAACAAGCAGATTTGATAGCAGAGAAATTTATTGAAAATTTCAACAGTTTTACCAACACCGAAGAAGGACAAAGACTTGTTGCTGCAGGCCCGCAAAACAAATTTATGAAGCAATACTATAGGTATTATGAGAAGAAATTAGACAGGATGGAAATGCGGCATAATAAGGAAATTGCTCGTTTGAAAGATCAAATTTATATCCTTCAAAACTCTTTCAGCGAATATATTTCTTTTAATTCAATAAACAGCGATTATAAAAGGAAACCCATTCCTCGACATGTTCCTGTGATTACCTGGTTTGACACAAATTCAGAAACAGAACTAAAAAATTCATACAAGGCCGTTATTAAGCTCATGAAAACAGGAGGTTTTGAAGTTGTAAGTCAGGATAGCAGAGAACATGGCGGTGAAGAAACTATGACTAAATCACGAGATGACTTAACACTACCGGAAGTTTACGACATAATAGACGATATTGCTAATTGTTTTCAAAACAGAGCATGCAAAAACACAGATTTTTTAGAGAATAAAGAAAACTTATTGGATGTCACTTCAAATGTGCCTCAATTTATAATAAAAATAGGAGCATTGATAATTGTTAAAACACAGGATGATGAAGGCAAAACAAACATTGTAGTTAAGAAATTATCTGTATCAGGATTAATTCACATTGACAAAAATCCGCAATTATTATCAAGGCCTTCTGAATTAATTTATGAGGTTTACTATTTCTAGTAAAAACAATATCTCTGAATATTAAAAAAATTGCCTGTTCAAGAAAAGAAAAAACTAAACTTTCCTGAACAGGCAATTTTTATTATGCGATTTACTTATTGCTGTTCAATATATGTTTCAATAACACGGGAATTTTTTTCAGAAACCAACTCTATCTCCTTAATTTCAGCCGGCAATAATACACTTTGGCCTTTCGCTAATTTCTCTTTTCCGCCATTATATTTAAGAACAACCTCTCCCTCTAAACAATTATAAGCAACAAATGACCCTATTTTTATATAATCCCTATTAAAAACACCGTTAAACTCCAGTGCATTGACTGTAAAAATATTATTTCTAATTAAATTAGTAATACCATTACTAGCAGAATCGGTGTTAATTATGCAGAAAGATTTATTATAATCAATAGTATCCAAAGCTTTCTCAAGATGTAATTCCCTTTTATTTCCATCCAAACCTTTTCTATCCCAGTCATAAACCCTATAGGTAGTATCAGAGGCTTGCTGAATTTCCAGAAGAGTAACTCCCGGGCCAATAGCATGAATTGTGCCGGGTGGAATATAATAGACATCGCCGGCCTTTGGTTTGTTAATATTAAGAATCTCTTTTAAAGTATTACTATTAAGATGTTCTGTAAAAATATCTTTTGTAATATCTTTATTAAAACCTGCAATTATTTCTGCATCAGCTTCTGCATGTAAAACATACCAAAACTCTGCTTTGCCGGATGATTCTCCCGGAATATTTCCCGGATGCACTTGCAATGATAAATAATCAGCGGTATCTATAAATTTAAATAATAGCGGAAACATAATCCCAAAATTCCTAAATACAGCCTCCCCCACTAAGTCCTCCATATAAATCTCAATAATTTCAGCAAGTTCATTTCCTGCCAGAAAACCATTTTCAATTACAGAAGGATTATTTTCAATTCCACTAATCTCCCAACTTTCACCACAGTTTTTTAAGCCTGCTATATTTTTGTTGAAAAGAGTCTTAAGTCTGTTTGCACCCCAAACCTTTTCTTTAAAAACAGGCTTGAACTTTAATGGATATAACATATTATTTGCTCATTTATTCAGGCCATTTATAACTTTCATCTTCCTTAACATAAACTCCCCAACTAACACTGATAAGATTTTCATCTTCAAAGTAAAAATCCATTACAGCTTCATCAAAAGAAATTCTTCTCTCTCCCCATTCTTCATCTTCAATTTCATTCTTTTCGAAGCCATTATCTTTCATAAGTTTAATAAGTTGAGCTTCAGACATTACAAAAATATCTTTACCAAAAAGCCTAACCTCATCATTATCAGATTCAAAACAAGTACAACGATCATCAGAGTCTGCCTCAAAGAAAACAGAATGCCCAAGATCCCAGTAGTTCCAAACTTCAGCATCAGATTCACCGGCTTCTCCGGGAAGAGCTTCGACTTCCTGTGGTTCACCAAAGTATTCTTTTACTTTCTCTTTGTTGGCGCCGAATTTTAAAGTTCCAAAGCCAACTAGCGGTTTAATTATTAAATCTTCTTTCATCTTTCTATTTTTTAAGTGAGCAAAAAAGTATATAAAACATATCGAATAAACTATCTAAAAAACAAAACAAACATACATGATTTTCTTCATATACAAACAAGCATTTCAAGAACTTTTGCTGCAAAATTAAGCTAAAATTAAGCAAAAGTCGTATCTCATAACAATATCAATATAAGAAATTCATTCTAAAGCTTATTTTATTTAGAAAAAAAATCATCAGAGAAACCCAAAAGATACAAATTATCAGTTGCCCTTGTAAATGCAGTATAAAGCCACCTCAAATATTCCAAATCAGGTTCATTATTAGGGATATAACCCATTTCAACAAAAACATTTTTCCACTGTCCGCCTTGTGATTTGTGACAGGTAAGTGAATAAGCAAATTTTACTTGCAATGCATTAAAATACGGATTGTTTTTAATTTTTGTCAGTCTTGTCCTTTTATTAGAATATTCCATATAATCTTGTGATACTTGTTCAAACAATTCCTTCGACTGTTCCTGTGATATTGTGGCAGCGTCAACATAAATTGAATCTAGCATTATAATAACATCAAGTTCAGGTTCATCAGGATAATCAATAAGTTTTACAGTCACATCTGCAAATCTAAAACCATACAATTCCTTAATATTTCTTATACGTGTGAGTTCAATTATATCTCCATTTGCAATAAATCCTGCTTGCGAACTTTGCGGCAACCAAAAATAATTATTCTTCACAACCATCATAAGGTCGCCGGCACAAATTTCGTCCTCCATAAACAAAATACGGTTTCTGATATTCTGATTATAAAGATTTGCTCTTTTGTTTGACCTGCAAATAATAACTGAATCTTCACATTGCCTGTAGCTAAATGCACTTGTAATTGAATCTATCACTTCATTTCCGGATAAACGAACAATATCATTATAATCAACAATATCCAGCTTGGGAAAGCCTGCGTGATTATTTGCCAGCATAATTCTAAGAATTGTAGCATTATAAAGGATGCCACTATCCTGAGCTTGTCTGACAACTTCTTTAAGAACAGACACATAAACTTCTGAATGATATGAAGCACTCATAAATTCAGGATTTAACGCAGGGCTGTCCAGCGATTTTACCGGTGGTAATTGCGCGGTATCACCGATAAGAATTAATCGGCAATTATCACCGGCATAAACAAAAGAGATAAGATCGTCGAGCAGATTTCGTCCACCAAACAAATCATTACTATTTCTATTGTCGCCAGCTGAAATCATTGAGGCTTCATCAACGAGAAAGAAAGTATTTTTATGTTTATTCTCAATTAATTTGAGTCCTTGAGAACCATCTTTAGCAGCATTAACTCTGTATATTTTTTTATGAATTGTAAAAGCTTTAACACCTGAATATGAAGCCATAACTTTTGCAGCTCTGCCTGTAGGTGCAAGAAGAACAGTTTTTGCTTTAACAGCAGGGAGAACCTTTACGAGGTTTGAGACAATTGTAGTTTTACCTGTTCCGGCATACCCTTTTATAATAAAAATTGAATTTTCATTTCGTTGAAGCACAAAATCGGCAAGTCTTGTAAGTAATTCAACCTGATCTGCTGTAGATTCGTAAGGAAATTCTTTAATTAAGAGTTGGGCAAAAGATTTATTATCCATGTTATAAAATTACAAGATTAGAATGGATAACCAATACCAATATTATAATTAAAATCAGAAAGTTTAGCAGAAGAAGATATCCATCTATTACCTTCATATTTTGCAGGATCTCTCATGGGATATCCGGCATCCAGGCGAAAAACGAAGAAATCAAAATCCAGTCTCAAGCCAAGACCGCTTCCTATCGCAATATCTTTATAAAACTTATTAAGCAAAAATTCACCACCTTCAAAATCAGGATTTTCTTTAATAAACCAAACATTTCCTGCATCAACAAATAGAGCTCCGTAAAAGAACGAATAAATTGGAAATCTATACTCCATATTGCATTCTATTTTAATATCGCCATACCTGTCAAAACTCGCTTCTGATTCACCAGTATAACTACCCGGTCCCAGGTTATAAATTCTCCAAGCCCTGATACTGTTTGCACCTCCGCTATAATAACTTTTAACGAATGGCAAAACATTAGCGTTTGCATAAGGCACGCCAATACCCGCCATAGCCCTAAAAACAAGTGTATTATATTCATTAAACACTCTATAATACCTCCAATCGGCATCACCTTTTACAAATTGAGCGTAAGGTATATTAAAAACCCTATAATTCCCATCAGAATCCTTAGGAGCATCAAGCAATTCTGAAGCAAGATAAAGAACATTCCCGGAAGTTTCGAAATTTGTTCTCAGGTATGTAAAATCAATATCTTTCCCCCGACTTTGGGTATTATATTCAAATGTATAATTCAAACCGGCAGTAAGGTGATTTCTAAACCTGCTAAGAATAAGCGGATTAGCATCGGGAATATTTGCTCTTAAGATGGAATCATTATAAATTCTTATTGAACTTATTTCAATAGGTGTAACATAGTGACGTTTTTCGCGCGTTTCACTCCACTCAAAACCATAATTAATATTAAAAACATACCTGGTATAATCAGGTCTTTGGCGAAAATTTATACCGGTCATTATCATGCTTTTCGGACGTGCTCTTTGCGATAACCTATCCTCTGCAATTGGAAGTAGAAGTTTGGGAAACTCTATACTCATTTCGGCACCGGTTTCAAAAGTATTAAACGGTAATGATTCAAAAACCTGATAACCATCTCTATCTCCCGCCATTTCAAGTGCAGCTTTGATTCTAAAATTAAAAATCTCAGCACCTCTGAAAATATTTTTGTTTTGTAACAGGAGATTCGCTCCAAAACCAAGGTTACCTGCTGTATTGAGTCCTTCTGCTTCAATAGAATAAGCTATTGATGGAGATCGTGATAATTGAATTCGGGCATCCAGATACCCTATTGTATCATTAGGTTCTTTGTTTTCAAATACTTGTTTTGACTTATCGAAGTGAATATTTACATATCTAAAATTCCGTAATGCAGTAAGATAAGTATATGTTTGCTCTACAGATTTAGCGCTATAGGTATCCCGGGGTTTTATAACAATATTTCTTGTTATAACTTTAGGTTTTATTCTTAATGGATTATCATGAAAAAAAGAATACTTTCTTGCGTTGTCACCAGCTAAAACAGTGGTAGTATCAGAATATGCCGAGGGTGCTCTAAGGGCACTGTATTCGGGAAAAATATTTACCTTATTTATAAAATATCTCTTATGTCTTTTTTCAACAACAGTGTCTCTTCTTCCAGGAAATGGTTCTATAGGGTTTTTAAATAAAATTTCCAGATCAGCCTGTTTTTGCGAAAGTGTAGTATCAACTCTAAAAACAATAAAATCACGACTAAATTCGTAAAAACCGGAATTTCTTAATTTTCGCGAAACCCTTTCTCTTTCTTTTTGAAAAACATCAGCATCATAATTTTTGCCTGATTGAATCAAAGTGTTTGCTGTGTCATTTAAAATAAATTTGCCAATGAAAGGATCATTTATAACATAGTCAATTTCCCTAATAGTGTATGGTTCATTACCTTCAACATAATATGTAACACGCATTCTTTTCCTCGACTCTTTTTCTTCAAACCTTACCTTAGCATCAAAGTAGCCTTTGCTTTGCATATAAAGTTCAAATTGTCGAACTGTGCTTTGAGTAAGAACAGGGTCATAAATGACAGGAGGTTCACCAATAGTGTTTTTCATCCAGCGCTTAAACCTATTTTCCTTACCTCTATCAGCAAGTAAATAAACACCAAGATGAAATCTATAAAAACCAAGAATTTTTTTATTAGGTGTTTGTCTCACATATCTCTTTAACTCAGAGGATTTTACTTCTGAATCTTCAATTTCAATATTATTCTTTACCAGCAAATATTTATTCTCATCAAGTTTGCTCTGCACACTACATGAAGAGCCAAACAATACCAGTAAAATCAGAAGAAATAATACAGGTGAAAGTTTAAAAATTTTACTCACAGAAAAATCATATTAATATTTCGTCAAAAATAGCGAATATCGATTAAAAACACATCAAAATAATAGTCAAATAACTAATATTAACAAATAACGCTTAATAAAACTAAAAATTTTATATGTCTATTTGATTAACTTTGCCACTTCAAATTTCAAAACATAAAAATATGACTTTAATAAAATCCATATCGGGTATCAGGGGGACATTAGGAGGAAAACCCGGTGAATCTTTAAGTCCTGTAGATCTATTAAATATATCAGTAGGTTATGGCAATTGGTTGAAAAGCAAATTTCCAAATGAACAGATAAAAGTAGTAATAGGAAGAGATGCCAGGGTTTCCGGTGAGATGGTCAGTAGAATAATAGCATCATCCTTAAATTCAATAGGAATTGATGTTGTTGACGGTGGGTTAGCAACAACCCCAACTGTTGAACTTGCGGTAACAGAACTAAATGCTCGTGGTGGCATTATTATCACTGCAAGCCACAACCCCAGAAACTGGAATGCATTAAAGCTTTTGAATGAAAAAGGAGAATTTTTGAATGCCGAAGATGGCAAAACTGTTCTTGAATTATCCTCTCCGGAGAATTTTGAATTTGTAAGTGTTGAAAAACTGGGAAAATATATTTGTGATGATTCCTGGTTAAAAATGCACATTAATAAAATTCTGGATCTTCCATTGGTAGATTTAGAAGCTATAAAAAATGCCGATTTTACAATAGCTGTGGACGGTGTAAACTCTGTTGGTGGTTTTGCTATACCTGAGTTGTTGAAGAAGCTTGGTGTAAAAGAAGTAATAAAATTATACTGCGAACCGACAGGAATTTTTCCGCATAACCCGGAACCATTGCCGGAATATCTCACAGAATTATCTTCTGAAGTAGCAAGAAGCAAAGCTAATTTGGGTTTTGCTGTTGATCCTGACGTTGATCGTTTGGCAATTATAAGTGAAAATGGAGATATGTTTGGCGAAGAATATACTTTAGTTGCTGTTGCCGATTATATTCTAAAAAATAATCCGGGGAGCACTGTAAGTAATTTAAGTTCTACAATGGCTTTAAAAGATGTAACCGAAAAGCACAATTGTAAATATTTTTCTTCAGCAGTGGGAGAAGTAAATGTTGTTGAAAAGATGAAAGCCTCTAATGCAGTTATTGGTGGTGAAGGTAATGGAGGTGTTATTTATCCTGATTTACATTATGGCCGCGATGCTCTGGTTGGTATTGCTTTGTTTCTTAGTTTTTTGGCTAAATCAGGAAAATCATGCAGCGCAATGAGGCAAAATTTTCCTGAATATCACATGTCAAAAAACAAAATCGAACTATCACCTGAATTGGATATTAATAGTATCATGGAAAAAATTGCTGAGCAGTATAAAAAATATGAGATTAACAGGGAAGATGGGATAAAGATAATTTTTGACAAAGAATGGGTGCACTTAAGAAAAAGTAATACAGAGCCTATTATTCGAATATATTCAGAAAGTGACAGTGAAGTTAAAGCTGAACATCTTGCACAAAAAATCAAAGACGATATTAGAGATATAATGCGTGGGAATGATGATTAATTATGATTTTACTTTAACGGTTCTTTGCGAAATCCATGTGTAACTCTGCCTAGCAGCAAGGCAAAAGCAGCTTAAATGTTCTTATATGTCTTATATGTTGAAAAAAAAGATTACCATATAAGGCATATAAGAAAAAGAAAATAATATCACTTTGTTAAAGGAATAAAATTAAATATTTTCTTTTAGTGGATCTTTGCGAAATCCATGTGTAACCCTGCCTAGCAGCAAGGCAAAAGCAGCTTAAATGTTCTTATATGTCTTCTTATATGTTTAAAAAAAATATTACCATATAAGGCATATAAGAGACATATAAGAAAAGTGTAGAGGGCTATTTACAGAAGGCGAAAATTCAAATACTTGTAATGCTTGTATAAATTTTATTTCTAGTTCTTCTGACAATCATCCTTATCTAATCATTGTCTTTATCAACAACTTCTTTCAGCACATTTAGTGCCTCTTCAATTTTCCTGATATTCTTAATAGTAAGTTTAAGTTTTTCGTTCGTTTCTCTCATTTGAGAGTTGCGATTATGATTCTGGACATATTCCAATATTTTACCAAATTCAGGACTTTGATAATACCGGGATTCTTTGTCAGATATAAAGTGGCCAATAAAAACTCCACCTTTAAGAATGATTTTTTCAAAGCCTGCTTTTTTAGCATATAGCTTTAATTTTACAGCATTGAACAAATCAAGAGTAGGTATCGGAATATCACCAAATCTATCTTTCAGATTATTTGCAAACACATTTAATTGTTCATCAGACTCAACATTATCAAGCTCTTTATACAGGCTCAGGCGCTCTTCAATATTATAAACATAGTCGGTTGGTATGTGGAGTTCCATATCTGTTTCCAGCTGGCAATTGTCAATAAAATCAGAATGTTTTTTTTCCTCTGCAAACAAATCCTTGTATTCTTTTTCCTTAAGCTCCAGGATTGCTTCATCAAGAATTTTATGATACATATCATATCCGACTTCTGAAATAAACCCACTTTGTTCTGCACCAAAAACATCTCCGGCACCTCTAATATCAAGATCCCGCATTGCGATATTAAATCCACTGCCAAGGTCAGAAAACTCTTCTATAGCCCTAAGTCTTCTTCTTGCTTCATCAGTAAGAGTAGTTAAGGGCGGAGTGATAAGATAACAAAAAGCTTTTTTATTTGAGCGCCCTACCCTGCCTCTCATTTGATGCAGGTCGCTTAATCCGAAATTTTGCGCATTATTTATAATTATTGTATTTGCATTGGGAATGTCAAGGCCAGACTCAATAATTGTAGTAGCAACCAACACATCATATTCGCCGCTGACAAAACCCACCATAACATCTTCCAGTTTCTTTCCTTCCATCTGACCATGTCCAATTGCCACCTGCGCATCGGGAACTAGCTTTTTAACCACTGCAGCAACATCCATAATATTCCGCACTCTGTTATGCACAAAAAAAACCTGGCCTCCTCTGTTTAATTCAAAGTTTATTACTTCTTTTATCAAGGCTTCGTTATATACATGCAACTCAGTAACAATAGGATATCTATTGGGTGGTGGTGTATTTATCTGTGAAAGATCCCTGGCTCCCATCAGCGAAAATTGCAATGTTCGTGGGATAGGTGTAGCCGTCAAAGTTAAGGTATCTACATTAATCTTAAGTTGCTTTAATTTTTCTTTTTTAGAAACACCAAATTTCTGTTCCTCATCAACAATAAGAAGTCCAAGATCTTTAAACTTAACATCAGAACTAACAAGACGGTGAGTGCCAATCAAAATATCAATTTGCCCTTCGCTAAGCTTTTTAAGAATAGCTGTTTTTTCTTTGGCAGTTTTAAAACGATTGATATAATCAATATTACAGGGAAAATCTTTTAATCTCTCCGAAAAAGTCTGATAGTGCTGCAGAGCCAATATAGTAGTAGGCACCAGCACTGCAACCTGCTTATTGTCTGTAACTGCTTTAAATGCAGCTCTAATGGCAACTTCTGTTTTTCCAAAACCCACATCTCCACAAACCAGTCTATCCATAGGATAAGCTTTTTCCATATCTTTTTTCACATCTGCGGTAGCTTTAATCTGATCGGGAGTATCTTCATAAATAAAAGAAGCTTCAAGTTCGTTTTGCAAGTATGAATCAGGGGTAAATGCAAATCCATCTTTTGTCTTACGTTCTGCATAAAGATTTATAAGATCTTTAGCAATATCTTTAAGTTTTTGCTTCGTTTTCCTTTTAAGATTAGACCATGCTGCTGATCCTATCTTATTTAAGGAAGGTGTAAAGCCTTCTTTTCCGCTGTATTTGGAAATTCTGTGAAGTGAATGAATGCTAACATATAATACGTCATTATCCTTATATCTAAGCCTTACTACCTCCTGAATTTTTCCGTTGTTCTCTATCTTTTCAAGGCCGCTAAAAACACCAATACCATGATCAATATGTGTAACATAATCCCCTTGCTTAAGGTTGCTTAGCTCTTTTATTGTAAGTGATTGTTTTGCCGGAAACTTATCCCGTATCTGAAATCTGTGATAACGCTCAAAAATTTGATGATCGGTATAACATGCGATTTTCCGGTCATGATCAATAAAACCTTCATGAACCGTAATGCCAAACACGCTATAATCAACACCAAAGCTTTCCTTCCCTGCAAGAATAGTATCGAACACAGACTTTAGCCTTTCTACCTGTTTGTGATTATCGGAAAGCACAAAGTTTTTATAACCTTCAATAGAGTTTTTTCGCAGGTTATTTATCAGTAATTTAAAATTTTTATTAAATGAAGGTTGAGGTGAGGTATTAAATGCAATGTCAATATTATTAGTGAAATAATGCCGGCGATATTCAATATTTGTAAAAGCTTTAAGCTTATTCAAATACTCATTTTCATCAATAAAAAAATTATCGGAATCAGATTCATTATCATTAAAAACCTTCTCAATAATATCTTTGGCATAATTCGTGTCCTCTGTCCAGAATACAGTATTAGCAGGCAAAAGATTAAAGAAATCCTCTTTTTCATTTTCAATTGCAAGCTCATTTATATCCGGCAATATTGTAATTTTTTGAAGTTTCTCAATTGAAATCTGTGTTTCGGGATTAAAGAATCTTAAGCTTTCCACATTATCACCAAAAATTTCAATACGATAAGGCAAATCGTCTGAATAAGAAAAAACATCTATTATACCTCCTCTCAGAGAAAACTGACCGGATTCTACAACAAAGTCCACTCTTTCGAAACCATATTCGTTAAGCAAATCAACAATGAAATCAACGGATGTGCTTTCTCCATGATTAAGGATGAGTGTGTTCTTTTTTAGTGTTTTTCGTGAGACTACCCTTTCTGCGATAGATTCGGGATATGTAACAACAATAAATTTCCTGTTTTCGGAAGACAATCGATTAATAACTTCCGACCGCAACAAAACATTTGCATTAAGTGTTTCGGAAGTATTTCCGGATTTTTTGAAAGATGAGGGAAAGATAAAAACACTTCTTTTCTCATATGAAAGCGTTTTTTCACCAAGCAGATTTTCAAGGTCATTAAAGAAATATGCAGCTTCTTCTTTGTCAGACAGAACAAATACAAAGGACCCAAGCTGCGATTTATAAACTGCTGCAGACGCAAAGGCAAGCGAAGAACCAATCAAACCATCTATACCAATATTTCCTTGCTTTTCTTTTAAAAGGCTTAATAATTGTTGTGTTTGCGGGCTGTCCTTATAAAGCTGAAGTAAATCACCAATAAGCATATTCTCAATAAAGAATTAAATAGACTGCAAAGATATTCATTGTAGAGGTTTTATTGAGGATTATTTTTGAACTTCAAAGATTTGATATAATAAACATGAATTTTTGAGGACAACTAATACTTACTATTTTCATTATACATATCAAATAATTCTTCTATCTTAGTTGCAGAAAAACACATCTTGCTCTAATCTTGCATAATTTGTTATTAGCCTTTTGGATACTCCGGCAAATTATTCAAGTTATCTATAAATCTTTTCTCATTAAAATCTTCTTCATTTTTAAAAGTATTAAAAAGCTCTACAGCAACACATTGGGCTATGAAAATCTCAGAATCATTTTCAGAATATCCCAAATCCATAAGTCTCTTTAAAGCTTGCTTTGTCTGCGGGGGATTATTATCCTTTATCTGATTTCTAACAACACTTAGAATTTGTTTTTTTAAAATTTCATTTGTTTCCATCTCAAGCTTTTTTTTAAAAATCTAAGGTAAAAAAACAAACAATTCAGTCAACATTTTTATTGTTTTAAAGCCGCTTTACTGAAAATAAAATCCGGAATATCCTGGTTAAATTTTATATCTGTGATTATATACTCAGTGCCATCACCTTGCTTTAGCATATCTTTAAAAACAATTTTTTTGGGAAACCATCTTCCTTCAATAAGTTCCACATCACTAAGAGTTGTTCTTTTAAGCAATTGACCACTTTTAGCAAAAAGCTCCTCTTTAAGCGGAATAAATCTTTCAGAATCTATCCACATTTTTCTTTTATAATATGCAATATCACTCACAGTAGCAGTAAGTTCAATTACGTATGAGTTTCGGCCGTCAATCTCCTCCTCTCCAATAACTTCAGCCTCATATGCTTCAGTTAGTTTTCTATCTTCCATCATATCTTCATAAGAAAGATCGGAGCCCATAACTGATTGCCTGAGCATATGTCCGGATATCTGGATAGTTCTGTCGGTTGATGGAGAATATACCCAAAGTTGATCTTCAAGCTTAAGCATTTTTTTTCCTTTTTCTCTTGCAGGTGACAAATATTCTGTAAATGCTTTTTCATCACCCACAGAATAGGTTTTTGATTCAATTGTTTTGCTGCTTCTGCGTCCATGAATAATCATAGTCGATTCAAATATTCTATTTTCAGAAGTCATGTTCTCATCTACTTTTTCAAGAATTGCATTAGCATCCATTTGACCAAATGCACACAAATTAACTATTACAAGAGCAAAAAATATTAAAGGTTTCATATCTGTTTATATTTAATTATTAAAAAAATCACTAATTATTTTCTTATAAAGACGGTTCACCAGACCTCTAAGCTTCAAGCTCTTTGAATAATTTAGCGGTTTGTCTTTTAAAGATACCAATACCGGCGAGCAAAGTTCCAATAACTGTGGCGATCAAACCGGGAACAAAGCCGAGATAAAAATCAGCAGTGGTGATTCTTGCTCTGATTTCCGATGGCATCATAATAGAAGATCCTTCCATCATACCTGATATATCAATACCATAAGTTTGTATTAACCAAGCAAAAAACAAACCAAAGGCAGTGCCTATAATTGAACCTGCAATACCAATCATAATTGACTCATAAATCATAGTTCTGTAAACATGTCTTTTTGTTTCGCCCATAGCAAGCCTCACTCCTACTTCGCCATACCTGCGTAAGGCTCCAAGCAAACCTGCATTCCAAAGAACTAATGACATGGCAAAAATAAATACCATAGAAATATAGCTTGCCCAGACCTCAGACAATTCCACATATTGTCCCATGCTTCCTTGCTGGCTTAGAGTTTTCATAATGGGGGCAAACTCTGAATCATCATCCTCATATTGATTGTTAAACTCTTCAGCAATCATTTTAGCGCGATCATTATCGTAAAATCCTGACTTAAAAAATCCGAGAATTTCACTTGTAGCATCAAACATATCAAGAGCCAGCCTGGCATCATTAATATCAACCAGCACAGTACCTTTGTCAAGTGCTTCATTACCAAAACTCACGCTCCCTGCAATTACAAAATTGTGCATTGTCATGCTACCATTCATAGTAGAGCTTATAAGAGTTGCATCATCACCGGGATTAAGACTAAGTTTTTGTGAAAATTCTTCACTAATAAGAATTTCTCCTTCAGTACCCGGCATACTACCTCTTACTAATGATTTTTCAATATTCAGCCGATCAATAACACTTGAATTTTCCGACAACAGATCAATGCCCATTCCCATTGCAGGTCCCTGAGCCTTAGTTTCTCTGTTGCTGTCGGGAACATCGATAAGACCGCCAAACAAAATTCGTTCTTCAAAGTCAACATTAGGAAATTGAGTTTCTAAATTATCTACTAAATCTTCAACATCAATAAGTGCAAGATCATTTGGCGACTGTTCAATATTCTCAGCATATTCCCTGGTCATAACTTTAAGATGTCCATTAGAGAATTTGGCATTCATTTCTATAGCATCGCCCATAAAACCAGTGATATAGGCATGCATTAAGACAGTCAGAGTAACTCCGATTGTAACCACTAAAACAGGCAGTCGGCTGCGGCTTTTATCTCTAAGCAGCCCTTTAAACAAAAATTTTATCATTGTATTTTCCCCCTTAAAGCTTTAGTTGGATTCATTTTTGCAATTCGGCGAGCCGGAATATAACTCACAATAGCCGTTGTAATTAAAATAATAAGAACCGTTGAGACAACCAATCCAATGCTATAGACCGGATACAAAGTTTGGGCAATGGCCATTCCAAATTCACTGGTATCAATTGGCATTGTCCATCCAACGTATGCCTGCCAGGCCAAAAAAGGAATACCGTAAACAGCAGCCACCAGTGCAGCCAGAACGGCGTGCATAGTACCTTCAACAGTAAAGAGGCCTACCACTTGTTTGCGTGTATATCCTAAAGCAATGTATGTTCCAATTTCCCTTTGCCGGCGAAATATGGATAAAACTTGTGTGTCAAAAATAGCAAGCATTGCCAACAGCAAAAGAATGAAATACAAAATAGATTGTCCAACAGTCTTTGTTTCAATCATTTTATCAACAGAAGCAGTAAGCTCATCACGAGTTTTTAGTATCCATTGATCATATGAACCTCTTTCTTTTTCCGGATCTTTAAAGGTTAAAACAGTAGCCTGATTTGGCAACAATGTCATTGATCTGAGCTTATCCAATGGCAGATAAATCTGATTCATTTCAACGGCAGGAACATTTGAGGCAAAAACATCTGTAATCACAATTTCAGCAGCATCAAAAGTTCCATTGGCATCACGCCATCTTATCATAGTCCTATCACCAACTCCGAGTTTTGTGCTTTTAGCCATCATATTTCCAATAATTGCAGGTATTTCTTCGGTAATTGTATCGAGTTTATGCGTTGGCAATAAGAATATATCCTGATCGGGATTAACTCCCTTTATAACAACAGATTGCATTCTTCCCTGTGGATAAATACTAGCTTGAATAATCAAAAAAGGTTCAATATTCCCTTTTTCAACCTCATCGGATAATTCTTCAGGTACGGGAGCAAAACTTTCAGTCAAAGTAAAAGGATCATGTGGGTCATAGTTTTCGTGCCAATACTGACCTTCCCCTATTTCGTAATTTTTCATATCTCTTTTTGCCTGATAATCCCATCCGACCATAACACCTTTTAACCAGATAATAATTACAAAAGAAAAGGAAAGCACAAAAACATTCAGCCATGTGCGCATTCCTGCACCAATTAAGTTTCGATAGGCGAGTTTTATTGCAAGTATCATGTTATTACGATTTAAATAAAGTATAGTAAATCAACATCAAATAATTTATACATTAGAAAGTGATAAAACTTCAATCATAAATATCTCCGCTATAATTTTGGACATTATTTTTTGATAATTTCATCTTTATCTACCTTACCGTCAAGCAATGATATTTTACGGCGGAGATATTCAATTACCTTTTCATCGTGAGTAGCAAAGAGAAAGGTAGTTTTTAGCTCTTTATTAAGCTTCTCCATTGTTTGCAAAATATTATGAGAATTTTTTGCATCAAGATTAGCAGTAGGCTCATCGGCAAGGACGAGTTCCGGCCTTTTCACCATAGCTCTTGCAACTGACACACGCTGACATTCACCACCGGACAATTGAGGTGGTTTTGATTTTATTTTATCATTAAGCCCTACCCAATCCAATGCATCCATTACCATCTTTTTTCTTTCTGAGGCAGAATAATTAAGCAAAAGCAGAGGAAACTCAACGTTTTCATAAACAGTATATACCTGCAACAAATTATAGCTTTGAAAAATAAAGCCCATATTCTCCTTTCGAAGCCTGGCAGCATCCTTTGCATTAAGCTTTCCTATCTGATTTCCAATCACTTCAGCTTCACCCTCTGTAGGAACATCAAGTGAACCGATAATATTAAGCAAAGTAGTTTTCCCTGATCCACTGGGACCAACAAAACCGGCAAACTCACCTTTTTCAAAAGTGAGATTAATCTCTTTTAATGCCGTAAACTCACCCTTTCCCATTGGGAAACGTTTAGTGAGATTAGTAATTTTTATAATTGAACTCATATCCTAATTGTTTAATCAGCTATTAGTGTTTATTTATAAATGTTAATATCAATGTGTATATACCAGCATCAACTGAATTCCCTTACCTGCAAACATATTATTTTGCATAGCTTGATTAGGTAAAATTAAATCTCCAGGATTCCAGTATGCCATTAAGTTTATAGAAATATTATTATACTGTCGTTGGTAATTAATAAAATTAAAAAACAATTCATTATCCCAGTTATAATACATTATATAACTAATATTATCAAACACACTTATCGGGTATGATGCCGACAATAGTGAAAATTTATTGGCATCCTTTATATCAAAAGTATTTTTATAAAATGTAGAAAAAAGCTGTTCATAAATTACATATAACCCATTTCCTATACCAAATGTATAATCTGCACCTGCATTCAAAAGCAGTTGATTAAATTGTGTTTCCTGTTCTATGCTCGTATTGGTATATGAAGCTTCACCCCAAAATCCAATTACATAATCAAAATTCGCATCAATACCAAGTCTGTTTTCGGATGCTTTGTCCCAAAACGTAAACATTGGATCAGTTAATGCTGAGCTGTATCTATGATGATATGTTAATGCCATTTCACCGCTCAGAGCAGGCATTTGCACTCTGCCGCCAAATTCAGGTGTGTTTTTATAAGTAGCAACTTGCTCCCACCCTTTGGGTTCATTATTTCCATACAAACCCCATAGCCATATATTTGCATTATTCAAAAAATAATACCTTGCCAACAGTGCATACACCCCGTCTGTTAATTGCAAAGGATCACGCGGATCAAGTTGGTCGAACCACATTAATGGTCTCAAAATTTTTGCTGAACCGAAATTAATTTTTTGCAATCCTCCACGAATTTCAAATTGCGGGGAAGAATACCTAAGCCAGGCTCTGTATGGCTTTATATTAGCATCCGGTTCATAATCGTCGCCTATGAAGTTTGCAAACGTATTTGCAGACAATTCTAAGTCAAGAAGACTTTTCTTATTTCTGCATCCGGCATTAAGCTGAGGAATATAACGCCCACCAAATGCATAGTGATTAAAAGTATTATTGTATGCTCCCCATAGTGCTAATTGACCACTGAAGTCAATAAAACCATTGGAATCCTGTGCTTTTACAGTAAGGCTAATGAAACAGAAAAATATCAAAAATGTTCTTTTCATATTCTAGTCATGAGGCGATATGCCATAAGTAATGAGGTTTGTCATTTCCATGATTAAGTCCTCAGGTTTATCATAAAGCTTTAATAAATTTTCATCTTTAATTATTTCAATCATCTTACCCGAAATAATCAGTAATATTTCAGGTTTAAAATCCTTTCTAAACAGACCTTTTTTCTGAGCAATTTTTATACTCTCAACTATTCCTGTCCATACAGTCTTTGTTTTCTGTTCAATATATGACGACAATCCAAGTTCAGGATTATTATAAAAATCCTTTAAAAATTCCATACTAATATCATTAACTCCCTCATATTTCATGACAATCATTTTCTTCATAAGTTCTCCGGGAGATTTTTCGGTAGCCATAAGTGTTTCAAATTTTTCAAGGTTATCATCAACAACCATATCATAAACAGCCTTAGCTATTTCCAGTTTATTGGAATAATGACGGTAGAAAGTCATTTTACTTACTCCGGCTTCCTTGCAAATTTCTTCAACGCTAACTTTTCTAAATCCATGCTTCCAAAACAAATCTTTTGCCTTTATTAGCAATTGTTTATTCTTATTCGTAAGATTTTTATCAAGCATAATAATGTTACTTTTGCACTTCAAATATACGATTTATATTTTATTTGCAAACATTCGTAACACTATTTAACAAAAAAAATGACATTAAACCCGGCATATGGCTAATGTCATTATAAAGCAGCTTTAAGAAATAATAATCTTAGAAGCGTTTTGTTTTAATGTGGCAATAAGGTATTTGACCTTTTTTAGCATAGTATCTCTGATGATAATCTTCAGCTTCCCAGAAAGTACTTGCTCTAATAACATCAGTAACTACTTTAATACCTTTATCTTTGAGCATATCGATAAGCTTTATAGCAGTAGCTTTTTGTTCTTCCTCGGTATAAAAAATTGCTGATCGGTATTGGAGACCAACATCGGGTCCTTGTCTGTTTAGCTGAGTAGGATCATGTATTTCAAAAAAAAGCTTGGCAATTTCTTCAAAGTCAACAATTGAGCTATCATACTTAACTTCCACAACTTCAGTATGTCCGCTTTCTCCCGAGCATACTTCTTCATAAGTAGGATTGCTTTTGTATCCGCCCATATATCCGACTTTGGTTGACACAACGCCTTCCAGTCCATTAAAATAATACTCTACTCCCCAGAAACAGCCGCCTGCGAAATAAACTTTTTCAACATTATTCATTTTTAATAAATTTTATAGAAAGTGAATTAACACAATGCCTGGTATCTTTTTCTGTATAATTTTCTCCAACAAAAACGTGACCCAGATGAGCATCGCAATTATTACATACAATTTCTGTTCTAACTCCATCTTTATCGGGAACTCTTTTTATTGCACCGGGAATTTCATCATCGAAGCTTGGCCATCCGCATGAAGAATCAAACTTAGAGTCTGAATTATAAAGCCGGGCATTGCATCGTTTACAAACATACACGCCCTTTTCGTAGAAATCATTATACTCTCCATAAAAAGGCTTTTCAGTTCCTTTATGAACAATGATATATTCTTCCTCAGGAGTTAATTTGTTATATTCATCCTTATTCTCTTTCATAGTATTATTTTGTTATTGTATGCAAAACAGTGAAAACTTATGTTTGTTCATAAAATCATCAAATATAAAGCATTGCAAAAAGCATAACACAAAATTGCAAAAAACAATTGATAAAACAATGAGAAGTTATATAAATCTTATTTTCTAAATCATTAGTGTCCGACTAAAATGTGAACATAACTAGAATATTGCCTTTGACGAGCTTGCAAGCTCGGTTCTTCGCTTCACTTCGTTACGCTCAGAATGACAGGCTTTTATCAGTCCGAGGTTGTGGGCTGGTGGCGGCGATGCCACCAGCCCACAACGCTTAAGAAAAGCCAAATGCCTTGTCATACTGAGCGAAGCGAAGTTCTAATAGTTTTATCCGAACAATAGTGTTTCTAAATATACATGATACTGAAAAATTAGAATTTAGATATTACATTAATAAATTAGCAAAAGATTATTGTGGATTTTAAACACATTGTGGATAAAAATCAACAGAATTATTAATTATCCATTTATTCAAACTACCATTATTTGATTTATTTCTAACTTTTTTTTCAATTAAAGACTATGGCATACTTTTTTTTGTTTGGTAATAAAAAAACACAAACCAAAAAAAATCATTTATCATGAAAAAGCTAAAAATCAAAAACCAAATGACAAGAATTATTTTAATTATTCTCTTAATGATTATACCGGGCTCATATGATCTTTATGGCCAGGGCCAACTTCAAGACAGTGAAATCACTGATGTAGTGGTAACTGAATTGGCGTTAAACAATACAGTTCCGGCCCATCTAATTGATGTGGAAACAAACGAAGGAATAGTTACTCTAAGTGGGTCAGTTACAAACCTCCTAGCTAAGGATCGCGCTGTTAAAGTTGCTCAAATGGTAAAAGGAGTAAGGGCTGTCATCGATGAAATTGAGATTGATGTTCCGGTACCCGAGAATTCAATTCTTGAAAACAGAGTAAGTGATGCACTATTCGATGATCCTGCGACCGAATCTTATGAAATAAGGGTACATGCCAATAATGGTATCGTGACACTGGAAGGCACAGTAGATTCATGGCAGGAAAAACAAATTGCAGAATATGTAGCAAAAGGCGTATGGGGTATCAAAGGCATAAATAATAATATTGATATCGTTTATAAATCAGACAGGTCTGATTATCAAATTGAACAAGACATCAAACAGGCTTTAAGGTATAATTTAAGAATAGATGATGCTCTTGTCAAAGTGGAAGTAGATGATGGTGAAGTTGATTTGTCAGGTAGTGTGGGAAGTGCAGCTGAAAAGCAGGCAGCAATCGCAGATGCTTGGGTTTCAGGAGTTAAATCTGTAAACAGCAGCGATTTGCTGGTAGCAGATTGGGCAAGGAATGAAAATTTACGCAAGGATAAGTATTTAACAAAAACTGATGAAGAATTAGAAGAAGCTGTAAACGATGCGCTTTTATATGATCCAAGGGTTTTAGCATTCAATCCGTCAGTATCCGTAAATGGTGGTTATGTGACTTTACGTGGTACAGTAAATAATCTTCAGGCAAAACGTTCAGCAGAAAATACAGCACGAAATGTTGTTGGGGTAATGGGTGTAAATAACTTATTAAAAGTTCGCCCGGCAAGTATCCCTGAAAACAGTGTGCTAGAAACAGAAATTACAGAAAAATTAGAGAACAACCCGATAATTGACAAAAGAGATATTATTGTAACAGCTATTAATGGCGTTGTGTATTTAAATGGTTCTGTTAATACTCCTTTTGAAAAAACTCAAGCAGAATCAATTGCTTCAACAACAAAAGGTGTTGTACAGGTAAAAAATAATCTTGAAGTTCAAAGTCCGGCTATTGGACATACATATTATTACGGTTGGAATTCTATATATCCACCAATGTATGATGTAAATATAGTACCCTTGCAATCCGATTCTGAGATTGAAAAAAACATTGAAGATCAGCTATTTTGGTCACCATACGTAAATGAGGACAATGTTGAAGTTACAGTTGTTGATGGGTTAGCTATTTTAAAAGGAAACGTTGAAACCGTGCAAGAAAGAAAGTATGCAGAAATTAATGCTTATAAAGGCGGAGCTGTAGAAGTACAAAATGATCTAATCGTGCAATACTAGCAGAAATAAAAAAAACAGAAAAAACAGCTATAAGCAATTAAAGTTACAGCTGTTTTTTCTGTTTTTCTTTTAAAATAAGCTATGTACGCTTCCACTAACATACAATGAGATAATAGCTATTACGTCATAAATAACAAACCTGACAAACATTCTATTAAAAAATGCTTTTTGGGATTTGAAATAATAGGCTCCTGAAAGAAAAAGGACTATTGCCATTACTATAAAACCTATTAGCAGCAATATGTTTGCACCGGGAAACTCCTTTATTCCAAACAATATTCCCAAAATGAAGTTTGACAAAAATACTCCGAATATTATAGCCAAAACAATCATAAAAGCACTAACCCCCTTATAAGATGCTTTAACAAACAAACCCTTAAATCCAATTCCATTAATTAATGCAAAACTCAAATAAAAGTAGAACAGAGACAAAACCGGAATGCTAACCAACATTAACAAAGAAGCAAATGGAACCTGGAAATAATCCAACACTAAAGAAATACCGGCAAATAAACCAAGTAAAATTTCAAGCTTTTTCATATCTGCATATTTTTATTAATAATTATTTTCTGCTCAGTTCGTAAATATCTTTTCTTCTGTCAGTCAAATTTCTGACACTGCCAAAATTATGTAATTCTGTTAACATATCCAAATCAACATCAGCAATTAATATCATTTCAGTGTTTGGTGTTGCTTCAGCCTTGACGCCATTTGAGGGAAATTGGAAGTCGCAGGGAGTGAACACAACAGATTGAGCGTATTGAATATCCATATTATGAACATTCGGGAGGTTTCCAACAGTTCCTGAAATAGCAACATAGCATTCATTTTCGATTGCTCTTGCCTGTGCGCAATGTCTAACCCTTGAATAAGCATTTTGAGTATCTGTAAGGAATGGCACAAATAGAATTTTCATACCTTCATCCGACAATATTCTGGACAATTCCGGAAACTCTACATCATAACAAATAAGAACACCGATTTTACCGCAATCTGTATCAAATGTTTTCAGAGAATTACCACCTTTAAGTGCCCACACTCTGTCTTCATCAGAAGTAATATGCAGTTTTTCATACCGTTCGATCTCACCATTTCTTTTAAAAAGATAACCGACATTATACAATTTACCATTAACAATTTCCGGCATACTTCCGCCAATAATATTAATATTATAAGCAACAGATAATTTTGCAAATTCATCAACAACTTTAGGTGTATATTCAGCAAGTTTTCTAATTGCATCCACTTCCTCCAGCTTATTATACTTTGCCATAAGCGGAGCATTAAAAAATTCCGGAAACAAAGCAAAATCGCAACGATAATCGCTTAGTGCATCTACAAAATACTCAATCTGCAGCATAAGGCTTTCCAAATCTTTATACGGACGCATTTGCCATTGAACGATTCCTAGTCTGACTACTTTCTTTTCTTCTTTTGCCTTAGAAGTTGGTTTTTCATAATAGATATTGTCCCATCTCATCAAAACTGCATACTCATTAGAAGCTTCATCATCTTCAAGATAACCTTTCAATATCCTAACCGGACGAAAATCATTTGACAATTGATAATTCAGAACAGGATCGTGTATAACTCTATTTCTTACTCTTTTGATATATTGACGAGGTGTAAGCTTGTCAGCATGATTATGATAGTTTGGAATTCTGCCGCCAAAAAATATTGCTTTCAAATTTAACTTCTCACACAGTTCTTTTCTATAGTCATAAAGTCTTCTGCCCAAACGTAGTCCGCGAAACTCCGGTTTTATAAAAACATCTATACCATATAAAACATCACCGTCTTCATCATGAGTATTAAAAGTATCGTTGCCAGTAATATCTTTGTAGGTATGTTGTTCTTCAAATTCCTTTGAATTTACTATAATCGAAAGAGCACAACCGGCTATTTTACCATTTATCTTAATTACAACCTGGCCTTGAGGAAATTTATCAAGCAATTTTTTTATTTCATGTTCTTCCCAATATGAATCGGACAATGCCTGATAAGAATCTATCATTGCTTGCTTCAATTCTATATAATCATTTAGAGACAAATATTCAAGAGTGATTTTCTTAACCTTCTTAACTTTATTATTCATTTTATATTAATGTTAATTTTTTGCAAAGATACGCAGCATTAATTTACAATATATTTGATATTGTAAAAAATGAATAAAAAAGTATTATGGTTAAATGTGTTTTGACACTATAAATCACATTACAAAACAATAAGTTTTATTAACATGCCTCATAAAAAACAAGCCGGATTGCTTACTATTTGCATAAAGAGAATCCGATATTAATTCTGTCGTCTTTAGCCAGAAACTCTGCATTACAGTATTCAATGATATGATTCAAGCTGGCAGTTTCGCCGTTTACAACTTCAAACATTTCACACTTTCTTGCTACATTATCAATCTGGGCACCCGAAAAGTTAAATTTATTCGCAAGCATTTTGCAATGATTTATTGAAAGCATATTTAACTTTGACTTCCATATTTTTGTTTTTACATTGACCTGGGGAATTTCTAATTTAATTTTATAGAGAAATCTTCTGTCAAAAGCATTATCAATATTTTGAACCAGGTTTGTTGTTGCGAAAAGTATTCCTGTGAAATTCTCTAATTCTTCCAGAAGAATATTCTGAATTGCGTTTTCAGTTTGGGCAACAGGAGAATCTAAAACACTTTTTCTTTTAAAAATAATAGCGTCAGCTTCGTTTAGCAGTAAAATTGGCAATAACTTGCATTGCTTTGCGTAATCATAATAGTCTGAAAAAATTTGTTTTATTCTTTTTTCACTTTCACCGAACCACATTGATTTGGACTGGCTAATATCCACATGCACTATCTCACGCTGAGTTTCCCGGGCAATTTGGTAAACTAATTCAGTTTTCCCGGTACCTGCAGGACCATGAAGCATAACACTTATGCCATGAGCCATTTTTTTACTTTTAAGTCGCTTTTGAACACGTGCGCAATTATTCTCATGTAAAAGTCTCTCTATAACAGCAATTTCTTCTCTTTCATTTTCATTAAAAAACAATTCTTTTTTAAAAATTTTATTTGGAACAATAACATTCTTATTATTAGCTTTAGAAGAAAAAAGCTTAATCCCTTCTTGTTCCAATAGCTCCAATGCATAATCTGTCAATCTTATTTCAGTATCATTAAAGAACTTTGAAGGCTCTATTTCCAGAAGTTTTAATTTTAAGAGATCATTATCATTTGCAATGAGCTTTTGAATATAATTAATTCTTTGCGATGATTTGTCAAATAGAATATCTATAATCATTGTGATATAAAAACTTTCGTGGCCATTAAGAGTCTTCCATATAAGATAAAGATACAAATATGTATCCGGAAGGTTTAGATTCATTTCCCTAATCTTTTTCAGCAAAGGCAAATTGAGATTATTCGAAATAATATTATTTATTCTTTCATATATCATTTCACTAGGAATAATATATTGTTCTGTATGATTTGCTATTTCATCAATCTCCTCAAGCAAATCCAATATATTTTCAAATCTGTTATTTTCGAGTTCAGGAAACTCCCTGTTATTAATAATTGCTTCTACAATTTTAGCATCAATTGTTAATTGATCATGAGTTAGTTTCTCATTTACATTATACTCTCTCTTCTCTCTTCTAACTATGCCTTTATTATAAAGGATATTTAAGTCATCAAGGTAATCAACAATCTTAAGCGGGTTGCAATCAAGATGCTCTATAAGGTCTTTTAGATCAACAGCATCACTTTTGTAATTCATGGCAAAAATATTAGAAACAAAGAATGCCTGCTGTTTAGAAATATTAAAATAATTTGAAACTGTATTTAATTCCTCATCTATTTTCTTAAAAATATCTTTCTCTAGTTTGCAATTATGGGATTTTTCAAAAATATAACCCATACAGTTTAATAACCTAATTTTAATTTTTTCTTTCATAAAAAGATAGAATTATTATGTAATTTTAGGTGAATTAAAAACAAGAACGAACTATATGACTGTATATAGCCAAAACCAGTGCATTAAAAAAACACTTGCAATTAATCTAAAGAGCAAAATTTTGTTAAATTTTATTTCGTGAGCAAAAATACTTTTATTTCGTTAAACTGCAAATTTATTTATTCAAATAATATGTTTTTTAGCATGTTCCTGCATAAAATCCGCATGAAACGCTCAAAGCAGCAGATAATTAATTTTCATATTTATTTGCTTAATGTTTTTTTTGCTTAAACAACAATAAATTCCCGGACGACTCGGAATACAAAACATCAAGTTAGCCTGCTCTTGTTTATAAAGTCACTATTGATATGAACAAACCGGAAAAAGAATATATTATGAAGGTAATTGGGCATAGTCATTGGTCGGGTTCTTCGTCTGAGCTTTTTGAAGACTTAAGCACTATAACAACAGCATTGAAAATTGCAGAAAGCATAAAAATAACAGTAACAAAATAACATAAAATTTCGCAAAACTTATATTTCGGCAATTACAAGCATTTCAAAATCATTTACAGTGAGAATATCATCTCGTGAAAATGCACCTAATTTAGCAGCAAATATCTCAACTTTTTTAAAGCCCAGTGATTTTAGCAGCCAATTTATTTCCGGGGGAATATAATATCTTTCATTACACTTTAGTGTTTTTTCCTTGCCCTCATCATCCACTACTTTAGTATCATTGTAGTCCCGAAAGCTCATTAAATCAAAAGTATTATTTAGATATTCTGCATTACCATCGGCATGGCTTGATTTCCCAAACTCTTCTATAGAATTAAAAACCGGGAAAAGGCCACTCAGAGTTGTGAAAATAAACTTCCCGGGACTTTTTAATGCGTTTTTTACACCTTTTAAAATCTCAAAATTCATTTCATCAGTCTCCATCAAAGGGAAAGCGCCTTCGCAAATCATTATTGCCAGATCAAATTCATTCTTAAAAGGCAAATTTCTTGCATCATGCTTTATAAACTGAACATTTAGATTCAGTTTATCAGCCTTCTCTTTTGCTTTTCTAAGTTGTGAATCCGACAAATCTATACCTAATAAATCATAGCCTCTTTTGGAAAGTTCAATTGAGTGTCTTCCGGTGCCACATCCAACATCAAGAATTTTCAACGATTTATTAAAATTAATTTCTTTCTCTATAAAATCACATTCTCCAATTGTTCCCTGTACAAAGTTTTCTTTATCATATTTCTCTGCGTAATTTTCAAATAGAGATTCGTACCACTGCTTCATATTCTGGATTTTTATTATAAAAATGCATACTTGTATAATGGGTTGGTATTACTTGCAATTTGACTGCTTCATCACTGTTAACCAGCGCCCCAATTTAATGAATTATTCTAAACTTCAAACCTGCACGTTAGGGAGCCATTATATTAGCCCGCTGTGTGTGCGGTTTTTCTTTATCCTGTAATGTCTGTCAAAGCTTTATTGAGAGTTCAAGTTGTCCGCCAAGACCTAATTGGATAATCTTTTGAAGTGTCGAAAATCGCACTTCTTTCACATTGTTTTCAAGTTTCGAAATGTAAGATTTTGTTGTTCCAACTTTGTCTGCAAGTTCCTGTTGTGTCAACCCTTTCTCAAGTCTTGCTTCATGAATTAATGCGCCAATTTTGAAGCTTACGTACCCAGCTTCAAGCTCGTCTCTCTCGGCAGTTCCACGTTTTCCGTAGTGTCTGTCTTTGAACTGCTCAAGTGTCATGGTGTTACTTTTTGCTGTTTTACTCATAGTTGTTTATTTTTTAGGTATTCGTGAACCGGTTTTGCCGGTTTCATATTCTTCCTTTATTTTAAGTGCCTTATCAATTTCTTTTTTTGGTGTTTTCTGCGATTTCTTTTGAAAACCGTTCATTAGAATTACCAATTGTCCCTGGTCGAAGAAACAAAAAATACGAAATATATCACTGCCTT
Source organism: uncultured Bacteroidales bacterium (assembly GCA_964614525.1). Lineage (GTDB taxonomy): Bacteria > Bacteroidota > Bacteroidia > Bacteroidales > UBA7960 > PWND01. The sequence goes on along the minus strand of CAZTPA010000010.1, from coordinate 25,127 downwards.
GCTGAACGCGGATTTCGTAAAGTCCGTCTGTGTTTTCTATGTGTTTCAGGTAAGTCTCCGGAATTTTCCGGAGATCTTCAATTAACTCAATTGTCCAGATAATCTTGACTCTCACCTTATCACGTTGCTTTACAAAAAAGTCATGAAAATAGTCTTTGTAAAAAATGATAGTTCGATACTTCTTCTTTTCTGACATATTACAAAGATAACAAATGTTGCCCTAAAGTGCAACTTAAATATAAGAATTTATTTTTCCCATTAAATGGTAGATGGGTCGTCTTAAAATCGCATACAACGTTTGCGGGCTAGTATAGTGCCGATTTAACCGCTTCGTCACTGTCAAACAGCAAGCAAAAATAATAAATATTTCAAATTCAAAAATCTGTATGTCAGTGAAAAGGATATTGGATCTATATTGGTTTCTTATATTATTTGTAATAGATATCTTTTAATAATCGTCTTGTTATCTGCTCAATGTCATTGGGTATATTGGGGCTATAGTTTCTTGTATTATGCCTATTATAGAAAACAACTTCATCTGTTTGCAGATTAATTACAATTAATCTTAAATCAGAACGCGGTCTTGCCGAAGGATTTACTGTCAAAGTGCTGGTTCCGAAATTTGATTGTGAAGACACAGGGGCAGCTACAGAATTATATTCCGCATGATATGTTATAAACATAGCAAGTTTACTCTTATCTATTTCTTTCAATTCCGAAAAAAGAGGCTGTTGAATAGCGGCTGCATTGCTCTCCGTAGAATTATCTAAAGAGTCGTAGAAGGAAAATAACTTATTCTCGTCAATTTCAGGTAATTCAATATGTTTCAAAACATAACGTGAGGAAAGGACATCACTCGTAACCTTCGTTATTAATTGTCTATTCAATTCTTGCAAATCATGGTCAATGCTTTTCTCTCTAAAATCATCGGCAAGTATTTCCAGATAAGGACTAATCACAATTAATGTGTCAGCTTCTTTTTTCATCTGTCTAAACAAAGCAGTTTGTCCGCCGGGCATACAACTAATCATTATGAATAAGCCGTACATCAATGCAATTAAAATTAGTTTTCGTTTTGTTTTCATATGTTGTGTTTATATTTGTTATACTTATTATCAACGCAAGCGGGCTAATATTGTGGCTATTTAACCACTTCGTCACCATCAAAACAGCAAGCAAAAATAATAAATATTTCATATGTAAAAACCTACAATTCAGCAAATATTAATATTATTTCGCAGTTATCGAGCAAAAATAATGTAATACTTTATTGATACATAAAGTTTCCTTATTTTCTCTCGTATAAGTTTATTTCAAGCGGTACTCCTCACCTGAAAGTTGAGTCCTAAATCCTATGAGAATTGTCTGTAATATTTTCTTTAATCCCTTTTTCCAAAAATTCTATCACATTGCCACCATTCCTGTCAATTGTGCAAGCATCTTTAAATGATAAAGGAATATCATTCTTCTTAGCCATTATCATTCCATTAATTACATTCTCAAGATTACCATCACTTAAATAAAGAGCCTCTAAGTCTGCTCGCTTAATATTCAAACCAAATTTATAAGATTCCGCAAGAGCATTAACTATCACCATAGGAGAAATATTTCTAAATTGCATGGAAATAAGTTCTGAGAGAGAAATGTCAATTCCGGATACTTTAGCCTGCATCCATGATCCAATAGGTATAAAATAAAAAAACAGAAAGAGTACAAAAACTCCAATTAGTAACAAGTAGATTATATTCATTTTGATTTGGCTGATTATATAAATAATTGATTTTGTTGCTTATAATTGTCTAATTTCTTTACTTTTTGTTTTTAACTTTTAATCCCGATTCGCTCCAGCTTTTAACTCTCTTTTCTACAGAAATTATCGTTGCCGGCACAACTCAGATATCTGGACAAGTCGAGCCTTGTCCCTACATTTTCTCCATTGTAGAATATTATGGCCGGTCAAGCCCGGCCAACACATCCGGAATGCTGCTTTATCATTGCAGTTTGGTAAACTCTTTTAACTGTTAATCTCTGGAAATCGGTGACTTTGGCTTTACTGCAGCTTTTATCACCCTTTCTCACGCTCCCACGCTCCCACTTTCTCACGCTCCGGCTTTAATAGCTGAAAGCTCAAAGGAAAATACACCCATGCTTTCACCTTTTAATCCCGAAAAAATCGGGACTTCCGCTTCGCTCCAGCTTTTAGTTTTTAACTTTTAACTTTCCATCTTTCTTTTTATAATTACGAATCCATATCCCAACAAGTAAAACTGCAGTAGCAACAATAGTTGCAGGTATAAAAGCAATTTTTAAAATGCCATCATGCATACTAATAAAACCGTAAATAAAAAAAGCGGCAATTACTACAGCACCTGATAATACACTTGCAAAAGCAGCATATTTATATTTATAAACATCTTTTCTTATTAAAGCAAGAATGCAAATGGGTGTAAAAATAATATTTAATGTAATCCCGGCAATAAACAGCTCAACAATATCAGCAAAGTACAAAGCTAAAGCCAGAGCTACAGCACCAAAAATAACTACAGCAATTCTAATTTTAAGGAATTGGCTTTTATTTGATTCGGGGGTATAAGTTTTCTTTGAGAAACCTCTGACAGCAGTAATAGCAACAATATTTAAAAAACTATCAGCGGAAGACATAAGTGCAGCTAATAAACCAATTACAGCAAATGCGAGAAGCACTTGCGTTGCATTATTTTCAAGGAAAACGTTTGCAGCAGTATTTGGATCGATATCAGCACCATAAGATGCCCTTACGGCCATTCCAACCAGAGGAAAAATAATATAAAATGGCAACATTGCAAAACCACTGATAAGAGCAGTTTTTTTTGCTGTCTTTTCACTTTTTGCTGCTAAAGTTCTCTGCCAAATATCCATACGTGTTAATACAGAAGGACTTAAAAGCAAGGGTAAACCGATTAAAAACAACCAACCTTCATGTGTTGCATTTAAAAAAGTATCGGGTAAAAGTTGTAATTTCAAAAGGCCATCGGTTTCCACCCATATTCCGGGAATAAAGATGACAACTATCATTATCAATACAACAACAAACTGAATAAAATCAGTAATTATGACACCGGAAAGTCCCGCCAAAGCAGTATAAAGGATTACAATAAAAAAAGATATACCGGCTGCATAAATATAAGCAACATTAAATGCATAATGCAGAATCGTCGCCATACCAACAAATTGCGCAGCTGTTAAAAAGAAAAAAATGACAACATTTATTCCACTAATCAAGGCTGTAAACATTCTTGGGAATCTTGACAACCTATGTTTTTTTATATAAGATCTGCTTAGAAATTCGGCAAAAGAATATAATTTCTTTTCCACACCTGCTCTTCTAATTCTTGCGGCAAAAAAATATAAAATAAAAAACCCAATAACATAGGCAAATCCAATAGCAATAGCAGCAAAACCGGAAGTATATCCCATTGCTATAAGTCCCATGCATACCCCTCCTCCTACGAAAGTAGCCAGGGTGGTAAATACAAGGGGCAAAACAGAAGTATTTCTACTATTAACAAGATAGGCATCAATATCTAGACTTTTTACATGCTTTAGAGTAAAAAAAATCAATACAACTAAATAAATAACTATCCAAAATACAAACCAGTTCATAAAAAAAAGAATTTAGCCATATCATCTAAAGATGTCTTAAGACTGTTTATAATAAAAAGCAAAAGACAAAAATAAGTAAGAATGTTATTTAAAGTCTATGAAGAGTGTCCATTTTCATTTGGTGAATATTCCCGCATTAAGGCTTCCACTTTCTCAACCATAGATTTTGGCCCAATAAAAAGCGGAGTCCTTTGATGCAAGCTCGTTGGTTTAATGGTCATTATACGATTAAAACCATCAGTAGCCTTCCCTCCTGCTTGTTCAGCGAGGAAAGCCACAGGATTATTTTCATATAAAAGCCTTAATTTCCCATTGGGATTGCTCTTAGTACTTGGATAGATAAAAATACCGCCTTTAATTAAGTTTCTATGAAAATCAGCAACTAATGAACCAATATATCTTGAAGTATAAGGCCTAAAAGTATCCGGATCATCTTCCTGGCAGTATTTCAAATATTTTTTAACTCCTTCGGGGAAATATATATAATTACCTTCATTAATAGAGTAGATATTTGGATTTTCAGGAAACATCATATCAGCATGAGAAAGGCAAAAAATGCCAACAGATGGATCGAGTGTAAAACCATTAACTCCCTTTCCGGTAGTAAAAACAAGCATAGTAGAAGACCCGTATATCACATAACCTGCGGCTACCAGATTAACACCCGGTTGTAACAAATCATCCTGAGTACCTCCGCCTATTTCAGATTTACGTCTATATATTGAGAATATAGTTCCAATTGAAACATTAGCTTCAATATTGCTGGACCCATCAAGTGGATCAATTGCAATAACATATTTCCCTAGTTCTGAAAATTCATTCTTAAATGAAATAACTTTTTCATTCTCTTCAGAAGCAATAGCGCAGCATTCTCCACCGGCTTGTAAAGCAGAGATAAACTGTTCATTAGCAAAAACATCAAGCTTTTTCTGAGCTTCACCCTGCACGTTATCCTTGCCCATATAACCTAATATATCTACCAATCCTGCAGAGTTAATCTCTCTGTTCACTATTTTTGCAGCAGTAGCAATATCATTAAGCAATCTTGTTAAAGCACCTTTTGCATGAGGATACTCTGATTGTCTTTCAATAATAAATTCCGTAAGTGTTTTGATGGTTTTCATAGATGCCATGTCTTTTATAATTATAATTGACAATACTAAATACCTTTAAGTCAAAGTATTATCAGTTAAATTATGATAATACAAGTATTTATTGCAAATATATGCTTTATGTTTTATTAATAAAACAAATATGCACTATTATAAAAAAAAACGATGACATCAATTTACTCAATATTAATACCGGCAAGCGCTTCATTAATATTGATTATTGTATCCCCAATTTTTTCGCATGAGGTAATAAGTTTATTAAAATAAAATCCACTCTTTACATTAGGATCACCTTTTTCAAGATCATCAATTACTTCAGAGAGAACTTCATCACGATAGTTATTTATTTTCTTTTCAATAGATATGGCATGTTGGATATTCATTTTAGCATAATGTTCGCCTTTATCCAAAAATGCAAGCATCAAGGCAAAAGCTTCATTAACATGATCAAACATTTGTTGAAGTTCTTTCTTTTGATTTTCAGTAAACTTCGCCTTTTCTAGTCGTTGTTTATCAATAACGATAGCCATTTTATGACATAAATCTCCAATTCTTTCAGCTTCTCCGCAAATAACTCTCATTCTCCGTAGTTGTTCCGAAACATTTGAACTAACGTGATTTCGCATCACATTAACAAGGAAAGAAGTAATCTCTTCTTCAACTCTATCTGTAATTTCCTCGTATTTTCTAACCCTATCAAAGTTTTTTTGATATTCCCTCTTATCCTTTTCGTAAAGCAGGTCGGGAATAAAATTGAACATTCTGTGAGCAAGTTCACAAAATCTCTTGGTTTCTTTTCGGGCCTGCAGTGCAGAAACTTCAGCCATATTAAGAAAGCCACTGTGAAAATATTCCAATTGCGACTTTTCATCCATTTTACCTTTTGATCGCATAAACAACTCAACTATTTTTGCCATGTATTTGACAAAACCTATTAAAAGCAAGGTGTTGGTAATATTAAAAACTGTATGAAAAATTGCCAATCCAAAAGGAACCATTTCCGGGTTGGACATTGGAGAATCCAATTCAAAATAACTAAATGCGCCATCAATTCCTGACAAGAATGAATTCATTATCAGCAACATCCAAAAGACCCCGAATAAATTAAAAAATGTATGTGCCAGGGCCGTTCTTCGGGCATGAATGTTACCCATCAGGGCAGCAAGATTGGCTGTAACTGTAGTACCTATATTCTCTCCCAAAACAATGGCAGCACCATCTGCAAAACCAATCCATCCATAATTACACATTACAAGTGTTAAGGCCATTGTAGCACTAGAGGATTGCAAAACTACTGTTAACACTGTTCCCAGTGCCAAAAACAGCAAAGTACTCCAAAAACCGTATCCGGTAAGGCTTTCAAGGGCAGCAAATATTTCGGGATTTGCATGAAGGTCGGGTACTGACTCTTTAAGAAATTGCAAACCCATAAATAGAAGAGCAAAACCCAATAAGGTTTCTCCAAAAGATTTCATTTTTTCTTTTCCCAAAAGCAACATTGGAAATGCAATACCTATGATTGGGATTGAAAGAGCAGCAATATTTACTTTGAATCCAAGAAAAGATATAAGCCATGCAGTAGTTGTTGTTCCGATATTTGCACCCATAATAACACCTATTGACTCAGTCAGTGTCAGCAAACCCGCATTTACAAAACTTACCAGCATCACAGTAGATGCCGAAGATGATTGAACAAGAGTAGTTATGAAAAAGCCTGTAAAAACACCTAAAACTCTATTAGAAGTCATTGCGCTAAGAATAGAGCGCATCTTTGAGCCAGCTAGTTTTTGAATGCCTTCACTCATTGTTTTCATTCCAAACAAAAACAAGCAAAGCGCACCAATTAGTGTTAAAATGTGAAAGAAACTAATCCCCATGTTATTCGTTTAATTTGAGTTGATACTTATATTCAGGTTTTTATTCATTAAATATTTATCAAAAAAATCAAAAAAAAGAGATTATCACTTCTTACAGTTTAATAAACTTATAAACAAATCTTTCATTTGCATTTGTTTCAACTATAAGAAAATACATCCCCGGAGAATAATCAGAAACATTAACAGACAATGAGGAACCACTCATCTTTATGCTTGTTAACACATTACCAAGCACATTTGCTATTTCCACTTTCCTAATTATTTCGGGGCTGAAATTATGAATAATTTCCAAACTGTATGTTACCGGATTGTTAAATCTTATGTTTTTTTTCAAGTTTAAATGATCATCAGAATTATTAACAATCTTTTCGGTCACTTCAAGCTCCAGAGTTATGGGTAAATGATCAGAAAAATCATATAAAGCATTAATCACCTCTTCGGGTTCACTCACATTAGTAGGATTAATAAGCGATTTATCAAAACGTAATCCATCCTGACCAATAGTCTTATAGCTGTCTTCAACATATTTGAAACCATAATCTCCGCTTAAAACATCATTAGAAGCCAATATGAAATCATAACGATCATCCAGGCCTCCACCAGCGTGACAATCACCACTTAAATGAGTACTTTGAGAATGATATAATGCCATCGTAGAATTATTCCACCACTGTCCGGGAAGATCAATTGGGTCATTAAATCTTAGTTCAGGATCTTCCGAGTAATTTAATAAAACCTGGTAAGAAGTTTCATATGAACTATTTATATTAAAATCGCCCATAAAAAGGATATTTCCGTCATAGTTATAATAATCAAGATAAGTCATAACATTTGTAACCATGTTTGCCCTAACTTGCTGATCACTATCGGAGCTTCCTGCTTTAAGGTGAGCAACAACACAAGTAATAAAAGTAGTATCCTTGGTTTCTGCTAAGTCGTCAGCTTTGTAGTATAGCTTATATAAATTTATATCTCTGAGGATATTGCCCGGAACTGCTTGAGAAACCAATCCAAGCTTGCTCTTATTGTAATACAACATATTCACAATATTGGAATTTGCAGTATTAGTATATGCAGCTCTTTCATAAAAATCTATATCATTTTTATTCAAAGCATTATTTAGAAGATGATCGGCGGTTGAAGCATCACGTCCAAGTTCGGTTACAGCAAAAACATCGGGACGGATGTGATTAATTATTGTATGTAGATTTTCAGCTTTTTGTTCAACATTATTATTTTGGCTGGTACAATAGCTTGTATAATAACCATAATAAAGCAAATTATAATTCATAACCAGTAAGGTATCACTGGCAAATAAATGACTATTTAATCCAATAAATAGTATAATTAAGAAAAAACGTTTTATCATAAAAGAAAAATTAGGGTATAAGAAGGCCATATCAAAACTTAATATTGACAATCATGAAAAATTTATTATTAAACTTAATTAGCAAACAATAGTAATTGCTTAAAAAGCTTTGATATAGCCTCTTTTATTACTTGGCGTATTTAAAATTTTTACCAGGATATATAGCAGACTCGCCAAGCATCTCTTCAATTCTTATTAATTGATTGTATTTAGCAATTCTTTCAGACCTGCATGCAGATCCGGTTTTTATTTGCCCGGAATTTAATGCAACAGCTAAATCAGCGATTGTAGTATCTTCTGTTTCGCCTGATCTGTGACTGATTACATTTGTATATGAATTTTTATTAGCCAGATTAACGGTATCTATTGTCTCTGTTAATGATCCAATCTGATTAACTTTGACCAGTATAGAATTAGCAACTTTTTTATCTATACCTTGTTGCAGTCTTTTCACATTAGTAACAAAAAGGTCATCACCAACAAGTTGAATTTTATCACCCATTTTGTCAGTCATAATTTTCCAACCGTCCCAATCATCTTCAGCCATTCCGTCTTCAATAGAAATAATAGGATATTTTTTAACCCAGTCATTCCAAAAATCTACCATTTCAGCAGGAGTAAGCTTATCACCTGTTGATTTATGTAGATGATAAACATTTTCTTCAGGAAGATAATACTCACTTGCAGCAGGATCAAGAGCAATAAAAGTATCCACACCCGGTTTATAGCCGGCATTTTCAATAGCTTGCAGTATAAGTTGAATAGCTTCTTCATTAGCTTTCAAATTAGGTGCAAAACCACCCTCATCACCAACATTAGTTGAATAACCTTTCTTTTTCAGAACAGCTTTTAGGTTATGAAATATTTCAGCACCCATTTTTATAGCATGACTAAAAGAAGAGGCACCAACAGGCATAACCATAAACTCCTGAAAATCTACACTATTATCTGCATGAGAGCCGCCATTTAGTATATTCATCATAGGAATAGGTAAAGTATTAGCATTAACACCACCTATATATCTGAATAACGGTTGTCCTGTTTCTTGAGCAGCAGCTGAAGCAGCAGCCAGAGAAACACCAAGAATAGCATTAGCACCAAGGTTTGCTTTATTAGGAGTTCCGTCAATTTCAATCATTGTTTTATCAAGCATTACCTGATTAGTAACAAAAAAACCCTGAAGTTCATTGTTAAGAACATTATTCACATTGCTAACAGCTTTTAAGACTCCTTTACCAAGGAAATTATCTTTATCACCATCTCTAAGTTCAACAGCTTCATGAACACCTGTAGATGCTCCAGAGGGGACAGCTGCCCGTCCTAATATTCCATTTTCTGTAATAACATCAACTTCTATTGTAGGATTTCCGCGCGAATCCAAGATTTGTCTTGCATGAATATTTACAATTTGACTCATAATAATTAATTTTAAAATTTAACTTACTTTTTTTCCATAAACGAAGCAATAAAGATAAAAATAAAAAAGGATAAAGTTGCTAAAACCTTATCCTTTTGTATATAATTAAGAAAATTCTAATGAAAGATTACTCTGATTTTTTTTCCTCTTCGTTCTTTTCGTCAGTTTTCTCTTCTTTTTCTTCCTTCTCTTCTTTTTTATCTTCTATATTTTCTTCAGTTGAAGCTTCATCTTTATTTTCAACATCCTTTTCAGCTTTTACTTCTTCAACTTCTTCTTTTACAGTTTCAGTTGAAGTTTCAGCCTCTGCTTTAACTTCTTCTTTAGGTTTTTCCTCAGTCGGAGTATCGGTTTTTTGCGTTGTAGTTTCTTTTTGAGAATCTGTTGCTTCAACTTTCTTTGATTTACCACGACGTGTTCTCTTCTGTTGTTTTTCTTCAGAAGTTTTTAGCATATTCAGGTTATAATCTACCAGTTCAATAAAGCACATTTCAGCGCCATCACCTTTACGAAATCCGGTTTTCAATATTCTGGTATATCCACCTTGACGTTCAGCAATTTTTTGCGAAATTTCTCTAAACAACTCACTAACAGCATGCTTATCTCTTAGATAGCTAAAAACAACTCTTCTTGAGTGAGTTGAGTCAAGTTTAGATTTTGTTATAAGTGGTTCTACAAAAACTCTAAGTGCTTTAGCTTTAGCCACTGTAGTATTAATTCTCTTATGAATAATAAGTGAACTAGCCATATTAGCAAGAGTTGCATGTCTATGGGCTGTTTTTCTTCCCAAATGATTGTTTTTCTTTCTGTGTCTCATTTCCTTATTCCTTGTCTAATTTGTATTTCGAAAGGTTCATTCCAAAAGTCAGATTTTTTGACTTGATAAGATCTTCAAGTTCTGTCAATGACTTTTTACCAAAATTTCTAAACTTAAGAAGATCATGTTTATTAAGAACGACCAAATCAGCTAAAGTTTCAACATCTGCCGCTTTAAGGCAATTCAGTGCTCTAACAGATAAGTCAAGATCAACAAGTTTAGTTTTTAACAACTGTCTCATATGAAGAGAAGTTTCATCAAACTCTTCACTTGCAGATTTTTCTTCAGTATCAAGTGTGATTTTCTCGTCAGAAAACAACATAAAGTGATGGATTAATATCTTAGCAGCTTCTTTAAGAGCGTCTTTAGGATTAATAGATCCATCAGTTTGAATATTCATTACCAATTTTTCATAGTCAGTTTTTTGCTCCACACGATAATTTTCAACATGAAAATTCACATTTTTAATTGGAGTAAAAATCGAGTCAATAGAGATTTGTCCAATAATTGGATTTAATCCTTTATTGTCTTCAGCAGAAACATAACCTCTACCATGTTCTATGGTAAACTCCATAGTAAGGTTAACTGAAGGTTCTAAATTACATATTATCAACTCAGGATTAAGCACTTGGAAATTTGAAAGATAAGAGTTTAAATCTCCGGCAGTGAATTCATCTTTACCTGAAATATTAACTGTAATTTTCTCGCTATTTTCCCCTTCAATTTGCTGTTTAAATCTAATTTGCTTAATATTAAGGACCATTTCCGTAACATCTTCAACTACACCTTTAATTGTAGAGAATTCATGGTCAACTCCTTCTATTTTAATAGCTGTAACTGCAAAACCTTCTAAAGAAGAAAGTAAAATTCTTCTTAATGCGTTTCCAATTGTAATACCATATCCGGGTTCTAACGGTCTGAACTCGAACTTTCCGGTTCTGTCGTCAGATTCCAGCATGATAACCTTATCGGGTTTTTGAAATGCTAATATTGCCATTTAATTATTCTTTTGGGGTTTAGTAAAGCCTGATTAATATTATTACTTAGAGTATAATTCTACGATTAGCTGCTCTTTAATATTTTCAGGGATAATTTCCCTTTCAGGATAATTCATAAATTTTCCAACCATATCATCACCATCCCATTCAAGCCATGAATAAGCATTGGATCTGGAAGCTAGAGATTCAGTAACAATTTCAAGATTTTTTGATTTTTCTCTCACACCAATAATATCACCTGGTTTAACAGAGTACGATGGTATATTTGTAACATTTCCATTAACCGTTATATGCCTGTGACTAACCAATTGTCTTGCACCTCTTCGAGAGGGAGCAATTCCTAAACGGAAAACAACGTTGTCGAGGCGGGCTTCAAGAAGTTGAAGTAAGATTTCACCTGTTACACCTTTTTTATTAGAGGCTTTTTCAAAAAGATTAGAAAATTGTTTTTCTAAAATACCATATGAGTATTTTGCTTTTTGTTTTTCAAGCAGCTGAATACCATACTCTGATAATTTTCTTCTTTTTTTATTAGCTCCGTGCATCCCCGGGGGATATTTTTTCTTTTCAAAAGCTTTATCGGCTCCAAATATTGGATCGCCAAATTTTCTTGCAATTTTTGTTCTAGGACCTGTATACCGTGCCATATTATTTTTTTTCTTTTATCAACAAATGTAAAAACAAAACTATACTCTTCTTCTTTTAGGTGGTCTGCAACCATTGTGTGGCAATGGAGTTACATCAACTATTTCAGTAACCTCAAGGCCGGCAGCATGCAAAGTTCTGATAGCAGATTCTCTACCTGAACCAGGGCCTTTAACGAAAACTTTTATTTTCCTAAGACCTTGGTCATATGCGATTTTTGCTGCATCAGAAGCAGCCATTTGTCCTGCATATGGAGTATTTTTCTTAGAACCCTTAAATCCCATTTTTCCGGCGGATGCCCATGCAATAACGTCTCCGTTATTATTTGTCAGGGTAATATTAATATTATTAAAAGAAGCAGCAATATGAGCTTGTCCGATGGGTTCTACTTTTACTACTCTTTTTTTTCCACTACGTGTACCTTTAACTTGTTTTGCCATGATTTAAATTATAATTTCATGTGTCTTTTAATTATTAATTAATGTGCTCATCTGTAACTCGCCAAAAATTTTTATTTTTCGTGTCTTAGTTAAGACAAGTTTTATTAGATAAATTATCTCAAGGCTTGTTTCATCTGATCAAGCAGCCAAAAATGGCGGCTTCAAAATTATTTAACAGCTTTTTTCTTATTTGCTACAGTTTTTTTCTTGCCTTTTCTGGTTCTGGCGTTATTCTTGGTTTTCTGTCCACGTAGAGGCAAGCCAATACGATGACGAATTCCGCGATAACAACCAATATCCATCAAACGTTTAATATTCATTTGAACTTCCGAACGCAATGCTCCTTCAACCTTATATTTTTCACTAATCAAATTACGAATATTAGTAATTTCATCATCATTCCATTCTTCGACTTTTTTATGAACATCTACTCCGGCTTCCTGAAGAATACTTATAGCTTTGCTTCTTCCTATGCCGTAAATATAAGTAAGGCTAATTGAGCCTTGTTTTTTTCTTGGGATGTCAATTCCTGCTATACGTGCCATAATAGTTTTGCGTATTAAATAAAAATAAATTTTTACCCTTGACGTTGTTTAAACTTCGGGTTTTTTTTGTTAATTACATAAATTTTGCCCTTGCGTCTAATGACTTTACATTCGGGACTTCTTTTCTTAACAGAAACTCTGACTTTCATCTTTCCATTTTTTGTAATTAGGAATACTCTTTTATTTATATCTAAAGGTGATACGTCCTTTAGTCAGATCATATGGAGACATATCAATCTTCACTTTATCGCCGGGTAGAATCTTAATATAATGCATTCTCATTTTACCTGATATATGAGCAGTAATTACATGCCCGTTTTCAAGTTCAACGCGAAATAATGCATTACCGAGAGATTCGATAACCACACCGTCTTGTTGTATTGAAGATTGTTTAGCCATATATCTATTTTTTTAATCGTTATTATTGGTATTAAATTTAATTGCTTCTTCGATGTACTCAAACGTTGAAAGAATATCTGCTGATTCTTTACCGATAGTAATTGTATGTTCAAAATGTGCAGATGGTTTTCGATCTGCAGTTCTTATTGTCCATCCATCACTTTCTTGCACTACAAATCTTTTACCCATATTAATCATAGGTTCTATTGCAATAACAAGACCTTCCTTCAATTTCAGGCCTTTCCCTTTTCTTCCATAATTAGGAACTTCAGGAGGTTCATGTAATTGTCTTCCAAGACCATGCCCCACCAGTTCCCTAACGACAGAATATCCTGATTTTTCAGCAAATTGTTGAATAGCTGCTGATATATCACCCAATGTTTTACCTTCAACGGCTTGTTCAATACCATTTAACAAGCTTTGATAAGTAGTTTTTAACAGCCGCTTGAGTGAATCAGAAATTTCTCCAACAGCAAAGGTATATGCAGAATCTCCATAAAATCCATTAAGAAGAACACCACAGTCAATTGAAACAATTTCTCCTTCTTTCAATTCTCTGTTTGATGGAATTCCATGAACAATAACTTCATTCGGACTCATACATAAAGTAGCGGGAAAACCGTTATAACCTTTAAATCCGGGAGTTGCATTATTATCTAATATAAACTCCTCTGCAATACTATCAAGATATTTGGTAGTAACTCCGGGTTTTAAGTTTCGCGCAACCTCAGCCAACGTTTTAGCAACAAGCAAAGAACTTTTACGTATTAATTCTATCTCTTCTTTATTTTTATATTCAATCATATCATAGTCATGCTTATCCTGCCATGCCCATTGCAGAAGATGATCTGCCTTTAATCCTTCCGGATTTTGTTAATCCATCATAATGACGCATTAACAAATGACTCTCAATTTGCTGCAAAGTATCAAGTACAACTCCAACCATAATAAGCAATGAAGTTCCACCATAGAACTGAGCAAATTGCCCGGTAACTCCCATTAAACTGACTAATGCCGGCATTATAGCAACAAAAGCAAGGAAAAATGAACCAGGCAGAGTAATTTTAGACATTACATTATCTATAAACTCAGCAGTTCTTTTTCCTGGTTTAACGCCCGGAATAAAACCACCATTCTTTTTCATATCATCTGCCATTTGATTTGGATTAACAGTAATAGCAGTATAAAAATATGTAAACAAAATTATCAATATAGCAAAAGTAAAGTTATACCAGAAACCGGTAAAATCTGAAAAGCTGGCAGCTATTCCACTAAGGGATTCGGAAAATCCAACTAGAGTTATCGGTATAAACATAATTGCTTGAGCAAATATAATAGGCATTACACCGGCAGCATTAACTTTTAAGGGAATATATTGTCTAACTCCACCGTATTGTTTATTACCCACAATTCTTTTTGCAAATTGCACCGGAATTCTTCTTGTACCTTGCACCAACAAAATAGTAAGAATAATAACACCTAAAAGTACAACAATCTCAACAAGAAAGATTACCAGTCCACCACCTTGTCCAGAAATACGAGCCGCAAATTCAGCAAACAGAGCAAAAGGAAGGTTAGCAATAATCCCAATCATGATTATTAATGAGATACCATTCCCAATCCCTTTTTCGGTAATTCTTTCACCAAGCCACATTACAAATAAAGTACCAGCAATCAATATAATGACAGAAGAAACCATAAAATAAGTGGTAGTTTCAACCTGTAATTGCGAAACAAGGTTTGCAATATATGCAGGTGCTTGAGCAGCTGTAATGATAACTGTAAGATATCTTGTGATTTGATTAATCTTTTTCCTGCCACTTTCACCTTCTTTTTGAAGCTTTTGAAAATAAGGAACAGCAATACCAAGAAGTTGAATAACAATTGAAGCGCTAATATATGGCATAATACCAAGAGCAAAAATTGATGCATTAGAAAATGCACCTCCGGAAAACATATTCAGTAATCCAAGAAGTCCATCTTGCGTTTGGGCCTGAAGAGCAGCTAATTGTCCAGGATCAACCCCGGGTAATACAACAAATGAACCCAGTCTGTATATAAGTATAATACCCAGTGTATATAATATTCTTGCACGTAGGTCTTCTATTCTAAAAATATTCTTGATGGTCTGTATAAATCGTTTCATTTACTATTATTTTATAAATGGTATTATATAAATGTGCAATTCAAATATTCTGTAAAGTTAAATTATTTAACAATACTAACTTTTCCACCATTATCTTCAATTGCCTTAACAGCAGCAGCAGAAAATGCGTGAGCACTAACATCAATTTTTGCAGTAAGTTTGCCTCTTCCTAATATTTTAACCTTATCCTTACTTGAAGCAAGTCCCAGTTCAACTAATACTGCATGGTTAATCTCGGCGATTCCTTTTTCGTCAATAAGTTTTTGAATAATATCTATATTAATACCGCTATATTCAATCCTATTAATATTTTTAAATCCATATTTTGGTACACGACGTGCTAAAGGCATTTGACCACCTTCGAATCCTGCTTTTCTCTTATATCCGCTACGAGACTGAGCACCTTTATGACCTCTTGTTGATGTTCCACCACGACCTGAACCTTCTCCACGTCCAATTCTCTTACGAGTTTTTACTGATCCTTTTGCCGGTTTAAGATTGCTTAAATCCATTTTATCCTAATATTACGTTTACGAATCTATTAACTATATTATCGACAATTACTATTTATCTTCTTTCTCTTGAGATTTTTCATTGTCATTTTCAACTGTTTTTGAAGCTGGCTTTTCAGACTTTGTTTCGGTCTCCTTCTTAGGTTTTGCCTCTTTTTCTGCTTCAGCAGGTTTCTCTGATTTTGCTTTAGCTGTAGCTTCTTTTTTCTCAGTTACTTTCATTTCAGGTTTGCTACCCTCAGCTTCTTTCTTTTTTGGAGCTTGTTTAGTTTTCCCTACTTCCTTTTTCTTTGTTTCAGCTTTAGCTTTTGAAGCGACTTTTTTAGTCTTTTTTTCAATAGGTGTATCAACTTCTTCAGCTATAACCATATGCCGAACTTTCTCTATCATGCCCAAAACCTGAGGACTTGCTTCTAAAACATTAAAGCTGTTAATTTTTCTTAAGCCAAGAGCTTCAAGAGTTCTCTTTTGTCTGGCAGGGCGTCCTATGTCGCTTCTTATCTTTGTTACTTTTAACTTTTTCATTCGAAAAAAAATTACAAATTCTTTTAATCACTTTGATTTTTTGCTATCACAATCTGGCAATAAAACATTATTTTAAACCAGCAGATAATAATCATTATTCTAATTGCACCAAAACAAATGGCAAATAATCAATAAGAATAAGATCTATTATTTAGCATACTCGAAACCTCAAGATATGCAATTAGCTATTATCCATTAAACACTTTATCAACCGATACACCTCTTTGCTGCGCTACAGTAAGAGGATCTCTTAATTTAACAAGAGCATCAATAGTAGCTTTCACCACACTATGCGGGTTTGACGATCCTTTAGATTTAGCAAGAACATCAGTAACCCCAACACTTTCAAGAACAGCACGCATTGCACCACCGGCAATAACACCAGTACCATTCGCTGCAGGTTTAACAAGCACTAGCGCACCACTATATTTGCCCTGTTGTTCATGAGGAATAGTTCCATTATAAACAGGTACTTTAATAAGGTGCTTTTTGGCATCATCGATGCCTTTACTGATAGCAGTAGTTACTTCTTTTGCCTTACCCAGACCGTAACCAACAACACCATTTTCATTCCCAACAACTACAATAGCTGAAAAGCTAAAAGTACGTCCACCTTTTGTAACTTTAGTTACGCGTTGGATACTAACAAGTCTGTCTTTAAACTCTATCTCGCTAGATTTCACTTTTTTTATATTAACATTTGCCATATTCCTAGAATTTTAAGCCTCCTTCTCTAGCACCTTCTGCCAAAGATTTTATTCTACCATGATATAAATAACCGTTGCGATCAAAAACCACCTTTTCAACGCCAACTTCTTTAGCTTTACCGGCAAGCAATTTGCCAACTTCTTTAGCTATCTGAATTTTTGTTCCTTTGATATTTTCTGCTTCTTTAATTTTCGAGGAAGCAGAAGCCAGGGTTTTACCTTCGTTGTCATTGATTAGCTGTGCATAAATATCCTTATTACTTCTAAACACAGTAAGTCTAGGTGTATTTTCAGTACCGAATATTTTTCTTCTAATTCGATATTTTATCTTTTGTCTTCTATTAAGCTTTTTTGTTGCCATTTTTTTATATAAATAAGCATTTACTAAAAATATTATTTAGCTGCAGCAGCTTTACCAGCTTTTCTGCGAATAACCTCACCTTGAAATCTAACCCCTTTACCTTTATAAGGTTCCGGTTTACGAAGAGATCTTATTTTAGCGGCCGCTTGTCCGATAAGTTGTTTATCGTGAGATTCAAGTATTATCAGGGGATTTTTCCCTCTTTCAGTAAGAGTTTCCACTTTAATTTCCTTTGGTAATTCGAAGAAAATATTATGAGAAAACCCAAGAGACATTTCCAATAATTGACCGACGTTTGAAGCTTTATAACCAACACCTACAAGTTCCTGCACAGTTTTATATCCTTCAGAAACACCAATAATCATATTATTGATTAATGAACGATATAAACCATGAAGAGCTTTATGGCTTTTTTCTTCAGTTGCACGTTCTAGTACAATTTTCTCTTCCTCTTGTTTAACAGTAATTTCCGACTTAACTTTTTGAGTTAATTCTCCTTTAGGTCCTTTTACAGTAACTACATTATCATTAGATATAGTAACTGTAACACCTTTTGGTACATCTATTGGCAATTTACCTATACGTGACATATTCCCTCCTTTTTAACTTACGTAACAAATAACTTCACCACCTACACCGGCATTACGGGCTTCTTTATCGGTTATCAGACCTTTAGAAGTGCTGATAACTGCAATACCGAGACCATTAAGTACCCTAGGTAGCTCATCGCTTTTACAATATTTTCTCAGACCGGGTCTACTAACTCTTTTAAGTTCGTTGATAGCCGGCAATTTCGTTGTCGGATGATATTTCAGCGCAATTTTAATAATTCCGGGAATTTTATCATCTTCAAACTTATAATTCAGTATAAATCCTTTATCAAAAAGGATTTTGGTCATCTCTTTTTTGAGATTCGATGCAGGAATTTCAACAATCCTATGATTGGCCTTAATGGCATTCCTTATTCTATTTAAATAATCTGCAATTGGATCCGTTATCATTTTATTAAGATAAAAAGTTCAACTAATAATATCACTACCAGCTAGCTTTAGTAACTCCGGGTATTAATCCGTTGCTAGCCATTTCTCTAAAGTTAATACGAGAAACTCCAAACTGACGCATATAACCTTTAGGTCTTCCTGTAAGTTTGCATCTGTTATGTAGCCTCACCGGTGAAGCATTTTTGGGTAGTTTTTGCAACCCAAGATAATCACCGTTCGCTTTAAGCTCAGCTCGTTTCTCTGCGTATTTAGCAACAAGCTTAGCTCTTTTTCTTTCTCTCGCTTTAATAGACTCTTTTGCCATGAATATATATTTTTTATTTAATGACGTTTTTAAAAGGTATGCCAAATTCACGTAAAAGCCCGAAAGCTTCTTTGTCAGTGTTGGCGTTAGTTACAATAGTAATATCCATACCCATAATTTTATTGATATTATCTATATCAATTTCGGGATAAATAATTTGTTCTGAGACACCCATAGAGAAATTTCCTTTTCCATCAAAACCTTTTTCATTAATTCCTTTAAAGTCTCTAATACGAGGCAAAGAAACAGAAATAAGTCTGTCAAGAAATTCATACATTCTTTCACCTCTAAGAGTAACTCGAACTCCAATAGGCATTCCTCTACGTAATTTGAAGTTAGAAATATCCTTTTTTGATTTTGTTTGCACGGCTTTTTGTCCGGAAACAGTAGACATTTCATTTGCAGCTACATCAATTAGTTTTTTGTCTGCGATTGCACCACCTACACCTTGATTCAGGCATATTTTCACTAATTTAGGAACTTGCATACAGCTTTTATACTGAAATTGCTTCATTAAAGCGGGAATGATTTCCTTCTCATATTTACTTTTAAGTCTTGGTATATAGCTCATTATTTTATTACCTCCCCTGACTTTTTAGAATAACGTACTAGTTTATTGTTATCATCCATTTTTCTACCAATGCGAGTCATGTTGCCTTTAGAATCAATAACCATAAGATTTGATATATGAATTCCGGCTTCTTGTTTAACTATTCCACCCTGAGGGTTTGCAGCATTAGGTTTAGTATGTTTAGAAACAAGGTTTAGTCCTTCAACAATAGCTCTGTGCTTTTTCAAATCAATTCTAAGCACTTTCCCTTGCTGTCCTTTTTCGTTACCGGCAATAACTTTGACGGTGTCGCCTTTTTTGATATGTAATTTGGCTTGCATAATTTTAATTATTTTTCGTAATTAAAGCACTTCAGGTGCTAAAGAAACGATTTTCATATATTGCTTTTCACGTAATTCTCTGGCAACAGGGCCAAAAATACGAGTGCCTCTAATTTCGTCAGTTGGAGAAAGCAAAACAACTGCATTATCATCAAAACGGATATAAGATCCATCAGAACGACGAACATGTTTTTTTGTTCTAACAACAACTGCTTTAGACACAGTTCCTTTTTTCACATTGCCACTAGGCATTGCATCTTTAATAGTAACGATAATTTTATCACCAATTCCAGCATATCTTTTTCTTGTACCACCTAGTACACGAATACACAATACTTCTTTGGCTCCGCTATTATCTGCTACAGAAAGTCTTGATTCTTGTTGTATCATAATTATTTAGCCCTTTCAATAATTTCAACTAATCTCCAACATTTATTTCGGCTTAACGGCCTTGTTTCCATAATACGAACTTGATCGCCGATGTTACAGTCATTTTTTTCATCATGCGCCATGAATTTGGAAGATTTTTTAACAAATTTTCCATACATAGGGTGTTTTGATTTACGCATTACCTGAACAACCACGGACTTATTCATCTTATTACTCACAACAATCCCTATTCTTTCTTTTCTGCGAGTTCTGGTTTCCATATTAGTTTTGTTTCTTTTGTTTATTTTCTAGAATTTCTCTCATCCGAAGCTCAGTGTTTATTCTCGCAACTATCTGACGATAAGTTTTGATTTTAACAGGATTTTCAAGAGGTGAAACAGCATGATTCATTTTTAATTTAATCAATTGTTTCTTTTCCTCGACTAATCTTTCACGGAGTTCACCGGTTGACATTTCACGAATTACCTTAGGTTTCATGTTGTTTAAATTTCAAATTAATTGATCAATTTAATATTCTTAACTATAAATTACTTTTCTTAAAAGAACATTAATTTTTGATCTTAGCAATCAATCAAATAAGTTCACTAACTTAGTGATTTATAAGGATTTTGATTTACTCGCAGGTAACGGCTACGTTATTTTATCAATCAATTTCCCTACAAAAAGGCTGCAAAGATACAAAATTATATTGAAATATAAAATCTTATTCTTCAATATAATCTCTTCTTACAACAAATCTTGTTGCAATAGGAAGTTTTTGCGAGCCAAGTCTCATAGCTTCTTTAGCTATTTCAGTTGTTACGCCATCGGCTTCGAATAAAATTCGACCCGGTGTAACTCTTGCAACAAATAATTCTGGAGAACCTTTACCTTTACCCATACGTACTTCCGCAGGTTTTTTAGTAAGAGGTTTATCCGGAAAAATTCTTATCCACAATTGGCCTTCACGTTTCATAAAACGAGTAATGGCCTGACGAGCAGCCTCAATTTGTCTACCAGTAATCCAGGTTGTTTCAAGGGCTTTAATGCCAAAGGTTCCAAAAGCTATTTCGGCACCTCTTTTAGTATTGCCTTTCATACGGCCTTTTTGCTGCTTTCTGTATTTTGTTTTTTTCGGTTGTAACATTTTCTACACTATTTCGCAATTAAAACAAATTAAAACTATCTATTTTCTGCGTCCTTTAAATCGGTCACCTTTAGAACCACCGCTTCTAGGAGGTCTGTTAGGTTTAGCGGATTCTGCAGTAAATGGAGTAAGATCTTTTTTACCATATACTTCTCCATTACAAATCCACACTTTAATACCAATACGGCCGTAAGTAGTATGCGCTTCACAAAGAGCATAATCGATATCAGCGCGAAGTGTATGCAGAGGGATTCTACCTTCTTTGTAAGTTTCACTTCTTGCCATTTCAGCACCACCAAGACGACCGGACACAGTTATTTTAATACCCTCAGAATTAAGTCTCATTGTAGATGCAATAGCTGTTTTTACGGCACGTCTAAAAGAAATTCTTCCTTCAATTTGACGAGCTACTGTATTAGCAACTAGTGTAGCATCCAGTTCGGGTCTTTTTATTTCAGAGATATTAATTTGAACTTCTTTTTGAGTAAGTTTTTTAAGCTCTTCCTTGATTTTATCAACTTCTTGACCACCTTTACCAATAATAATACCAGGACGAGCGGTATTAATTGTAACAGTAATAAGCTTAAGAGTTCTTTCAATAATAATTTTGGATACTCCTGCTTTTGCCAGACGAGCGTTCAAATACTTTCTGATTTTATCGTCTTCAACAAGCTTTGCGGCGTAATCTTTTCCGCCATACCAATTGGAATCCCATCCTTTGATAATCCCTAGCCTAAGGCCTATTGGATTAGTTTTCTGTCCCATTTATTAAATATTTTGATTATTTTCTGTTTTACTCTCAACAAAAATTGTAACATGATTGGATCTTTTTCTGATCCTGTGACCACGACCTTGTGGTGCAGGTCTCAAACGTTTGAGCATTCTGCCGCTATCAACAAAAATTGATTTTACGAACAGATTACTATCTTCCAAACGAGCACCTTCGTTTTTAGTTTGCCAGTTGTTAATAGCAGACAATAAAAGCTTTTCTAATCTTTCAGCTGCTTCTTTTTTGGTAAATTTTAAAATACCTAGGGCTTTATTTACTTCTTGACCCCTAATAAGATCAGCGACAATTCGCATTTTTCTTGGTGAAGTGGGGCAATTGCTCAACCTGGCATAGTATTGAGCTCTTTTTTCTTCTTTGAGTTTCTCAGCCCTTAAACGTTTTCTTATTCCCATTTTACAGTAAAATTTTTATTTTTTTGCTTTATCTTTTTTACCTGCATGACCACGAAAAATACGAGTTGGGGCAAATTCGCCAAGTTTATGGCCTACCATATTTTCTGTTATATATACCGGGATAAATTTATTCCCATTATGCACTGCTATAGTTAGACCGACAAAGTCGGGTGAAATCATAGACGCTCTTGACCAGGTTTTTACGACTGTTTTTTTAGAGCTTGCAACCATTTGCAGTACTTTCTTTTCCAATTTGAAATGTATATATGGTCCTTTTTTTAACGAACGACTCATTGTTATGCACTTTTTTCGTTAATAATTATTTCTTTCTTCTTTCAACAATAAACCTATTGGTTTCTTTTTTCTTGTTTCTTGTTCTGAAACCTTTAGAGGGTATCCCATTTCGGCTTCTGGGATGTCCGCCTGTAGAGCGACCTTCACCACCACCCATTGGATGATCCACCGGATTCATAACAGTACCTCTAACTCTTGGTCTGCGTCCAAGCCATCTGCTTCTTCCGGCTTTTCCTGAGACTTCATGAACATGGTCAGGGTTTGAAATAGTTCCAATAGTAGCTTTACAAGTAACTAAAACCATTCTGGATTCTCCTGAAGGGAGTTTTAGAATAGCATACTTCCCGTCACGAGATGTTAGTTGAGCATAAGATCCGGCACTACGAGCCATTTTTGCACCTTGTCCCGGTTTTATTTCAATATTATGAACAACACTACCCAGTGGAACATTTTTCAACAACAAAGTATTCCCTACATTTGGTGTTGCTGTATCACCGGACAAAATAGTTTGACCGACTTCCAGTCCAGCAGGAGCAATAATGTATCTTTTTTCTCCATCAGCATAGTTAACAAGAGCAATTCTTGCACTACGATTAGGATCATATTCTACAGATACAATTTTCCCCGGAATACCATCTTTATCTCTTTTAAAGTCGATTAAGCGATACTTACGTTTATGACCACCACCGATATAACGGCATGTCATTTTACCACTATTATTCCTGCCTCCTGATTTCTTTGATCCAACTACCAAGCTTTTTTCAGGTTTAGAGGCAGATATTTCGTCAAAGGCACTAATTAGTTTAGTTCTTTGACCCGGTGTAGTTGGTTTAAATTTTCTTAAAGCCATTTATTATTAATCTTAAATGTTGCTATAAAAATCAATAGATTGACCATCGGCAACCTGCACGATAGCTTTTTTAAAACTATTAGTTCTACCGGACAAAAATCCGGTTTTTGTATAACGTACTTTGAGTTTACCAAAGTAGTTCATAGTATTAACTGTTTCCACAGAAACATCATACATTTCCTCAACAGCTTTTTTGATTTGAGGTTTGCTAGCTCTTTTATCAACTATAAAGCCATATCTGTTAGGAAATTTTTCCGTAACTGCTGTCATTTTTTCTGTAATCAGAGGCTTAATTAAAACATTCATTGTATTTCCAATTTTAAGCTGAAGAATCAGCTAAATCAATAATTATTTCAACAATGTATTTTCTACTTGTTCAAAAGAACTTTCCACAAAGATCAATTTTTGCGCATTCAGGATTTGATATGCATTCAAATCACGTGCAACAGCAACTGAAATTCTGGGTAAATTTCTAACGGATAAAATAATATTGCGGTCAACTTCAGGGATAACCAACAATGATTTTTTATCAGACAAGTTTAGATTTTTCAATATCTGAATATATTGTTTAGTTTTTGGTTGCTCAAAAGTAAAATCTTCGAGTACCATTAGATTTTCATCTTTAACTTTATAAGATAAGGCAGACTTTCTGGCCAACCTTTTAACCTTCTTATTAAGTTTAAAGGAATAATCTCTGGGTTCGGGTCCAAACGCACGTCCACCACCTCTAAGTAGCGGGGATTTGATATCACCAATTCTGGCAGCACCGGTGCCTTTTTGCCTACGGAGCTTGCGAGTACTACCTTTAACAGCGTTTCTCTCTTTAGATTTGTGTGTGCCTTGCCTTTGGTTAGCCAAATAATGCTTAACATCCAGATAAAGGACATGATCATTTGGTTCGATACCAAATATATCATCGTTAAGTGTTACTTTTTTGGCTGTTTTCTTTCCTTCTATGTTATAAACTGCTAACTCCATCTTTCAAGAATTAAATATGAACCATTTGGACCAGGAACTGATCCTTTCACAATTACTACATTATCTTCGGGTATAAGTTTCAAGACCTGAAGATTAATCATCTTCACTCTATCGCCACCCATGCGGCCTGCCATACGCATACCTTTAAAAACCCGAGCCGGGTATGAAGATGCACCAAGGGAGCCGGGAGCTCTAAGTCGGTTATGTTGACCATGCGTTGCTTGTCCAACACCGGCAAAGCCGTGTCTTTTAACCACACCTTGAAAGCCTTTTCCTTTTGATGTACCAACTACATCAATAAATTCACCTTCAATAAATACATCACAAGTAAGAGTATCACCAAACTTTTTAGTATGGCCTTTCTCAAAACGAGTAAATTCAGCCAACATTCTTTTCGGGGAAGTTTTTGCCTTAGCAAAATGACCTAACATAGCTTTACTTGTTACTTTTTCTCTTTTATCATCAAAAGCAAGTTGTATAGCTTCATAGCCATCCTTCTCTTTAGTTCTTACTTGCGTAACCACACAAGGGCCAGCTTGTATAACCGTGCATGGGATATTTTTCCCAGAGGCATCAAATATGCTGGTCATACCAATTTT
>CAZTPA010000009.1:0-64577 GCA_964614525.1 uncultured Bacteroidales bacterium | reverse complement strand
TTACAAGGATAAAAAAGAAAAATTTGACAGGAAAAATGCATTCTATTAATTATGCATCGAGGTTAAGATTTAATTTATTTCTGATTTTGCAGCAGGAATAGTAGTCTTTTTTGTAAAACTAACAGAATTTACCTTTTAATTAAAACCTGCTGAAAATGCAAAATTGCATCATCATATAAAATATGCAGTATGTATTTTTCTTCAGGCAAAGCGGAAACGTTAATTGCATGAGGTACTTCTGTCGCATTCGCTGGTGCATTATTCTAACTTAGGCGGTTCTTCAACGAGATCCTTCGCATTCGCTGTTGCATTATTCTAACTTAGCCGGTTCTTCAACGAGATCCTTCGCATTCGCTCCCTCCTCCCATTCAACCAATAGTACTGTCACCCTGAACGGAGCGATAGCGGAGTGAAGGGTCTGGTGGGGGTTTATGGATTGTGTTATCAGAAAACAGTTCCTTCCATTCCGGATTGAAACTATTTATCAGGGATTCTTTTTTTGCACGGGTTATCGTTTTAATTTGTTTTTCCCTTTTTATTGCTGTTTCTATATGATCAAAAACTTCGTAATAAACCAATTTGCTTATGTTGTATTTCTTTGTAAAGCCTTTTATAAGCCCCATTTTATGTTCATGGCATCTCCTAATCAGGTTGTTTGTGACTCCTGTGTAAAGCACTTTATTTTTTGAAGTAGTTATTATGTAAACATAATATTGGTGGATATTCATGTGCTCTTAATTTAGATTTGGCAAAAAGAAAACTCTCAGCAAATATAAAAAATACAAAATTAATACAAAAAAGCAAATAAGGTAGACATAAAGAATATAAAAATCCACATATTGAATTAGGGTATATTATTTAGTTAAATATTGAGGTACCGGATAATGAGAAAATAATCCAAATAACGAAGCTCGAAAATTGAAACTATACTTTTCTGCTAATGTGTAATCCATTTGTTTTAGCATTATTCTAACTTAGCCGGTTTTTCCACGAGATCCTTCGCATTTGCTCCCTCCTCCCATTCAACCAATAGTACTGTCACCCTGAACGGAGCGATAGCGGAGTGAAGGGTCTAGTGGGGTTCTGCAAATGTTTAATTCATTGTTTTTTGAAAAGAAAATCATTTTCCAAATCATTAGATATTGTGTATTTTTGCAGTTCTTATATCTAATTAAAACCAAAAAACTCATGATAAATTTATATAACTTGCTCACAGTAATTTTGGTTGCAGGTGTTGTTTTTGCAACAGCTTATTTTCTTTTGAAAGAATTCTTTCAGAATGAGATGAATAAACGTCATCTTACAATGCTAGAAGAACAAAGAAAAGTTTCTCTGCCAATACGCCTTCAGGCATACGAAAGAATAGTTTTATTCCTGGAAAGAATTTCTCCTGCAAATCTTGTTTTGAGAACTCATAAAGCCGGTTTAAGCGCAACACAGTTTCATCAAATTCTCGTTCACGCTATCCGGGAGGAGTATGATCATAATCTTTCTCAGCAGTTATATGTTTCAAATAAATCATGGGAAATGGTTAAGACAGCTAAAGAGGAAATGATCAGGCAAATAAATACTTCAGCAGGCCAGCTTGAAGAGGATGCCAACTCTGCTGATTTAAGCAAGAAAATTTTGGATATGAGTGTAGATAAATTAGCAACAAGAAAAGCCCTGGATTTTTTAAAGGCTGAAGCAAGAAAAATATTTTAAAGTATGAAAATTGTTCTTAATAATAGAAATGAAGAATTTACAGCTAAAGATAAAATGACTGTTCAGGAACTTCTTGACTTCAAAAACTTTACTTTCAAGTTCCTGGTTGTGAAGATTAATAATCAGGTTGTTAAGCCTGAGGAATTTAATACTGCCGTGATAAGTGATGGTGATAAAGTAAATGTTATTCATCTGATTAGCGGTGGTTGATGTGAAAAAATGCTTGTCATTTTTTATTCTTTTAGGCTAGCCAAAAGAATAAGAAAATATTTCTTCACTTTTGTCTTAATACAAAAACAAACAAGTCAAGGCTACATAGTTTTCCCGACGGGTCTAAGCTCACTCCATAAAAGACACAGTCATTTCGAACGTATGTGAGACCACGAAGTAGCAGCGTAGCTAAATCTCGATAAAATTAGGAATGCCATGGTAAAAACAAGTTTCAATTAACACCCGAGTTGAGGTGCAAAAGGCCGATTAAGCTATCGTGCATATCTCCGGGTTTTCTATGATATACGAAAATTGAATATTCATTTTCAGTATCAGAATGACTTCCCTCAGCTCTAAATGTGCTGCCTCTTCTCGACCCGTCCTGCAAAAAAATATATTGATAATTATAATATCCTTGTTTCAACAATAAGCTTGTATGGTATTTTTTATCCCTGAAAGAATAATTCATTCTGTTTTCACTGGTATAGTTCCAATCTGTTAATGCTCCGGTAACGTAAAAATTGCCGTTTTCTTCAGGTATCGGATAATTCAAACTAAAATACACCCAGGCGTAATCGGAATCAATATGTGATTCATAGCCATCATTGTTTTTAATATTGTATTGCCCGTTGATATCTTCATTAAATGTATATCTCATTGATGATCTGCGAGGATCGTTTAATAAATAAACCTCATAATGAGAATGTGTTGCCACAATGTCACTAACACTTTCTGTGGCAAATCTCAAACTCCTTATGTCAAATTGTCTGAATTCGTTGCCACCCTCAAAGAGATTTTTTTCTTCATATTCATATACTAATTTATCTCCTAAAACCATTTTTGGTTTTAAATCCCAAATAATATTATCTGTTCGGCCATTTTGCTTTATTGAAACTTTTATATCCTGGTAGGGATTGCTAATTCTGTATGTTGAAGAGTTTATTGTGAAGTTAACTTCCTGCATTTCATCTCTTTTTGAAACAAGTGTGGCTTTTGTTACATTACCTTCAAGGCTGACCAGCTGCTCATAGATTTTAAATTTGCGGGTTAAAACAACTTCTTCAGGATAGCCCTGTATATATACTTTTAAAATGTAATTTCCGGATAAACGTGGTTTAATATTCTCATTAGGAAATTGTAAAGTATAGTGAGTATAAGGTATAATAGTATTTAAGGAAAATTCATAATTAGTAATTTCGTCATCATAAAATCCATCAATATATTCATAATTGCTCAAACCCGATGGCTGCCAGTCGGCATTGCAATGAATTATTGTATAGGCATAGCTTTTATGATCAGCATCCAGATCATCAAATTTTAAAGTTAATTTTTCATTTGAATTATGCTTTATTAATGGCGGAGATAACTCAAATCCACTTTTGTAAAATAAAACGGTTTTTATATTTTCTGTATAAATAAAATCCCCGTATCTTAAAAAATCTTCACTGTAATATTCAAAAGAAACACTGTCTTGGACGTTCTCATCTCTATTCTGATCATTGTCATTTTTATATACTTCGGAACAGTATATTGATGAAAAGCTTGTAAAAAAGAAAAAGGTAAATAAGAGCCGAAATACGACAAAAATTTTTATTTTTGAAAGTTTTTTAATCATAATGTTATAAATGTTAGAATAATAATATTATTAAGATTTATCCAATAAATCATGTTTATACATAAGATAAAATAAAACGCTTAAATAAGTAATAATATTTTTTAAATCTTTTCATAATCAAGTTTTTATGATTAAAACTCTCTAATCATAAAATTAATTTTTTAAAGATAGTAAAATATCTATAAATTTGCTTGTGTTATGACAATCTAAAAACAGACAAGTAAGCTATGTCAAAAGTAATTAAGATAACTAAGGGTTTGAATATTCCCCTAAAAGGAGAAGCGGAAAAAATTCTGACAACTCCTGCAAGAGCTGATCTTTATGCGTTAAAACCTACGGATTTTCATGGACTTACGCCTAAAATGATGATTAAAGAAGGCGAAAAAGTTCAGGCAGGAAGTCCTTTGTTTTTTGATAAATACAATGAGGATATATTATTTGTATCTCCTGTAAGTGGTGTTTTTACGCAATTAGTCAGGGGAGATAAAAGGCGTATTCTCGAAATACATATTAAACCCGATGAAGTTGATGATTATGTTGATTTTGGAGCAGCAGATCCTTTAAGTTTAAAAAGAGATGAAATAGTTAAAAAGTTATTAGAAAGCGGTTTGTGGCCGACAATTCGCCAGAGGCCATATTCCATTGTAGCTAATCCTAAAGATAAGCCTAAGAATATTTTTATTTCAGGATTTAATACAGTTCCTTTAGCAACTGACATGGATTTTGTTATAAATGGGCAGGAAAAACAATTACAAACCGGCATTAATGCATTGTCTAAACTTACAGAAGGGGATGTGCATTTGTCGGTACATGAAATTCAAACAACCTCAAAAGCTCTCCTTGAAGCGAATAATGTAAAGCTGCATTATTTTAAAGGGCCGCATCCGGCAGGAAATGTTGGAATTCAAATTCATCATATAGAACCTATAAATAAGGGTGACATCGTTTGGTATCTTGATTTGCAGTCTGTTATAATGATTGGAAGGCTTTTTGAGAAAGGAATTTATGATGCAAAAAAAATTGTTGCATTAGTAGGTTCTGAGGTTTCAAACAGAAGATACTTTAAGATTATTAATGGTGCAGGAATTAAATCTTTCACTACCAATAATATTAAGCAAAATGAGGATGTGGAATTAAGATATATAAGTGGAGATGTATTAAGCGGCACAAAGATTGATTCTGACGGATTTATTGGGTTTTATCATGATATGCTAAGTGTAATTCCTGAAGGAAATAACAGAGAGTTATTAGGGTGGATAACTCCACAGTTGGATAAATATAGCATTTCCAGAACATTCTTCTCATTTCTTACTCCCTGGAAAAAGTATAGAATAAACACAAATGCCAGGAGTGGTGAGCGTCCGTTTGTTGTTACCGGGCAGTATGAAAAGGTTTTGCCTATGAATATTTATCCGGTACAATTAGTAAAATCAATTTTAATTGAAGATATTGATATGATGGAAAAACTCGGAATTTATGAAGTTGCTCCTGAAGATTTAGCCCTGTGTGAGTTTGTTTGTACTTCAAAAATAGAAGTTCAATCAATCATTAGAGAAGGGCTGGATCTTATTAAAAAAGAATTTGAGTAGTATTAAATTATTATATATGTTTTTGAAGAATTGTTAAACCAAAAACTACCAGGAAATTGAAAGCATTAGAAAAAATTATTAATAAGTTTAAGCCCGCCCTGGAAAAAGGAGGTAAGTATCATAAATTTCAACGGTCTTTTGAAGCTTTTGAGACATTTCTTCTGGTTCCCGACAGGGTTACTACTAAGGGAAGTCATATTCGGGATACTATGGATATGAAGCGGACAATGTTTTTTGTTGTTATAGCATTAATGCCTGCACTTTTATTTGGAATGTGGAATGTCGGTTATCAGCATTATAATGCTATCGGGATGACAGATACTAGCTTAATAGAAAACTTTATGTTTGGCTTAATCAAAGTTTTTCCCATCATTGTAGTTTCTTATGTTGTTGGATTAGGTACAGAGTTTATCTTTGCTACTGTTCGTGACCATGAAGTTAATGAAGGTTTTTTAGTGACAGGAATGTTAATTCCTCTTATTGTGCCTGTTACAACGCCTCTATGGATGATTGCATTAGCAACAATCTTCGCTGTTATTATTGGCAAAGAGGTCTTTGGAGGTACAGGTATGAATATCGTAAATCCGGCACTTTTAGCCAGAGCATTCCTCTTCTTTTCTTATCCTGCATATTTTTCCGGTGAGGTATATACATATACTGTATTGCAGGAAGGACAACAATTAATTGATGGATTTTCAGGTGCAACACCTTTGGCTTTTGGTGCATTAGCTGTGGGAGGACAAATGTCTGCCGCAGAGTTTAGCGGATCTCTGCCCTCCATAATGGAGATGTTCATAGGAAATATGCCCGGTGTTATTGGTGAAACTTCGACACTTGCTATATTGATTGGAGCCTTTATCCTTGTATATACAGGCATTGGAAGTTTAAGAATAATGTTATCCGTTGTTATTGGCGGATTGTTTATGGGTGCTCTTTTGAATTTATTTGCGGTAAATCCATTTATGGAAATGCCTGCCTATTATCATTTAATGCTGGGAGGCTTTGCTTTTGGAGCTGTATTCATGGCTACAGATCCTGTGTCTGCCGCGCAAACCGGGATAGGAAAGTATATTTACGGATTCTTAATAGGAGTGATAGCGATTATAATCAGAGTTCTTAATCCTGCCTTTCCTGAAGGCATGATGCTGGCTATTTTGTTTATGAATATTTTTGCTCCTCTTATTGATCATTATGTCATTCAAGCGAATGTTAAGAGAAGAATGAAAAGATATAAGGCTTCACAAATTAAGGTTTAGTGTTTAATTTTGAAAATAACAGATCATGTATAGTAATCGATATATATTTCTCTACGCAAGTGCAATGGTGATAATAGTTGCTGTATTGTTATCATTAGCGGCAACAATGTTAAGGCCGTTTCAGGAAAGAAATGTTCGTGTAGAAAAAATGCAGAATATTCTTGCTTCAATGGAAATACAAACCACGAAATCCGAAGCTGATGAAGTATTTGCTAAATACATAAAAGAGTCTAAGATTATCAATTATAAAGGAGAGGATGTTGAGGGTGACGCTTTTGAAGTAAATCTTCAGGAAGAGAATCGTAAAGAGATTGAAAACAGGAGATTACCATTGTATATTGCCGAAATTGAAGGTGAAACCATTTATGTTGTTCCTTTGTATGGTTCCGGACTTTGGGGACCTCTATGGGGTTATGTCAGTCTTAAATCTGATTTGAACACCATATTAGGAGCAAATTTTGACCATGAATCTGAAACTCCAGGATTAGGTGCGGAAATTTCTCAGCCAAAGTTTGAAAATCAGTTTTCGGAAAAGAAAATTTATGATGAATCAGGTAATTTCAAATCAGTAGAAGTTGTCAGAGGCGGCGCTGCGGACGATGACCCTCATGCAGTTGATGCTATCTCCGGTGGTACAATCACATCAAACGGATTAAGTAAAATGATAGAAGAAGGACTTAAAGTTTATGAACCATTTTTCAAAAAACTCAAAGATATATGAGTAAAACTAATAATACAGAAAAAGAACCTTTGTTCTCGATAAAGAATAAAAGGCTGCTTACAAGCCCTCTTGGGAAAAACAACCCGATTACGGTTCAGGTGCTTGGTATTTGTTCAGTGCTTGCAATTACAGTACAGGTAAAAGCTTCATTAGTTATGGCTATTTCAGTTGTGGTTGTTATGGCTCTTGCAAATGTGATTATTTCACTCCTTAGAAATACAATTCCACCGCGCATTAGGATTATAGTGCAATTAGTTGTAATCTCGACTTTGGTTATTCTGGTGGATCAAATGCTGAAAGCTTTTGTTTATGATGTAAGTCGCCAATTGTCTGTTTTTGTTGGGCTGATCATTACAAATTGTATAATTATGGGACGTCTTGAAGCCTTTGCTCTCAGCAATAAGGTTTGGCCTTCGTTTTTGGATGGATTAGGCAATGGTGCCGGTTACGGAGCTATTCTTATTACTGTTGGATTTGTTAGAGAATTATTTGGTGCCGGATCAGTGATGGGCTATCAGCTTGTGCCTCAATTATTCTACGATCTTGGCTATGAAAATAATGGTCTGATGATTTTACCGCCAATGGCACTGTTTACTGTTGGAGTTATTATCTGGGTTCATCGTTCACGTGATAAAAGTCTTGTTGATGTTAGTTAAGTTTAACTTTTAAGGATAAAGCTATGATAGATTATATAAATATATTTATTAGGTCAGTATTTATTGATAACCTGGTTTTGGCGTATTTCCTTGGAATGTGCTCATACCTCGCTGTTTCCAGAACAATAAATACCTCAGTCGGCTTAGGAATAGCAGTAGTTTTTGTACTTGGAATCACTGTTCCTATGAATTATTTGCTGGAAAATTTTGTGTTAGGAAAAGGTGCGTTGGAATGGCTTGGGCCTCAATTTGCTGATGTTAATCTTAGCTTCTTAACATTCATAATGTTTATTTCAATTATTGCTGCAATGGTTCAGCTGGTTGAAATGATTATTGAAAAATTTAGTCCTACTCTTTATAGCAATCTTGGAATATTTTTACCTCTTATTGCTGTGAATTGTGCAATATTGGGTGGTTCATTGTTTATGCAGCAAAGAAATTTTGCAAATATTGGAGAGGCTTCAACTTTTGGAGTGGGTTCCGGTGTTGGATTTTTGCTTGCAATTGTTGGAATTGCCGCTATACGTGAGAAAATAAGATATTCTAATGTGCCTGCACCACTGAGAGGTCTGGGTATTACTTTTATTATTACAGGTTTAATGGGAATTGCTTTTATGAGTTTTATGGGAATTCAGTTATAAAGAATAGAGTAAAAGCTTGAATAAGTAATTTTTTAATAGAATATTTAGTGATTAATATAAATTTCAAAATATGATACTGCTTGAAATTGGATCCCTCGGAATAATAGGAATTAGCATAGCAATCTTTTTTATTATTATGATTGTGTTAATAGTAGTATTGCTATATGCTAGAGCTAAGTTGATTCCCAGCGGCCCTGTGAAAATTACAATTAATGAAGAGAAAGAACTCGAAGTTGATTCAGGCTCAACATTGTTGACTACATTGTCAAATAATTCAATTTATCTTCCAAGTGCATGCGGAGGAGGTGGTACATGTGCTATGTGTAAATGCCAGGTGTTTTCAGGTGCAGGGAGTATATTGCCTACAGAAGTAGGGTATTTTACCAGGAAAGAAATTCAGGAACAATGGAGGCTCAGCTGTCAGGTTAAAGTTCGAAATGACCTTGAAATTGGTATTCCAAAAGAAATATTTGGTATTAAAAAGTGGGAATGCGAAGTTGTTTCAAATAATAATGTTGCAACATTTATAAAGGAATTTGTCGTTAAACTTCCCAAAGGGGAGGAACTTGATTTTAAATCAGGAGGTTATATTCAAGTTGATGTACCGGTGTGTGAAGTGGATTACAAGGATATTGAGGTTGATAAGAAATTCCGGAAAGATTGGGATAAATTTGATATGTGGAGTTTGAAAATGAAAAACCCCGAACCCGTTTTTAGAGCGTATTCAATGGCTAATCATCCGGCTGAAGGTAATATTGTAAAGTTGAATGTAAGAATAGCCACTCCACCATGGGATTCCAAGAATAATCGGTTTATGAACGTAAATCCCGGTATCTGTTCTTCATATATCTTTTCTTTAAAACCCGGAGATAAAGTTACTATTTCAGGTCCTTACGGTGAATTTTTTATTAAAGATACCGACAGAGAAATGGTCTATATAGGCGGTGGTGCAGGAATGGCTCCTTTACGTTCTCATATATTTCACTTATTTCACACATTGAAAACCGACAGGAAAGTAACATTTTGGTATGGTGCCAGATCAAAGAGAGAGGTTTTCTATGAAGAAGAGTTTAGAAAAATAGAGAAAGAGTTTCCTAATTTTAAATTTAATATTGCCCTTTCAGAACCATTACCTGAAGATAAATGGGACGGTTACGTGGGTTTTATTCACCAGGTTGTTTTAGATAATTATCTTAGTAAGCATGAAGAGCCCGAAGAAGTAGAATACTACTTGTGCGGTCCTCCTGTTATGAATAGTGCTGTGCTCCAAATGTTAGACAGCCTCGGTGTGCCGGAAGAAAATATTGACCTTGATGATTTTGGAGGTTAGTATTAAAAAAAAGTAATGAATACAGAACGGAAAAAAAGTGCTCAGAAGGTTACCTGGCTTGGATTCTTTGCGAATGTAATCCTGATGATTTTTAAGTTGTTGGCAGGTATATTCGGTAGAAGTTCTGCTATGGTTGCTGATGCTATTCACTCTTTGAGTGATTTTGCTACTGATCTTGTTGTAGTGGGAAGCCTTAGTGTTGCTTCAAAGCCTCAGGATCATAATCATAAGTATGGTCACGGAAAAGTTGAAACTCTCGCAGCTGCTTTTATTGGTATAGTATTATTTGGAGTAGCCGTCGGTTTGTGTTATACGAGTATTGTTAAAATTTATGAACATACCGAAGGCGATCTGATACCTCGTCCCGGATTGCTTGCTCTTTATGCTGCCGGTTTTTCTATCGTTGTTAAAGAGATTCTCTATCAATATAGTATAAAAATTGGTAGAGAAATTAACAGTAGTGCTGTAATTGCGAATGCCTGGCATCACAGAAGTGATGTTTTGAGCTCTTTTGGAACTCTTATTGGAATTGGCGGTGCGATTTTTTTAGGTGAGAAATGGGTTGTGCTTGATCCTATTGCTGCCATTGTTGTTAGTGTTTTTATTTTTAGAGTTGCATATAAAATTTCAAAAGAAGCCTTGCTTGAGCTTATTGAAACCTCCTTGCCTGAAAAAAGCGAAAAGGATATTATTGAATTAGCTTCCGAAGTTAATGGTGTAAACAATCCTCACAACCTTAAGACAAGAAAAATAGGTAATGTAATAGCTATTGATTTGCATATTCAGGTTGATAGCGACTTGAATATTAAAGATGCACACAAAATAACAGTAAATTTAGAGAAAATATTAAGAAGAGAATATGGTGATGAAACTATTATTTCTATCCATACCGAACCCCTTGAATAAAGTTGACTTATAACATTTTAATTTTTAATTTCATGAAGACACTTAAATATCTGTTTTTTGTTATAATATTGGTTTTTTCCAATAATGCTTGTAACCAAACAGAAACAGCTTACAAAAATGTAATTTTTAAAGGTAATGTTTTCGGGACATACTATTCTGTTTCCTATTTTAGTGAAGATGGAACTAATTATAAAGAAGAAATAGATAGTGTTTTCAAGGAATTTAATAGCTCTGTTTCTTATTACGACAAAGAATCTCTTATCTCTAAAATTAATCGGAATGAGACTAATAAAGCAGATAAGTATTTTGAAACAGTATTTCGAAAAGCTTATGAGATATCTGAAAAGACTGATGGGTATTTTGATGTAACAGTTACGGCTTTAGTGAATTTGTGGGGATTTGGATTTGAAAATCAGGGAGAAGTAACAAAGCGAAAAATTGATTCAATTCTGGATTTTGTGGGTTATAAAAATGCACACCTTGAATCAGGAGTTGTTATTAAAGATGATGATCGTATTAGTTTTGACTTTAATGCAATTGCTAAAGGTTATGCTGCGGATGTGATAGGTGCTTTTTTGGAAGATAAGAATGTAAATATTTATATGATTGAAATAGGTGGTGATTTAATTACTAAAGGTGTTAAACCAGATGGAAGTAAATGGAAGATCGGCATTGAAAGACCTGTTGAAAATTATGATGATCCTCAGGATTGGCAGTATATTGTTGAACTGGAAGATCAGGCTATTGCAACATCCGGGAATTATCGCCGGTATTACGAAAAGGATGGACTAAAATATTCACATACTATTAATCCCAAAACCGGATATCCGGTAAATCACAACCTCCTTAGCGTTTCAGTTATAGCTGATGATGCGATCACTGCCGATGCATACGCAACTGCATTTATGACTATGGGCTTAGAAAAATCAATTGAATTTGTTGAGAATAGAGAAGATATTGAAGCCTTTTTTATATATTCATTGGAACATAATTCGTTTGAAACATATGCCAGTAAAGGTTTAAGTGTAATTGACAAAAGTGATATTTAGTAAACTTTCTTTTTCTGAAATTACTTTTCTGTAATCTCAGTGTTTTCTTTGTTTTCACATTTTGTTGGATTTTCTGCATTACAGGTGCAAGGTAATTGTTTTCCTGTTTTAGGATCTGTATAACTTCCACATTTTTTTGTAAAACTACCACCGGGCAACAAAAACATCTTTATTGCAATGCCTCCTATTGCAATTGCAATTAAAACTATTGCTAAAATAAATACCTGCATAATATATCTCCTTTATATAAAAAAACAATTTAAGCTATTTTATGTTCATTGTGTTCAGGTAACTTCCCATTGTTTTATCTGACCTGCTGATATGTTCATATAACCATTCTTTTAAAAATCTTTTTATTATAACTCCATACCAATCATTGTTATATCGTCTATTTGGTTATAGCTTCTTCCTTCTTTTGGGTTCATCCATTCATCTAATGCTTTCTCTATTTCTGCATGTTGTTCATTTATCGTATTATTTGCTGTATTAGCCAGGATAGTTTTTAAATTCTTAGACATAAACTTCTTTCCTTGCGGTCCGCCAAATTGATCTACCAGTCCGTCACTAAACATATAAACCCGGTCACCTTTACTGATATCAATTTTATGGCAGGTAAAATCATTCATTTTAGGACTAATTGCAAGTGTCATATTGTTCCCTTTTATTACTTCAATCATTTGTGTTTTATCTGGAAACTCTTTATTAATGTCATTTTTTCTTAGAATCCACAAAGGTATTCCAGCGCCTGCCCAGTGGCATTCATTAGTTTTATTGTTTATTGCAATTAAACTCATATCCATGCCGTCCTTTTGAGAATCTTTTTTTGATTTTTGGTCAAGAGCATCTATAACTGCTTCTCTAAGTGCATTTAAAACTTTTGAAGGGTCATTAACCTCTTTTTTTCTTGCAATTTCATTCAGGAAGCTAATTCCAAGCATACTCATAAAAGCACCCGGAACACCATGTCCGGTGCAATCAGCTACAGCAACTACCGTCCACTCATTCACATTTGTTGTCCAGTAGAAATCACCTGATACCACATCCTTTGGATAAAATACTACAAAGTGTTCACCTAAGAGATTCTCAGCATATTGCTCTTTTGGCAGCACAGCATTTTGAATTCTTCTTGCATATATAATTGAGTCTTCAATTTTGGTTTTTTGAATTTCAATATGCTCTTTTTGTTTAATCACCATATCATGCTGGGCTTCGATTTCATTTTTTTGTGCATGAATTTCTTCATTAGCTTCAATTAATAATGCGTTTTTCTCTGTTATAATATTATTTCTCCGTTTTTTTTGTCTGTATCCGTTATATACAACTAATACCATCATTGCCATTAGCACAGAGCCTGCTATAAAGAAATTTCTCTGATTTTTTTGTCTGCGATTATCTATTTCTTGCTTTTCAATTGTTAGTTGTTGTTTTTCAATTTCTTGCTGCTTTTTTTCTGTTTCATATTTTGTTTGCATTTCTGCAAGAGCTTTAGTTTTTTCTTCATTAAACATTTCATCTTTTGTTGCAATATATATCTCTGCAAATTCTAAAGATTTCTTATAATCACCTGTTTTTTTGTATGTAATTTGTAATTTTTCTGCACTATTATTTTGCACTGGTAAGGCTCCGATTTCAATAGCAATATTATATGCTTTAAGTCCATATTCAATAGCTGCATTAATATTAGATTCTAGTTCCAAACCTTGCGACTTGTCAATCAGTGTTGTGTAAAGCTCGGCTATGTTTGTATATATAATCGCTTGTCCTTGCAAATCTCCTGATTTTTTATCTATATTTAATGCTTTCATATATTCAGCAATTGCTTTATCATATTTTTTTTGATCACGATATACATTACCAATGTTTGTGTAGCTGGAAGATATTCCACGAGAATCTCCGATGTTTTCTTTTATTCTTAAAGATTTCTTATGATAATCAATTGCTTCATCATAATTTTTGTTATCTGAATGGATATTGCCAAGATTATTAAACACAACAGAAAGGCCTTTTTCATCTTCAAGTTCTTCGTAAATTTCTTGAGCTTTCAGCAAATATTCAACAGCATTATCATAGTTTTCTTGGTTTTGGTAAACAAGGCCTATGTTTGAATAACTCGCTGCAGCCCCTTCTAAGTCATTGATCTTATCTCTTATATCCAATGCTTTAAAAAAATACTCAATACATTTATCATAATTTCCACGGTAAAAATATGTATTCCCAATATTATTATATGATCTTGCCATTCCTATCGAATCACCTAATTCAATGTTGACGTCCAGGGATTTTTCTGAAAATTCCATGCTCAAAGCATAACTTCCCTGGCTTTGATAAATGATTCCAATATTATTATATGATACTGCCAGCCCTTCTTTGTCATCAAGTTTTTCTCTTAGTGTTAGTGCTTCAAGATAATATTCAAGAGCAATGTCTGTCTCACCCTGCAAATGATACACAATTCCTAAATTACCTATAGCCTGAGAAGCGCCCTCTTCATAGTTTGTTTCTTCAGCAATTTCAATTGCTTTTTCAAAGTAAAAGATTGCTGAATCAGCATTGTTATAAGTGTATATATCTCCAATATGCGAATATATAAGGCAAATATCTTCTTCATTCTTTGTTTTGTTGAGCTCATTACGTAATGAGTCAAGTTTATTTTGATTTTGAGCGTTCGAATTTATTGTGAAAAAAAATACGCATATTATTAAAGAGGCAAAATGTTTCATTTTGTGGGATATTAATTTAGAATTATATTTCAGGGTGATATTGTTTTTGCTTTTTATGAATATCATATAAAACGACAAAATTAATGCGATTAAATGAAAATAAACTCAAAGTTTCACTGAATTTGTCAAACAAAAGTTTAATTTCCTTAATAGTATATTCTCTTTTGCAAACTAATATTTTATTCTGATGATTCGATGTTGCTGAAAATAATTTCAGAATCGGAAGAGACAATTAAAAAGTGGAGATCTTCACCAATGTCATCAGGATATCCGGAATGGCCAATTAAGCTAATTTCATCGCTCGATATGCTAAACACTTTGCTTATAAATATGCTTTCTTCAGTAATTATCGGAGTCAGTTTTGTTATTTCACCATCATTTGAAATTTCAAGCATCACAAATGACCAGTTATCTCCCATTTGTTTAGTGATTTGAGAATTGCCATTTATATCATAATGCTGAAAGTTGAAAAATGCAATATGCTTATTTTCAGCTCTTACAATATCTACAAGTTGGCCTTTAAGTTTAATGTCGATGTTCCAATTAATATTATTTGTAGAATCAATTTGTGATAAACTTATAGATGTAAAAGCATCAGGAATGTATCTGTCTTGCTTGCCTAAACCAAAAATGCTGAGTTGATTTATTTCGTCATACTTAAGATAAAAAGGTTTATTATCTTCTCCAATGTTAATTCTGCTAATTTCTTCACCTGCATTATCCAAATGAACTAAAATATTTGTAAGCAACTCTCTTTCTTGCTCAATCCCAAGGCTGTCAACTTCACTTATTAATCCTTTTTCTGATATTATTGCCCATAGACCGTTACTGTAAGAAGTGATTATTTCAGAGTTTTGAGTTTTATTTGTATCCTCGGTTTTATTGTTAAATTCAGTAATCCACTCTATATCAATATTATCCGAAATTTTAGCAGCATATGCACTGGTTTGCTTATCATTGTTTTTGATATAACCTGCAATATAAGTAGGTTTGCCTTCTTCGTATATTATCTTTCTTGTTATATATTTTAGGGAGTTGAAGTTTTCGTGGCTTTTATCAACAGCAAATAATGGGATTGACTGATTATTATTATAATTAGCATAATCATATTTTTGTCTTAGTGTTTGTTCGTTTTCCAAGTAGCTTTTAAGGTTCTTCAAATTTGCGCTGAAATTTTTACGCAAAAAGTATATTTGCTCTGTGTAGTATTTTTTTAAACCTTCTTCCCCGTTATAGTTTGTGTTAAAGAACTCTTTGAAGCGTATAACTTTTTTTGGTGTTATTGCTTTATTAAAATCGCTAAGGTTTGTTTTGGCATGATTAAGATCTCCTGCAAGCCGGTAGTAATACCTGAGTTTTTTGTTCATTAATTCAGCTGTGCTGTCTGCCGGATTATTAAGGATGTTTTTACTTAGAAGCAAATATTTCTGTCTTGATTCGAGATAAGTAAATAGTTCGCGAATCAGCGAATTATTATCATATTTACCTAATCTAAAAAGAAACAAGTCGTCAAATACATCCAGTTTCATTTCATGATCAATATAATCAAGCTGATTTATTAGATTTGTGTTGTTTTTAAATAGTTTATTAATAGAACTAATTTCGTTTCTTAGCCCTACTATTTCATCTTTATATACATCTAAGAAACTTTTGGTCCAATCGTCATAATCCCAAAGATAAAATGTGTCAAGGAGAAAATTGCTATTTGTTAATCCGTCAAGCCTGAATGTTTCAATTTTTTTTAAAATATATTCTTGATTTTCGTATTTCTCTGAAAACTTATTTAATACAGATCTGTAGGTTTTAAACTCATTTATACAGGCGCTGAAATTAAATTGCAAATCATCCAGGGTAGTGATGAACTCATCATCTGTTTGTAGTAAAACTTCATTTAAATTATCATAGTTTTGATTAATTTCATTAAAAATACGCACACACTTATTGTAATGGTCTTTTGATTTTTCAAAAGTTGAATAAATTAATAATACTGTGTCTTTGTAATTTTTGCAATATTCAATTTGTTCTTTCGTGTATGCTAAAACATCTTCATTATCAAGCCTCTTGCCCGAGGTCTCGACAGGAATATTTGTATAATAACTTCTGTTTCTTCTTACTTCTCCACTCTCAAGATATGCGGGAAACAGTTGGTAATACAATTCAGCATTTGAAGCCCAATAATTTATAAGCTCAATATCCTGTAAGGGATCTAAATCTTTAAAAATATTTTCACACACATTTCCCAATTGGATGTAGGCATTAGCAAAAGTAGGATTTTGTGACTGGTATTTGAATAATCTGTAAAAAGCTTGTTCGTTGGTTAATGAATTGAGGTTTTCAATCAGTTCGTCATAATCAATCTTTTGAGCTGAGGCTCTGGAAACACAGCATAATAACACAAGTAATAGAAGCCAAAATGATTTTTTTATGGATATTCTTGTTTTTTTCATTGCTTTGTGATTCTGTATTCAGATAATTAGTCTTGTTAGTTTATAAATTATAACAGATTACTCTTTTTTTACTTCTATAATTTTAAATTCAACCCGTCGGTTCAGAGCACGGTTTTCGTCTGATGTATTAGGTACTGCCGGATTTCTTAGCCCGTAACCTTTCGCAATAATATTATTTCCGGGAACTTCATTGTCAAGCAAGTAATTAACTACCGATTGTGCTCTTCTCTCTGACAACATCATATTATAAGAATCGCTTCCAACGTCATCAGTATGGGCTGCTATTTCTAATACAACTTTTGGATTCGTAAATATCAGCTCAACAACTCTGTTCAGTTCAGCAAAAGATTCGGAGTTCAGTTCTGCCGAATTGGAAGCAAAGTGTATATTATTAAGCCTAATAGTAGTTTCTTCTTTTAGTGAAACAAGATCTACTTCAACATTCGATTCTTCTTCTCCGGAAACATTTACCACTTGATTATGAAAAGAATAACCTTCAGCACCTTTAATTGTGAATTCATATTGGTCTCCTTCACGAAGCATCGCAGTTACTTTCCCATCTTTTATATCCTGGGCTGAGAAAAATATTGTTTCCTCCCTGTTTAAGTTAGTAATAAAAACATCTGCATTTACTGCATCTTTTGTTTGATAGTCGGCAATGGTTATTTCAAATGGAACTTTTATAGGTTCTAATGGAATGTTTCTTTCAAATTTTGAAAATACAATATCTCCTCTTAGATTAAACTCCAGTTCATTACTTTTAAATCCTTTTGCTTCTGCTCTAATTAAGTAATTATGGCCTATGGGAAGTTTTAGTGCATATTTTCCCTCTGCATTTTTTACAGCTTTAATTTTTTTGTCATTATCAGAAATTATTTCTGCCCATATTTCTGCTTCTAAAGGTCTGAATATTTCTCCATCATAAACAGAAATAATCAGATTGGTTTCGTCAAAAAGTTCAATGAGAGTTGGACCGGTAATCTTTTCTTCTTCTCTGTAGTCAAGCTGAAAGCTGGCAAATGATAAGCCGGGATTTCGCACGTCAACTATATAGTTTTTATTGTCTAATAATGGAATTTTGTATTCTCCGCTTTGACTATCAGAGTAAAATTCTCCTATAATTGCCAGTGTTGTGGGGTCAAATACAGTTAGTTTTGCTCGAACAGGCCTTTTTACTGCCTGGTTGATTATTCTTCCTCTTGAAACTATTGTGGGTTCAGGTATTGCATTCTCAGGTAGTTTGGCAGCGTATATTGTCCCGAGTTTAGTTCTTCTTGTTTCAGTTTCTCTTAAAAAATAAATGTTATCACCAACTATTCGCGGGTTAATATTTGTTTCTTCCGAAGCAATATTTGGAATTATTGCAGGAAGCATCCATGTATTTTTCAAAATCTCTTTTGCATAATAAACATTATATCCATCACGATAATTATCCTGATCTACTGAAGAAAAGAAAATAGTTTTATTATCATCAGCAATCGAGATGCTATA
Organism: uncultured Bacteroidales bacterium; assembly: GCA_964614525.1. Lineage (GTDB taxonomy): Bacteria > Bacteroidota > Bacteroidia > Bacteroidales > UBA7960 > PWND01. Next base: position 46,242 of record CAZTPA010000009.1, on the reverse strand, counting down.
CTCGCAAGCCCGGTTGATTTCGTCATGCATGGGTATTGGAGTGCTCCATTCACGGGATGTGTTTTTATGGGATGAAAAAAACGTTTGACAATCAGGTGTCCTTCTGGGTTTCTTTGCATCAGCATTTGCATTTCTTCTTGAAAAATATATTTTCTCTCCCCCAACGGCAATAGATGGATACATATCATCATTTTTAGAATTTATTATGCTCCCAATATTTATGGGAGTACTCCATCCTGTTCGTGTTTTGTTTGAATAATAAATATCGAAACCACCAATTGCATCTGAGTAGTCTGCGTGAAAATATAATTCACTGGCATCATAATTAAAAGAAGGACCTCCAATATTTGCTTTGCCTCCTCCGAAATTGTTAATTGCGCTTATTGGTACCGGATCAGACCATTTCTTATTAACTAACCTTGTTTCAAATATCTGATCTTTTTCCTGATGCTCTATTATAACAAGCATGTAATCTTCATCAGAATTTATTGTAAAAGCCTTTACAGTATTCCAGGTGTTTAGCATCGAAGGGATAGAGTCAATCTGTGCATATAATGATGCAGGAAATATGTAGAAAAAGCATATTAAAATGATAATCAATTTTAATAAACATGCTTTTTTCTTTATCGCAAACATTCTAAAAGATTTAAATTATAATTTCACAGAAATAACATATAAATACATACATTACTTACCGCAAATTTATAATTTTAATTTGTTTTAATTAAATAAGTTTATATAAAATCTTAAAACCTTGATGCCAAAACAAATCCGTTTGTTGAAATAAAACTTGGATAATTACTAAATTTGTATGCTATTCAATTTTTTTAATAAAAAACAACTAATTTTGCTTATGAATTATATTGCTTTTTTGTTAAAATTAGCTTTATCTGACATCAGGTATTATTTCACATACTTCTAAAAAAACAAAGACAAAAACCTAAGATGAGCAAAACCCTTTTTACTCAATATTTATGCTCAGTATTTGCAGCTATACTTATAGCTTCTGCTTGCGCCAAAGCCAATTCTTTTGATGAATATGACATTGCAGATAATCCGCAGAAATTGCAGCAAAAGTTTGAAAAAGCAAAATCATTAGAAACTTCAAATCCGGATTCTGCACTTTTTTACTATTCTAAGATTCTTCCTCAAAAAATTAATGATAATGATTTCTTTGAAAAGTGGAAAAAAAACGCATCAGAACCGGAAAAGTATTTTGTGTCATTATCCTTAGCCGAATCCGGATTAATTTATCTTCAAAAAAACGATAAGGATAATGGAGAAGCTTTTCTTAAAAAAGCTCTTATTATAGCAGATTTAATTAAGGATTTTAAGTTGGCTGTATATTGTTCTAATAATCTTGCTGTATTTTTTGCTAAAAACAGAAACTATTTTAAAGCTATTGAGTATTTTGAAATTTCCCTGGCATACAATAAAAAGCTTGAAGATACTGATGGTATGATTTATTGCAAGGGTAATCTTGGCGCATTATATGCGAATATGGGTAATTACTATGCAGCAGCTTATTATTATCAAACCTTGCTGGAATTGCAACAGGAATCAAATATGCCTATTGAAACCGTTAGTGAGATTATTAATATTGCAATGCTTTATACAAAATTGAACGAAACAGATAAGGCTATAAAATATTGGGAAATGTCATTGGAGGAAAGTCTCAAAAGAAATGAGACTGAAAATTTAGGTTTGATATATTCTAATTTAGGATCTAACTATTATGATAATCATGAATATAATAAGGCATACGAATATTATTCAAAATATCTGGAATATAGCAGAAGTGTTGGAAATAAGAATTATGAAGTTCTTGCTCTGAATAATATTGCTATTATTCATTATAATTTGGGTAATTATAATGAATGTGTAGAAGCCTGGAAAATTGTTGTTGAACTTGCAAAGGAGACGGGGCAGGGGCAAATGCTGTTTGATGGCTTGCTCAACTTAAGTAATATATACTCACATATGGGTGAGGTAGATAAGTCTTTGCAATATTATAATGAATATCTTGAACTGGGAAAAGAGCTTAATGACCCAATACTTATTACGCGAGCAAATATGAGCATTGGCGATGTGTTGGTGCAGGCAGAAAAGTATAGTGAGGCCAGAGAATATTTCATTAAAGCTCAAAATGATTATTTGGATATGAATAATATCCCAGAAGTTGCTAAAATCAATAACATTATTGCAAAGACTTACGAAAAAGAAAAAAATATTTACAAAGCAAAAGAGTTTTATAATAAGAATATAAATTCTGATTTAGAACCGTATGATAATATTGTGGCTGAGTCTTATTACGGCCTGGCCGATTTGTTTCGCCAGGAAACACAGTTTAAACTTGCTATTGAAAATTATGAGAAGGCATTATTGATCTTCAGGGAAAACGATGAAATGAACATGGCTTCATCCTGCCTGAATGCTTTAGCAAATGTTCAGGAAATCTATGGTGACCTTCCTAAAGCAATTGATTTATATGAAGAGGCCTTGAAGTTTGCCGATAAAATGGAAAACAGAGAGGCAGAGGCTGCAATTTACAATAATATGGGTGTGGTTTTTAGGCAACTGGGTGATTTGCTAAGAGCAGAGAACTCTTACCTTAAAGCTACTCTGATTTATGAGCAATTGGGCAAAAAGGATGCAATAGCATATTGTTATAATAATCTGGGTGTTATTTATGAAATTGCCGGCGATTATTCTACAGCGAGTGATTATTATCAAAAATCTTTTAATATTAAGTTTAGTGCAAATGATAGGTCAGGACTTGCTGCCAGCCTTTTAAATATGGGGAATATTCACAGGTTCCAGGGAGATTTCCAAAAGGCTGTGGATTATTATTCTCAGTCTCTTGATATTTATGAAGAAATTAATGATAAACACGGAAAAGCTATGGTGCTGGCAAGCTTGTCAGCACTTAAGATAGAAGAAGGTGAATATAATGTAGCAATTAATCTCGCAGATAAAAGTCGTATGATTTCTGAAGACGGCGGATATTTAAATACTTTGAGAGAGGCATGCAGGCAATTAGCCTGGGCATATAATATTACGAATAAGTTCGAAGAGGCTGAAAAATATTATTTGCAGGTTATTGAAATGAATCATGATGAAATTACCAGGAATTTTTCTATTCTTTCTGAAAGTGAAAAGGAAAAATTCTTTGAAACTGTGGCAGAAGATTTTGATCGCTTTAATGACTTTGCTCTTAAGTATCAGCATATAAATCCTGCTATAAGCGGCAATGTTTATGATAATCTTTTAAGAAATAAAGGCCTGTTGCTGAAGTCAAGTTCAGCTATGAGAAATGCTATATTGTCAAGCAATGATGAGGACTTGATAACAAGATTCAATAACTGGATACAACTCAAGCAAAATATTGCAGAATTGTACACATTAGCTGCTGATGAAAGAGAGGCAGATCTTTCTGAACTTGAAGAAAAAGCAAATGAATTAGAAAGATTCCTGGTTAGAAATTCAAATGAGTTTAATGAGTTCGAAAAAAGCATTGCTATATCATGGCAAACAGTAAAAGAAAGTTTGAAACCTAACGAAGCTGCTGTTGAATTCACTCACTTTAAAAATTCTAATGATGAAATTTTATATTGCGCTCTTATTATAAAGCCTGAAAGAGATTTTCCTGCTATGATATCTTTATTCAAGGAAGAATTGCTTAGTGATGTATTAAGTCAGTACGGTGGTAATAATTATCAGTATATCAGCAGTATTTATGGTGAAAGATACACTACAGTTTCAAACTTGTATGATATTATTTGGAAACCACTTGAAGGCTATCTTCATCATACTGATAATGTTTATTTATCAGCATCCGGCTTATTACATAAGATAGCTTTTTCAGCTATTAGTACTGAGGGAGATCATTTTATTATTGATGATTATAACTTGTTCAATCTAAGTACAACAGCATATGTTGGCACCGAATCTGATTTTAGTATTAATGAAGAAACCCGCTTGACATTATTTGGCGGTATTGATTACGCAATAGAGTCTGATGACATGTCGTGGGCATATTTGCCGGGTACTTTGGATGAGGTTAATAATATTAAAACTATTGCAACGTCAAAAGCTCCGAACACAATAACTAAAACCGGCAGAAATGCAACCGAAGAGAATTTTAAGGATTTAGCAAAAAATAGTCAATTATTGCATGTTGCTACGCACGGTTTCTTTTTTCCGGATCCTGAAAAAATCAAAGAAATAGTCGCATCTGAAGTGATTTATGATGATGTGGTTTTTAGAGCAGGAACGCCCGGTTTTGGACACAAGAACTTCGTCAATAACAATAATCCTCTTATGAGATCGGGATTGGTATTTGCCGGTGTTAATGATTATTGGTCAGGCTCAAAGGAAATAAATGGAGATGATGGCGTATTGACTGCATTGGAAGTTATTAATATCGATATGAGAGAAAATAAACTCGTTGTTATGTCGGCTTGTGAGACCGGACTTGGTGAAATCAAAGGCAGTGAAGGTGTGTATGGTTTGCAAAGAGCCTTTAAAATGGCGGGAACAAATCACATGATAATGAGTTTGTGGAAAGTGCCGGATAATGAAACAGAGGAGTTTATGAGAAACTTCTATAAATTATTGTTACATAAGAATGATTTACATGAGGCTTTTTTTGAAACACAAAAGATTATGAGAAGCAAATATGACCCGTTTTTTTGGGCTGCTTTTGTACTTATTGAATAAAATTTAAGAATATTTAGGAATTTATTATACTAATTTGTAAATTTATCCTCTTAAAAAACAATTACAAAAATATTCAGACATGAAAACAATTATTAAAGCTATAACAGGAATTATAGTTACTGCATCTTTTTTATGCAGCACTAACCTTAATGCTCAGGATTATCACACTATAAGAGTTAATGGTACAATCTTATTGGAAAAAACAAATGCTATGCTCGAAAGAGGCACCGTGTTTAATGAGGAAGATCCTCTTGTTTTTAAAACCTATAATTCTATTGCAACAGTAATTAGTCCTGAAAATGGCCGTTTTGTCCTCAGACCCGACAATACTGACCTGGCTTACGCTAAAGCAAGTTATACTCCCGCCATGAGTAATATCAGTTCCAGAAGCTCAGAACTAATGACAGTCCTGGATATGAAGAATCATTTTAATGGTAAATATGTGCTTTTTGATAAAGTTAACCTTAAAATGAATCCCGATGCTTTTCCAATGGATGAAGATAATTTCTTCTATATCCAATATGTTTACAATAATGAGAAAATAAACAAAAAATTATCATTTAAGGATAATTATCTCATTTTAAACAAAGATGAGATTTTTAAGGTTGACGGTAATTCAATAGAACAAGATGCTGTTTCTGAAATGGAAGTTTGGTATATGCAAAGAAATCTTGGTAACAAAAATACATTATTGGGTAGTTTTGAACCTGTAATTATTGATAACCAGGAACTTGCTAATGAGATTACTATAATTTTTGAAGTCTTCGAAGAGAAATCATATGAGGAAAAAGTAAACGAAGCTCTGTCTTTTATTAATGAGTTCTATGGTACGCCTGATCGTGAGAGCCTTGAAGAGTGGATCAAAGAAAATATTGACATGTAAATTATTCTGAAAAAGGCTTCCTCAAATACTATTTTATGTTCAAACTAATTGCATCTTTATTCATTTTTCTGATTTCGACAATGAATATTTATGCAGTAAGCCTTAATTCAAAGCCACTTGTAAATCACTTTGAAAGACAACCAACTGTAAATTATACTCAGCGTGAATATGGGGATTCATGCAGTGCTCAAAACTGGGCAATTACCGAAGATCTTCACGGTATTATGTATTTTGGCAATGCATATCGCGTGCTGCAATATGATGGCGAAAACTGGGATCCTATTCGTATTCCTCTTCATGGTGTTTATGTGACTTCTTTGATGGCTGCACCTTCCGGTGAAATATTTGTCGGTGCAAGCGGTGAGTTCGGTTTTCTTAAAACAAAGCCGACAGGAAAGTATGAATATGTTTCTCTTTCCGATTCCCTGAGTGCGGAAGATTCCTTTTTTAATAATGTATGGAGGATTTACTATTATAATCAGAAAGTGCTGTTTTTTGCCCAGGAAAATATTTTCCTTTGGGATGGAGAGTCGTTGGAAATTATTGAACCGCAAACTTCTTTCCACCTTGCATTCGTTGTGGAAGGTGAACTTTTTGTCAGGCAAAGAGGAATTGGACTGATGAAATACGACGGTCAAAACTTTAAGCTTGTTAAAAATGGTGAGATATTTAGTGATTATGGAATCTTTGGAATTTTTCCCGGCAACGATAATGAGTATTTATTGGTTAGCCAGGAAATAGGTCTTTTTAAATATTCTCTTAAAGAAGAATCAAAAGGAATATATCCTTTGTTTAGCAATTATACCGATTATCTGAATAATTCCCAGATTATCGGAGGGACAATGCTTCATAATAATCTTATTGCTTTATCAACTCTAAATAGTGGGGTTGTAATAATTGATCAGGATGGGAATCTATATCAAATAATTGATCAAAACTCAGGATTAAGAGATAATGAAATAAATCAAGTATTTCAGGACAGCAATAATAATTTGTGGATCACTCTTAATACCGGTATTAGCATGGTAAATTATAATAGCGGCATTTCAATGTTTGATTATAACACCGGAATATGGGGAACTACCCAATCTGTTATTCAGCATAATGAAGATATTTTTGCCGGGACATCCATAGGCTTATTCAAAAAAAATATTATTCCCGATGATAAGGTTTTTAAGCATTTTTCTCAAATTGGCAATACTAATTTTGATGTTAAAAGTTTGATGTCGATTGATGATAATTTGATTATTGGATCTTCTGATGGTTTGTTCGTATGGAGTGAAAAGGCAGGCCTGAAAATAATTGAAGATATTGATGCTCCCGTAATATATTTTTCTCAGAAAAATGATCTTCTTTTTGTAATTGGAGAAAATGGATTGTTTGTTTATGCTACAAAAAGAGGATTAAGAAAACTTGCTGAATATCCAGAACTTTCATCTTTAAACCCATTAAATATTGCTGAAAATATTTTGTATAGTGGTGATGGAAATGACTTATGGATTGGTACTTTAAATGAAGGAGCATGGAATGTGCTTATAAAACCCGATTATACTTATGAAATGGATATGTATATTGGACAACAAACAGGATTGGGACAAACCTGGGTCAGGCCATTTAATTATAAAGAGAATGTGTATTTTGGAGTTGCTTCAGGTTTAATGCATTTTATCAGAGATGATTACGATGATTCAGCGCAAGAAGACTCAAATGCGAAAAGAGAACAAGGTTTTTTTGATTATGTTGATATACCAGGAATTGACTCAGTCTCTGTTTTGCTTCTTAAATATATGCATAATAAAGCATGGATTTCTTTGGATAATGAAATTCACTATGGCCTCAGTTTAAAAGATCTTGATAATAAACCTTTTACTATTGTGGATGCAGGTAGAATTTATGACTTAACAGCTGTTGATTCAGCTAATGTATGGATCGCAACTGATGATGGTTTGCTTAAAGTTAATACTGATTGGAAAGAAAAATTTTCTGATATTCCTAAAATTAATTTTAGCAGAATACTTACAAAGAATGATTCTATTCTTTTTTATTATCCATATCGGAAAGGAATTCCACGAAGAATTGTGCTTCCGTATTCCTCAAATAGAATCATTTTTGAGTTTGCATCTCCATTTATTGAAAATAACCACAAAGCATTGTATTCATTTAAATTGGAAGGACTTGATGAGGATTGGTCAGAATGGACTGAATTGAATACTCAGGAATATATAAATTTAAGAGAGGGAGAGTATATATTCTTTGTTAAAGCGAAGGATATTTATGAAAATGAAAGTGAAGTAATTTCATATGTTGTTCGAATATTACCACCATGGTACAGAACTACCTTTGCTTATATTGCTTATGGTATTTTAGCATTACTTATTATAATGTTAATTGTGAAGTTAAGTTTAATGAGGTTGAAAGCGAAAAACATTCAACTTGAAAAGATTATTGAAAAGCGAACGGAAGAAATTAGAGCGCAAAAAAATGAAATTTCAAAGCAACATAAACTGGTGCTCAGGCAAAAAGATGAGATTACAAGCAGTATAAGATATGCAAGCCGCATTCAAAATGCATTGGTCCCCGAAGAGGATTTCTTAAAGAAATATCTTCCTGAGAGTTTTATTTTTTGGGTTCCCAGAGATATTGTAAGTGGTGATTTTTATTGGGTGAAAGCCAATGAACCTTATGTGTCAATAGTTGCTGCAGATTGCACGGGGCACGGTGTTCCGGGAGCTTTTATGAGTATGCTTGGTATTGCTTTTTTAAATGAAGTAGCTTTAAGAGAACAGACCGAAAATGTATCGGCAGTATTAGATCAATTGCGTGAAAAAACAAAAACAACACTGGGACAGACCGGCAGTAGGGCTGAACAAAAAGATGGAATGGATCTGGCATTTTGCACATTAAACACAGAAAGCAATGTTTTATATTATGCAGGTGCTAATAATCCTCTATTCCTGATTAGAAATAATGAATTAACAGAATATAAGCCTACACGCAATCCTATCGGGATTCACCATAAGGAAAGACCTTTTGAAACTCATCAGATTCAGCTGCAAAGCAATGATGTTGTATATATTTTCTCTGACGGATACAGAGACCAATTTGGCGGCCCAAAAGGAGTAAGCATGGGTAAAAATGCTTTTAAAGAGTTGCTATTAAGTATTTATAAAAATCCTATGGAGAAGCAAAAAGGATTGCTTGAACAAAAATTGAAAGATTGGATGACTGATGAATATTTTCAAATTGATGATATACTTGTAATTGGTTTTAGAGTATAAAAACTACCAAAATTACAGAATTGAATGCTCTTTTCTAATTAAACAGTTCTCATTCTAAACCATGAAAGTAAGATAGAAGTGGCAACAGCAGCATTTAGTGATTCGGCCTTCGTTTCGTTATAGTTTGAAAAATATGCAGGTATTGTTATCTTATTTGTTATATGTGGTATAAGTTCCTTTGAAATACCCTTTGACTCATTTCCTATTATTATTACGCATTCTTTGGGTGGAGTTACTTCCGGTAATTTTTCTCCATTTAGCATTGCTCCGTAGACCGATATATTTGTTGGGCTTATTATTTCTTTAAAATACTTCCCGAGTTCTGCATGTATTACATTTATTCTCATAAATGAGCCCATAGTTGATTGTATTACTTTGGGATTATGTAGTTCAACAGTGTCAGGGGAACAAATTATGTTATTTACTCCAAACCAGTCTGCAGTGCGGATTATTGTTCCCAGGTTTCCTGCATCCTGAATATTGTCAAGTACTAAAGTGATATTTCCTTTTAAAGCAATGTCAGAAGTTTGTGTAAATGTTTTTTCTGCTACAATTAAAACCTTGTTGGGAGTTTTCAGAGTGCTGATTCTTGAAAGTTCTTTTTCTGTAATGGAGGTGTTTTTATGATTTGAAAGTAAATTTTCATTCTCTTTCAACCATGATTCCAAGGCATAAATGCCAACTATGCTATACTTGCTTTGCAACATCTCTCTGCATATTTTATCACCTTCAGCTATGAAGAGGCCTTTCTCCTGTCTGAAGTTTTTTTTGTGCAAAGCCTTTATTTCTTTTATTGTTGCATTTGTAAGCATATTGTTTAAATGAATTAAAAAAAAAGCTGTTTCAAAAATACAGCATCACAAAAAAGAATTTATAGAAAAACTCAAAAGCAAAAATACAAAGCTATGCTAAATAATTTTTGCTTTTGAGTAATTATAATCTCTGCGTGAATTTATTCTGTCTTTTGAAACAGCTAAAAAAAAATCAAAAAAAATCTTATTCAGCTATAACTTCAAAACTTATTTCAGCTTTTATGTCTTTGTAAAGATTAACTTTTGCAGAATAACTGCCTGTTTCCTTTACTGACTCACCATCAATAACGATCTTTTTCCGATCAATATCAATATCATACTGAGATTTTATAGCCTCTGCAATTTGCAATGAGTTTACAGATCCAAAAATTTTACCTGATGTACCGGCTTTTGCTCCGATTTTTACAGATATTCCTTGCAATTTTTCAGCAAGTGCATTTGCTTCTTTTTGGATTTTTTCTTCTTTGAAAGCTCTTTGCTTAATTGTTTCAGCCAGCTTTTTCTTTTCAGAACTAACAGCAAGAATTGCTAATCCTTTTGGGATTAGATAATTTCTTCCATAACCCGGTTTTACGGTTACTATGTCGTCTTTGTATCCTAAACCTGTGATATCTTCTCTTAAAATAATTTCCATTTTATACCTCCTATTTTAACAAGTCTGCAACGTAAGGTAATATAGCAAGATGTCTTGCCCTTTTTATAGCTCTTGATACTTTATGTTGATATTTAACTGAAGTACCGGTTAGACGACGAGGTAAAATTTTACCTTGTTCGTTTACAAACTTTAGCAAAAAATTTGCATCCTTATAGTCAATATACTTAATGCCGGATTTTTTAAATCGGCAGTATTTCTTCTTTTTGATATCAACAGCAATTGGTGCCAGATATCTTATTTCTGAATTTTGAGGACTTGCCATAATTATTTTGTTTTTAGTTTTTTAAAATTATGATTCCTGAGTTTTTGCAACTTCTTTCTCTCTCATTCTCTTTTCGTTATATGCTACAGCATGTTTGTCAAGAGCAACTGTGAGAAATCGCATAATTCGCTCATCGCGCTTAAATTCAACTTCCAGTTCTGCAATTAATTTACCTTCTGCTTTGAAGTTGATCAGGTGATAAAAGCCTGTTGATTTTTTTTGAATAGGATAGGCAAGTTTCCTAAGGCCCCAGTGTTCTTCAGACACTATTTCTGCACCTTTTTCTTTCAGATAATTCTGAAACTTACTTACCGCTTCCTTCATCTGTTCATCAGACAAAACGGGAGTCATAATGAAAACGGTTTCGTACTGTTTTAACATCTTATTGATTTTTAGTTTATTAATTAAAAATTTCCTTAAAAACGGAGGGCAAAGATAGGAAAATTATTTCATATGAAAAAATTATCCTTACTTTTACGATGAAAAACATACTATAACATTTCCGGGATGGCTAATAATGACAGCAAGCCGGCCTTCATTGACTGGGCAACTTTAATTTTTCTTATGTTTGTTTGGGGTAGTTCTTTTATTTTTATAAAAAGAGGACTGGATTCATTTTCTCATTATCAGGTTGGAGCTCTGAGAGTCGGATTATCTTTCGTTGTATTAATTCCTTTTGCAGTATCCCGATTAAAACGAATTCATAAAGAGGATATAAAATATTTCATTCTTGCCGGTATATTGGGAAATGGATTGCCTGCTTTTTTATTTGCTAAAGCTCAAACAGGTATCGAAAGTTTTATGGCGGGCATTCTCAACTCACTTACTCCTTTGTTTACTTTGCTTGTTGGGATTCTGCTTTTTAATATTAAAGCTCGTTGGTTTAATATTGTTGGTGTATTTGTTGGTTTAGTTGGTGCTGTTGGTTTGCTGATTGCTTCTTCTAATGGAGATTTTGTAATTAATTCGTACTATTCTCTTGCTGTTGTTGCAGCTACTATTTGCTACGCTTTCAATATGAATATTATTAAGCAGTTTTTGACAAAATATGATACTGTCACAATTGTTTCAATAGCTTTTTTGTTTATAGGTATTCCCGCAATAATATATGTCTTTTCAATGTCAGATTTCATTTTCGTAATGCAAAATGATCCTGATGCATGGAAAAGTTTGGGTTACATTACTATTCTGGCTTTCTTTGGAACTTCCCTTGCTGTGATTCTTAATGTGAGAGTTATTAAACGGACTTCAGCTGTTTTTGCCTCAAGTGTTACTTATCTTATGCCGCTGGTATCTATTTTGTGGGGTATTCTGGATGGTGAAGCTTTCCTGGCTATTTTTATGCTGTGGATAGTAATAATTCTGGGTGGCGTTTATATGGCAAACAGAAGGTAAACATGCAATTGTACAAAAGAAAAGCCTAAAACTTATGACTTTCTTAAGTTTTAGGCTTTTCTTTTAGTAACTTTCTTTTTCCGGTTCTATTTTGCAAGCTCATACTCATCTCTTATATTCTGAAAAGTTTCTTTTACGGAAATAATCTTTTCTGCCTTGTATGCATTGCTTCCAGCAAAAGCATATCCATTTTTGAAATTACCTTTATATGCGCTTATAAGGGCCTTTACTATACAGTATGGACTGGTTTCTGCATTGCAGGTTCTTATACATTTGTACGGACAGCTGATTGGATGCTTTTCTCCCAGATTTACTTTATCAATAAAACTGTTTTTCAATGCTCTTCCCGGCATACCAACCGGACTATTAATAATTCCGACATCTTCGGCCTTTGAATCTATATATGCTTGTTTAAAAGCATCTGAGGCATCACATTCATTTGTAGTTACAAAACGGGTACCCATTTGTACACCGGAAGCTCCCAGCTTCATTATATCATGAATGTTTTGCCCGGTATATATACCACCGGCAGCAATTACAGGAATTTTGACATTATACTGCTCTTCAAATATCTTAACCGTAGACACAACGTCTGTAATAAGCTGCTCTAATGAAAAGTTATCATCTGTTATCTGGTTTGCTTTGAATCCCAGATGACCACCGGCTTTTGGACCTTCAACCACCACAGCATCAGGCAGATAATCATATTGATTTTTCCATTTTTCGCAAATAATCTTCGCTGCTCTTCCTGAGGAAACTATTGGAACTAATTTAGTTACACTGTCTTTTTTTAAAAATGAAGGCATGTCCAATGGAAGTCCGGCTCCACTAAATATTATATCAGCTTTCTCAGATATTGAAGTTTTTACCATGTCTGCAAAATTCGACATGGCTACCATTATATTTATGCCAATAAGTCCTTTTGTTTTTTCACGGGCCTTCTTTATTTCATCTTTTAAGGCCTGAATATTTGATTCAATATAATTTAGTCCTTTATAACGATTTAATAAACCCAAACCTGCACTGGAAATTACTCCAACGCCTCCTTCGTTGGCTACAGCTGCTGCCATACCCGACATAGAGACCCCTATGCCCATTCCTCCTTGTAGTATTGGAATGTTAACTGTTAAGTTACCAATTTTTATTGGTTTCAAATTTTTAATAAATTCTTGCATTTTAATTTTATCCTTTTTTTATTCAGCGCAAAGATAATTCTTGCATCAAAGGATAACAAAACTATGGGATTAGTAACTCTTCTCAGGTGGTAAAACGATTGTTTAGGGGATAAATGTTAAATTTGTGGGGTGAATGACACTTGTCCCAACGCCCTTAAATAGCCTCTTTCAGCTTTATTAAATATTGTCTTGAAACCGGTATTTTCTGTCCCAAGCCTTTGATAGCAAGCCACATCTTGTTTAAATCCTTTTTATTTGTTTCAATTAAGTATGTATTTACAATAAATGACCTGTGACAACGCACAAAATTTGAAAAGGATTTGAGTTGCAACTCTATATTTTTTAATGTATTTCGAAGTAGTTTTTTCTTAAATTCTCCATCTTCTTTATATACGACTTCAACATAATTGTCAGCAGATTGAATGAACGCAATATTTGAGATACTGATATCAAAAACCTCTTTACTGTTTTCAGATGCCAGCTCTATTGATGTGTTTTGGTATGCACTTTCATGTTTTTCCAATTGTTTTTCCAAAAGCTTCTTCTCATTAAAAAGAGTTTCATTTTGCAAACTGGCTCTTTTATATTTGTCATTAATCCACAATATAACAGGCGGTGCCAGGCATATAAAAACAACCTTGGTTAGTAAATCCAAAGATATTTCTATTGAACCTAAATAATGCAGATAAAAAAGGAAAGAAATTAAGTTTAAAACAAACAAAATTATTCCGCCGATTTTATAAAGAAAAGCCGGCTTTTGAAGTTCCTCATAGTTTTTGTTTGTAAACCACGGAAATCCAACTCTTACTAACATTATTAAAATGAAAACAATTGCAGTTAAACCGGTTACAAATATTAACCAGTCTGTATCATCAAACTTTTCTACTGAAAACGGTTGATAAAACAGTATAAAAAGAAAAACACCAAAACTAATGCTTAAAGCAAGTTTTAGGTTTGATTTTAATAGTTGGTTTAACTGATTTATGTTGCTAATCATAATAAAGCCGGTTAAAGCAGATAAAAAAATAAATGTCGGTAACAGGTTTCTCTTTATTTGTGCAAGCAGAGAAAAAGGTTTAAACGGCTTAAAATACCTGCTACCGACAGTGCAAAGTTAGGTGAAAAATTACACTTATCATAAATAATTTTAAACAGATAACTTTGTTTTTTATACTAAAATACATAATTATGGAAGATTTAAGACTATTTGACCCTGAAATACTCATCTTATGTAGAATAAATGATATCTAAATAAAAATATGTGACATTTATTAATATTTTTTTATTCATTAATTGTTCTTAATGAAAAAAAACTTATCTTTGCACCCCGATTATTATAGTTATTATAGTTAATTAAAACCATTTATAAACATGTATGCAATTGTAGATATAGCAGGACAGCAATTTAAGATAGAAAAAGACCTGAAGATCTATGTTAACAAGCTGATTCAAGAAGAAGGTGCAAATGTTGAGTTTGACCAGGTTCTTCTTTTAGCAGATGGTGACAAGGTTCAAGTAGGCGCTCCTGTTGTGAACGGTGCTAAAGTTAAAGCGAAAGTATTGGCACACGTTAAATCAGATAAAATTCTGGTTTTTAAGAAAAAAAGAAGAAAAGGCTATCAAAAACTTAATGGCCACAGGCAACAAATGACTCAAATACAAATTGAGGAAATAGTTGCTTAGTTATTTTTTAACCCTAAAATTTTGAAATTATGGCACATAAGAAAGGAGCCGGTAGTTCACGTAACGGAAGAGAATCCCATAGTAAAAGATTGGGCGTTAAGCTTTTTGGAGGCCAAATGGCTACTGCCGGAAATATCATTGTAAGACAAAGAGGTACAGTTCATAATCCCGGACTTAACGTGGGTATGGGCAAAGACCACACTTTATATGCTCTGTCTGATGGTAAGGTAGTTTTTAGAAAAAAAGCTGATAACAAATCATTCGTTTACATAGAACCTGTTGCTGCCGAAAAATAGTACAAAACAGGTTTGTTTTATGTAAAATATTATAGCCGCCCGTGATTTTATCGTGGAGCGGCTATATTTTTTTGGATAATGAATAATATAATTGTTTCTTATTAATTTTGGAACTTTAATTAATAATACTTAGAAAAATGCTTGAAATTTATAAAATTAGGGACAATAGCGCTGAAGTTATTGAAAGATTAAAAATCAAAAACTTTGATGCTAAAACTACTGTTGAGAAATTGCTTAATACAGATAGTCAAAGAAGAGAAACTCAAAAAGGCCTTGATGATGTGTTGGCAGAAAGTAATTTAATGTCAAAAAAAATCGGAGAACTTTTTAAGACAGGCCAAACTGAAGAGGCAAATAAATTAAAAGAACGAACTGTTGAGTTAAAGCAAAAATCAAAGGATCTTAATATTAAGCTTGAAGAGCTCAACAAAGAGTATGAAAAGCTTTTGCTTGTTTTACCAAACTTGCCAAATGAAAAAGTTCCCGCAGGCAAATCTGAAGAAGATAATGAAATAATTCATTCTGAAGGAGATATCTTTGACTTAGGTGATAATGTCCTCTCTCATTGGGATCTTGCTGCAAAATATAATATTATAGATTTTGAGCTGGGAACAAAGATTACCGGCGCGGGTTTCCCCGTATATGTCGGCAAAGGAGCCAAACTACAAAGGGCACTAATTTCATTTTTTCTGGAGGAAGCAATAAATGCCGGTTATGTAGAATATCAGCCACCATTAATGGTTAATGAAGCATCTGCTTTTGCTACCGGGCAATTACCCGATAAAGACGGACAGATGTATCATGTGCAAATCGATAATCTTTATCTTATTCCAACAGCTGAAGTGCCGGTGACAAATATTTTTAGAGATAAAATTCTTTCTGAAAATGAAATGCCGGTTAAATGTACTGCTTACTCTTCTTGTTTTCGCAGAGAAGCCGGCTCGTACGGTAAGGATGTTAGAGGTCTTAACAGATTGCATCAGTTTGATAAAGTTGAAATAGTACAAATTACTCATCCTGACAAAAGTTATGATGCCTTAAATGAAATGACTCAGTATGTTCAGGGTTTGCTGCGAAAGCTGGAACTTCCTTTTAGAGTTGCAAGGCTTTGTGGTGGTGATCTTAGTTTTGCTTCTGCTTTAACTTACGACATGGAAGTATGGTCGGCAGCACAAAAAAGATGGCTGGAAGTGAGCTCTGTTTCAAATTTTGAGGCTTTTCAATCTAATAGAATGAAACTGAGATTCAAAAACAGTGAAGGCAAAACTCAATTGGCTCATACACTAAACGGAAGTGCTCTTGCGTTACCTAGAATAGTAGCTGCTCTATTGGAAAATAATCAAACAGAAAAGGGAATAAAGATTCCAAAGGAACTGGTAAAATATACCGGCTTTGAATTTATTGATTAATTCTATTCTTTCCTGTTTAATATAGAAGCTTTTTAGAATATCATATTTACTAAATAATTATTTAAAGCAAGATGATCAAAACTTTCATGAGAATTTCTTTTCCGCTCGTTTTATTCGTCTTTGCAAATATTTGTGTGTTTGCCCAAGATATGGATGAACAGCTTGCTGCTGAGTATTTCAGAAATGGAGAGTACAATAAAGCTGTTGTTTTGTATGAAGAGCTTTTTGAAAACAAACCTGATTCACCGATTTTTTACAACAGACTTTTAGATTGCTATATTGAACTTGAGGATTTAAAAGAAGCCCGGAAAATTGTTAAGAGCCAGATCAAACGATTTCCTCAAGAGATCAGGTATGAAGTTGATTTGGGTTGGATAATGGATATTGATGATAATAAAAGGCGATCCCGAAGACTACTTGAAGGCCTTATTTCTGACCTGGATAAAAACCCTAATTCCGTTATCTCTCTTGCTAATGCTTTTGAATTTAGAGAATACCATGATTATGCTTTGGAAACATACCTCAAAGGCAGGGATATGTTTGGAGACAACTATCCTTTTAACAGGCAAATAGCACTGATTTATAAGCAAAAACAAGATTATGAAGCGATGATGAATGAATATGTTGACATGTTCAATCTTGGAGAATCATATATTGAAGAAGTTCAGGGAATTTTACAAGATGCCGTTGCCGATGATCCTGATTTTAAAAAGAATAATGCACTTAGAAAAGTTCTTATCGAACGAACTCAGGATAATCCTTCTAACTTTATTTATTCTGAAATGCTACTTTGGCTTTCAATTCAGCAGAAAGATTTTAGATTAGCTTTAAATCAAGCAAAAGCTCTGGACAGAAGATTAAGCAGGGGTGGCGATATTGTACTGCATGTGGCTAAACTCAGCAAATCAAATAATGATTTTGAAGTAGCTATTGATGGTTTTCAATATGTAATAAATTTGGGGAAAGAAAATCCTCATTATCTCAATGCACAAATAGGAATGTTAGATGTTGAGTTTCTTAAAGTAGTATCTGATTTTGATTTTGAAAAAGAAAATCTCTATGTTGTTGAACAAAAGTATGAAAAAGCATTGGAAAATTTAGGGGTTAACGCACAGTCTGTTGTCCTTCTCAGAAATCTTGCAAATATGAAAGCATTTTATCTGGATAAAAGTGATGAGGCTGTGGAATTACTTCAACATGCAATTTCTTTAAATACTTTGAATAGAAGAGTAAAGGCGGAATGTCAGGTTGAACTTGCAGATATACTTGTGCTTATTGGAGATATTTGGGATGCTAATTTGCTATATGCTGAGGTGGACAGAACTTTTAAAGATGATCCTATTGCTCATGAAGCAAGATTTAAAAACGCCCGTCTTTCATATTTTATTGGTGAATTTGATTGGGCTAAAGCTCAACTGGATGTTCTGAAATCCGCAACATCTAAGCTAATAGCTAATGATGCCATGAAGTTGTCTTTGATAATTCAGGATAATATTGATTTCGATGAAGACACCACTCCTCTGGAAAAATTTTCAAAGGCAGAAAAGCTTATTTATATGAATAAGCGCAAGGAAGCTGAGCTGATACTTGATAGTTTAGTAGAGAATTTTCCAACACATCCTATACTTGATGAAGTTTTATTTGTAAAGTCTGATATAAAAATTTATCAGGAAAATTATGAAGTAGCAGATAGCCTTTTGGCTTTTATTGTAGAGCATTTTCCTAATGATATCTTAGCTGATGAAGCTTTATTTAAAAGAGCGGAAATTAATGAGAGAATTTTTAATGACCCGGAAAAAGCTATTGAATTGTATCAGAAGATATTGACGGAATATCCCGGAAGTATCCATGCAGTTGTTGCAAGAAATCATTTTCGCAGATTGCGGGAGAGAATGCTTAATTAAAATATTCACTAAATTTTTGAAATGGACAGCTTTGTAAAACCGAAAAAAAGCTTGGGACAGCATTTTCTTAAAGATAAAAACATAGCTGTAAAAATTGTTGATAGCCTTAGCGGACATGAGAACTATAATGATGTTGTGGAAGTTGGCCCCGGAATGGGTGTGCTTTCTGATATTTTAATTGAAAGGCAAATGTTTAATTGGTATGGAATTGAAGTTGACAGAGATTCTGTCGCCTTTCTGAAAGAGAGATATCCCAAAATTGAGAACAATATTATTGAAGAAGATTTTCTAAAAGTGAATTTTGCTGATTATCTTGATAATAAGAATTTTGCAGTAATTGGAAATTTTCCGTATAATATTTCAACACAAATACTTTTTAAGATTCTTGAAAATCATAAACAGATACCTGAGATGGTCGGGATGTTTCAAAAGGAAGTTGCAATGAGGGTTTGTGCCGGTCCGGGAAGTAAAACATATGGCATACTTAGCGTACTTTGTAAAGCTTTTTATACTACTGAATGGCTTTTTCATGTTAGTGAAAATGTTTTTATCCCGCCACCAAAAGTGAAGTCGACTGTAATTAGAATGCAGCATAAAACAGACATGGAATTGCCTTGCAGTGAAAAACTCCTTTTCTCTGTTGTAAAAACAGCCTTTAATCAACGTCGAAAAACCCTCAGGAATTCATTGAAAGGAATGCAAATCGACTGGAGTGTTTTGCCTGAAAGCATTCCCGGCAAAAGGCCGGAACAACTGGATGTTGAAATCTTCTTTGACATTGCAAATGCAGTCTTAATATAAATATTCATTTGATTGGATTTTCTTTTTAAACATTATCATTGCAATTATAGTAATATTGTTAATTTTACATGAAAATTGAAGATCAGACACTTTAAAACGTATTGATCATGGCTACCAGGAAATTAAAAACCTTTGAATACGCTTATCATTCACAAAAATATTCAGATAACGAACAAATTCGAGAAACAGTTGGAGCTTTTGAAACTCCTAATGGTTACGCTTTGATTTTGTGCAGTGCATACAGCAATGAACAAAAAGATGCTAAAGCTGCCGAAATAGCTCTTGAGAGAGTTTCTTATTATTTGGAAAATGATTTTGTAGATGATCCTGCACAAGCAGTTGTAAATGCCTTAGTTTATGCTAGTGGTTATATTCATGAATATGGATATAAACATGAAAATTTTGAAGGCATGAAAGCAGCATGTTTGTGCGTATTAATAAGAGATAACAAAGTGTATTTTTCTAATATTGGAGAAAATGCTTTGTATTTTTTTAATGGTAGAAAGCTTTATCCGCTTGCATATACTACAAAAGGTGATGAAGACGAAGAGCAAGTTTTATTAGGTTCTGATAAGATAATTACTCCTTCAGCTTGCGAGCATCCTTTTATTCCGGTTGACGATGATATGTTACTCATTTGTTCGGAACAGTTTCTTGAAACTATACCGGAAAAATCAGTAAAAACTATTCTTTCCGATCCAATGCCTTTACATACTAAAGTTAGCAGACTTGTTGATCTTGAAACTCAGTTGAGTGGAAAGGAAAATGTTTCTATACAGCTTATTACCTTTTATAATATTGAAAATATTGAAAGATCTTTTACCCCGGTGCAAAATGAAAAAAAGAAGATTGTTTCTGATAATTTTAAATTACCTCGAATAATAAAACATCCTATCGGAAATATGATAATTATAGGTATGATAGCTTTGTTCTTTTTTTATATGGTATATGATCTTTTTATCCACAACCCAAATCCTTCGAGTGATTTAAAAATATCCGAAGAGGTTAAGGAACAAGTAGATGAGCACACAGACTTAGCTGCAGAAAAAGCCTTGTTTGTTCCACCAGATACTATTTATTCTGTGAAAAGCGGTGATACCTGGGGTAAAATATATGAGAGATTTGGAGTATGTTCATGGTTTATCAAAAATCATAAACCAAATATTGGAAAATTTGATCGTGCAGGAAACCCTGTTGCCGGGATTAGAATCAACATCCCACTTATGTATAGCTCTAAAGAGAATTTTAATCCTGATTTTTATAAAGAGTTTTCTACAGAAAAGCTTGGAGGTTCTTGCCAAAATGCGAATGCCGCTTTTCTTAAAGATTTCGAGAAAATTAAAAATGAAATGAATCTGTAATATGTTGAAAAAATCAAAAGCCGGAGTTTTATTTCTTGATTCTGTGCACCCGGAATTGGAGAACTTACTCACTGCCTACGGCTTCGATTGCTTCTATTTCCCTGATACTACAAGAGAAAATCTTGTTCAAAGAGTTAAAGATTTTGATGGTTTGATTGTTAGGAGTAAAATGGCCTTAGATAAAGAAATTCTTGCTCAATCAACTCATTTGAAATTTATCGGTCGTGTTGGCAGTGGAATGGAAAATGTAGATGTTGAATTTGCTGAAAGTTTGGGAATAAGATGCCTGAATTCTCCTGAAGGCAACCGTGATGCAGTTGGCGAACATGCATGCGGAATGTTGCTTGCATTGCTTAATAATTTAATTAAAGCAGATATGCAGGTTAAAAAAGGCTTATGGCAAAGGGAAGAAAACAGAGGTTATGAAATAAAAGGTAAAACAGTCGGAATTATTGGATATGGTAATATGGGTAGTGCATTTGCTCAAAGAATGAAAGGTTTTGAAGCAAATGTTATTGCATATGATAAGTATAAATCAGGCTTTAGTTCCAATATTGTGAAAGAAGTATCAATGGATGGAATTTTTAATAATGCAGACATCCTTAGTTTACACGTGCCCTTAACAAATGAAACCAAGTACCTCGTAAATATCGATTATCTGAGTAATTTTAAAAAGCCGCTGTGGATTATTAATACAAGCAGGGGTAAGGTGGTTAAAATTGCAGATATTGTTTCTGCTCTCAAAAATAATATTATACGGGGCGCAGCTATGGATGTTTTAGAATATGAGAACTCCTCTTTTAGCGATTTAGATAAAGAACTTCTCAAAGAAGATTTTGATTTTTTGGTAAAGGATTCCCGTGTAGTTTTATCTCCGCATATTGCCGGCTGGACTCATGAGTCTAATATTAAATTAGCTCGTGTTTTGGCAGATAAAATAAATGATCTCTATTAATTCGCTCAGGAAACAACAAGCTGTAAGGTCATCCTGTTTTTTTGTTCCAGCAATATATCCCGGTTTTTTATAATATTATGAATAGGAGCATTTTCATAATGTCTTATTGTTATAAGTTCAAGATTTTCATTGTATTTCAGATTGAAATTTTTCTCAAGGTCAGCCATCAGACCGGGCGTTTTTGTCTTGTCCTTGTCAAAACAAACCGAAAAACTAATTGCAGAATTTTGCATTAAATTTATTTTTACGCCAATCCTTGCGAAGGATGAAAAAATTAAAGAAAGATTATGTTCTGCAATAAAACTGAAATCTTTTGGCATTATTGAAAGTAAAACCTGATTAAATTTAAAAATATATGAGGGCGGATACTCTGTAGATCCTTCTATATCGTGAATTATAGTGCCCGGGTTTTCGGGATTTATAAAAGATTTGATTTTTAAAGGAATATTTTTGCTAAGAAGCGGTTTTAGTGTTTTAGGATGTATAACTTTTGCTCCAAAATATGATAATTCAATTGCTTCCTGATAAGTTATTTGCGGAAGCAAAACCGTGTCTTTAAATATTTTTGGATCTGCATTTAATAAGCCGGGCACATCTTTCCAAATAGTTACTTCTTTAGCATCCAGCGCAAAGCCGAATATGGCAGCTGAAAAATCTGATCCTTCTCTGCCGAGAGTTGTTGTGTAACCCTGCGATGTTCCGCCAATAAATCCCTGACTTACTATTATCTTCCCGGATTCGTTTTTATTATTGTTAAAAAAACTGAGTACGTTTTTTTTTATTGACTGTGTTGTTTGATTCCAGTCAGGTTGAGCATCCCTGTAAGATGTATTTGTTATTATGAGCTTCCTTGCATCAAACCAAGTGTTATTAATTCCAACTTTATTTAAATAATGACTTAGTATTTGTGAAGAAACAATTTCTCCTGTAGAAACTATCCTGTCATACTCAAAATTATAGTTGTTGCCTGCTTTTTGATTGATATATAATTCTAAGTGATGGAATGTTTGTTCAACTTGCAGGAATACAAGGTCGTTTTTTTTAAAAAGATTATCCATTATACTATAATGATAACTTTTTATATCATTTAAAAGCTGCTTTTTCCTTGCATCATCCTCAGCCATAAAAGCTTCAGTGAGAATCTCAAGCTCATTTGTAATTTTACCCATAGCAGAAACAATTACAAGCAAAGCTTGCACACCATATTGCTTAATAATTAAAGCAACATTTTTAACTGCATCAGCACTATTTAAAGAGGCGCCTCCAAATTTGAATACTTCCATTCCCCGTGGGGTTTTAATAATTGAATGCCAAAATTACAAAAAAACAACTACAGATATTAAAGAATACAAAAGAGGTTGCCCTAAAGATAATTAAGGCAACCTCAAAACTAATAAACCAATTACAAACCAACTAAAAAAAACAACACAAATTCATTAAGCAGGATTAAAATCCTTTAATGTTTCCATGAGTTTCTTGCGGGTAAAAAATATACGGCTCTTCACTGTCCCAATGTTTAGATTCAAGTGGTCAGCTATTTCTTTATATTTATACCCCTGATGATACATCTCAAACGGCCTGCGCTGTTCCTCATCAATTTTGTTTATTTCTTTGTAAATTTCTTTTACAGAAATATCTGCGTCAGGTACACCTACCTTGCTGCTCTTTGGAAGATTTAAGTAATACAAATCATCAGTTTTGTCTAGAATAGTATTGTTTCTAACATTCTGACGATAATTGTTAATGAAAGTATTTTTCATTATTGTGAAAGTCCAGGCTTTAAGATTAGTGTTGTCTGCAAATTTATCGCGATTACTAATCGCTTTTAAAAATGTTTCCTGAACAAGGTCTTGTGCATCATCATAATTTGATGTTAATGTGTATGCAAAGTATTTAAGGTTCTTCTGTAAGCTTAATAGCTTATAATTAAATTCAATTGCTGTCATTTGTGTTTCCTTTCTTATTTGTTGTTTAACAAAGTATGGAATAAAGTTAAACAAAAAATCAATTGCTATTACAATTTTTTAATTATTTAACTTATGAACGTTTGCTTAATATCATGTAATCGTACACTTTAACTAAGCTTTATGATGTAAAGATATATTTAAATATTTACATATGAATGAAAAAACGTAAAAAATATTGTTAAATAGATTGAAGAAAAGATTTTATTTAGAAACGATATAAATAAGACGACTATTACCAGTGAGAAAGCGCATTTTCTTATTAAAAAAAATGTTATTAACAATTGTATCGGCTTTTATTTATTTGATTTTTTTCAATATTTCATCGTAGGTTGAAATAGGAATTATATTAGAAGAAGCTTCAATGTTTTTTTCTTTTACCTGTAAACCTGAAATAAAAATTGTTTTTTCCGAGAACAATTTTGACAGCTTGCTTAAATACTGATTAAGTTTTAGACTAGTTTGTCCGGAAGTAAATACAACAAGTAAATATTTTGCCAATTGAGTTGCTGCTATTGAACTTAGATCATCAAGTGGAACTGATTGGCCTAGATAAATAACTTTATAACCGGATTTTTTTAATTTATAATAATAGAAAAGTAGTAATATTTCATGTAGTTCGTTATCCGGCAAGAAAAGAATAAATGTTTCAGTTTCATTTATTGGCTCTTCAAGATTATCTATCGCAACTAATAATTTTTGTTTTATTATATTAGAAATAAAATGCTCCTGAATTGGGTTAACTGCTCCTGCCTGCCATAGCACTCCGATTTTTTCCAGAAAAGGGAAAATTACTGTGAGATAGGTTTTGTCGATGCCTATCTTAATAATGCTATTTGATATGATTTTATTAAATAGCGTTTCATTAAATTCTATTGCGGATATTATTAGTTCATTTATTTGAGAAATTATTACTCCATTTGTACTGTTCAGTTCAATTATTTTATCGCATATTTCTTTTGAACTCATCAGAACAATATCAGATATCTTTATACCAATTTTATTTAATGTACTAATATTCATTAGTTTTTTCAAATCTTCATCGGAATAATACCTGATGTTTGTTTTTGTTCTGCTGGGAGAAATTATATTATATCTTTTTTCCCACATGCGTATAGTATGAGCCTTTATGCCTGTAATATTTTCCAGATCTTTTATAGAATACCTGTTAATCTGTTTGTGATTGCTCATTGTTTTTGATTTGTCAGTATTTATTCAAGTAGCTTATATGCTAATATTGAAGTTTCATTTTTGTTTAAACTTATTCAGTATATATAAAACATTAAGTTTTAAGTTTTTTTTTGAAGTATATATCATATTTACTATCACTATTGCCCGATTAATATGATAACATAATAACCAGATTGCCTTTGGCGAGCTCGCAAGCTCGGTTCTTCGCTCCACTTCGTTACGCTCAGAATGACAAGATTTTATATGTCTGGGAGGGTGGTGGGCTGGCGACGAAGCCGCCAGCCCACCACCCATAAAAAACACAAAATGCCTTGTCATTCTGAGCAAAGCGAAGTATCTAGTAGTTTTGCCCGGACAATAGTTATTTACTATTAACAAATAACTTGCAAAAATAGTTTATTGTTTTGTTTAAAAAAATTTTGTAAAACTTAGAATTATATTTTAGTTATATTTAAAACAAATTTGTTTGTCTTTAAATTGGATCTTTATTATGCGTAAGTTATTTGCATTTTTTATGCTAATTAGTTGGCGTGTATGGTAACTGTCCCTACCAGACTTTAAATTAAAAGAAAAAACTTGTATCTTTGCTAACATGGAAGATAAAATAGAAAATATAGATAAAATTATTCAGCATTGGAGAGAAACGTCTGAAAAAGACTACCAGACAATGCAAAATCTATTGAAATCTTGTGATTACAGTTGGGCTATGTTTCTGGGACACTTGGTGCTGGAAAAATTATTAAAAGCGCACTATGTAAAGTACCAGAGAAAACATACGCTATTTACCCATGATTTGCTTAGACTTGCAACTAATGCAGGACTTAAAATTGACGAAGAGACAGAAGAATGGCTTGATGACATATCAACGTTTAACATAAATGCCAGATATGACAATTACAAACAGGATTTTTATAAGCTTTGCACCAAGGAATTTGCAGATTTATGGGCAGAACGCATTGAAAAAATAAGATTATGGTTAATCAAAGAGTTATAGACAAAGTAAAACAGTATATCATGATTATTCCTAAGGACTTTGGGGTAAAAAAGGCATATCTTTTTGGCTCCTTTGCACAGGGAAAAGAAAAGGAAGAAAGTGATATAGATATTGCGTTGGTCTTAGAAAATATGCCTGATTTTTTCTCTGCTCAGAAACAGTTGATGAAATTAAGGAGAAATATTGACTTACGAATTGAACCCCATCCGATAAAAGAACAGGATTTTAATTCTCTAAATCCTTTTGCATACGAAATCGAACAAACTGGAATAGAAATAAACGTTGATAAATAACCACGACACGCTAACATGGTATAGCCAACAATAGCGGGGCTTGGTGGTAGTTTAGCGCTCGCTGCTACGCGTGGGCTATTGCAGCGGTGGCCAGTGACGAAGTCCGCAAATCCGCTACTGTAGCTATACCAGGAACGTTAATTAAATTTTTAGTAAAATTTCGCTAAATATACTTTATTGTAAATATGTTTTTATTAACTTAGAGCGAATTTTATATTTATTGATGCAATAATCACTAAATTATTTATTGGAAAGTAAATTTAAGTTGATAAACATATTAGTATTTTAAATTGTAATAGTATGAAAGAATTAATATTAGCTCCTACAAAAACAACCTTTGGGATAAATTTTGATTATTTAAATGGCGTTTTAAATTTCTCCGGAACCAGTTATCCTGATAATGCAATAGAGTTTTTTCAACCGCTGACTGATTGGGTCAAAGAATTTACACTTAATGAAGACAGACCTTTGATCGTTAATTTTAATGTTAATTATTTTAATACAAGTTCTTCAAAATATCTATTTAAAATTCTTGAGCTTATAGATGAGTATAAAAACAGTGGGCATACTGTGGAAATATACTGGCACTATATTGAAGGTGAAGAGGATTTGCTGGATTCATGGAAAGAACTTGTTGATGAGTTAGATCTTGAATATGAGATAGTTATGGCTTAGTTCCGGCTGTAACACTTGTCGTTCTTGAATTATTTACTTCCTAATAATACTTTTCAACATTGAGAAAAGTCTGCGTTTTTTTTATTATATTTGAAATAAAAATTTAAAAATTATGTAACATGGCTGAAAATACGATAGATGTCACAGAGCACTCTGTAGTGTCTGATTATACTGCAATAGGAGAGATTGTTAATCAGGCACTAAAAAAAGACCTTAAAGATATTGAAATCAACAATGGAATTTCAACCGGCTTCAAGTTATTAGACAAGGAAGTTTTAGGATTTCAAAATGGTCAGCTAAATACAATCTCTGTTAAACCCGGCATGGGTAAAACCGCTCTCATGTTATCAATAGCTTCTAATATTGCAATAAAAAAGAACCACTCCATAGCAATATTTTCATTGGAAAGAAGCAAGCAAAAAATTACAAACAGAATTATTGAAAGTGAAACAGGCTTATCTGTAAATAATTTGCTTAATAGGGATATAAAGGATAGCGAAAACGATCATCTTCAAACTTTATTAAGTAATATTGCTAAAGCAAGCATCTTTATTGATGATACTACTGTTTTATCTCACAATGAGATTTGCAAAAGAGCAAATGAACTGAAGCGTAATGAATATGTTGAACTTATTATTATAGATTATCTTGAGTTGCTTGTATCAAATATTGCAGATGAAACTGCAAGAGAAAAGCAGCTTGATATTATTGTTAATTCTTTGAAAATATTGGCAAAAGAATTAAATATTCCCATATTGTTATTTTCTCAGCATAATAAGGTTATTGATGCAGATAAACTAACAGAAAAACCTACTTTGAATTTACTTCCTGACTATATTGTTGAATCATCAGATGTTATTTTGTTTTTGCACAGGAATGATATATACTGCAAACCAAATGGAAAAAGTTCAAAAGGCAATGTAGTTGAAGTAATTATTGCAAAAAACAGGAATATTACTGATATATCTGTTGTTCCTTTGCGGTATATTGATAGTATTGCAAAGTTTACTGATTAATATCTGTCTATATGTCTTTTTTCAAGGATAATGATTTAATAAAGCAAGTAGTTCCTGAGCTTGCAAAAAGAATTGTTATTGCAGCCACCACAGCTCCAAAAACAAGAGGTGTGAATAATATTTCCTCTGCTATTCTCACTGCTGGTGATATTATAGCTTTAGCTGAAAAGATGAAACAAATTGGAGATGATTCCGACAATCATATTTTTTTACGGGATTCGCAAAATCTTCTTGATGGTGCCGAGGCTGTTGTACTAATTGCATGTAAAATAAATGCAGCAGGCCTTCAAATTTGTGGTTTGTGTGGTTTTGAAAATTGTGAAGAAAAAAATAAATACCCCGATATTCCTTGTGCTTTTAATACTACAGATTTGGGAATAGCTGTTGGATCTGCGGTTTCGGTTGCTGCGGATATGAGAATAGATAATCGGGTTATGTACACTATAGGAATGGCAGCAAAGGAATTAAACCTTATGGGGGAGGAGTATAAAATTGTGTTTGGTATTCCACTGAGTGCCTCTTCAAAAAATCCTTTCTTTGACAGGAAGTAACACATAATTATTCTTCTGCAAAAGACTCTCCCTTATATTGACTGTTTCTGAATTTTGCGGAAGGTGATGGGTAAAACTCTTTTACTCCAAGAGAACTCCATTTTTCATCAACAGATTTTATTGTATTTTCATCCATAACAACAATATTGGGCCACGGCCTTTGGAAATTGTCCAGTTCTTTGGTTTTTCTGGTTGCGTCAATTCCTATTATATCATTTTCGCCTTCCACTGACATAAAGGTGTCACGTTTTGGATCAAAATTATTAGCACACCTCCACACCAGCATATTTATGTCATCTATATCTGCCTCAATGTCCGTGTAGATAATCCCTGTCAGATTTTTTGCACTGTCTGATAATTTAATTTCAGCATGTATTTCTTTAACAATATTTTTTTGATTCTTATTGATTCCAACAAAAATAATGTTTACGCCTTTTTCACATAAAGTGGCATTTATGGTTTTAATAAATTCAGGAAATTTTTGTTTTAGTTCCTTAATAAGATTAGATGGTTTAAAATCTAAACCTTTATATTGTTCCTCTTGTTCTAATTCTTCCGGCATCTTTGATGTAGCATCAATGCCCATCTTGCCACCATATGATGCTTTCGTGGCCGAATGATCCAGTGCGTCCATAGGCCCTTTGCTCAAATGTATGTCATATTTTGTTCTGACGTTATTGGAAATACTTTTTGCAACTTCTAAATAGTTTTGAATATTCACATTTTCATCAACAACAATAAGTATTTTGCTAAACATCATTTGGCCGGCTCCCCAAAGTGAATTCATAACTTTCAAAGCATGTCCGGGATATTCCTTTTTTATTTTTATAATAACAATATTATGAAAGACACCTTCAACAGGCATATTCATATCAATAATTTCCGGAGCCATTGTAAGCTGCAAAGGTGCCAGGAATATTCTTTCAGTTGCTTTTCCTATCCATTTATCTTCCTGTGGTGGAATTCCGACAATAGTTGCCGGATATACTGCATCTTTTCTGTGTGTTATAGCAGTAATATGAAAAGCGGGATACCAGTCAGGCAAAGAATAGAAGCCGGTGTGATCACCAAACGGACCTTCCCATAGTAAATCTTCTTTAGGATCGATGTATCCTTCAATAACAAAATCAGCATCAGTCGGCACTTCAATATCTTGTGTGATACATCTTATAAGCTTTACATTTTTTTTCCTGATAAAACCGGCAAGTAAGTATTCATCTATATTCTCTGGCATTGGTGCTGTAGCAGCGTATGTATATGCCGGATCACCGCCTAAAATAACTGCAACAGGCATTCTTTTTCCTGCTTTTTTATAAAGCTCATAATGTTTTGCTCCTCCCTTGTGCCTGTGCCAATGCATGCCACATAATTTTTTGTCAAATACCTGCATTCTATACATTCCCACATTCCGTTTTCCGGTTTCAGGATCTTTTGTGTGAACAACAGGAAGTGTTATGAATTTTCCTCCGTCATACGGCCAGGTTTTTAAAACCGGTAATTCATTTATATCGGGATCCTGCATTATTACCTCCTGGCAAGGTGCTTTACCTTTTATGCTTTTTGGCATCCAGGAACCAATACTTTTTAATTTTGGTAGTAATTTTATTTTCTGCAGTAATGAACCGTGAGGTTCACCGATAGTTTTGAATAAAGTTTTAATCTCATTTCCGAAATCATCAAGGTTTTTAACATTAAGTGCTAAACAAATTCTTTGTTCACTTCCCATAGAGTTCGTAAGCACAGGAAATTTTGTTCCGGTATTTTTAAACAAAATTGCCTTAGCGTTGTTTTTAGAATAACGATCTGTTATTTCGCTTATTTCCAAATTTGGAGATACAAATTCATCAATTATATCAATAAGATTATTTTCTATTAGCTTGTTGATAAAAGCTTGTGTTCCATTGTATGACATATCTTGTTGTTTTACTATTAAAAAAGAATGTTTGTCCGGAAATGTAAGTTGTTTGTCGGATATTTATAAAAAAATATTAACTTTGATTATTGTTTTTTATCCCGGCAAAAACAATTAAATAAAGATATTAATAATTTACAAAAACATATAATTATGAAAAGAAATGCAAATATAGTTACATTCGGAGGGAAACCGGTAACTTTATTAGGGAAAATGGTCAGAACCGGCATGAATGCAAAAAACTTTTATTGCATTGGACAAAACCTCGAGCAAGTAAAACTTAGTGACTATCAGGGAAAAGTAAGAATAATTTCTTCTGTTCCCAGTATTGACACAGGTGTTTGTTCACAACAAACCCTGAAGTTTAACCGCGAAGCATCAAAACTTGAAGGTGTTCATATTATTAGTGTTTCAAATGATTTGCCTTTTGCATTAAAGCGATTTTGTGAAGCTGAAGGTGTTTATAATATGACAGTAGTATCTGATCACAAAGATCTGGATTTTGGTTTAAAATATGGACTTCTTATTGAGGAACATCGCTTGTTGGCAAGGGCAATTATAATTATTGATAAAGACGATGTGGTAAAATATGTTGAGATTGTTAAAGAAATAGGTGAGCTTCCTGATTTTGATAAAGCTTTTGCTGTCGCTAAAGAATTGTCATAGCTTGCTTGTGTATTGTTGTTTAAATAAAAAAAGGGGATTAATTAATCCCCTTTTTTTTTAAATCTGATTTTTAATTTAATAAAGTATTATTTCACTTCTTCGTAATCTACATCTGTAACGTCTCCGTTATTGTCATCATCTTTTTTGGATTTTTGTTCTCCCTGTTCCTGAGCTTGTTCACCTTGGGGTTGTTCGCCCTGTGTTTCTTTGTACATATCTGCACTTGCTGCTTGCCAGGCCTGATTAAGATTATTCATGGCAGCATCAATAGCTTCAAGATTTTTGTTCTTATGAGCTTCTTTCAGCTCTTCCAAAGCTTTTTGTATAGTAGCTTTTTTATCTTCAGGAATTTTTTCTCCAAATTCATTTAATTGCTTTTCAGTTTGGAAAATCAAACTGTCGGCAGCATTTACTTTCTCAGTTTCTTCCTTTACTTTACGGTCGGTTTCTGCATTTTCTTCAGCCTCTTTGTTCATCTTATTGATTTCATCTTCACTTAATCCACTTGAAGCTTCAATTCTGATGTTTTGTGATTTGCCTGTAGCTTTATCTTTAGCAGAAACATTTAATATACCATTAGAGTCAATGTCAAAAGAAACTTCTACTTGTGGTATTCCGCGAGGTGCCGGTGGTATTCCGTCCAAGTGAAATCTTCCAATTGTACGATTATCTTTAGCCATTGGTCTTTCTCCCTGTAGTACGTGTATTTCAACAGAAGTTTGATTATCAGCAGCAGTTGAGAATGTTTCAGATTTTTTAGTAGGTATTGTGGTGTTTGCTTCAATAAGTTTTGTCATTACACCACCTAAAGTTTCAATACCGAGAGATAGAGGTGTTACATCAAGAAGTAATACATCTTTAATATCACCACTTAATACGGCTCCTTGAATAGCTGCACCAATTGCAACAACTTCATCAGGGTTTACACCTTTCGATGGTTTTTTACCAAAGAAATCTTCAACAATTTTTTGTATGGCCGGTATTCTGGTAGAACCGCCAACTAAAATTACCTCATCAATATCAGCAGCTGTTATTTTTGCATCTTTAAGAGCTTTCTTACAAGGCTCTATTGTTGCCTGAATATATTTATCACACAATTGTTCAAATTTTGAACGTGAAAGTGTTCTTACAAGGTGTTTTGGGATTCCATCAACCGGCATTATATATGGCAGGTTAATCTCTGTAGAAGTTGCGCTTGAAAGCTCAATTTTAGCCTTTTCAGCAGCTTCTTTAAGACGTTGTTTTGCCATCGCATCTTTTCTTAGATCTATGTTTTCGTCTTTTAAAAACTCCTCAGCAAGCCAATTAATAATAGCATCATCAAAGTCATCACCACCAAGGTGAGTATCACCATTTGTAGATTTTACTTCAAATACACCATCTCCAAGCTCTAATATTGAAATATCAAATGTACCACCACCCAAATCATATACAGCTATACGAACATCTTTGTTTTTCTTATCTAAGCCGTATGCCAAAGAAGCAGCTGTAGGTTCATTGATAATTCTACGAACTTTTAAGCCTGCAATTTCTCCGGCTTCTTTAGTTGCCTGGCGCTGGCTGTCATTAAAATATGCCGGTACAGTAACTACTGCTTCGGTAACTTCTTGTCCCAGGTAATCTTCTGCAGTTTTTTTCATTTTCTGCAATACCATAGCAGAAATTTCCTGCGGAGAATAAAGCCTGTCATCAATCTTTACTCTTGGAGTATTATTTTCTCCTTTTTCAACAATATATGATACTCTTTTGCGATCTTTTGCAATAGAATCAAAAGATTCACCCATGAACCTTTTTATTGAATATATTGTTTTTGTAGGATTAATAATAGCCTGTCTTTTTGCAGGATCTCCTGTTTTTCTTTCACCATTTTCAGTAAAAGCAACAATAGAGGGCGTTGTTCTGCGTCCCTCACTATTAGGTATGACAACAGGTTCATTACCTTCCATTACAGCAACGCATGAATTTGTTGTTCCTAAATCTATTCCTATAATTTTACCCATGTTAATTTTGTTTTTATAATGTTCTTAAATGTTTTCACTTTTGCCATATGTTCTCAATCATTATGCCAATGAAAATTTAGCGTCATTTCTTGCAATTATGACATGAAAAATTGTAAAAAGTAGTTTTTTTGGCAGGAGATAAAATGTAAATGACATGCTTATTCAAGGAGAGAAAAGAGCGTATGACAAAAAGTCAGTATTAGAAATGTACTGCTAATTTTAAGTTGATTAGTCTGGAAGTAAGATAATTAGGTACGGCCATTAATCTGTTTTCTATATCTCTGACCCACATATATGAAATAGTATTGTTTATTTCAAACAAATTGAATACTTCTAAAGAGATCCATGCAGAATTAATTCGTTTGAGAGGATTTTTGTCTGATAGTTTTGTTTTCTCACCTATTAGTTGTTTTGAAAAACCAATGTCAACTCTTCTGTATGAGGGCATTCTAAGTGTATTTTTATATCTTTCAGAGTCAGGAGGTCCGAATGGCAAACCTGTTCCATAAACTAATCCCAGGTGCACTTTATATGTTGGATTGCGAGGTAGAAAATCCTGAAAAAACAGGTTGAAATTAAATCTTTGGTCCGTGGGACGGGGAATATATCCAGTGCTAACAAGATTTCCGTCATCATCTTCATAATAACTACCCTCAATTTTTTCTTCAGTTTGCATAATTGAGATACTTGCCCATGAATCAATACCGGGTACGAATTCCCCATGAATCCTCATATCCATGCCCATAGCATATCCCTCTGACGAATTTTCTGCATGATATCTGATTCTTACGTTGTCGATTTCATATGGTATCAGGTTCTTCAGAATTTTATAATAAATATCAGTAGTATATTTAAAAGGCCTGTCCCACGCCCTGAAAACATATTCAGAACCAAGTACAAAATGATATGATTCCTGAGCTTTAATATTTGGATTTAAATTTCCTTCTAAATCTCTAAGTTCCCGGTAGAATGCGGGCTGACTGTAATGTCCCGTAGATGCTCTGAAAGAAAATTTGGGAGCCCAATATGGTTTGTACATTGCTGTAATCCTGGGACTAACAATAAATTGCTCGGAATAAGTCCAGTAATTTGCTCTCAATCCGGTAGTAAAAGAAAACCTCCCATGAGTTTTTTCTGTATCCCATGTGTTTTGTATAAAGCCTGAAAATCGGGATGAATTAAGTTGTATATCTGTATTAATGCTTTCCTGCAAAATCACATAATATTCCGGCTCTCTTGGTAATGAATATCCGGCGGAATCAAGCAATGACCATTCTCTTATCCTGTCATAGATGTCCTCATACTGATATTTTACACCCCAAGAGAGAAAATGGTTTTCAATCTGGTTTTGTCCTTTGTGTTCAACATTCCACACAATAGCATTCAGATAGTTTCTTGCATGATTTAAGAAGCTTCCAACACCCAATGATCTTCCGGTTGGTTGACCAAAATCATCCTGGCCAAAATCTGTTTGAATTTCTTGTATCCAGTATTGGCCTAGTATGTCAAAAGTTTCATTTTCATCACTTTGAAAAACAGATGTATTGAATTGCAGTAAAAGACCTTTATATGGCTTATATTGAAGAGAGAGAGCTCCAAGTCCGGTAGTGAAGCGGTCAACTTCATGTCCGTCGAAATATATTGTTAATTCCCTTACATCAGTTAAATGACCAAATCTTGTTTTCTGCACTTCAGGTACAAACAGATAATTGTTTCTGGAATAATTGCCAAGAAAAGATAAATCCCAATTGTAATTTATTTTCCAGTTTATTAAAGTTTGAATATCTGTAAAAGAAGGTTTGTAATCACCTTTTGTATCAAATGTTCCCAGAAGATATTGATTTGATTTATGTCTGAAACCGAAAAGATAGTATATGTTTTTGTTGGGTGATGCACCTTCAAAATGCATCGAGCCTTCTAATAAACTAATTGATGCTGATCCGGCAAATTCCTCCGGCTCTTTGTAATGAATGTCAAGAACTGAAGACATCTTGTCTCCATATTCAGCATTATAACCTCCTGAGGAAAACGTTATTTCTGAAACAAGGTCTGAATTTATAAAACTCAATCCCTCTTGCTGTCCTGATCTAACGAGAAATGGCCGGTATATTTCTATTCCATTAACATAAACCAGATTTTCATCAAAATTTCCTCCCCTTACTGAATACTGCGATGTAAGTTCGTTGGAGGAACTAACGCCCGGCATTGTTTTGACGAGATTCTCAATTTGGCCTCCGGGACCGGGAATAAACTTGCTGTGTTTTGGATCAATCTTAACAAGATCTGATGATAAAATTTGTTTGTCTCTTATTTCTACAACGGGTAAGTCTGAAGTGCTGCTTTCAAGAATTACATCTATAACGATATTTTCACCTTCCTTTATGTTAATTGTAATTTCTTTCTTTTTATAACTTAATGTTGAAAAAAGTATTGAAATATTCTCTCCGGGAGTTAGAGACAGGTAATAATAACCTTCAGCATTGCTTATGGATCCTATTGTAGTTCCTTTAATAGAAACACTGACAAATTCAAGTGGGTTATTATTCTTATCTTTTATCATTCCACGAATACTTGCACTTTGAGCATTCGCATAAGATATGCCGGATATAAAGATTAAAAAGAGAGAGATTATTAATATTACTTTTTTCACCCGACAAAGATAATAATGTGTTATTAATTTTTTCTTTAGAAAATATTTACTTAGCAATGTTTGAAAAAGATACTATAGAAATAAACCCAAACAGAAAAGAATTATTGTTTTGGGGTCGAAAAATTAATCTTTGTTGCGTTTGAATTTCCCGTCGCGCCATGCTTTAAAAAATTCGGCCCAAGCAAAAGGATCAAATAATCTCATAGGAGGTGCTTGTCCTGCATAGTATAATTGATTATTTTGCTGATTCATGTAATTCCTAAAGTTCATTCCTCCGTCCATTGGCATGTTTTCCAGTCTTTCTTTCATTTCAGCTCTGGCAAGGTTTTTCATTGCCCTGTCATAATCATCTTCCGGAACTTTTACATTTAAGAAAGCATAACGAAATTGATCTTTTGTTGGCCATGGATATATAACTGTTTCAGGTAGAATTAATGTGTCTCGGGTCATAACTTGCACTACTGAATATCTGTTTTCTGTAAGTGTGTCAGGGATTATGTAATGTACTTCATCAAAGCCAACAGATGAAAACCTGAGGGTGTCAAGTTCCCTGGCTGTAATATTGAAAAAACCGTAAAAGTCGGATATGGCTCCCCTGCGTGAATTTTTTACCCAAATATTTGTATATGGAACAGGTTTTAAACTGTCACCTGTAACAATAATTCCTGATAGTTGGATAATTTTTCGTTTTTGTTTTTTATCATCATTGTCAGTTATACCGATCATTGAGAAAGATGTAAAAACAACTATCATTGTCACAAATAATACTGATGCTGTTTTTTTCATGGGATTTACAGTGAATTATTTTATAACAAAAGTATAATTATTATACAATAACAAATACTTTGTTTTTTTATTGTTTCATTTAAATGCATAAAAACAAAAGAGGCTGCATCAATATTGATTGAAACAGCCTCCGGTGAATAGCAAAAATGCCTTGCTTATTTTATATTTCCTTTTTCAAATGCATCCAATAGGCTTGCTGTAATACCTTTTTTATTGATAATACGAATGCCTTTTGCTGATACTTTTAATGTTACCCAACGATTTTCTTCAGGAATGAAAAATTTTTTCTTCTGCAAGTTAGGATGAAACTTCCTCTTTGTCTTAATGTGTGAGTGAGAAATATTATTTCCTGATATAGTTTTTTTTCCTGTTATTTGACAAACTCTTGACATTTTCTTAATCCTTATATAATGAATAAATATATTTCCCTTTTAAGGAGTGCAAAATTCGGTATTTTTTTTTTATCTGACAAATGTTTTTTGTTGTTTTTGTAAAATAAATAGAAATAGAGAATAATTATTAGCCTAATCCACTGGTAATAAAGCATTATTACTAATATTTTGCAAAAGTAATTGTTTTTTGCATATAATACGTTTTTATTTCTAAGATGTAATTCAATCTTAAAATATTTGTTTTATAATTAATGGCAAGGTATTATCTTAGCCAAAGTTTTGATTATAAATTTTTTAACATAAAACAATATATTATGATTCCCTCAATTATTAGTCGTTTTAGCGATTTTCTTAGTGATATTTTAGAAAAAACCGGGATGTCTGCAGAAATAGCTTATACCATAAAAGCAGTATTGTTGATATTTGTGCTATTTGTACTTTGCTTTTTAGTTTATTGGATAGCAAAAAACGTAATTCTTGTCTATGTTAGAAGAATAGTAAAAAAATATCCTAATTTGTGGAGTGTCAATTTGCTTGATAAGAAAGTTTTTCTAAAATTGTCCCATTTAGCACCTGTTTTTGTTATTTATCTTCTTGGTCCTGCTTTGCTGGCAGAGTACCCCGTACTTGCAGATAAAACTTTTTTAATTACCCGTATTTACATTATAATTACTGCAATGTTAATTCTATTTGCATTTTTAAATGTAGTTCAGGGGGTATATAATGCTTACGAACTTTCAAAATCACGTCCAATTACAGGATATATCCAAGGATTAAAAATAGTTACAGGAATTATTGTAGCAATATTGCTTTTATCAGCTTTATTAGATCGTTCCCCGGTTTATATGTTAACAGGTTTGGGCGCAATGACAGCTATTTTAATGTTGGTATTTAAAGATACGATACTTGGATTTGTTGGTGGGGTACAGGTTACAGCAAATGACATGGTTAGAATCGGCGACTGGATAGAAATGCCCAAATATGGAGCTGACGGTGATGTTATAGATATCTCATTACATACTGTGAGAGTTCAGAATTTCGATAAAACCATAACCACAATACCAACTTATGCTTTGGTTTCCGACTCCTTTAAGAACTGGAGAGGAATGCTAGATACCAAGGCCAGAAGAATTATGCGTTCTGTTAATATTGATTTGAAAAGTGTTAAATTCTGTGATGAACAAATGATTCAAAAATTTGAGAAGATTCATCATTTGAAAGATTATATTAAGAAGAAAAAGCTGGAAATTGAAGCTCACAATAAAAAATATAATATTGACCCTTCTTTTGAAGTTAACGGACGAAGGCTCACAAATTTAGGAACTTTCAGAGTTTACATTGAAAAATACCTTGCAAATCATCCTAATATAAATAAGGATATGCTCTTTATGGTTCGCCAGTTGCAATCAGGTGAACATGGCGTTGCTTTGCAGGTTTATGCTTTTGCGGATGATACTAACTGGCAAAACTATGAAGCCATTCAGTCGAACATTTTTGATCATATTTTTGCTGTAGTACCTTTCTTTGATTTGAAAATATTTCAGTATCCATCTGATTTGCAGGTAAATATTGATATGGATAAGCAAAATCAAAAAGGATAGTAGTTTTGGCCAGCTACTATCAAATACTCGGCGTTAATCAAGATGCTACACGTGAGCAAATTAGAAGAGCTTTTCGCTTAAAAGCTAAGAAATATCATCCTGATATTAATAATTCCGCCGATGCTAAAGCTGATTTTCAAAAGCTCAATGAGGCTCATCAGGTATTGATTGATCCCACAAAAAGAAGACTTTACGATATTAGATTAAAGCATGGAATTATTGTTACAAAAGTCCATTACAGGCCGGCATCAGCCAGGCCAAGACCGGAGACATATAAACGTGGAGTTAGATATGCAAAGCGCAAGCCCAGTGAGCCAGAAGCTGTTGAGCAAATTTTTGACAAGGTGCTATTTGTCTTGCTATTGGTTATGGGATTATATGGAATTCTTTTTGGAGCCTACAGATTATTTATAAACCCCCCGAAGAATGATGATATTGACCCTATGCACGGATTTCTTCTTGGTATAGTTTTTACTTTGCTGTTGTTATTGTTTAATAAATCACTTTTAGGAAGGAAAAAAAAGTGAGTGTTGTTTGTTACTTATTCCATATTTCCCAAGCTTTATCTGCTTGTTTATTAAGCATATCAAAACCATTAATAATTGTACAGCCTTTTTTTTCTCCTTCTTTTAAGAAAAGTGTAATTTCAGGATTATAAATCAGGTCGAAAAGAATTTGATTTGAATTTAAAGCATGATAAGGTATGTTGGGTTTTTCTCCTGAATTAGGATACATTCCCACAGGTGTAGTGTTAACAATAATATCATAGTTGTGAAAATTATTGGAATCAATTTCATGATACAATATTGTTTTATCATTCCTTTTTAATCGGGAAACCAATGTGTAATCAATTTTATATTTATCAAAAACATAGATTGCTGACTTTGCTGCTCCTCCTGTGCCAAGTATGAGTGCTTTATTTAATCCCGCCTCAAGTATGCCTTTTATAGATTCTTCAAACCCAAAAACATCAGTATTGTAAGCTTTTATTGAAATGTCATTTTCGCAATGTTTAATTTTAAGGGTGTTGACTGCACCAACTGTTTTTGCTTCTTCAGAAAATTCATTTAAGAAAGGAATAATCTTTTCTTTGAAAGGAATAGTAACATTTAAGCCTTTTATAGACTTATCATTAAATATTAAACGGAAGACATCTTCAATTTTTTTTATAGGATATAAATTATAAGAGGCATCGGTAATGTTCTCTCTAATAAATCTTTCCTCAAATATCTTTTTAGAGAATGAATGTGTTAAAGGAAATCCTACTAAGCCGAAAATTCTCATGTTATTAGGATTTTTTCGTTTTTAAAGTAAATAAATATTCAATCAAAAATACTAAAATAAAACCTGATATTGCTGTAATAATTATTTGAAAAATTAAAGGATCTTCGCCATACATTTGTGAGTAGCTAAATGGTGAAATGCTTTTTTCAATGAATGGCTCAGCAACACCCTCTGAGTTAATTCTGGTTTCTATGACTTCCTTCCATGGCCACAATTTGTTTAGAGAACCCAGCATAAAACCGGCAAGTAATGCCAGTGTCTCATTCGGAAATCTTTTAAGCAGCCATGAAATAATATTAGCAAAACTCACTAAGCCAATTACACAGCCTGCAGCAAATAAGGCCAGTACATCAAGTTTTACTTCTTTAACAGCATCAAGAATATATTCGTACTTACCCAGCAGCAATAATATAAAACTACCTGAAATACCGGGAAGTATCATTGCACAGATTGCTATAAATCCGGCGCCAAAAACATATATTAATGAATCAGGAGTTGTTGACGGGGTTGCAATAGTTATAAAATATGATATGGATGCTCCGATTATAAGAAATACTAATCTTATTAAAATTCTTCCATTAGTTTTTTTCCAGACATAGATTGCGGATGCTGCAATTAATCCAAAGAAAAATGCCCAAACCAGCATTTTGTGGTTATCCATTAACCAGCTAATAATTCTTGCCAAGGTAAATATGCTTATAAGAATACCTGCAAAAAGTGCAACTAAAAAGTTACCATTTATTTTTCTCCATGCTGTTGGAATACCTTCTTTATAAGCGGTTTTGACTAAACCGGGGTTAATAGATTTTATGCTAAATATGAGTTTTTCATATATTCCTGTTATTAAAGCAATTGTTCCGCCGGAAACTCCGGGAATTATATCTGCAGCTCCCATTGCTAATCCGCGAGCCGTAATTAATAAATATTTATATATTTTTTTTAGCATAGAGTAGTAGTTGTTTGCTATCACTTTGTGTGCAACCTTTTGCTATTTAAAGCGAATCCTGATTTTAAAAAATGGGAAATACACAGTGATGAAAAAAAGAATTAAGTTTCGTATAATTCAATCAAGTTTAGAAAAGATTTATTAGATAATAATTCAGGATAGTTATCCAGAATTTTTTTATTTAGCAAATCAACATCATTTTGCAGAGCTTCTTCCAAAAAGAAATCCGCTTCTTTATTATTTCCTTTAAGATAAAGACAAATTGCCATTTGGTAAAATAGGATGTTGCTGTTTGTAATCTGCTCCAGACTTCTTTTTCCAACTTCAATAGCAGCGTCCAAATCATTCAAAGCAATTAAAGCTTCAATGTACTCTATCCATGTGTCTTCATCTATATTATCAAGAGAAATTGCTTTTTCAAAATATTTGACACAATTCTTTTTGTCTGAACAGGAAAGATAAGCATCAGCAATTAAACACAAATAGGTTGTATTTTCAGGTTCAAAAGAAAGTGCTTTGAGCATTGAAGTAATAGCTGTTTTTTTATTTCCGTTTTCCAGTTCGCACATCCCAATTCCTATCCATGCATCAGTAATTTCCGGATCAAAATTTAAAGTTTTTCTGTAATAATAAACGGCTTCATTATAATATTCCATTTTCTCATAGCATTCACCAATATAATAAAGTGTCATGGGTGAGTCTTCTTCATTTTCAATACTGTTTTTATAACATTCAATTGCTTTTGCATACATATTCAGAAACGAATATGCAACAGCTTTATGAAGATGAGCCAATGTGTGTTCATCGTCGATTGCTAAACAATAATCCAATGCTTCAATTGATTTTTCGTAAAGGCCGGCATTAATATATGAAGTACCCAAATTAAACCATGCTTCAACAGAATAGGGGTGTTTGTCAATATGTTTTGAGAAAAAACTTATACTTTCATCATTCAGTGACAGCAAATCAAAGCAGTATGCTGCCTCATGCATTGCAATTATGTTTTCAGGATTTAACTCCAAAGCTTTATTCAGGTATTCTATGGTTTTTTTATAATCACCCATGTTTTCATACTCAAAAGCTATGTTGCAATAAATATAGTCTGGACTTTCTGCTTCAGCAAGTGCTTTATTGTATTCCTCGATGGCCTTTTCGTAGTTTTTAAGCTGAGAATAAATTGCACCTTTTGTTAAGCAAACCTCATAATCACCCGGGTCTGTATTCTCTACTTCTTTAAGAATGCTCAGAGCTCCTTTTTCATCATTATTTAAAGCCAAAACTTTAGCTTTTTTTACTTTCAAAGGAATAGAAGTTGGGTGAACAATATTTGCATATTCAGAAACAGTTAATGCTTTTTTTATTAATCCTACGGAAGTATAATAGTCGAGAATTTCTTCAAAATCATCAACATCAAAATACCCCATTATATCACTATTGAACATTTTTTCTATCTGCTCAACCTGTTGTGGTTTATAATCTTCAAATTCGAAATCGCGATCCATTTATTGTGTTTTATATGGCAAATACTTAACCTAAAAACGATAACTCTAGCTTACTATTGTTTATTCAAAATCAAATATATGTTTTGAATAAAGCCTGCAAATTTACGGAAAAAGTAGCAATAAAACACTTTGTTTTATTATTTATAAATATAGAGAAAAATGAGAACCGGGAAATTTTCTGAGATTTAATTTATCAACGTTTTATTAACAATAGAATATTGCTTGTTAAATGTTATGCTTTTTGGGATTTAAAAAATGTATTTCATCCATATGTGCTACTGCTATAACTATTTTATACAATCAAAAAAATGTTTTTATGTAATTTGCTAATGATGATAATCCGGATAATTAAGCAGGCTTTATTCAGATATGAAATTTGCATTTGATGCCTAAACTTTCAATTTGATATGTTTATAAACTTGAGTTATGCAAATTGGATAAATAATGATAATTTTGCAAAAAAATTTATAATATTATGTTTGAAAGTTTAACCGAAAAATTTGATCGCGCATTTAAGCTCCTGAAGGGGCAGGGGCATATTACAGAAATCAATGTAGCAGAAACCTTAAAAGATGTGCGTCGTGCATTGTTAGATGCCGATGTTAGTTTTAAGATTGCAAAAACTTTCACTGAAACAGTGAAGGAAAAAGCATTGGGACAAAATGTTCTTACTGCAGTATCTCCGGGACAACTCATGGTTAAAATTGTTCATGAAGAGTTGTCTTTACTTATGGGAGAAGAGCAAGCAGATATTAATCTCAAAGGCAGTCCTGCCGTTATTTTGATTTCCGGATTGCAAGGAAGTGGTAAAACGACATTTTCCGCAAAGCTTGCAAATTATTTAAAATCTAAAAAAGGAAAAAAAGTTTTATTAACTGCATGCGATGTCTATCGTCCTGCTGCTATTGAGCAGCTAAAGGTGCTTGGCGAACAGACAGATACAGAAGTTTTTACCATTGAGGATTCTAAAAGTCCGGTAGATATTGCTAAAAAAGCTGTTTCACATGCAAAAAACATGGGCCATCAGGTGGTTATTGTCGATACAGCCGGTCGATTGGCTATTGATGAGCAAATGATGACGGAGATTCATGATCTTAAAAAGGCTTTAAATCCTCATGAGATTCTCTTTGTTGTGGATGCAATGACCGGACAGGATGCTGTTAACACTGCTAAAGCATTTAATGAAAAGCTTGATTATGATG
Organism: uncultured Bacteroidales bacterium; assembly: GCA_964614525.1. Lineage (GTDB taxonomy): Bacteria > Bacteroidota > Bacteroidia > Bacteroidales > UBA7960 > PWND01. The sequence goes on along the minus strand of CAZTPA010000009.1, from coordinate 3,029 downwards.
GCGTTGTTCTTACTAAGCTCGACGGTGATACAAGAGGTGGTGCTGCTTTAACCATTAGAGCTGTTGTCGATAAGCCTATAAAATTTGTTGGACTTGGAGAAAAACTAGATGCTATTGACCTGTTTCATCCAAAAAGAATGGCTGACAGAATTCTCGGAATGGGTGATATTGTTTCTCTTGTTGAAAAAGCTCAGGAACAATTTGATACTGAAGAAGCAAGAAAGCTTCAAAAGAAATTGGCAAAAAATCAGTTTGGTTTTGATGATTTTCTTAGTCAATTACAACAAATTAAAAAGATGGGTAATGTTAAAGACCTTGTCAGTATGATTCCCGGAATGGGAAAGGCGATGAAGGATATTGATGTTGATGACGATGCTTTTAAAAGTATTGAAGCTATCATACATTCGATGACTCCTTTTGAAAGAACAAATCCCGGAGTTTTAAACGGAAGCAGAAGAAAAAGAATTGCAGGTGGCAGCGGTACTTCAATTCAGGAAGTAAACAGACTAATTAAGCAATTTGAAGATACAAGAAAGATGATGAAAATGATGTCCGGTGGCGGTGGTAAAATGAAGAATATAATGAATGCCATGTCAGGGATGAAAAGATAATTATTTAATATAAGAAAGGAATTATAATACAGGCATATAATGGAACTAATTGACGGTAAAAAAATCGCTAACGACATTAAAGAAGAGATAGCAAAAGAGGTTCAAACAATAAAGGATAATGATGGTAAAATTCCGCACTTAGCTGCCATTTTGGTGGGTAGCGAACCTGCCAGCGAAACTTATGTGGCAAGCAAGGAGAAAGCATGCAAACAAATTGGATTTGATTCATCAGTTTATAAATTAGCCGGTGATACTTCAGAAGAGGAGCTGCTTGAAACAGTGAAGTTTTTGAATGATGATGTTGAAATTGACGGCTTTATTGTTCAATTGCCGCTTCCGTCGCATATTAATGAGAATAAAATTATTCAGGCAATAAATCCTGCCAAAGATGTTGATGGTTTTCATCCCGTTAATGTGGGAAGAATGGCTATAGGTCTTCCATCGTATGTTTCAGCAACGCCTTTCGGAATAATGGAATTATTGAAAAGATCAGAAATTGAAACCAAAGGAAAAAATTGCGTGGTGCTTGGAAGAAGCAATATCGTTGGCCGGCCTGTGAGTATATTGATGTCTTTGAATAATGATAATGCAAATGCTACAGTAACTGTTTGTCATAGCAGAACAAAAAATCTTAAAGAAATTACATCTGCTGCCGATATTTTAATAGTAGCTATTGGCAAAGCGGAATTTGTAACAGCAGATATGGTTAAAGATGGCGCAGTAGTTATAGATGTTGGCATTCACAGAGTTAAATCGGATTCAACAAAATCAGGGTTTCGGCTTATTGGAGATGTTAAATTTGAAGAAGTATCAAAAAAAGCTTCAAAAATTACTCCTGTTCCGGGTGGAGTAGGCCCTATGACTATAGTGTCACTACTTACTAATACATTAAAAGCATCTAAAAAAGAAATTTACAGCTGATTTGACACAATATAAACTAATAAATTTAAGCGCCACTCAAAAGGAAAACCTTGAAAGAGGAAGGCTTTTACCTGTTATGGAAGAGTTCTATTCTATTCAGGGTGAGGGTTATAATACCGGCAGGGCAGCTTATTTTTTGCGTATCGGTGGCTGTGATATTGCCTGTAGGTGGTGCGATGTTAAAGAGTCCTGGGACGCAAGTTTGCACCCGCTTTCAAAAACAGAAGATATTATCGAAAGGGCTTTGCAATTTCCTGCTAAGGCTGTTGTTATTACAGGTGGTGAACCGATGTTGTATAATCTTGATTTTCTTTGCGACGGACTGAAAAAAGGAGGAGCTAAGATTTTTCTTGAGACCTCCGGCGTCTATCCTTTATCAGGTCGATATGATTGGATGTGCTTATCTCCAAAGCCTAATGTTCCGCCACGAAAAGATATGCTGCTAATGGCTGATGAACTGAAAGTTGTGATTAATAATATAGCTGATTTTGAATGGGCCGAAAAAAATGCTAAGCTGGTTAAAGAAAAATGCTTGTTGTACCTGCAGCCCGAATGGAGTCAGTATAAGCGTATTTTGCCTCTTATTGTAGATTATATTAAAATGCATCCACAATGGCAATCATCTCTGCAAGCTCATAAATTCATGAGCATTCCCTAATATTTTCTAAATATATTTTCAAGAATTTTTTGTATTTGATTTTTGGTTTTTATCAAAATTCGGGGATAACCATTATTTGATGCATTAGGTGTTTTTGTTTTTAATTTTGTGCGAAGCCGCTATCAACAATTAAGCATATTAAAATATAATTTTCAGATTTGTTTTTTTTAATTTTTTACTTTCAGTAATGTTATTCAAAGCAAACCTTATACTTTTTTTGAAACCTTAGGAGAAGCTATTCACACCGCCTTAACCAACAAGCTTATTAAAGATTTTCATTAGCACCTTTTTTGTAAAAATTCATTGAATTATTTAAGAAAATATGGTAATAAGGTTTGAAATCTAAGGGAACAAAAAATTCTACTAAGCTTGAAAAATTGATAAGGTTTTTGAATTTTGCAGTTTTAGCAGATGTTTTGCGCTTTTTGCGTGGAATGTTATCCTGTGGCGCATCAAATAATGACTATCCCAAAATTTGCTATTCATTTTCACTACTGTCTGGTTAAAATCAATTATAACCACAAAGGCTCAAAGACACTAAGAAACATAAAGCATAAATATTTGTTTGCCACGTATTTAGTGAATCTTAGTGTCTTAGAGTCTTAGTGGCAAAAAATAAATGCCAATATTACCTCCAAGACAGTCAAGTTTAATATAATTGTTATCAACATTGACATTCATTCGTTTCAAAAGTGATTCATTGTAAATGAATCACGAATTACTGATACTGTTTTTCACAAAGTTTTTTTATCTTTATGCACAATAGTTTAATCATTTGCCTTGCAGAAAGTTTTTATAACAAAGTATTAACTAAACAGATGTGTATTATGAAAAAAGCA
>CAZTPA010000008.1:53980-65616 GCA_964614525.1 uncultured Bacteroidales bacterium | reverse complement strand
TAGAGCACATCCCTTTTAAGGATGGGGTCCTGGGTTCGAGCCCCAGCCAAGTCACTTTTTTTTTACCATGCTGCAAGTAGCAATTCGATATTCTGATAAGGCAATTTGTAGTATTCTCCAATGTACTGATTAGTAAGAGTTCCGTTAAACATATAAACTCCATGTCTAATTCCAAAATCTTGCTTAATTAAACTCAGTGCATCTCCCAATTCTCCCATATTAATAATAACAGGTGCAAAGAAATTACTAAATGCATATGATGCGGTATGAGGCACTCTGGATGCAATATTTGGCACACAATAATGTGTTACATTAAATTTTTGAAACACAGGTTGAGCATGATTTGTCATTTTAGAAGTTTCGAAACAACCTCCCTGATCAATGCTAACATCAACAATTACTGATCCGTTTTTCATTTGAGACACCATTTCTTCTGTGACAAGAATGGGTGTTCTGCCAAGATTTGAATGGAAAGCACCAATAGCTACATCTGCGGTTTTCAATGACTTCAGCAAGACTTTGGGTTGGATTATGGAAGTAAATACTCTGGCATTTAAGTTATTTTGTAATCTGCGAAGTTTATAAATTGAATTATCAAAAACCTTAACAACAGCACCCAGTCCCATAGCTGCTCTGGCGGCAAATTCACCAACAGTTCCGGCACCCAGTATCACAACTTCTGTGGGTGTAATGCCGGAAAACCCACCAAACATTCTGCCTTTGCCATACTCTTTGCTGGCCAAATATTCTCCTGCAATCAGAATAACAGTATTACCTGCAATTTCACTCATACTTCTAACCAAAGGAAAAGATTTAGTTTTATCCTTTATCATTTCGAAGGATAAAGCGGTAACTTTCTTTTTCATTAGGGTTTTGAAGTAATTTTCCTTTTGCATTGTCATTGTAAGAGTAGAGATCAGAGTCTGCCCTGGCTTCAGGTATTCTAGCTCTTCGTCATTTAGAGGTGCTATTTTTAATATAATATTTGATTCAAATACTTCTCTAGCAGTACTAACGATTTCAGCACCTGCATCAACATAATCTTTATCAGGAAAATACGCATTTTTCCCGGCATCTTGCTGAACAATAACTTTATGTCCATTCTGAATAATTAAAGCAACAGCTTCCGGACTCAGTGCAACTCTGCTTTCATAAGCAATAGTTTCCTTAGGAATCCCTATAATCAATTTATTTTTTCTTCTTTTTACCTCCAGCATTTCTTCCTGAGGAAGCAAACTGCTTGAAGGGCTAAAAAACATGTAATCTTGTTTTGATGATTCCATAAATATACTTTTAGGTAATATTGCACTTTGCTAAAAGTGTATAACTCTTTCTTTATTAATCTCTTCCAGTAACACCTTAACAGATTTTTCCGGAATTAATTCATCAATTTTTTCAGGCCATTCAATAAAACAAAAATTACCTGAAAAGAAATAATCTTCATATCCTATATCATATACCTCTTCTATTTTTTTTATTCTATAAAAATCAAAATGATAAACGGAATATCCTTCGTTTGATAAATACTGGTTTACTAAGCTAAAACTTGGACTGCTAACTGTTTCTGCAACTCCCAATTCATTGCAAAGAGCTTTTATAAAAGTTGTTTTTCCAACGCCCATAGGACCATAAAGTGTAAAAATTCTATGATCCGGATATGCATTCAAAAGTGCTTTTGCTGCTTTTGGCAAATCATTCTCACTTTTGCATATCACTTTTGTATCAGTTTCTGTCATCTTTTTTTCGATTTTAATGAAACAACAGGAATAAGCATTTCTTCCAAAGAGACACCTCCATGCTGAAAAGTATTCTTATAAAAATTAACGAAATAATTATAATTATTTGGATAAACAAAAAAATGATTGTCTTTGGCAAAAATATACCTGCTGCTAACATTAGCTTTTGGAAGAAAAGCTTCGGCAGGATTAGTTATTTCAAAGATTCCTTTTTTCTCATACTGAAGATTTCTTCCTGTTTTGTATTTAAGATTCGTGTTAGTATTCTTATCTCCAACTACTTTTATTGGATTAGAAACTTTTATGGAACCATGGTCAGTAGTAAGAATAATATTAACATCCTTTTCTGCCAGATAGCTTATCACATCATATAGTGGAGAATGCTCAAACCAACTTACTGTAAGAGACCGATATGCTGCCTCATCGTCAACCAGTTCCTTTATAACTTCCATCTCTGTGCGAGCGTGAGAAAGAGTATCAACAAAATTATACACAAGAATATTTAGAGGCACATTAAGATAGTTTCCAATATTTTCAGCAAACTTTTTACCTGCATTAAGAGATAAGATTTTGTTATAATTGAATTTAATATTAAGGCCTAATCTTTTCAATTGTTCTTCAAACAATTGTTTTTCAAACTGATTTTTTGATCCCTCATCTCCTTCTTCACTCCAAAACTGCGGATATTTTCCGGCAATATCAACAGGCACTAAACCGGCAAACAGAGAATTTCTGGCAAATTGAGTAGCTGTTGGCAAAATGCTAAAATATATATCTTCTTTTTCTACGGTATAAAACTCTTCAAATTTTGGCTGAAGCACTTTCCATTGGTCATATCTGAGATTATCAATAAGTATAATGAATGTTTTTTTATCCTGAGAAATTTCAGGCATGCATTTTTCACGAAATAATGTATGCGAAAGCACCGGTTTTTCATCTGACTTACCGGCAAGCCAATCAGTATAATTATCTTCAATATAATCAGAAAATTGTGAATTTGCTTCAGTTTTCTGCATTTTAAGAATCTCAATAAGTCCTTCATCTTTAGACTTGTCAAGTTCAATCTCCCAATAAGTAATCTTTTTATATAAATCTATCCATTCGTTAAAATCCAGTTTTCCACTAAGCGCTATACCCAACTGCCTGAACTCTTGTTGATATATCATGGCAGTTTTCTCATTTATTAGTCTTTTATTATCAAGAATTTTTTTTAATGATAGTAATATTTGGTTGGGATTAACAGGCTTGATCAGATAATCGGCAATTTTGCTGCCAATAGCATCTTCCATAATAGACTCTTCTTCACTTTTTGTAATCATAACAACAGGCAAGGAAGGCTTTAAGCTTTTCAGCCTGCTTAAAGTTTCCAATCCGCTCAAACCCGGCATATTTTCATCAAGAAAGACAATATCATAATTTTTTTCACTAATTAAATCAAGAGCCTCATTTCCATCGGTTGCAGTATCTACATTATAAGATTTTTCTTCAAGAAAAATTAAATGCGGTTTCAATAAGTCTATTTCATCATCGACCCAAAGAATGTTTATATTCATATTTCTGATTTTTTTTAATTAATAACACAAGAATACAACGCCAAATCTGATTAAGTATTTAAAACAAACACTTATTTGCAATAAAAAAAGCTAAACAAAAAAAATCAAAAACTCATTGTAATGTGTATATCAAGACATTTGCCCCGGCAATTATTTGTACATTAGCAAATTTAATGAAAAATAACGAATTTTGAAAAGCAAAATCACATAATTAATCAGCTTTAAGAGTAAGTAATTTCCACAAATAATGAAAAGTTCATATTTAAACAAGTTAAAGATTTTCAATGATCCCGTTTATGGATTTATAAACATTCCATATGAAGAAATCTTTGATTTAATTGAGGATCCATATTTCCAAAGATTAAGAAGAATTAAACAATTAGGATTAACTCAACTTGTATATCCGGGCGCATTGCATACGCGATTTCATCATGCAATGGGAGCAATGTATTTAATGTGCGAGGCTATAGAAATTTTAAGATTTAAAGGCCATGACATTTCGGAGGAGGAAGCAATGGGCGTTACGATTGCAATATTATTACATGATATTGGACATGGACCATTTTCTCACTCACTTGAAAATTCAATTGTTCATGAAATGAATCATGAAGACTTATCTTTAATTTTCTTTGACCGTCTCTTCCAAAAATATGGTAACAGTTTGCTTATTGCAAAGCAAATATTCAATAATCAATATCCAAAGAAATACTTATATCAGTTAGTTTCAGGGCAGCTCGACATGGACAGGCTTGATTATCTGAACAGAGATTGCTATTTTACAGGTGTTTCAGAAGGGGTAATCAGTTATGATCGTATAATTAAAATGCTCAACATTGTAGATAACAAACTAGTTGTTGATGAAAAAGGAGTATATTCTGTTGAGAAATTTTTAATTGCCAGGCGGCTAATGTATTGGCAAGTTTATCTGCATAAAACTGTTATTTCTGCAGAAAAATTATTAATTAATATATTACTCCGCGCAAAAGAATTATCGCTTAGCGGGGAAAAATTATTTGCTACGCCTTCGTTGACATTATTCTTATCTGAAAAGTATACTCGCAAAGATTTTGAAGCAAATCCTGAGTTACTAGACAAATTTGCAGGATTAGATGATTTTGATATTATGGCTTCTATTAAAGTTTGGACAGATCATTCTGACAAAATATTATCAAAACTTTGCCGTAATTTATTAAACAGAAATCTTTACAAGATAAACATTCAGCGTAACCCCTTTGATGATAGTTATGTTGAAAAAATAAAGTCTACAACAAAAAAAGTATTAAAGATTTCTGATGAAGAATTAAAGTACTTTGTAATAGAAGACACAGCCCGAAACAATGCTTATGATCCGGGAATAGGTAATATTATGGTACTGCAAAAAGACGGCAACTTAACCGACCTCTCATCGGCCAGTGATTATCTAAACAGCAACAACCTATCAAAAGATGTTGAAAAACATTTTATTTGTTTTCCAAAAGAAATAATACAGTATTTGTAACAACAAAATTCTTGCAGTTCTGTTAATATTTTTGCAAGATTTTTTTTTTATTGCTAACTTGCACCACTTTTTTAAAAAATACTTTTATAAAACAACATATGGATTTCTCAGCTCAAAAGATAGCAGATTTTCTTAATGGTACCATTGAAGGAAATCCTGAAGCAAAAGTTGATAAAATATCGAAAATAGAAGAAGGTGAAGAAGGCTCATTAAGCTTTTTGTCAAATCCGGCATATACACCATATATATACTCTACAAAAGCATCTATTGTACTTGTAAACAAAGATTTTCAGGCTGATAAGCCAATAAAGACAACTTTAATAAGAGTAGAAAATGCATATAACTCTTTAGCACAGCTGCTGGAGTTGTATCAGAAAAGTCAACCAAAAAAATCAGGTATTTCCTCATTATCATATATATCTGAAAGCTCGGATATTGGTAAAAATCCTTATATCGGTGAATTTGTTCATCTTGGAGAGAACTGTAGTATAGGCAAAAATGTTCAAATATTCCCACATGCTTTTATTGGTGATGATGTAAAAATTGGTGATGATTGTATTATTAATGCCGGAGTGAAGATTTACAAAAATTGCAGAATTGGTAATTCCTGTATAATACATTCCGGAGTTGTAATAGGCGCCGATGGATTTGGTTTTTCACCACAAGCAGATAATCTTTATTTAAAAGTTGCGCAAATTGGAATTGTAGAAATTGAAGATGATGTAGAAATTGGCGCTAATACAACTATAGACAGAGCTACACTTGGTTCTACACTAATAAAAAAAGGGGTAAAACTGGATAATCTTATTCAAATTGCTCATAATGTTCAAATTGGAGAAAATACTGTTATAGCTGCACAATGCGGAATTGCCGGTTCCTCAAAAATTGGCAAAAATTGCATGATAGGAGGTCAAGTGGGCATTAGCGGGCATTTAACAATTGGCAATAATGTTAAAATCGCTGCACAATCCGGCATTGGTGCTAACATACCTGATAATGAAATAATTATGGGATCACCTGCTTTCGATGCTGCAAAATATCGCAAAACATATGTGCATTTCAGGAATCTTGATAAAATGGTCAAGAAAATTGATAAGTTGGAGAAACAGATAGAGAAACTTGATAAGAAATAATCTCATCATACCTTTATAGAAGAATATTATTTTTTACACAAATTATTTTTGATACCTTTGCCCGAAAATTAAGCATCCGGATAATTTTCATGCATTTCTATTGTATTTTTTCTATTAATTATTTGATAGATTTCTTGAATATTATGCAATTATGTTGTTTTAATTCAGTTAATTAAATAATAATCTGTTTAATTATCACATCATGAATGACAGGCAAAAAACACTTAAGAGTGAAGTTTTATTAAAAGGTGTAGGGCTACATACAGGTAAAGAAGTAACACTTACTTTAAAACCGGCAGAAGAAAATACCGGTATTAGATTTTTAAGAAAAGACATTGGCCCGGAGGCCTTTATTGAAGCTAATGCTGATTATGTAAGCAATACTTCCAGGGGCACAACCATCGAACACAACGGTATAAAAGTTGCAACAATAGAGCATGTTTTGGCTGCTGTTACCGGACTACAAATAAACAATATCATTATAGAAGTTGATTGTTCAGAAACTCCTATACTAGATGGAAGCAGTAAATTTTATGTAGAAGCAATAGAAAAGGCAGGCATACTTGAACAAAACGCATTGGTTGATTACTTTGAACTAAAAGAAGCTGTGCATTTTTATGACGAAGAGAAAGACTGTGAAATAATTGCTGTGCCTTATGACAGATATAGGATTTCATGCATGATAGACTTTAAATCAAATATTTTGCCCCCACAACATGCTAAACTTGATAATCTTGAAGATTTTGCAGAAAAAATTGCACCTTGCAGAACTTTTGTATTTCTTCACGAGCTAGAATATCTTTTATCCAAGAATCTTATTAAAGGAGGAGATTTAAAAAATGCAATTGTATTTGTCGACAGAGAAGTAAAGCAAAAAGAGCTTGATCAACTTGCAAAAGTATTTGACAAACCTAAAGTTGATATAAAACCGGAAGGGATTTTAAACAATCTTGAATTATACTTTAATAATGAACCTGCAAGACATAAGCTATTAGATGTTATTGGAGACCTCAGTTTAATCGGGAAACCTATAAAAGCTCATATTATTGCAAGGAAACCCGGTCATTCCTCTAATGTGAAATTCGCAAAAGAACTTCAAAAAATAATTAAAAAACAAGAGCAGGAAGCTCAAATTCCTAAATACGATCCTTTATCGAAGCCCCTTTTCGACATTAATGCAATAAGCAAAATGTTACCGCATCGCTATCCTTTTTTGCTGGTTGACAAAATAATTGAAAAGGATGATAATTCAATTATAGGTATAAAAAATGTCACTATGAATGAAGGTTTTTTTGTGGGGCATTTTCCAAAAGAACCTGTTATGCCGGGAGTACTTCAGGTTGAAGCATTAGCACAGGCAGGTGGCATAATGATACTTTCAGGAGTTGACGACCCGGATAATTACAGCACATACTTTATGAAAATTGATAAAGTGAAGTTTAAGCAAAAAGTAGTGCCCGGAGATACTCTAATCTTAAAATTATCCTTTATAACACCTATAAGAAGGGGCATTTGCCATATGCAAGGTTATGCATATGTAGGCAATAAAATTGTGATGGAAGCTGAATTGATGGCTCAGGTAGTAAAAAATAAAGAGTAATCACAATTTAATTGTCAAAAATAAGTATAATATCAAATTTGAATAAATTACAATAAAAAGAACAGTATGAATCAACCATTAGCTTACGTTCACCCACAAGCTAAAATTGCTGCCAATGTGGTAATAGAACCTTTTGTTACTATTCATAAGAATGTTGAAATCGGAGAAGGTACCTGGATAGGATCTAATGTTACGATAATGGAAGGTGCAAGAATTGGAAAAAATTGCAAGATCTTTCCAAGTGCAGTTGTTTCGGCAATTCCTCAGGATTTAAAATTTGAAGGCGAGGAAACTACTGTTGAAATTGGCGATAACACAATAATCAGAGAATTTGTTACAATAAACAGAGGAACCAAAGCCAACAACAAAACTGTTGTTGGCGACAATTGTCTTTTAATGGCCTATGTGCATATCGCTCATGATTGCGAAATCGGTAACAATTGTATTTTAGCTAATGCCGCAACACTTGCAGGTCATATATATATCGATGACTATGCTATTATAGGAGGATTATCTGCTATACATCAATTTGTGAATATTGGTAAACATTCAATGATTAGCGGAGGATCCTTGGTTAGAAAAGACGTACCTCCATTTACCAAAGCTGCAAGAGATCCGCTATCATTTGTTGGAATTAACTCTATCGGGTTAAGAAGAAGAGGTTTTTCAAATAAAAAAATTAATGAAATTCAAGATATTTACAGAATATTATACCTAAAAAGATATAATGTTTCCAAAGCCATTAGTATTATAGAAACAGAAGTTCCTTCGACTCCTGAAAGAGATGAGATAATTGCATTTATCAACAATTCAACAAGAGGAATTATGAAAGGCTATACTTCTAATGACAAATAATTGATTTCTACTTTGCCTAAGTTTATTACTATTATTGTAATACATTTCAAAACCTCTATTTATGCAAATATCTCTTGATAATGCAGGTAAAAAATTTGGCAATCAATGGATATTCAGAAATATTAATCATGTTTTTGAGGAAAAAACCATTAATTCTGTTTTAGGAAAAAACGGTTCAGGGAAATCCAGTTTACTTAAAATAATTTCGGGATATACAAATTTATCAAGAGGAAAAGTATCATATTCTTTAAACAGTAAAAACATCTGCGGGAAGAGCATATACATGCATACATCAATTGCAAGCCCTCACCTGCAGCTGATTGAAGAACTTACTTTGTACGAGACATTAAATTTTCATTTCAAATTAAAAACAGCCATAAATAATTATAATACAAAAAATATAATTGAAATTCTTCAACTTGAATCTGCTGCCAATAAAATATTAAAAAACTTTTCTTCCGGTATGAAACAAAGAGTTAAGCTTGCTTTGGCATTTTTCACAACCTCTAACTTGTTGCTGCTTGATGAACCATGTACGAATCTTGACAAGGAAGCAAAAAAATGGTATCAGGATATTCTAAATAAAACAAGCAACTCGCGAACAGTTATAGTATTTTCTAATCATAATGAAACCGAAACTTTTCTAAGCACCAATTCACTTTTATTAAAAAATAATTTTCTATCTGCTTAACTAATAAGTTAAAAGCACAAGTAAATTTATTATTTTTGTGCCTGAAATAAATTAAAGCAATAATATTTTTATGGCAACAACATCAGATTTTAGAAACGGACTTTGTCTTGAAATTAACAACGAACTTTTTACTATTGTAGATTTTCAGCATGTAAAACCCGGCAAGGGTGGTGCTTTTGTTCGCACAAAATTAAAAAATTTAAAAACAGGCAAAGTAATTCCAAACACTTTCAATGCAGGAGTTAAGGTAAATGTAGCAAGAGTTGAAAGAAGACCTTTTCAATATCTTTTTCGTGATGATAATGGATATAATTTTATGCATTCAGAAACTTTTGAGCAGTTACCTATCCCTGAAGAGATTATTAGTGCGCCGGCATTACTGAAAGAAGGACAGGAAGTTGAAATAGTTTTTCATGCAGATACAGAAACTCCATTAAGTTGTGAATTACCGGCATTTGTTGAGTTGAAAGTTACATATGCTGAGCCCGGGGTAAAAGGAGATACAGCCACAAACACTCTAAAACCAGCAACTTTAGAAACCGGAGCAACTGTAAACGTTCCTCTTTTTATAAATGAGGGAGAAATGATTAAAGTTGACACAAGAAGTCAAGAATATAGCGAAAGAGTAAAATAATTCTAATAGTTTTTAATGAAATTACCAAAACCCCTTGCACTAAAAGATTGTGCTAAAATAATTGGTGCTGAGTTTGACGGCGATCCTGATTTTCTTATCACAGGTATAAACGAAATACATATGGTTGAAAGAGGTGATATCACTTTTGTTGATCATCCTAAGTATTATGATAAAGCTTTAAATTCTGCTGCTACAACTATTCTCATTAACAAGAAAGTACCAAGGCCCGGAGGAAAAGCCTTAATATTTTCTGATGATCCTTTTAGGGATTATGTAGCTCTTGTAAAAAAGTACAGACCTTTTCAAAGTTGCAATCAATTAATCAGCCAAAGTGCAAATATAGGAGAAGGGACAATTATACAAGCAGGAGCATTTATCGGCAATAATGTTACGATAGGAAAAAACTGCCTGATACACGCCAATGTAAGCATTTATGACAATTGTATAATTGGCGATAACGTTATTATTCACTCAGGAAGTGTGCTTGGAGCTGATGCTTTTTATTTTAAAAGAAGACCGGAATTTTATGATAAATTGGAATCATGTGGAAGCGTCATCATTAAGGATAAAGTCGAAATTGGTGCCTGCTGTACCATTGACAAAGGTGTATCGGGCAACACAACAATAGGTGAAGGAACAAAACTGGATAATCATATTCAGGTGGGACATGATACAATAATTGGGAAAAATTGTTTATTTGCTTCTCAGGTTGGTATTGCTGGATGCGTAGTTATTGAAGATGATGTAATACTTTGGGGCCAGGTTGGAGTGCAAAAAGACCTGACAATAGGTAAAGGTGCTATTGTGCTTGGCCAATCGGGTGTAGCAAAATCTATTCCCGGCAACCAAATATATTTTGGCAGTCCTGTTCAGGAAGCCAGAAGCAAAATGAAAGAATTGGCTATGTTGAAAAGAATTCCTGAATTAATTGAATTTATGAAAAAATAAAGCCTCATCAGGAAAGGCTGCCGGCTTCTTCTAAAACCTTTTTCTGCTTATTTTTATTTATACCTATAATCTCAAAAACCTTAGGATTGCTAATTAATTGGCTGCAAAGAACAATTCCTTTATCCATAAGAATTATCTTTTCTTTTTTAGTAATCATTGTAAGAACTGTTATAGGAAAAATTTTCAACCTTTCAATAATATCTTTAAGACCATTGTTCTGAGGATAATCCCAGCTCAGCAATTTCAAGCCGCTGCAAGTTCCAAAAGCCATTGAGTCAGCTGTAAAACGAGTATTAGTAACAACCCAGCCTTCAAAATCATAATTTTTATACTCCGGCAAATTTTTTCTCTTTCTTATTATATCATTAACACGAGAACGAACATATAAAGAAACCTGGACATTTGCATGCTTTCCACCATTATTGTAAAACTTACATTCCATAAGATTCTGAACATTATCTTTATTTGCAACAACATCTACTTCATGACTAACGCAATTTCCTTGAATAGTAACTCCAACAGACACTTCATAGCCCAATTTCTCAAATATCTGTCCCACAAAATGCTCAAAAGGATAACCTGAAGGTCCAAGCTCAGCAATTGCTTTTTTTAATTTATACCTAGCTGCAACACCTGTCTTTTTCTTTTTCAGCATTGCAAAAGCTCTGGAATAAATTTTCTTTGTAGTTACTCCATTAAAAATCCAGTCCTGAATATTGTTTACAATTTTTTCTATAGCTCTGCTATCTGCACCGGCTCTCTTGAGTGAATTAACCAATTTTGCTTCAGAAAAAGTCTCCAGATCTCCTGATGCTTTCTTAACAAGTATATTATTGCTCATGTCTCGTTTTTTATAATAAACAAAAATAGTCAGAATTAACAATTAAGAGGTATTCACTTTACATTAATATTAGAATTAATCAAACAATTATAAAAAATAATTATATATTTTAACAGATTTCTAAACAATACTATTATAAAGACGTTT
>CAZTPA010000008.1:0-53880 GCA_964614525.1 uncultured Bacteroidales bacterium | reverse complement strand
AAAAATAATTATATATTTTAACAGATTTCTAAACAATACTATTATAAAGACGTTTAAATATTAAATAATCAAATTTAAAAACTCATATGAAACCTACAAAAAGCGAAAAAATCTGGAATATAGTTTCAATGTTTGTATTTACATTATTGTTTATTGCAATAGCATATGTTTTTCACAAACAGGAAATAAACATAAAAGAAACTAGCATAATTGATTTTATTCTCATAAGTATTGCAACATACAGAATGACAAGATTAATAGTATATGACAGGTTGTTTAAACTTTTTCGAGATGTAATCCGCTCATTTGAGGGAACAGGCATCGGTGATTCAGTAAAAGCAATTGTCACCTGCCCATGGTGTGCTGGTGTTTGGCTTTCACTTTTTAATGTTGCAATATTCTTCCTGATACCTTATGGTTATATGTTTATTTATGTAATGAGCATAGCAGGTATAGCAACATATTTGCAACTTGGAGTTAATATTTTGGGACTTACCGCTGATGAAAAGCAAATGAGAGTAAGAGAAATGAGAAAAAAAACAAATAAAGAAATATAGCTTATTGCATTTTAATCATATAATAAATTAAGAATTCAGCTTGTCAAAATTAAAATAGAATTATTCTGAATCTGCTGTAAATTCTTGTTCTTCAAATTCATCAGGATTATATTTTGAAGGACATTTTAGCAATAATGAAGAAGCAATAAAAACATCATTTTCATATTTCCCAATTAATACAATTTGATCAGACTTATAAAAATCTGTTGGTTCGGATCCATAAAAATGAACTTTTGAACTATTCCCTTTATCATCTGTCATATAAAATGTGAGTATCAGTGATTTCTCCATAATACTCTCCTCAACAGGCTTGTCTTTATCGAGAGTGCCAATAATGTGAAATTCTTTGCCGGGATTAGCTTTAGCTATTTCAAAGGATGAGTATGTATCAGCCTGGTATACAGTAGAAATTACTGCTGCCAGAACAACAACCAGGAAAATTAACAAAACAATATGAGTTTTCTTCATGTGTTAATCCTTTTTCTGCTTCTCCAGAGCTTTAAGTTTTTTTTCAGCCTTTCTTAATCTGTTATCTATAAAAAACATTGCAACTCCAATACCTGCAATAATTAAAGCTAACACAACAGCTACTACAAAAATTTTTCCGTCTTGTTCTAACATAATATTTATATAAATAAATTAACAAAGTCAAATGCGCCTTTTAAAGTATACAATCAATTTATTCCATTTCTATATCTTCAATTCTACTCTGAATATTCTTCGTTTTATAAAATATTTCGGCAATCCAATAACTAAAGATAATCCAGCCCAACACAGCAGGCCAAAAAACCTTTCTCATTGAAGCATCAAGATCTCCCGTAGCAAGTGCAGGATTTCCATCAATTCCGGGATGTATTGATGATGCAGACATTCTTGGAATAACCATTATAAAAATGAAAAACATTACAAAAGCGAAAACATTATATACTGCTGCCAATCGGGCTCTTTTATCTGAGTCGTCAATACTTGAACGCAAAACCAAATAGGCCAGATAAACCAAGACACCAATTGCAGCACCATTAAGCTTTGGATCATTCAACCAAAATGCTCCCCAGGTATTATTTGCCCAAATCATACCTGTTATTAAACCTAAGAAGCCAAACAACAAACCTGAATAAGCCATTGCCAGAGCCTTTTGATCATTCTTTCGTTTACCTGTTCTAAGAAATATTATACTATTTATCATCCCGAGAAAAAGAATAAAAATCATTGCAAACCACATGCCTACATGAAAATAAATATTTCGGATTGTTTCCCTGATAACAGGGATTTCTGGAACAGGAAACAATAAACCGCCAATTATAACATACACTAATATAAGGATTCCCAATATTTTCCACCATGAGGACTTTAAAAAAGCTGAAAAATTAAAATCATCTTTCTTCTTAACCTTAACCTTAGCCTTAGCCTCAGCCTTAGCCTCAACCTTTACATTTTTCTTATCAGAACCGGGATAATCATGAGTATATATACATATGCATTCTTTCTTCATATCATAATTATTTTATTCTTGCCAAATATATTGAAACAACAAATTAGATAATACCACGGCAATCGCAGAAATCAGCAAACTAATAATAATTTCAGGAAAAACCATTGCCAACGAATCTCCTTCAATAGTTTTTTCCGAAGCTTTCAGTAATACCAACAGTTGTGGAAGAACAATCGGAAAACTCAATATTGCCAATAAAGTAAAGTTATTGCGTGCTTTAGATGCTATGGCAGACATTAGAGTTAAAACGGATGCTATTCCTAATACTCCAAATATCATAACAACAATAAAGCCCAAAATGTTTTGCACCACATTACCCATAAAAACGATAAATATGCCTAATGCAAAAAAAGACAAAACAATCATTAAAATAGTATTATAAATTATTTTAGCATTAATATAGCTATTGGGATCTACTATTGAATAATAGTAGAAATTTCTTTCGCTGTTTTCATTCATAAAAGCTTTCAATATTGCATTAAATGAAGAAAACAGCAGAACTATCCAAAACAGGGCATTCCAAACTTTCAGTGAAATGAACCCATCAAAGGCAAGGTAACATACAAAAACAGTAGAAATAAGATAAATAATAATACCACCCAGTGCCGATTTGGTGCGAAGTTCAAGCAGGAAATCCTTATAAAACAGAAGGTTTATTCTATTAGCCATTAAGCTAAGTATTTTACAAATTACAAATTACTAATCACTAATTCTTAACAATAATTTGTTCGAACTTGCCAAGATCTGAGACAATTTGTAAAACATAAACCCCTGCAGACAAACTATTTAAATTGAGTTTCGTTTCAGAGCTATCATTTGCAACATTCCAATTTCGGATTTCTATTCCTCTAAGATCAAATAATTTGATTTCCCACTGACTTGTGCTCAAGCTTCCAAACTCAACATTAACAAATTCTTTAGCAGGATTAGGATAAATTGAAATATTATCGGCAAAATCAGGATCGTGAATTGAAGTTACAAATAATTCAAAAGTTTCCTCAGCAGAACAATCGTTTTCGTCGGTGACTGTGACGGTATATTCACCGGGTCCTAATCCGGTAATATTCGGCCCACTATGTCCCGAATCCCAATCATAAGTAATCTCGCCAACACCACCAAAAACAGTAACATCGATAGAACCATTATCTTCTCCGGCATCAGGATTAACCACTTGTGCTATTATCACAATTTCTTCCGGATTATTAAGAATGTAGCTTTTTTCAATCTCACATGAATTAATATCGGTAACCACAACATCATAAATACCTGCTGATAAGTCACTAATTAAACTTCCGGACATTTGATCATTCCATAAATATTGATAAGGTTCGGTGCCTCCTACAGCCTGAATTTCTATTGATCCATTATCATAATCGTAACATGAAGGATCTAATATTTCAACATCTTGTATTTCAAGAGGATCAGGTTCAGTGATAGTAAATTCAAGATAAGCAAAACAATTTGCATTTGTCAGTGTGAGGTTATAATCGCCCGGTTGAAGATTTTCGATAAATGACTCTTCACTACCTGTATTCCATAAAAAATCAAAATCACCTCCATCAATATCAACACTAATATAGCCATTATCATAACCGAAGCAACTAACATTATTTTGATTAACAGTCATATCAGGAAGACCGTCATCATTTACAGTTATTTCGAAATAAGCATAGCAATCACCGGCATTATCAGTTACTGTGAGATCATAAAATCCTGACCCTATATTCAATAGTTCCGGGCCTGTTTCACCTCCGCCCCACTCATAAGAATAA
This sequence comes from uncultured Bacteroidales bacterium, assembly GCA_964614525.1. GTDB lineage: Bacteria > Bacteroidota > Bacteroidia > Bacteroidales > UBA7960 > PWND01. Next base: position 50,059 of record CAZTPA010000008.1, on the reverse strand, counting down.
TCGGCCTCAGGATCAACAGGCGCAACTACTATTGAACCATCTTCTTCACCACATGCACTTGCATTAGTAACATCTATAGTTACTTCCGGAGCTATACCGGAATTATTTATTTCAAAACTTGCTTCACCTGTACAACCAAAATGGTCGGTAACAAAAACAGAATAATTTCCGTCATGAACATCTACCAGATTTTCGTCAGTAGTTTGGTTGCTCCATAGAAACTCATAAGGATCCTGTCCATTTGTAACATTAAGATAAACAGCACCATTAGCTTGTTCACAAGTGGCATCAATAACATCACCTAATACGAGCAATTCAACATCAGAGGCTTCAAGGTTTATCTCTATAGTACCAACACAATCATTATTATCCGTAACAGTAACTGTATAAATACCTGCAACAAGATTATCCTGAAAATCTCCAACAAACTCCTCATCATTACTCCAACTATAATCAAAAGGAGCTTCACCGTTAATCGGAATTATCAAAATGCTTCCATTATCAGCCAAACAAATTGGCTGAACTACCTCATAATCAAGAGTGACAGCATCAATACTTTCAACCTCTATGTCAACAAGTATTTCACATCCATTATTATCTGTAATTGTCATAGTATAGCTACCGGGTAATAAACCTGTAGCTATAGAATCGGTTAAGCCGACATCATGACTCCATGAGTATGTGAACGGGGCTTGCCCTGAGACAGGTGTTACAATAGCGACTCCATTCTCACCGCCACAAGCAGCAGGTATAATCTCCAGCTCATACTCTAAATCCTTGCTTTCCACTTCAATAATAAATTCTTCAGAACAAGATTCTGCATCAGTAATAATAACAGTATATGTACCAGCTAACAAATCAGTAATTTTAGCTTCTTCGCTAATTGGATCGGTATTCCATTCATAAGTGTATGGAGGTGTACCGCTTAAAGGAAAAGCAGTAATACTTCCGTTACCCATATCACAAAAGTCATCAACTACATCAAAATGTGCTAAAATATTACATTCAGCAATATTTTGTCCAAAGTTTAACCGTATCATTGGTAAGGAATTCTCAAAAGCCCAATCTCCGTCAATTTGAGAATACGAAACACCTTCAGCTTGCCATACATTATTTTCTGCTGCAATAGCAACATTATTGCTGCTATATTCAACAGCAGCAAGATATGAAAAACCGGCTTCTAATTCAACTTCTGTCTCAAAAGGAATACTTAGCCATATAGCCTCTCCTTCTGCATTATTAATATCTTCAGGAGTTATTGTGTAGGTTAAAGACCTTGCGATCTCAGAAAAAACATCACCATCTGATCTCTCAAACAAAACAACAGAAATATCTTCACCTTCAAGGGTATTTTCATGCAGAGCAACAGAAACAGATGAGGCAAAGGCATTTGTTTCAATATCGAAAATATTTCCGGTATGAGAAATTTCCAGAAGTGCCGGCCAAACAAGATTTCCTGAAGAATATAGGCCAAAATCCCTGGCATATATAGAGTCGGAAACAGTAATTACAACATCTTCAGTATTATTTTCAGGCAATTCATCAGTTTGATCCTGATTCACAGAAAAAACAAGTTCGTATACTCCTTTTCCGGGAAAGACAAAAGGCTCTGCTATTTCAAATAATAATTCTGCAGAAGGGTTTAAGGAAGGAATAATATCGCTGGTTTCTGAAAAAAGATAATCATTTATCTCAACATTTAAGTTCACATTATTTTGTGCATTAGAGCCAGCATTAACAACATTTCCCGCAAAGCTTATATCATTTTTAATACCACCGGGAATGATAGTGTAAGATTCATGTCTGACATCCAAAAGTTCAAGATCATTTTCTGTTAATGTAACAATACTTACATCATCTATCATCCAAAAATACTGAGTTGCACCTTTTATATGAAATCGGATCCAAACATTTTCATGACCACCGGCAATTGCTGAAATATTTAGAACTGTAATCTGTGGGTTATCACTAAGATTATTTGGAGCCAAATTATGAGTAACATCAAATTCTGCCCAGTTTTCGCCATCATTACTAATTAAAACATTTTGTTCAATCAAAGAAGGATCGCAACAATATCTAAAAAAATGTTCAAATCTAAGGCCAACACTATTATACTCAGAGAGATTAATTGCAGGTGATTCGATATAAGCATCCACCGTTTCATAGCCAAGGTCTTCGCCATCTATATTACACAAGTCGCTATCAAGAATCATAAAACCATTTGGTGCTGTTGTAGAATTAATTGCGGGAATTCCTGTGGAAAATGGGCCTTGAGGTCCATTAAAGGTATGCTGAAAAGCACAAAATCCATTTACATTTTCATTTTGCCAGCTTGCAGGCAATTCACCATTAAAACTTTCAGACCAAACAACTTCAAAGTTTCTGTCATCTTTTTGCAGATTATTATCTGTCTGTTTTAATTCTGATTTTATTGCAGCCGGTTTCACCGTATATTGAGCCGAAATATTCAAAGAAAAAAACAAAATGAAACTGACAGTGATTAGGATTGATGTAAATTTTTTGTTCATGACATTATATTTGATAAGTTAAACTCAAAACTAGATGATAAAATTACTAAAATTATAGACAAATCATTGATACAAAGTTAACATTTTGACACAAAAATCAAAATGCTTGTTAATTTGCTAAATTAAAAACAATAATTGTATGATACACATTTATATATATACATGAAAAGCAAGCATGCAAATAATATTAAAAAGGGAACTCTTCGCCTTCATCTTCCGACTCTTTAGGACCTTCATCATCGGCAATAGCAAGTGCTTTTTTATGCACAGCATTACTTTCAACATAAATTGCTTTATATGGAGATGTAGGACATGCATATTCACAAGCACCACAACCTATACATATTTCAGGATTAACTTCCGGCAACCATAATCCTTCAAAAGGCACCATGTTAACAGCTTTAGTCGGACAATGCTCAGAGCAAGCACCGCAATCTGTTTTATCAATCATAACAATACAGCTCTCAACATAGAAGCGGGCAACACCAAGTTGGATAGTTTTCTTTTTTTCAATAGTTTGAGGCAAAATAGCACCTGTAGGACACACTTGCGTACAATCAATGCAATCATAATTGCAAAAACTTTTATTAAAATCCAGTTTAGGTTGCATAAAACCCTGAAGACCGTAGTCAAAAAACGAAGGGACAATAACATTTTTCGGACACTTGCTCACACACAAATAACAAGCGATGCAATTATTTGTAAAATGCTCAATACTTTGAGAGCCCGGTGGAGTAACCGGCAATTCCGAACCTGTTGGGACCATTCCGGGTTTGCTATTTTGTTCAGCATTAGCATACTTTCTGTTTAAAACCGGGAAGCTTAATAAGCCTGCACCAAGGGTTAATAAAAAAGAACGCTTTTGAGAATCTAAGTTTGAACTTATATCACTTTCTTCTTTTGGTATTTTCTTTTTCTTAAAAGGATTATCAAAAACATAATGAAACCCATTATTTGTGCATGAAGCAAAACAGTTAAAGCAACTTACACATCTGCCATGATCAATAAAACTGTTCTTACTGTCAATACATTCAGATTTGCAAACCCATTCGCATTTTCCACAAAAAGTACACTCACTCTGTTTGATATTAATTTTAAACAATGCTCGTTCTCCTAAAATACTAAGTAAAGCACCAGCAGGGCAAAGTGTATTGCAAAATAATCGTCCTCGCCAAATTGATAAAAACGCAATCGCCAGTAATATTATTAAAGAAGTTAAAACAACATATAATGGAAGCGTTTTTTCTTCCATAGGCTCAATATAATAAATGTTGAAGCCTTCCAGAAAAACTGTAAGAATATTATTCAAATAAATGTATGCAGGCTGAACAAATGTTGTTGTAATCTTGCCGAAATTTGAGTATGGATCCAGGGCATTAATAAGAAACAGACTTCCGAAAATCCAAAACATAATTGTAAGAAAAAGTACTGAATATTTAAGTATCCGTTTTCTTTGTGAAGAATAATGAAACCTCTTTCTCTTTTTTGATTTTAGTTTAGAAGAAAAGAAAGAAAAAAAATCCTGCAATGTACCCATAGGACAAATCGAGGAGCAATATACCCTGCCAAAAAATAATGTTAATAATAGAATTGCGATTAGGCCAATCAATGAAGCACTAACAAAAACTACAGAAAGATTGATAATTGAAGGAAATATTTGCAGGCCTACAAAAAAATCACCGGTATTTTTCAAATAAGTATTGCCTATATTCAAAAATAAAGTCAGGATTGAAATAATAATCAATACTGCTATAGTGCGACGAATAAATTTTAGATGTTTAAGTTTTATCATATTTATAAATAAACTCTTTGAATATTCAGTTTACCTAGGTCTGCATTTCCAACACCCATTTCTTCAGCAATTTTTATATGCTTTACATCATCGGGTTGAGAACCAAAAACCATTGCACTGGCAGCATCGGCAGCAACAATATCTGAAGAAACAATCAAACTTCTTTTCACTGTTAAGTCAGACTGCGAAGTACCTCTGGGGCCATTCTTAGTCATAACCAGGTGTGCATCAACTATGTTTAAGTCCGGTTTGCAATAAAGACAGAAATCAGCGATACACTGATGCAAATTATTTCTATGCCACCAACGCCTGTCCCATACCACACCCATTAGGTTCTTCATACAAATAGTAAGATTTGTAGATGCGTGATGTTTTAAAACCGGAACATTAATGAATACATCAGCTTTTAAGTATTGATCATGTACTTTTGTGGTCTTTAATCTTTTTGCATTGGGAATACTAACCTCTTTATAATATCTTTCAAGGTTTCCGGGAACCATTTGTCCTCCGGCATCATTAACAGCTTTTTCAATTCCACTGTTAGAATAACATTTTTGCCACTGATCACAAGTATTGTCGAAAACATAAACTTTTGCTGCACCGGCAACGAAACATTCTTTAACAATGGCACCAATAAGTTCCGGATTAGTATTTGCCGCTCTTTCCGGAGTAACATCCCAGCCGATATTTGGTTTAACCACAACTGTTTGCCCTCGTTTTACATAGGCTTCCATACCTCCAAGTTCCTTCATTGCCTTTTTAAACATCTCAACAGGCTCTCCTCCCCTAACAGCAACAAGGTCGTATTTTTCGGATGATTTTGCAGAAGATTTGCCAAATACCGGCCTTATCCTGCCAATTGTAGCAGCAAAAACAGATGCAGCAGCAGTATAAATAACACCGTTTTTTATGAAATCTCTTCTCCTCATTTTATTTGTTTTTTATTTATAATGATTCTGCGTAGTATTAGCCAGTAATACCTATAATACTCACAAAAAATGCATTTAATTATTTTTTAAGATCATAAGCTTTACAAATATATGATATTCAAAGAAATTTTCTTATTTTTGAATTCAATAATTCATTACAAACGAGCTATTTAAAATGATTATAAATATTTTATAAGAACAATATCATGAGTTATTCCGCAAGCCGGTCCATACCGACCATTTTAAAAAGAAATTACCTTTCAGTTTTAATAGATATAATGGCCATTTCTTTTGTATATTTTGTACCTGCCATTTCTCATCTTTTAAACTTCCCATTATATCTAATTGAACCAATGCGAATAATGGTAATTATAGCTATAGTTCACACAAACAGAACCAATGCTCTGATACTTGCAGCGACACTTCCTTTGTTTTCATATCTTATAAGCGGACATCCATTAATAATAAAAAGTGGTTTTATAGCCATAGAACTAATTATCAACGTAGTTTTATTTTATGCATTAATAAAAAAGCTACAACCCTTTATTGCATTGTTTAGCAGCATATTAATCAGCAAGCTTTTATATTATGGAATGAAATATTTGAGTCTTGTATTTCTATTCCCTGATGACAAGCTGATAAGCACTCCTCTATACATCCAACTTATTATGGCTTTGGTTTTGAGTGCTTATTTATTTGTGATGTTCTATTTTAAAAAACGATAGTATATCCCTTTCTGAAATACTGCATTGAAAGTAAATAAGTCTCTCAATATTTTAATAATATATTGTGTCAAAACCACAAAATAAGCAATGCTTACTATCATAAACAGATATTTCTATCTGAATTTATTTAATTTTGCCAAATGATTATAATAGGAAACACTTTAATATCAGAAGAAATTTACACTGAGCACTTCATTTGCGACATACAAAAATGCAAAGGTGAATGTTGCGTTGAAGGTGACGCGGGAGCTCCTCTTACAAAAGATGAATCAAAAATCCTTGATAAAATATTTGACACAGTAAAACATTATATGAGGCAAGAGGGAATAGACGAAGTCAAACAACACGGCAAATATTGCATAAATGCTAACAAAGAAATTACAACACCACTTGTAAACAATAAAGAATGTGCCTATGTGATATTTGACAAGGATAATATTGCACACTGTGCTATAGAAAAAGCATATGAAGATGGCTTAATAAATTTCCAAAAACCAATATCATGTCATTTATATCCGATTAGAATTGCAGAATATTCTAATTATGACGGCATTAATTATCATAGATGGCAAATTTGCAAATGTGCAGTTAAAAAAGGGAAAAAAAACAAGGTACTGATTTATAAATTTTTAGAAAAACCATTAACACTCAAGTACGGAAAAGAATGGTACTTGCAATTGGATAAATATGTAAAAAGCTTGGTTTCAAATAAAAATTCTTAATGTTTTAGTATCTTTGCACGAATTTTTATACGAAAAAATATTTTATAATTATATAATGAGTCAAATTATCAGCGAGCAGGAACAAATAAGACGACAGGCACTTCAAAGCCTGCAAGAATTAGGTATTAATCCCTATCCATCCGAGGAGTTTCATATAAATGCAACTTCAGAAGAAATCCATAATAAATATCCTGAAAACAACGAATTATTTCAAGACATCAGTATTGCAGGCCGCATAATGAGTCGCAGAATCATGGGCAGTGCATCATTTGCGGAAATACAAGATGCAAAAGGCAGAATTCAGATTTATGTAAACAGAGATGAAATTTGTCCGGGAGAAGATAAAACACTTTATAATACGGTTTTTAAGAAATTAGTAGACATTGGTGATATTATAGGAATAAAAGGTTTTGTTTTCACAACAAAAATGGGTGAAACAACTATTCATGTCAAGGAATTTAAGATACTAACCAAATCAATCAAGCCACTGCCAATTGTAAAACAAAAAGACGGAGTCACCTATGATGCATTCTCCGATGCTGAGCAGCGTTATCGTCAGAGGTATGTTGATTTGATTGTAAATCCATCCGTTAAAAAGATTTTTCAACAAAGAGCAAAAATGATACAATCGATGCGTAATTTTTTGCTTTCTCATGAATATCTTGAGGTTGAAACACCTGTACTACAACCAATTTATGGCGGTGCAGCAGCAAAGCCATTCAAAACACATCATAACAAACTTGACACAACTTTATATCTTAGAATTGCAAATGAGTTATACCTGAAGAAACTTATAGTAGGCGGATATGACGGTGTATTTGAATTTGCCAAAGATTTCAGAAATGAAGGTATGAGCAGATTTCATAATCCTGAATTCACACAAATGGAATTATATGTTGCATATAAGGATTATGAATGGATGATGAATTTTGTCGAGGAAATGATTGAGAAAATAACAATAGATTTGCATAATTCTACAGTAATAAAAGTTGGAGATAAAGAAATAGATTTTAAACGTCCATGGAAAAGATATTCTATGTATGAAGCTATTGAGCATTATACTGGAATTGATATATCAGAGATGGATGAAGCCCAACTAAGACAGACAGCAAAAGAGCTTGAGGTTGAAACCGATGAAAGCATGGGAAGAGGAAAATTAATTGATGAAATATTTGGGGAAAAATGTGAAGCTTTATTAATTCAACCTACTTTCATTACTGATTATCCGATAGAGATGTCTCCTCTTGCAAAAAAGCATAGAAGTAAGGAAGGCCTGGTAGAGCGTTTTGAACTAATTTGTAATGGAAAAGAATTATGTAATTCATTTTCTGAATTAAATGATCCTATTGATCAGCGCAAAAGATTTGAAGAGCAAATAGAACTTGGGCGTCGTGGTGATCCGGAAGCAATGGTTATCGATGAGGATTTTCTTAAGGCTATTGAATACGGGATGCCTCCAACGGCAGGTTTAGGAATCGGAATTGACCGCTTGTCTATGATAATGACAAACAGTAACTCAATACAAGATGTGCTGTTTTTTCCACAGATGCGTCCCGAAAAAGGGGCTTCTACGGATGTAAGTTCGGATGAATTTGCACAAGCCGGAGTACCTATTGAATGGATTGCAGTGCTGAAAAAAGCGGGATACTCTAGTATTAGTAACATTAAGGAAACAAAAGCAACAAAAGTATTTAATGATATTTGCGGTTGGAGAAAAAAGTTAAAGCTTGACATACCTGCTCCTTCAATAGAAGAAATTAAAAAATGGGCTGAATAAAGCTTATTAAGAATTATTAACCATTTTTAATTATAAACTTAAAAAAACTAAAATGCCGATATTAGGTTCTATCATTAAGAGTGCTATTAAACTCAGAAGCAAGCTACCTGCTTTCTTTAAAATAAAGAATAAAAAGCAAGCACAAGAAGTAGTTTTAAGAAAACTTGTAAAAAAGTGTTCAGGAACAGCTCTTGGCGAGGAATATGAATTTGGTAAGCTTTTAAAAAGTAAAGATTTAATTTCCGATTTCAAAAAGAAAGTTCCTATGTTTGACTATAACAGTATTTTTCAAAAATGGTGGTATAGATCCTTAAACGGAGAAACATGGGTTAGCTGGCCGGGAAAAATTAAATATTTTGCTTTGAGTTCAGGAACAAGTGAATCATCAAGTAAGTATATTCCAGTAACTTCAGATATGCTTAAAGCGATGAAAAAAACAAGTGTAAAACAAATTTTTTCTCTTGCCAGGTATAACTTTCCCCCGGAATTTTACGAAAAAGGCATTTTAATGTTAGGAGGAAGCACTCATCTGAATTATAACGGAACTTATTACGAGGGAGATTTATCAGGTATAACAACCAAAAACATACCATTTTGGTTTCAACATTTTTATAAGCCCGGAAAGAGAATTTCTAAAGAAAGAGACTGGCCAACTAAACTTGATGAGATAGTAAAAAAGGCTGAGAGTTGGGATATTGGAGTAATTGTTGGTGTTCCTGCCTGGTGGCAAATTCTTATAGAAAAGATAATAGATCATTATAAATTAAATAATATTCATGAAATTTGGCCTAATCTTTCAATATTTGTTCACGGTGGTGTTGCCTTTGGTCCTTATGTTAAAGGTTTTGAAAAACTTCTTGGAAAACCTTTAACTTATATTGAAACATATCTGGCTTCCGAAGGTTTTATTGCATTTCAAAGCAGGCCAAATACCAATAGCATGCAAATTGTATTGGATAATGGACTTTTTTATGAGTTTGTGCCTTTTACTAATGAAAATTTTGATGAAAATGGCAATTTAAAACCCAATGCAAAATCATTAATAATTGATGAAATTGAAGAAAATGTTGAATATGCATTGCTAATAACCACTTGCGCCGGTGCCTGGAGATATTTAATAGGAGATGTAGTTAAGTTTACTTCTAAAGAATTAGGCGAACTTGTTATTACAGGCAGAACAAAGCATTTTTTAAGCTTATGCGGAGAACATCTTTCGCAGGAAAATATGGATATGGCAATAAAAGCCACAGAAGATCAATTAAACATTGAAATTAGAGAGTTTGCGGTCACGGGAATAAAGCATGATTCAATGTTTGCTCATAAATGGTATATTGGAACAGATAGTGAGGTTGAAACAGAAGCTTTGAGAAAAGCAATTGACGAAAATCTTATGCAATTAAATGATGATTACCGTGTTGAACGCATTGCTGCCATTAAAAATGTTGTTATAGAAGTATTGCCATCTAAAGTTTTTTATGACTTTCTCAGAATGAAAGGTAAAGAAGGCGCACAAAGTAAATTTCCAAGAGTACTAAAGAATAATATTCTCAATGAATGGGAGCAATTTATTGAAAAGAAAAACAATTAATGAATTATGGCCACATCTTTTTTTGAAGGCATAATATTAGGCATAACACTTGCATTTTTAATCGGACCGGCTTTTTTTGCTTTATTGCAAACAAGCATACACAGAGGTTTCTTCGCCGGCATGCAATTCGCAACAGGAATTGCTTTTAGCGATATTACACTTATAGGACTTAGCTATCTCGGGGCATTGCAAATTATAAATAATGAGCAAAATAAAGTTACTGTTGGAGTTATAGGAGGAGTTGTTCTAATCCTTTTCGGGATTATTACATTTACCAAGAAATACAAAATGACAAAACCTTCAAAAATTGAAATTAAGGTTAAAGCTGACCGATTCATGAAATATTTTTTCAAAGGCTACTTCATTAATATTTTAAATCCATTCTTACTTATATTCTGGCTTGGCGTGGTTAGTTTTATTAGTTCTAAATACGGAATAAACTCAAAAGAAACTATTTCCTTTTTTATCGGAGTTATTTTCGCAGTATTCGCAACTGATACAGTAAAATGCTTTGTTGCTCACAGAATAAAAAAATACCTAAAAGTGAAAGTCCTTGTTTTTATAAACAGGCTTGTCGGGCTTTTGCTTATCATGTTTGGTATTATTATGTTTATTAGAATTTTTTACTTATAGTTTAATCGTGCTTTTTGCATAATTAATAAATCATTTATCTTATGACAAATTCCAAAATACGAGTCAGATTTGCTCCAAGTCCAACCGGTCCATTACACATTGGAGGTGTTAGAACTGCATTATATAATTATCTTTTTGCTAAAAAAAACAATGGTGATTTCATCCTTCGTATTGAAGATACAGACCAAAATAGATTTGTTGAAGGTGCTGAAAAATATATAATGGATTCATTAAAATGGTGTAATATTTTATGGGATGAAGGCCCGGATAAAAATACTGATTTAGGTCCATATCGCCAAAGTGAAAGAAAAGATATTTATAAGCAATATGCTATAAAGCTTATTGAAAATGGTAATGCATACTATGCTTTTGATACAGCGGAAGAACTCGAAGCAATGCGCAAACGTCTGGAAGCCGACAGCAATAGTCAGCCACAATACGACTGCAATAGCCGCTTGAGCATGAAGAATTCTCTGACGTTGGAGAAAGCTGAAGTTGAAAAGCTATTGAGCAGCAATGTCCCTTTTGTAATAAGATTTAAAATGCCAAAGGATCAAAGCATAGAACTTGATGATTTAATCAGAGGCCATGTAAAAGTTAATTCCTCCACTCTGGATGATAAAGTGCTTTTCAAATCTGATGGCATGCCAACTTATCATCTTGCAAATGTTGTTGATGATTATTTAATGAAGATATCCCATGTAATCAGAGGTGAGGAGTGGTTACCTTCAGCTCCCCTGCATGTAATGCTTTATAATGCTTTTGGATGGAAGGATAACATGCCTGCTTTTGCTCATTTGCCATTATTATTAAAACCGGATGGTAATGGAAAATTAAGTAAAAGAGATGGCGACAGGCTAGGATTTCCTGTATTTCCTCTGGAATGGAAAGATCCAAAAACAGGAGATATCTCAAGCGGTTACAGAGAATCAGGATATTTCCCCGATGCATTTATTAATATGCTGGCATTAATGGGCTGGAATCCCGGTAGTGAAAAAGAATTATTTTCATTAGATGAGCTGATTAATGAATTTTCTATTGAAAGGGTTGGAAAATCAGGATCAAAATTTGACCCCGAAAAAGCAAAGTGGTTTAACCACCAATATCTTATAAAGAAAAGTGATGAAGAAATAGCAGATAAATTCCAAGCCACTCTAAAATCCAAAGGATTAGAAACAGATAATGAGAAACTAGTTAAGATAATTTCCCTTGTAAAAGACAGAGTGAGTTTTATTCATGAAATATGGGACCAAGCATCTTTCTTTTTTATAGCTCCTAAATATTATGATGAAAAAATTATTAAAAAGAAATGGAAAGAAAATACCGGCGAGATTCTAAATAATGTTATTAAAGAGCTTCAGGATATTAAAGATTTTTCTGTTGCATCAATTGATAAGGTTTTGCATGATTTCATGGAAAAAAACGAAGTGCCGGCAGGTCAACTAATGATTGGCTTAAGGGTATCCCTGGTTGGAGAAGGCAAAGGACCTGACATTAAGGAGATTATGACTGTTTTAGGCAAAGAAGAAACTATCAAAAGAATAAAAAAAGCTATTGAAATAAATGCTTAAACAAATGTTAATCAAACATTAATGCCAGGTATTTATATACATATTCCATTTTGCCGTCAGGCATGTTTTTATTGTAATTTTCATTTTTCTGCATCTAAAAAAAATAAACCCGATTTTTTATCAGCATTAAAAAATGAGATTGAGTTAAGTAAAGATTTTTTCAAAGAAAAGACAACATCTTCAGAAAAGATTTACCTGGATACAATATATTTTGGAGGAGGAACTCCATCTATCCTGTCAAATACAGAACTTATGGAAATTTTCAATGTTCTGTCCCGATTCTATACTTTTGATGACAATACAGAGATTACCTTAGAAGCTAATCCTGATGACCTCAGCAAAACGCGAACGAAGGAATTGTTTCAAAGTCCTGTTAATCGGCTAAGCATAGGTGTGCAATCATTTCACGAAGCTGATTTAAATTTCATGAATCGTTCTCACAATAAAGATCAAGCTCTGCAGTCCATCATAAATTCGAAGCAAGCCGGTTTTAAAAATATTACTGTAGACCTCATATATGGTACACCCGGGATGACTCATAAACAATGGATAGAAAACCTAAGCATAATACATAGCTTAAACATTCCTCATATTTCAGCCTATGCTTTAACTGTAGAAAATAATACTGCGCTTAATGTTTTTATAAATAAAGGCAAACTGCCCAATATTAGTGAAGAAGACAGCGCGCAACAATTTGAGATTCTACAAAAATGGATGCAGGAGAATAATTACCGGCATTATGAAATATCAAATTTTGGGAAAGATGGTTTTTTTTCAAAACACAATATAAGCTATTGGACAGGGAAAAAATATCTCGGATTAGGTCCCTCTGCACACAGCTTTAACGGAGAAAAAAGATTTTGGAACATCTCAAATACCCACAGCTATATTGATTCACTAAAAAATGGTATTATCTCACGCGAGACAGAAGTTCTGACAAAATCTCAGAAAATTAACGAATACATTATGACTTCATTAAGAACAATGTGGGGATGTGATTTAAACAAAATAAGCAGTGAGTTTGGCAACGACATTCAAGAACAAATAATCAATTCTTCCCGAAAATTCATTAATAAAGGCTGGATGCAAAAATCTAATCAACAACTTATCCTTACAAAAACGGGAAAATTATTTGCTGATGGCATTGCAGCTGAATTATTTTTTGATTAATTATAATTATATAATCCTTACCTATTCGCAACTATCTACTTCGTTAACTTCAATTTTCGCAAAATCCCAAGAAAAATTTTCTTCACGCGTATCAGCTCTGGTGATTTCTTCAGCAAGAAACCTTAAATCATCCTTCCCTCCTCTTTTTGTTTGTCCGGGCTCAAGGCATATCTCCTGCTCCTCACTCATAAAGACCAACATTTCATCCTTATAAAAACCAATAGAGATTTTTACCTCAAGCGCACTTTCTAAAGTATTGGTAATTTTCAGAATTAGAATCGCGTCACTATTCTTATCAAATATTTTACTTCTGCGCCATCTTTGTTCTATTTCAAGTCCCTTCTCCTCTCCAAATTCAGAAAAAAATATCTGAGAATATAATTCATTACAGAAAAAAAGGCTAACAAATAATACGGATAATATCAATTTTGATTTCATAATAAATATTTTTTTTAGTTTGATAACACAAGTGTATTATATACGCATAGCATAACAAAATATTGCTAAAACATATCCATTTAAAAATTAAAATAATTAAAATTTCTCCTGCGAATTTTTCAGGATATTAAACAGGAATTCTCTGGCCCTGAAAAGCTGAGCCTTCACCGTTCCTAACGGCAATTCAAGTTCTTCGCTAATTTCTTCGTATGAAAACTCTTTAAAATATCTCAATTCAACAAGTTGCCTATACCGTGGTTTAAGTTTTTCGACAACTTCTCTCATTAACTTAATCTTTTGATTCTTTATAAGATTTTCTTCAGGATCGGATGTTTCCGAAGGGAGATTCTTGACATTACTCGATTCAAAAATCTCCTCATTAGACTCTTGTATAAGCACATTTTTTTTCTTTTTGCGCATATGATCTATGCAATTATTTGAGGCAATTTTAAACAACCATGTACTAAAAGCGTAATCAGGAGTATACTGAGCAATATTTTTGAAAGCTTTTCCAAAAGCCTCAATAGTAAGGTCTTCCGCATCTTCCGGATGCCCTGTCATCTTAAGCAGCATATAATAAATGGTATCCCTGTATAAACCCATAAGCTCAGCATAGGCTTTCTGACTGCCGTTATCAACAGCGTCTTTAACCAACAGCAAATCCCTTTGGGCTTTTTCAGTTAAATTTGAGTTTACTTCCATTTATTACCTTTAAAAATTAAATTTGAAATAATAAAAATAGGGTTTAAAAGCAAAAATATTATTTCAAATATTGGCGAATATAAAAATAATTTTAATTCATTCAGCTTTCTGCAAGCAGAATAATACAAAAGTAACAAAAAAGCCCATCTTAAAATAACAGTAGCTCCGGCAATCAGAACAAAAAGATGTGCTTCTAAAATAATTGCTAATGCAATAAAGCTAACAAAAAACAAGAATTGGCTCACAGAAAACAAACCTAATAAAAATTTATGTCGCTTTTTGTAATATTTTCCGCTTGTCATATGTCTTTTTTTCTGAAGAAACCACTTCGTGAAAGACTTTTTCGGATTCGAATAAGTATGACTACTTTTCGCTATTTCAATTTTTGTATTCTTATTTGTTGCTGTTTGATTAATAAATATATCATCATCACCCGATTTCACTCTATAGTGAGAGGTAAACCCTTTTGCTTTATAAAACAAGGATTTTTTATATGCCATATTGCGACCTACTCCCATGTATGGCAAACCTGCTAATGCATAACCAAAATATTGCATTGCAATGGAAACTGTATCAAATCTAATCAGCATATTTAAAAAACCGGGTTCTTTATTATAGCCGCTATAACCTAAAACTATTTCTGTTCCATTATCAAAATGCTTCTGCATATTTGTAATCCAATCTTTGCCTGAAGGCTTACAATCAGCATCTGTTAAAAGCACAATTTCATTTGAAGCCGACTTAATACCAACAGATAAAGCAAGCTTTTTACCGGAGAAAAAATTTACATTCTCCCTAAGATGAACAATTTTAAGCTTAGAATATTTCTTCTCAAAGCTTTTTAATAATAAATCGCTATCATCATTAGAACAGTCGTTAACCACAACCACCTCGTAATTGGAATAATTTTGATCAAGAATTAAAGGCAAGTTTTTCTCAAGATTATGATATTCATTTTTAGCGCATATCACAACCGAAACCGGATGCTCTACTAATTGCTTATCAGCTTGTTTTTTCTTATAAAAAGCAAATCTTGCAAAAAAATATGCCAGGTAAAAAAACTGTATTATAGCCAAAAATATAAATAGTCCGAAAATAACCCATTCAGTATCAATCGAAATGCCCCACAAACTGTACATATAGCTCAAATATCTGTTAATTCAAAGTTGCAAAAATACCCAAAACTTTAAGATTAAATTCTATCTTTGGAAAAATTATGAAACTTCTATGAAATAAAAATCAAAAATCATCATTATTCATTCACATAATAGCTTCATAATAACTTTTTAGTAGCAATTTTATTATCACCAGAATAAATGAAATTTGAAATATTTAATAAAGACAAGGAATCTGCTGCACGTTACGGAAAAATAACTACCGGCCATGGCGAAATTGAAACTCCAATATTTATGCCGGTGGGTACAGCCGGAACAGTTAAAGCTATTCATAATAAAGACCTGAAAGAAGTTGTAAAAGCCGAGATAATATTGGGCAATACTTATCATTTATACTTACGGCCCGGAACGGATGTTATAAATAAAGCCGGAGGCCTTCACAAATTTAACAGCTGGGATAGGCCCATATTAACTGATAGTGGCGGTTATCAGGTTTATTCTCTTGCTCATAGAAGGAAGCTAACCGATGAAGGGGTTATGTTTCATTCACATATTGATGGATCTAAGCATTTATTTACTCCTGAGAAAGTAATGGATATTCAAAGGCTTATTGGAGCTGATATAATAATGGCTTTTGACGAATGCACTCCTTATCCTTGTGATCACGATTATGCCAAAAATTCAATGCATTTAACTCACAGATGGCTAAGCCGTTGTTGTAATCATTTCGACAATACTGATGACATTTATGATTATCCGCAAACACTGTTTCCCATAGTTCAGGGAAGCACTTATAAAGACCTGAGAAAACAATCATCGGAATTTATTGCTGAACTAAACAGGGATGGCAATGCTATAGGAGGTTTGTCTGTGGGCGAACCTGCCGAAATGATGTATGAAATAACTGAAGATGTTTGCAATATTCTTCCCAAAGATAAACCAAGATATCTTATGGGAGTAGGAACTCCTGCTAATATTCTTGAGTGCATAGCACTGGGAGTTGATATGTTCGATTGTGTGATGCCTACTCGAAATGCAAGAAACGGAATGATTTTTACCGGCGAAGGTATTCTTAATATGAGAAACAAAAAATGGAAAGATGACTTTTCCCCAATAGATGCAAATGGAGTTGCTTTCGTTGATACTATGTATTCTAAAGCTTATTTAAGACATCTTTATGCTGCAAATGAAATGCTTGCTTCAATAATTGGCACTATGCACAATTTAAGCTTCTATTTGTGGTTAATAAATCAGGCCAGAGAAAAAATTAAAGAAGGTAATTTTGCATCATGGAAAAATCAAATGATACCAAAAATTTCTCAACGATTGTAATTTCTGTAAATTTGCAATAAATCAAGCTTATAGTATTATGCTGAAATTAATAGACTGGTACATAATCAGAAAGTTTCTCGGAACATTTTTCTATGCTATAGGATTGATTATTCTTATTGTAATAATATTTGACTTCTCTGAAAGAGTTGATGATTTTATTGAAAATAAAGCGCCATTAAATGAAATAATCTTTGTTTATTATCTCAACTTTATTCCATACTTCGCAAATTTATTCAGTCCTCTTTTTACGTTTATTGCTGTTATCTTTTTTACCAGCAGAATGGCCTTTAACACTGAAATTGTAGCTATTCTGAGCAATGGAATAAGCTTTAAAAGAATGTTGGTGCCCTATATTGTTGCTGCCATTTTTCTTTCTATTTTATCAATATATCTTTCTAACTTTTTAATACCCTCAGCAAATGAAAACAGGCTGGATTTTGAATCAAAATATATAAAAAAGCAAACACGCTTTAAAGACCGGAATATCCATATGCAAATAAGGCCGGGAACTTTTATATATCTGGAATCATTTAATGACAGAAATCAAATTGGATATTCATTTGCAATGGAAGTTATTGAAGATGGAAAGCTAAAAACAAAAATAATAGCAGAAACTATCAGATGGCAGGAAGGAGAAGAATTATGGAAAATGACAAATTATAATATCAGGGAAATAAATGGTTTAGAAGAAGAACTCACAAGCGGCAGAGTAAAAGACACTATACTGAACTTCAAGCCATATGACTTTATGCAAAGCCTGCAGGATATGGAAACGATGGATTTTAGAACTTTAAATAAATTCATCGAAAATGAAAGAATAAAAGGCAGTGAAAATATAAAGTTCTACCTTGTAGAAAAACACAGAAGAATTGCTTTCCCATTTTCAACAATAGTACTTACACTAATTGGAGTTGCTCTTTCTTCACGAAAAGTGAAAGGAGGAATAGGTTTGCACCTTGGTATCGGCTTAGCACTAAGTTTCAGCTTTATCCTATTTATGCAGATAACTACAACTTTTGCTACAAATGGCAATTTGCCGGCATGGTTATCATTATGGATTCCGAACTTTATTTATGCGGCTCTGGGATTTTATCTAATTTATAAAGCACCAAAATAACCTACTCTTTTTTCTTTTTGAGAAAAAAGTCGGGTATAAAGTACCCAACAAGTCCGCCCCACATCATACTGAAATAAGGATTTGATTGCAAAGAACAACTGCCGCTTGTGCATCCAATTTGCTGATAATATAAATATCCACCGGCTATTC
Organism: uncultured Bacteroidales bacterium; assembly: GCA_964614525.1. Lineage (GTDB taxonomy): Bacteria > Bacteroidota > Bacteroidia > Bacteroidales > UBA7960 > PWND01. The sequence goes on along the minus strand of CAZTPA010000008.1, from coordinate 31,770 downwards.
CTATTATTATAAAAGCTGCTGTTATTATCCAAAAAGTCTTTTTTGAAACCTGTGGTAAGGAAAACCTCTTTTTTTTATTGTTTGTTTCTGATTCCATTTTTAATAAATATATTTATTAATTTTCTTATAATACAAAAGAGACTGTCCTGATACCTTTTCAATAATATTAAAAGGCTGTTCTATCAATTAAACGAATAAACACATCCACTTAAAATGACAGATTATTATCTTCAAGACAGTCTCTTTAATGATTTTTAATCTGCTAAAATGCAAATTGCCCAAATATTGAGGCTTTTATTATGCTTTGACATTTAATACATCTTCAATGGCTTTTACTAATGCATCTTTGGGGAGAGCACCGGTTGCCATTTGAGGTTGCCCCTCTTTTGGAATAAACAAAATTGAAGGAATACTTCTAATTCCAAAAACCCCTGCTAACTCCTGTTGCTTTTCTGTGTCAACTTTATAAATGTCGAGCTTACCTTCATATTCTTTGCCAAGTTCTTCAAGAACCGGAGCAACCATTTTACATGGACCACACCAATCTGCATAAAAATCAATAATTGCCGGCTTGTCACCGTTAAAATTCCATTCTTTGTTGTTTTCGTAATCAAACACTTTTTCTTTAAAAGTTTCTGCTGTTAAATTAGTTGTCATTGTTAAAATTTTTTTATTTGTAATTTTATTTAATTTCATTTAGAGCAGCTAATAATACATTTTTTTGCTGCACTCCTACAAATCTCTTCACAACTTGTCCATCCTTGAAAATCAATATTGTAGGTATATTTTTAATTTGTAACGAATTTGATACGTTTGGATTAACATCAACGTCAACTTTTGCCACAGTAGCCCAAGAAGAAACTTCTCCGGCTAAATCATCAACAATCGGACCCTGCACACGACATGGAGGACACCAAGTTGCCCAAAAATCAACCAATACTATGCCCTTTTCTGTAGCACTTTGAAAAGTTGCATCTGTTAAGTCGACAGGCTTAACAGAGTCTGCTTCCGGGTTATTTTCAACTGCAGCATTTTCGTTAACAGTGTTAACATTTTTATCATCTGTTTTGTTCGCTGAACATCCTTGTAAAATAAAAAATGATGGCAAAATAAAGAGTGATAAAACTAACATCTCCTTAATACCTGTCCATTTAATAACACTTAACACTTGGTTTTTTTTCATTGTTCTAAATTTTTTAATTAACATTTTATAAAAATATAAGCTTAATCTTTATCTATAACATTTATTTCTAAATTTTGTTTACATATTCACATATCTATATGTGTACATTTAAATTAACTGCAAAAATACTTATACTATTGCTGTTAACAAAATAATTTTTTATTTGTTGCCCAATGAAAGAAATAAAAATAAAAAGTTTAACTTTGGTATAGCATTTGATTATTTGAGTATCATCTATATTATTGACATACAAAAAAAAATATATCATGAAAACTAAATTATTCTTCACTGCACTAATAATATCACTCAGCACTGGAATTGTTCTTACATCATGTGAAGAATTTTTCGATTCTGAACTCACAGAAGCAGAAGTAATAGAAGGTTTAAAAGAAGCTCTTGTTGTTGGAGCAAGTAATTCTGTAGTAAAAGCAAATGCCACTGATGGATATTATGCTCATGATTTCATTAAGATTCCTTTTCCTCCTGAAGCTGAAACAGCTAAACAAGTTATGATTGATTACCTTGGTTTAGAAGAAACCGTAAATGACTTCATCAGAGAACTAAACAGATCAGCAGAGCATGCAGCTATACAAGCAAAACCAATATTTGTTAATGCAATAACAGAAATAACTTTTGAAGATGCATGGGATATTTTATATGGAGAAGATAATGCTGCTAGTAATTATTTACACTTAAAAACCTTTGATAATTTATTCACTGCTTTTTCTCCGGACATTAGCAACTCACTTGAAACAATAGGAGCATCTCAAACCTGGGAAACATTGGCAAATGCATATAATCAATATGCTATATATTCTCCCATTCATGAAACTATAAATACGGATTTAGGAGAATATGCTACCGGCAAAGCGCTTGACGGATTGTTTTTCTTAATTGAAGAAGAAGAACTAAAAATTCGCACCGACGCTTCTGCAAGGATATCAGAAATACTGCAAAGAGTATTTGGAGAACAAGATGATGATTTTTAAAACACTTACTCTATTCCCGAGAAGTGTTTCATAAACTGTACTCTTTGGTAAGCAGCAGGATTCATAGCCTTGCTATAACTCATTTTTCCGGCAAAATCGGATAGCTTTTCATAATTATTTTTTTCCATCCATGCTGTAAGCTGCTTATTTATATTTTCAAGCTGATCAAACCCATTTTTATATAATGTTGAACAAACCTGAACTGCTTTTGCTCCGGCCAATAATTGTTTTATTACGCCATCTCCGTCATGAACGCCTGTGGAAGCACAAAGATCAGTTCTTACTTTATCGGAAAGCAATGCTATCCATCTTAGGGGAATAGATATTTCTTCGGGAGTGCTATAAATATTAGCGGGTTTAATTTTAAAGTCATTAATGTCAATATCAGGACTATAAAACCTGTTAAACATTACTATTCCCTGCACACCTGTCCAAGATAACTTTTTCAGCATTTCCGACAAACCTGAAAAATAATATGACATTTTGATTGAAACAGGAATGCTTAGTTCTTTTTTTACCTTTTCAATAATATCAAAATAGACTTTCTCATATTCAACTCCTGATATATTAGAGTCGGCAGGAATAACAAAAATGTTGAGTTCAATAGCGTCTGCTCCTGCATCCTGAATCTTTTTAGCAAAGGAAGTCCATTCTGAAGCAGTAGCGCAGTTAATACTGGCAATAACAGGAATTTTAATTGCTTCCTTAGCTTTGCTGACGAAATCAAGGTATTCGTTTAGTTTATGAGTATGTGCATAATTTTTAATATAATCTTCAGCTTCTGTATAAGCACTGTGCATTTCATCATGATTAAAGCTTTTATTAATTTCATAATTAATCTGCTCCTCGAAAAGTGATTTTAACACTACTGCACCGGCACCTTTTTCCTCAATCGACTTAAGGTTCTCGATGGAATTCGTCAATCCTGAACTTCCTGCGATTACAGGGTTACGCAATTTTAATCCTAAATAGTTGGTTGAAAGATCTATCATATCGTGTAGTTTTTTATGAACTTTAGCCTAAAATTAATTAATTATTATTCAGCAAAAATAATTATACATTTTTATTAATCAATAAAAATCCAAATGATAATTTAATTTTTATTCATTTGCGTGTAATTACATTGTGTTATATCTTCAGATAAGTTATTTTTGTAACTTACGTAATCATAATTATAGCGTAAGATTTTCTCATAAACACTTTATAAATAATGAGCAATAAAATTATTTTGCAGGAAAAACAAGTTGTTGAGACGCATAGTCCGTCTTTCAGAACAAAGCTGGAGCCACTTTTAGTGCTTTTCAACAATGCCTCATCGCAGATATTACCGGAAAAAGAATATTACATTCCTTACAGCATTCCCGGTGGGGTATTTGGTTATTATAAAGACTTTGAACCAACAGAGCTGCAAATAGAAAAAATAAAAAAGCAAATAAAAAAAATCATTAAGCTAAAGCAGGATTTTAAGCAGGAAGTTTTGCCTAAAGAAAAAATGCTTAGATATTTTATTGACAACAAAAGAAATGACATAACTCATTTACTCACATCTCAAATACGTGAAAATAAAATTCAAGGTTTAAGGCTGGTGCATATGAACGGCCATGGCGAGCTATTTCCTAATCATGTGACAGCAAATTTTGAGAATCTGTCTAAATTTAAACTATTCAAATTTAAAAGCGGTTTCTTTTTAATTGCAGATCCTGATTTTTATGATCGGGTAATGCCGGAAAAATTGGAATTAAGCAAATACCTAAAGCGTTTTAATGAATCTGATGATGCCATGTCAAGTATTGGCATCTCAAGCATTGCAGAGCTTAATGATGCAATAAGGCATGGTGAATTGCCTGAATTAATTAAAATATCTGAGGCTTACCAGGCAAAAAGAATAGGACGAATTGCAGATAATATTGTTAATCATCCTTTAAAACCCAGAGTAATATTTTTGGCAGGCCCTACTTCTTCAGGGAAAACCACTTCAGCAAACAGACTTTATATCGAACTGAAAGTTCTTAGAAAGAAAGTTATTATTATTTCTCTTGATAATTTTTATTTACCTCATACTAAAATACCTTTTGACCAAGAAACAGGAATACAAAATTTCGAACTAATTACAGCATTAAACCTCGATCTTTTTCGCAATACAATTAATGATTTGCTTTCCGGAAAGGCTATATACATGCCTAAATATAATTTTGACGGCAAGGGCTCTGTACATGAAACTAAATTAACTCAAATATCACCGGACACATATATAATTGTGGAAGGTATCCACGGATTAAATCCGGAACTATGGAAAAATGTTATGGATGTAGATTCCTATCGGCTTTACGTTTCTGCTCTTAGCACTTTAAACATACACGATCATCATCCTTTTTCTACTTCAGAACATAGATTAATCAGAAGGCTTGTGAGAGATCATCTTTTTAGGGGTTATGATTTTAATGAGACCTTATTCAGATGGCCTGATGTTATAAAAAATGAATATCAAAGTATATTCCCATTTCAGGAAAGCGCACATGCAATTTTTAATTCTGCTTTAATGTATGAAATTGCAGTTTTTGCTCATTATGCTCCAAGTATATTAATTCCGCAAAAAGCTAAGAATGAATACATTAAAGAACAAGTCAATAAGCTTAACCGTATTTTGTCATTGTTTAATCCGATAGATCCTCATGACATCCCTCCTACATCTGTTTTAAGAGAATTTATTGGAGGAAGCAGTTTTGAATATTAAAAATATATAAAATGAAATCAAAACACATAGTAAAAGCGTTAATACTTATACTAGTTATAATATTAACATCATGTTCACAAAAAGATAATACTATAATGGATTTAATATTGCATAATGCAACAGTATATACAGTCGATAATGATTTTACAATAGTTGAAAGTATAGCAGTAAAAGATGGTAAAATTATTGAAACCGGAACAAGCAAAAATATTTTAGGGAAATATTCAGCAAAAAAAGTGATAGACTGCGAGGGAAAATACATCTATCCGGGATTAATAGACCCTCATTCTCACTTTTTTGGTTATGGAAAAAGTTTGATAAATGCAGACTTGATGGGTTCCAAATCTTTTGATGAAGTTATTAAAAGAATATCTGAACATCATAAAAAATATCAATCAGAATGGATTCTGGGTCGTGGTTGGGATCAAAATGAATGGGAAATAAAAGAATATCCAAACAAGAAGCAATTAGACGATGTTTTTCCAAACACTCCCGTTCTACTAAAAAGAGTTGATGGACACGCAGCTATTGCTAACACGGAAGCTCTCAACAGAGCAGGAATTAAAAAAGCGAAGGAAGTACCCGGCGGACTTATACATACAAAAGATTCTGAATTAACAGGATTATTAATTGGAAATGCGATTCAGCTTGTTGATAAAATCATTCCGGAACCCGAGGAAGAAGTTCTTTACGATGCCTTGAATAATGCTCAGAATAATATATTTGCTGTTGGCCTTACTAGCGTTTCAGATGCAGGATTAGACAAAGAAGTAGTTGAACTTATTGACTCCCTTCATAAAAGTAATACTCTTAAAGTTAGAATTTACGCAATGCTTAATCCTACTGAAGAAAATTTTGAGCATTATGTCACAAAAGGACATTATAAAACAGATTATCTTAATGTCAGATCAGTAAAACTTTTTGCAGATGGAGCACTCGGCTCTCGTGGAGCAAAACTCTTAGAACCTTATAATGATGATCCGGAAAATTATGGCATTCTGGAAAATGAACCTGACTATATCAGGAAAATTGCAAAAAGAGTTTATGATAATAATTATCAATTGAATATTCATTGCATTGGCGATTCGGCTGTTAGAATAATATTAAATATTTATGCCGACATATTAAAAAAAGAGAATGATTTAAGATGGAGAATAGAACATGCTCAAATTATACATCCCGATGATTTTGAGATGTTTGGCAAATATAATATTATTCCTTCTGTACAGGCAATTCATGCTACTTCAGATATGCTTTGGGCAATAGATAGAATTGGCAAAGACAGACTTGAAAATTCATATGCATTAAAAAAACTATTAAAGCAAAATGGGTGGATTCCAAATAGCAGTGATTTTCCTATCGAACCAATAAATCCTTTATATGGTTTTTACTCTGCTGTTGACAGAAAAAATTTCGAAGGTATTCCGGAGGAAGGATTTCAAATGGAAAATGCTTTAAGCCGGGAAGAAGCTTTACGGGCAATGACAATATGGGCTGCAAAAGCACAATTTGAAGAAGCTGAAAAAGGAAGTATTGAAGCAGAGAAATTTGCAGATTTTATTATACTTGATAATGATTTAATGACTATGCCATTAAAAGATATTCTCAAATTGCAAATTCATCAAACTTATCTTAACGGAGAATTAGTCTTTAGTAAATAATAAACTAAAGGAACTTCTGTTTTATATTTTAATACTTTCATAATTTTGTATACTAAAATAGATTTTTTAATATTTAATTTACAAACAATATGTTCAAACGAAAATTCTTTCCAATATTGGCATTGTCATTAATAGCAATAACTTCTTTTTGTTCTTCTGCAAAGGAAGGCTATCACATAAAAGTGAATGTTAGCGGTGTTCAAGATACTACTTCTTTATTAGCCTATTATTTCGGAGATAAACAGTATGTTCAGGACACTGTTTATATTGACAGTGAAGGCAACTTTGAATTCGTGGGAGAAGAAAAACTTGACAGAGGAATGTATATGATAGTGCTGCCGGAGAATAAGTTTTTTGATATAATTATAGACAAAAATCAGCATTTTGAAATTAGAACAAATATTGAAGAAATAATTAAAAACATAAAGTTTATAAATTCTCCGCAGAATCAATCTTTTTACAACTATTTAAAAGAGATAGAACCTATTGGAGAAAGTATGCTTGCTTTAAGAGAAAAAATAGAAAACACTGACACAAATTCTGAAGAATATCTGGAGTTACAGGATCAATACAAGCAACAAGAAGAGAAAATGCAAGAAATAAAAGAGGAATATATCAGCTCTTTCCCTGATGGTTTATTTACTGCAGTTTTAAAAGCACAAGAACAGGTACCTATGCCGGAACCACAATTAAAAGCAGACGGCACTCCTGACAGAGAATCAATGTATAATCAATACCTTGAAGATTATTGGAAAAATATTGATTTAACAGATGAAAGATTAATCAGAACTCCAATTTACAATCAGAAATTAGAACATTTCTTCAAATCAGTTGTAATTCAAATTCCTGACAGTATTATTTCTGCAGCTGACAAACTAATTGAAAAAACCCGCGATAGCAAAGAAATGTTTCAATATACGGTTTGGTTTGTAATGAATTTATCTGACAGATCAAATGTAATGGGTATGGATGCTTTATTTGTGCATATGGCAGAGAATTATTATAATACTGATGATGCATTTTGGGTAAGTGAAGAACAAAAAGAAAAAATAGCAAAGCGAGCAGAAACTTTAAAACCTTTATTAATTGGAGCTGTTGCGCCTGATATAGAGGTATTTACACCAGAAAAAAACACTAAATCACTACATGAAGTTGATGCCAAATACACAGTTTTATATTTTTGGGATTCAGAATGCTCACATTGCAAGAAAGTTACACCCGCATTACATGAAGTTTATGAAAAAATAGAGAAAAAAGGGCTTGAGGTTTTTGCTATGAATGTTGAAATGGATAGAGAAAAATGGCTTGATGCTGTTGACAAATATGAACTAAGTTGGATAAACGTTCATGACCCTGCCAACCAAAGTGGTTTTAGAGATATTTATGATATCTATAGTATCCCTATTATGTATGTTTTGGATAAAGACAAGAAAATTCTTGCAAAAAAGATCAATCCAGAACAATTGGAGGATTTAATAAATCATTTGGAAAGCAAAAATTAAAGCTTATATCCGGAAAATAATAAATGAGGATATAAGCTCATACTTTATAATTTCTACCTGTGCTCCTTTCTAAGCAGGTCATTAACAGTTTTAACAGGATTAAAGGTTACTAAAGGAACTTCAACAAAAATTGTTATCCATTTAGCCATTGCACCATTCCACAAACCCGGTAACTCGAGAGCTTTAAGGTCTTTACCGTTTTTAGACTTATAGCTGATAAAACATGTATCATTATCAATAAATTCCTTTAAATCAAATTGCTGTCCATCCCATGATCTGATACCACACGCAAGGTCAACCGGATTAAAATGTGTAGCTTTATTAAATATTTCAGCCTGTTTAGGATTATTTTTATCTACTTGTGATGCTTCAATTATTTGCAATGAGATAGAATTGTCGTTATTTTTAACCCAAAACGGGCCACCACCGGGTTCACCTTCATTTTTAACCATACCGCAAACCCGCACAGGACGATCCAATAAATTTGGCAGGATTTCAATACCTTCAGAATATTTTTCAGGAATTAATGCCGGGTCAATATTTAATTGTTCAATTACAAACTCCCTGACAGATTTATAATCTTCTTTTTTAAATTCATTCTCATAAATTTTTCTTAAAATTTCATGAATTTTTGTTTGCAGTTCGATTAATAATCCACCTATTACTTTTTTATAAATTATTGTAGGTTCTTTTAAGGAATCCGGAACAACATTGTCAATATTTTTAATAAAAACAAAATCTCCATCAAGATCATTAAGGTTCTCTATCAAAGCTCCATGTCCGCCGGGTCTAAAATGAAGGCTGCCATCCTCCTCACGAAAAGGATTATTATTCATATCAACTGCTATAGTATCTGTTGAGGCTTTCTGCAGAGAAAAACTAACTTCGTATTGCACCTCATACCTTTTACCATACAGAGGAATCAGTTCTTCTGTAAGCTTACTAAAATGATCTCTGTGATCCGGAGACACTGTAAAATGTATGCGTACAGTTCCATCATTCATTCTGGCATACATAGCACCCTCAACAAGATGTTCTTCAACAGGTGTGCGTACTTCATTCTTTTCAGGATAATTATGAAACTTTAATAATCCTTTCGGCAAATTAGCATAATTAAGTCCATCTGAACCTAGCAAACCTTCCAATAATGACTTAAAGTCCTTTTTATAAAAGCATTGCTCTGCATCTTTTCCTTGTTCAGACATAACCTTAACAAGATCATTCCAAAAAGCAAATAGCCTGATATTGGTAAAAAAGTTTTCAGCTTCAGAATTCTCTTTTAAAAGAGTTTCGGGCAAAACCCCACTATTAAGTTTATCAAGCCAGGAAAAAGCATCCTTAAACATCCGGGTGGCAGCGCCACTTGCGGGAACAAACTTCACCACTGTATATTTAGGGCTTTGAGCTTCATATTTTTCAATCCACATAAGCAGGCTTTTCTCATCAACTCTTTCAATGCCATCACCCACAATAGCAGGCTTAACAAGTATAGTAGCAGGAATCCCTTTTTTAAATATTTCAATTTGTTCCTCAACAACTTTAGGATTGGAGCCTCTTGCTTCTATTTGCTCTTTATCTTTTTCTCCTAACATATTTCTTGTATTTTAATGTATATTATCTAATTGCTGAAATAGGTTTTGTCATAAATCGTTCACTAAACAATTCTTTGTAATGTATGCTTTTATTAATTAAGTCTTTGAATAAATTATTGCATATATTGTAATCAAAATCATCCTCAAATATAATAAAGGATAATAGTATCTCATTGTTTTTTAGACTAAAAATAAGATTTTTTAGCAGATTATTTTGCCTGAGAACAAATTCATAAAATACAGCCACATTATCTTCCGGGATTATACATATTTCAACATCAAAAACAATTAAACGTGATCTGTTAAGAAATACAATCTTAACAGGGGTGTTTTCACTTTCTATCTCCCAATAAAAAGGACCCGATCGCGCTAATGCAACATCAAAGCTTAAATTACTCAATAGTTTCTCGATTTTATAAACAACACCTTCAGGTTTATACTCGGAAGGACTATACTCTTCTTTAGAAAATCTATGTCCGCAATTTTTACAATACCCGTTTATCAATTCTTCGACAGCCTGAACTTTCCTGCAGGAAATACAGCGTAAGACATGCTTTCCGTAATAATTTTTATACAATTCCAAACTTTCCCTGATATTAAAATATGGAATAGAAAACCCAATATTTTCGGCTTCTTTATAAACCATAGTATTTAGGCCGATAACCTCAGCTTTATCATTTATCAACGGGCCGCCACTATTACCGGGATTCATTGGGGCGTCAACCTGAAATAATGTAACACCTTGATATTCTCTACTTGTATTAGAAATAATACCGGCAGTAGCTGTGTATTTCAGCCGCAGCGGATGGCCAATGGTAAGCACTTGTTCGCCCTCTTTAACTTCCCCCTCAGATAAAACAGGATATTCAATATCCATTATTTCGGGTTTTTCCAAAAAAGCTATATCAAGCAAACTGTCACTATATAGAACTTTAAGAGAAAGTTTTGAAAAAGTATTTCCGGAAACTACAACTTCACTATTGCCCTTAACGATATGAAAATTTGTGATAATCAAATCCCATCCTGACAAAACAAAACCACTTCCAAAATTATATGGCGTAGTAATTTGCACAACGGCATCTTTATATTTTTCTAAAATTTGTTTCATATTTCCGGTTGAGAATAATTCAAAAATGTAATTTCATTTAGTAATGATTTAGAAAATGACCTCAAATTTTTATAAGAAATGTTTGCAGCAACAACACCTAGTCTTGGATATTCCTTTCTTCCTTGCAAAACAATATTAGATATTTCTTTCTCAATAATATCAACTTTAAATGTCTCAGACTCTGCATCATATAATTTAGGCAACTCCGCCACTTCATAAAAGAACTCCGGATACAAAACTCTGTATATTAAAAGCATCAATTGCTTAGTTGGCGGATACACGCCAAAATAATAAAGCACATAGCCAATAATATATTCATACATGCATAAAATCTGATTTTGGCTGCTTCTAGCCAATAATTTAGAAATCTCATCAAAATGCTTCAGGATAAATTCGTAAACGATTTTATGACTTGTAGCTTCAACAATACCAAATGTATATTTATACTTACAAAAACTATCAGAAAATTGAGTATCCGAAAAAGATAATACTTCCAATAAACTAGATTTTACCATATCAAATTTTTCAGTAGAAGAAAGATTTTTTTGGTTGAAAAGTTTAAGAGAATCACTTATTAATGTCTTTAGCTCACCCTCAGGTGTTAACAGAAAGTCAATTCTATATAATGTGCTTAATAAATAATATGAAACAAATATTGCTTCTGAATCAGCATTCATATTATTAACCTGATGCAATGTGTCGGATATCCATTTTTTCAGGTACTTTATTTTTACCCCTTTTTTCTTATCAGGCAAAGGATTAACAGTATATTTCCCGACCTGCACCAAAAAAGAAAAATCTCTCTTTAAGCTATCAGAATCAATATCTGAAGTTAAAGCAACTTCTTTAAGTGTAAAGAATAATTTCTCGGGTGTGCTTGTTTTTATATCAGCCGCCGCTTTAACAATTATCTCATTATTGCTAATTGCAAAACAACAGTATTTGAGATTGTGGTTTCTTAACAGCAAATAACGGAATAATGCGGGATTCAAAACTTCATATTTTCCAAGTGAAGCACTAACATAAAACTCATCATTATCTACACGGCCGGAGATTTTTCTTGAGCCCTGAAGTAAACTAAATTCTAAAATATCCCGATTAAATGTTCTATCTATATTTTGCTGAGAAGGGTCGAAAAGGAAATCCAAAAGCTTGTTGAAACTTCCAAGATAGTCCTCGGCATCAAATAACTCAACTGCTTTATTATACTTCTTATTAAGTGTATAGGGTTTATTGCAAGCCAAATATCTCCCAAATTCATTATTTGAGGAAACTGTAATACTCTGATCTTGTTCTTTATTGAAAAACTTCCGAAACAATGCCATAAGTTTATTGAATTATACCAGATGTAAACTCTATAACAAAGGTAATCAATATAAGCACAATTATTCAGCAAGCAGAAGCAATAAGAGTTATGAGATTCTTTAATAATTATGAATGCCTGGCATTATCTTTTCCCAAACATAAACAATATACCAAACTGTAATCCTGTATGATCAAGATTTTTATTTAGATAGCTTTCTTCTTCATACAATTCGCCTTGTGCATCAAACATTCTAACAGAGTAATTAATATTATTTCTTCTTTCTATGAGGGCATTATAAGAAACATTTATGCCAAAGCGATTATTAAAAAGCAATTGCACGCCACCGCTATAACCCAAATATCCCATTGTACTGCTTCTGGGACGATAGCTTACTTCAACATAATGATTTACAATTTCATTATACTCAAGATCTATTGAAGGTATTGACATTCCACGAATTCCGGCATTTCCTTCAACATAAAAATTGATTGCAAATGCATCTTTTACAACTTCCACAGGAACATTAAATAATGCATTTAAACCAAACTTTGTTGAAGCATATCCACCTGAGATCATCATTATTTCAGGGTTTGCATAATCCATAAAGGCTTCCTTATTGAAATGAAAATGATCATACTCAAGGTTTATTCCTAATCCAAAACCGGCCACAATCATATAATTATAATCCAATCCAAATTGGAATCCGTTTTTAGCGAACAACCCATTTTCGCTTGCATCGCTAAAATCCCGGCCCGGAGATACAGTTCCACCACTAATCTTAAAATAACTCGCACGATCCCAGTATCTTATATTTGGTTGAGAAGTAGCTTCAAAAACCAAAATTGATAATATTGCTAATACAAATATTTTTCTTTTCATCAAATTATAGTTTAATATTTAAACATGATGAAATCTTCATTTGAACTTTTTGATAATAATAAATGAAGATTTCATGATAAATTGTTAACAGATTAATAATTTAAATACAAGTCGATAAATACATCATTTAAGCTTGGCACAGTTTCAACCTGGTAATAAACTCTTGGATAAAAATTAGCTTGAATGTCACCTGATGCCAGCACTATTTCATATAAAAAAGTTGGCTCTTCTTCTCCATTATCAATAAAAACAACAAATTTAAAAACCTCATTATTGGAAAACTGCACATAATCAAAAAAGTAACCGGCAGGAAAATCTTCAGGTCTTCTAAATTTAAAAGGAAAGCTACTTATGGTTCTGCTTCTTGTATAACCAACAAATGTAGTATTATGATACAATTCTATAAAAATTGGTCTGTTATTATAAGCAGAAGGAAGCATTAAATTAATTGAATCAATAAAAACTCTCTGAGGAGGGTCGATAACAAAAAGTTGCTGAGTAGCTTCGTCAAAAGTTCCATCAGTGCAGGTTCCCCTGAGAGTTACAGAATATGTTCCTTTATTTTGATAAACATGCTCCGGATTGTCATGATTAATTTCATCACCATCTCCAAAATACCAGTAAAACTGGTTAGCACCACTAGAGAGATTATCAAACAGTACTTTATTTGGAGCGAAATTATTATCATTAAAATGTTCATAAATAAAATCAGCTTCTACAGGAATTGAAGACTGACTCAATTTTGCCATATCAAGATAAGCTGTATCTGCACCAACTTCGTTTGAAACAATAAGCCTCACTATATAATCACCGGGATCGGGGTATATATGATTAGGGTTCTTGTCGGTTGATGTATTTCCATCACCAAAGTCCCACTCATAATTTACATTACCAAGTAAATTTTCGGCTTCCTGATAAAAAGTAACCGGATAAGGAGGTACACAATCCTTAACAACATAGTTCATTTTTACAATACTCGGTGGCGGAGGTGGCTCATAATAAAAATCCCATCCTTTCGCAGGATCTTTCTCACACTGAACAGTAACAAACAAAATTAATACTGCTGCAATCACAGCAACGACCCTTGCAGAGGCTGGTACTACAATATCGGGTTTCCTAGTCATCTTTTAGTTTTTTTTGAAGGATAATTAGAGAAAATTATAAAATGACAAACAAAATCTTTGCCAAATTTAAGTGTACAAAAATATTCAAAATATTTAGAAGTAGTTGAAAAAAGATAATCAATTAACAGCCACGTAATTACGAAAAAACTGAGAAATAAAAAATAGTTTATGGCAGAAACATAACAAAAAAACCATTCCCAGACAACACCTAAAATCAGAATATATCTAATGGTGCTGTCCGGTTAATGGTTTTTGGAAAAAAAGGATAGCCAAAGATATATTTTTTTGTGTAAATAAAAAAAATGATTTACCAAAGAAAAGGCTTTATACTAAAAAAAATATTAATACTAATAATATCGAAATAATAATATGATAAGATTAATAACCAATACTCAACATACAAATATGTGAAAGAATTACACCCGGATAATAAGAAAAATTATTGCACCAGAAGTTTGTGTGTTTCTTTAAAATCAATGCCTGCAATATGAACTAAATACATTCCTCCCGGCAAATGGGATAATTCAATTTCTATACTACCAACAATTGGTGTTTTCATAACTTGCTGTCCGGATATATTTGTAATTATTAGCTCAGCAGTTTTCCCGCTAGCAATAGAAATAAGGGTTTTATCTGTGGCAGGATTAGGATAAATGACAATTTCCTCTTTATGCAAGGAAGTTGCAAACTGGGATTCAGTTTTTGACATAGTAACAACCGAAGCCAAAACAGCCTGAGTAAAAACGACAGCCTGATCTTCATTATTATAACTTAAGCCAACAACATCTTCATATGTGTGTATGTATGGGCTGTAATTATCAATATCTTCAAAAGGGAAAATACCCATAAATCCATTATTGTTGAAAGAAGTATGGTCGCTGTCTCCCCCGGTGAAATTAGCAGGTGCAATATCAAAATCGGGAAGATAAACTGATGCAACCTGAGTGTAAAAATCTGCCAGATCTTGAGCAGAATTTGGGTAAATCAGAGAGCTTTTCATAATTGAATTACCGGGTTCGAGATAAGCTATCATATCCATATTAAAATAAGCAAGAATATCCATTCCTTGCTGGGCGCATCTGTGCGCATAGGCAGCACTGCCGTATAATCCATATTCTTCACCAGAGAAAGCACAAAATATTATACTTCTGTCAAATTCATGCTCACTAAGTATTCTAGCTATCTCCAGTACACCCGATGTTCCGGAAGCATTATCATCAGCACCGGGAGCATCTCCACTATAAGAGTAAGAATCATAATGACCACCTAAAACAATATATTCATCAGGGTATGTGGTGCCGATTTGCGTAGCAATAACATTGTCACTTGCAGGCCCGTCAGGCATTGTGAAATCCATTACTTCAACATCTAATCCTAAATTAAGAAACTGATCTTCAATCCAATCCTGAGCATTTTGACTTTCTACAGCATAAGCATTTCGTGTAATATAATCTTCCAGGTGCTGCACATCTTCTGTAATATAACTTGCATTCACCTCATTCATTAGTTCTACTATGAAAGCATCCTGTTCTGTAATTTTCAAGTTATTGAAAATTTCTTGTTTTTCAGGCAGTCTGGCTCTTCTCTCAAAAATCCTGACCATACCATCATTTTTTGCAGGAGGCAATTGTCCAAATTTCGATTCGTCGCTTCGTACTATTAAATAATAATCACCATCATAAAGAATATCTGCCCTTTTTTCTACTTCAGAGACATACTCTGATTTATTATTTGGTGAATCAACATATACAAGATAATAACTGGTATTTGTTTGCCATGGATTGTTATCAATCAAAATGAAATCA
The DNA here is from genome assembly GCA_964614525.1 of uncultured Bacteroidales bacterium. Classification (GTDB taxonomy): domain Bacteria; phylum Bacteroidota; class Bacteroidia; order Bacteroidales; family UBA7960; genus PWND01. Next base: position 15,887 of record CAZTPA010000008.1, on the reverse strand, counting down.
TCAATATATTCACCACTGCTTGTAGCAATTACAAAATCATCCCGAAAAAAATGCACTTTCAAATCGGGATTTTCAAAAACTTTTTTTGTTTCATCATAACTTTTCGTAGGAATTATAACCAACTCAGATGCAAATAGTTGGAATGCGAAAAGATTAATTATAAGAAGAATAAGGATTTTTTTCATGTGCTTTTTTTTTTCAAATGTAAGAAATATGCATCAATAAGAATGTTGAAAATGACCAAGGAAAGCTTTAGTTATAATTTTTTATGATAAAGAATATTTTTTTTATTTGATTATTATACAAATGAAGCTATAAAAACATGCATCATAATAATTCATCACATAAATTTCTTTAAAACTGAAACAAATATTTCAACTTCACTCTTCGTATTAATATGGCTAAAAGATACTCTTAATGCAGGCCTGTCAGGATCAGCCCCAATAGCCGTCAAAACATGCGAACCTTTGTTCGCTCCACTACTGCATGCACTACCCATAGATATTGCGACACCTTCAATATCCAGATTTGCAAGTAACATCTCACTTTTAAAATTATTTGGCAAAGAGATATTTACAAGAGTATAAAGAGAAGCATCATCTGCTACATTTCCGTTTATTACAATTCCGGGAATTTCTTTCTGAAGCAGATAAATAAGATCTTTCTTCAGGGAGCTTATTAATTTATAATTGTCATCAAATCGTTCACAAGAAATTTCTAAAGCTTTTGTCATTCCACAAATTCCCGCAATATTCTCGGTTCCTGCCCTCATATTTCTTTCCTGTGCACCACCATTAATAAAGGCATTAAAAATAGAAGAGGATTTTACAAACATAAAACCAACACCTTTAGGGCCATGGAATTTGTGTGCACTTGCTGCTGCAAAATCAACACCAAGTTTATTCATATCTAGCGGATATTTTCCTGCTGTTTGTACAATATCGGAATGAAACAATGCTCCATAAGTCTGACATAGTTTTGAAATTTTTTCCATTTGCAATAAAACACCAATCTCATTATTTGCATGCATCAGAGACACTACCGCATTTTTATGTGTTTGCAGCAAAACTCTAAGGTGCTCCAAGTCAATACTTCCACTGCTATCAACATCTACAAAGTGAACATCAATATCCAAATGTTTTACTAATGATTCAAGAGTCTTAAGCACACAAGGATGCTCCGTAGGACTTGTAATAAAAGTTTTTCGTCCTAAATCTTTTGCACAACCCCATAAAATGGCATTATTTGCCTCTGTTCCACCTGAAGTAAAAAATATTTCCGATGCTTGCACTTTTAAGCATTCGGCAATAGTCTTTCTTGAACGTTCAATTTCAACCTTTGCTTTTCGTCCATATGAATGAATTGCCGATGGATTACCGAATATTTCCTTTTGAATACTATACATGTATTCGTTCACTTCATCATAAATGGGTGTACTTGCCGCATTATCAAAATAAATCATATTATTTTCCGTTAAATAACAATGTTAAAAAGCTTTATAATAGCTTTGCAAAATTATGTATTCTTTAAGTATTTCTTAATTTATTAAAAAGTATTTTACAATATAAAACAAAACAGTAATTTTGACAGCAACAAATAATAAATTAATTTAGCATAATAATAAAAATTCATATTTATATTTTAACTAGGGGGATTAAAAGAAGTGAGCGATAGTTTAATCATAATACCTACATATAATGAAATAAATAATATTGAAAAGATAATACGTAAAGTATTTTCTTTATCAAAAGAATTTCATGTATTGGTAATAGATGACAATTCTCCTGATGGCACTGAAAATGCTGTAAGACAGATTATACCCGAATTCAAAGACAAGCTCTTTATAGAAACACGCAAAGGAAAATTAGGACTAGGCACTGCATATATAAAAGGCTTTAAGTGGGCATTAGAACGAAATTACGAGTATATTTTTGAGATGGATGCTGACTTTTCTCATAATCCTGACGATTTAATACGATTATATAAAGCATGTGCACAAGATGGTTATGATATGTCAATCGGGTCTCGATATATCAATGGTGTTAATGTAGTAAACTGGCCAATGGGTAGAGTGCTAATGTCATATTATGCTTCAGCATATGTCAGATTTATTACCCGCATGAAGGTTAGAGATACTACAGCCGGTTTTATTTGTTATCACAGAAAAGTGCTGGAAACCATTGATCTTGATAACATTAGGTTTATCGGTTATGCATTTCAAATAGAGATGAAATATATCGCATGGAAACTGGGTTTTAAAATAAAAGAAATTTCCATAATTTTTACAGATCGCTCTGAGGGTGAATCAAAAATGAGTAAAGGGATTTTCAAAGAGGCAATATTTGGAGTGGTTAGACTAAGAATTAAAAGCTTATTTGGCCATTATAAAAAAGCAAGAGCCAAAAAGAGCCAAAAAGCATAACAATCCTATCTTATATAAAACATGTCAAAAAGCTTATTGCTAAAAAACGCACGTATTATCAATGAAGGAAAGGATTTCATTGGCCATATCCTTATAAACAAACCATACATAGAAAAAATCTTCTCTCTGGATGAAGGGATTCCTGAAAGCATACTTCTAAATATAGAATCCATAGATTTAAGCGGAAAAATAATCTTTCCCGGAATAATTGACGACCAGGTTCATTTCAGAGAGCCGGGTAATACACATAAAGGGAATATTTATTCCGAGTCAAGAGCAGCTGTTGCCGGTGGTATCACCGCTTTTATGGAAATGCCAAATACTAATCCACAAACAACTACACAAAGAAATCTTGAGGAAAAGTTTAAAATAGCTTCTGAAAATTCTCCTGCAAATTATTCCTTTTATATAGGTGCAACTAATGATAATATTGACGAACTCAGGGCAACGGATATTAATAATGTTTGTGGGATCAAAGTTTTTATGGGATCAAGCACAGGGAATATGCTGGTTGACAATCCTGAGAGCCTTGAACGTATTTTCTCGCTCGACAATAATTTAGTTGTGGCTTTACACTGCGAAGATGAAAATATAATCAGGCAGAATACAGAAAATGCAATCAAGCAGTATGGCGAAAATATACCAATAAATTTACATCCTATTATAAGAAACCATGAAGCTTGCTTCTCTTCAAGCCAAAAAGCTGTCAAACTTGCAAAAAAACACAATACCCGTTTACATATATTACACTTAAGCACTGCTATCGAGACAGATCTTTTTGACAATTCCATCAAACTAGCAAACAAAAGAATAACTGCCGAAGTTTGTGTTCATCATTTGTGGTTTACAAAAGAAGATTATAAAACCAAGGGTAGTCTGATAAAATGGAATCCTGCAATCAAAAATAAGGAAGACAGAAATGCACTTTGGGAAGCACTCCTGAATGATAAACTTGATATTATTGCGACGGATCATGCTCCTCATACTTATGATGAAAAACAAAATATTTACACCAAATGTCCTTCAGGTGCACCAATGGTGCAACATTCATTAGCACTGATGTTAGAAAATTATCATCATGGAAGGATTTCACTTGAAAAGATTGCAGAAAAAATGTGTCATAATCCTGCAATTTGCTTTAAAATTAAAAAAAGAGGTTTTATCAGAGAAAATTACTTTGCTGATTTTGCTGTTGTTGACATAGAAAAGAACTTTGAAGTTAGTAAATCCAATATTTTTTATAAATGCGGATGGTCACCTTTAGAAGGAATGACATTAAAATCAAGTGTTATTTATACTTTTGTAAACGGAAATATTGCTTATAATAATGGAAGTATTATTGAGGGGCAATCAGGAATGGCGTTAGAATTTGATCATTGATTTTTGTAAGAATAAATTATCTGCGAATGAAATTAGCAATATATATATCTGTTTTTGTTATCCTTTTTAGTTCTTGTTCATTTTTTAAAAATGAGCAAAATCCTTGTGATCATTTAATGGAAAAAGATTCACTAGTTGATGTTTTAACTGAATTATATATTATCGAAACATATCTTGAGACTCTTAATTTAAGAGATGAAGAGGCTAAACTTGATTCTGTATCATTATATTATAATTCTTTATTTTACAGGCATAATATAAGTAAGGAAGAACTTACTGAAATACTTAACTGTTATGTGATGGAAGAAGAACTCATAAATGAAGTTCATGATGAGGTTATAAATTCCATCAGCATCCTTGAGAGTAAAGAAGCGGGCATTAAAGAAGAAGATTAGTAGTGCTTATTTATAATAATATTTACTTCAGTCCGGCATTGCATACATTAGTATAAATTCTTTTTCCGTTTTCTGCTTTACTTTCAAATAAGATTAGCTTGTCGACAAGAAATTCTCCGAGCAATATATTTTTAAAATCAGTTAAACCAACCGAACGAACATCGGGACGGGACGCCAAGGTTAGGTGTGGTTTATAAACTCTGTTCTCAAGTTTAAAATTATTATTCAATAATTTCTGATGCAATTCATTTTGAAGTAACATTAAGTTTTCTGTATCACCTGAAAATCCTGACCAAAGTGTATGCGGACGTTTAAACGATGGAAAAGCACCAAGGTCTTTAATCTTTAGTTTAAATGATTTATGATTTTTGGCCACTTCTGATAAAACATCGCATAAGACAGGTACTTTGTCTTCATTATAATCACCAAGAAATTCCAATGTAAGATGTAAATTCTCAACTCTTTTCCAATTAGCTTTCACTCCTGCTTTCATAAGCAATGATTGAAACTCCAGAATATTTTGCTTGATATAAGGCGGAATTTCTATTCCAAAAAACAATCTCATACAAAGACTCAATATTACAACTAATTTTTCACCATAACGGCTGTCAAATTATCTTCATCAGCACCGTCGTTAGAAGTATAACTCATATGTATCTCGCCATCGCTTTGATATGTACCATCGCCCTCGATAGTAAAATCACAATATTCCTGCGGAGGAATAGTAATAAAATTACCATCTACAAATGCATAGATAAACTCTGAAGCTCCCATCATATAAAAATTATAGATAAAGATCTCATCGGGATCTTCCTGAGATGCAGATATGGTAACATCAAAAAGCAAAGTAGAATCATATAGTTCGCTATATTCACTTACTGACCAAACACCTAAATATTTATCACGATAATTTATATCATCAGGTTCGCAAGAAGAGAGTCCAAAAACAAAGGCGATACTTATTAATAAAACGGGACGTGCAAACAACTTCAATCTATTCAAAGAAAATACACTTTGTATCATTTCAAAATTCTTTTTCATAATTCAATATTAAAAATAGTAATAGATTTATTTTACAAATTTTCAAGCAAGCTATCATTAACCAAATTTGGAATTGTTACTTTCAGTTTAGGTTCTGCCTTCATTGCTCTTTCAATAGCGAAAATTGCTTCATTATTTCTCGCCCAACTTCTTCTGGCTATACCGTTATTAACGTCCCAAAACAACATTGATTTCAATCTGCGGTCGGCTTCATAGGTTCCGTCAAGTACCATGCCAAATCCACCGTTGATAGATTCTCCCCAACCAACACCACCGCCATTGTGAATTGACACCCAGGTAGCACCTCTGAAACTATCGCCGATAACATTCTGGATAGCCATATCCGCAGTATATTGTGAACCATCATAAATGTTTGAAGTTTCACGATAAGGTGAATCTGTACCTGAAACATCATGGTGATCGCGACCAATAACAATAGGTGCAGAGATTTCTTTCATTGCAACAGCTTTATTAAAAGCATCTGCAATTTTTGTTCTACCTTCGGCATCTGCATATAAAATGCGAGCCTGAGAACCCACAACCATTTTATTATCTTCAGCTTGTTCGATCCATCTCAGATTATCAGCCAGTTGCAGTTTTATTTCTTTGGGTGCAGTTTCATGCATTTCTCTGAGAATTTGTGCTGCAATTTGATCTGTTTTTCTAAGATCATCAGGATCAGACGAAGTGCAAACCCATCTGAAAGGGCCAAAGCCATAATCAAAACACATTGGACCCATAATATCCTGAACATAAGACGGATATTTATAAGTTCCGTCATCTTGAAAAACATCGGCTCCTGCCCTGCCTGCTTCAAGAAGAAATGCATTACCATAATCCCAAAAATACATACCATTTGCAGTCATAGCATTTATTGCTTTAACATGGCGTTTTAAAGATTCGTGAACCATGAGTTTAAATGCTTCGGGATCTGAAGACATAAGTTCATTTGCATCTTCAAAGCTCATTCCGACGGGATAATATCCACCTGAATATGGGTTATGCAAACTTGTTTGATCTGAGCCAAGTTCAATCTTCACATCCCTTTCAACAAATCTTTCCCATAAATCAACAATATTGCCCTGATAAGCAATAGATACGGCCTCTTTGTTTAATCTGGCTTGCTCAACTCTGTCAATTAATTTGTCAATATCTTCAAAAACTTCATCAACCCAGTCTTGAGAATGTCTTATTTCGGTGGCTTTGGGGTTAACTTCAGCAACAACAGCTACACCTCCGGCAATAACAGCAGCTTTGGGTTGGGCCCCTGACATTCCTCCCAATCCGCTTGAAACAAAAACTTTACCTGAAAGATCATTTGCATTGCTGTCAATTCTTCGGGCAGCATTTAAAACTGTAATAGTAGTTCCATGTACAATTCCCTGAGGACCGATATACATAAAGCTACCGGCAGTCATTTGGCCGTATTGTGTTACTCCTAAAGCATTAAACTTCTCCCAATCGTCAGGCTTAGAATAATTAGGTATCATCATACCATTGGTAACTACAACCCTGGGAGCATCTTTATGAGAAGGGAATAATCCCATAGGATGGCCACTATATAATACAAGGGTTTGATCATCAGTCATCTCTGCAAGATATTTCATGCAAATAAGATATTGAGCCCAATTTTGAAAAACAGCGCCATTTCCACCGTATGTAATTAATTCATGAGGATGTTGAGCAACAGCATAATCAAGATTATTTGAAAGCATAAGCATAATTGCTGCAGCCTGTTTGCATTTGTGCGGAAAATCCTCAATACTGCGCGCATGTATTTCATAATCAGGACGAAAACGATACATGTATATGCGGCCATATTTCTCAAGTTCTACTGCAAACTCAGGGGCAAGCACAGCATGATGCTTTTCAGGAAAATATCGCAAAGCATTTTTAATTGCTAATTTCTTCTCCTCTTTACTGAGAATATCTTTTCTTTTCGGGGCATGATTAATTTCTGTGTCAAACGGTTTTGGAGCGGGCAGCTCATCCGGAATCCCCTGAATTACAGAGTTGTGAAAATCAGATAAAGTCATGATATTATATTGTATTAAAGCGTTTCAATAAAATTGGAAAACAAAATTAATACTTTTTTTCAGGACTTTTTTGAATAAAATGAATTCGATTTAATAAGAATCTGCGAATATTAGAATATATGCCGACGCGGGTTTATATTCATTCGAAGTGCCATTCCACCATTGTATGTATTATTATCAATATTGCTTTGTGGATGTGTTTCTTGTCTTATAGTGAAATTGGCGTCGAGCCAGAAGTTAGGTCTAAATTCCCAGCTAATTAGCAAGTCAGTTAAAAAAGTATTAACACGATTTCCCTGCAAAAAAACTATATCATAATCACCCGGCCTATCTGAATAATCATTAAGTATATCATATCCCAAATTAACACCGGCAGTATCAATTCCTTGTTCAGCATACATAATGGTTGCGCTAAATGACAATTTCCGATGAGGTTGATACCTTATTATACCAATATATTCCCTAAAATTGGCACCGAGAGGATGTGCCAAAGCCTGGCTATAGTGAGTATAGCTGGCAGAAGGCCTCAACCCGCTATTATAAGTATCATAATGAGAATAAACATAAGGCCTTACCAAATTTACTTCTGCCTGAACATCAAAATTATTAAGCCCAAACAAATCAACAATTTTTAAACCTGTTTGAAAAGCAAACTTATTTCTAAAAGAGCCATACTCTTCATATTTTCTTTCTCCTCTTAAACCATATCTAACCATTAAAGAGTCAAGATCCTTATTAATATCACCCAAATGAAAATCATCAATATAAATTTGTCCGTAAAAAGATGCTTTATTTCTGATAAGCCATCTCCAATTTAAACCTATAGCAACTTTATCAGCATCTCCCATATGATGTTCGATAGCCCGATAAAAAATTATTGGATTAAGATAATGCATTTCCAGTCCTCTGTTTCCGGTTTCATCGGCACGACCGTAAATAACGTTTTCAAATAAAGCAAGTTGAAATTTGGGAGATATATTTGTTGATAAAACATGAGTAGTTGAATATTTCTTGTCAAACAACCTACCTCCAAAAGACCTCATAGGATAATCAACAAGTTCGGCAAAAATATTTTGATAATTAAATATGCCAACCTGAGTATTAATTTTTAAAAACAGATAGTCGTTAGAATAATCTGACAAAAGCAAAGATCTTATACCATGGCCAATGAAATGTTTATCTTGACCAAACTGCATATCAATATTCTTAGTAGCCTTCAAAGAAATATATCCACGAGCCTTAAAAAAGTCATAACCTCCCTCTCCAAATTCCTGATTCCAGCCTTCTCCGGGGACAGATCTTTCCTGGGCATCTATTTTTTCATTAACATAAGCAGGAAAGCGAGCCTGATTATCGGCCATATAAGTATAAAAACCTATTTTATCATTAATTAATCCCCTGGCCTCTATCCCTCTGGTATTAACATACAAATAATTGTCTGCATTTTGTTCATACCCGACGCCCAGATGAATTACAGGATTCACAGAAATAAAATAATCATCTGCATGACTTCTGTAAAAGTCCTGAGGATACTTGTAAAAATACTTCAACAGTGGTTTAGTTGAGTCAGCTTTTATTTCAGAAAACTCAATATTCTCAAGCAGAACTGCTTTCATCAGATGTTTATCAACATTTGAAATATTATTCAAACTTGAGTCATTTTTATCAATAAAATCGACAATATACTTTCTATTAAAAGGCTTAAAGACGGAATGCATTTTAGAAAATGATTCTCCTGATTTTATTTCCAGCCGATTAATAAAATCAGTTTCCGGTGCATTAGAAGAATAATTAGTACCCTGACCAAAAGCATTTATAACAATGACAATAAGGGCAATAGAAAAAACCGATAACTTCATAAATTCGAAATATATTTAGCCCTTATAACCAATGGCTCGTTCAAGATTAATAACATTTTTAAGATTGACATCATTCATAAATGCACGTCCCAGATTTGTATCATTAAAATCGGAACCGCTAAGATCAGCACCAGAAAAATTTGCTTTGAAAAAATTAGCACGTTTCAGGTTTGCCGAAATAATTATGCTTAAAGACAAATCTGTCCTTGTAAAATCCGCATCAATAAGAGAAGCTCCTGAGAGATTTGCTTCAGAGAGGTTTGCTTCAGTAAAATCAGCCATATTTAAAATGGAGTTTTGCAATTGTGCATGTTGCATCATAGCACCGGTAAGATTAGCATTAGTAAGGTCAGCAGCAAGCAAAGTAGCATTTGCAAAAAATGCTGAAGAAAGATTTGCTCCGGCAAGGTTTACACTAGTGAGATTTGCTCCGGCAAAATTTGCTCCTGATAAATCGGCACCGGATAAATCAGCACCCGTTAAATTAGCACCACGTAAGTTAAGAGGCCTGTATGCATCTCCTACAGAGCTCTGAGCAATCATCAACCAAATATCCCTGTCTGTAAGAACTCGTTCGGATTTTTTAATCATTTTTTACAATTTAGATGAAAACTACAAGTATGGGTACAAAATTAACATTTCTGCTGACTTATTTTTAAGTGAATAACGTAAACTATAAAAATAATACTATTTATTTTATTACAGAAGATAAATAACATTCAACGAGAATAAAAACTGATTAAAAGACAAAACACAACATATACAATCTTATAGATATATGTATTATTATCTTGATTATCATTTATCTTATTTCCTGTCTTTTCCGTATCTTTGCGGTTGCAACAAAATTAACAAAATGACACATATATTGTTGTATTATCATGTCAGAGACTGTAAAAAAAGCAAAAACAACATATAGGATTAAGGTACGGGGGTTAGTTCAAGGAGTTGGATTCAGACCATTTATTTACAAACTTGCCGTTGAAAATAACCTAAGGGGAAGTGTAGACAACCGTAATGACGGTGTTTATATTATTCTTAATTGCAATGAAAAAGAGCTTTTAAATTTTATCAAGCTAATAAAAGCTACAGCACCACCTGCTTCACAGATAGAGAATATTAGTTATGAAGAAATAGAACACACTGCTTTTCAGGGTTTTGATATAATAAAAAGCAAATCAGTATCTAACACAATAACTGATGTAAGTCCTGATATTGCTGTTTGCCTGGATTGTCTCAATGACATGAAGATCCAGAAAAACCGGCTTGACTATCCATTTATTAATTGCACAAACTGTGGCCCGCGATTTACAATTATTCAGGATTTACCATACGACAGGGAAAAGACCACAATGAAAGATTTTGCAATGTGCCCGGACTGCCACAGAGAATATACAAACATCCTTGATCGGAGGTTTCATGCACAACCTGTAGCTTGTGCAGTGTGTGGCCCTGAGTATCGGCTTTTTGTAAAAAATGAAGAAATTAAAGATCAAAAACTAATTCTTTCTAAAACTGTTGAACTTCTGGAGAATAAAAAAATCATTGCAATAAAAGGCCTTGGTGGATTTTTTATAGCATGTGATGCTTTTTGCGAAGAGACAGTGTCAAAACTTAGAAAATTAAAAAATCGCGAAGGCAAACCTTTTGCTGTAATGTTTTCCAACATTGAAACACTAAGCAAATACGCAGATATCAACAAACATGAAAAAGAATCCCTGCTTTCTCTTAAAAGACCCATTGTCCTATTAAAAGAGAAGGAAAAGCTTGCACCTTCCGTAAATATCGGATTTAATACAATTGGTGCAATGTTGCCATATATGCCTTTGCATTATCTTTTATTTGAAAAATCAAATCTAAAAGCTATTGTTTTAACAAGTGGCAATATTTCAGATGAGCCTATCATCACTGATAATCAAAAAGCAATTGATGTTTTAAGCAATATATGTGATGCCGTTCTAACTTATAACAGAGATATTCACAATAGATCAGACGATTCTGTTGTTAGCATTATGAATAACAAAGAAAGGGTTTTCAGGCGTTCGCGCGGCTATGCTCCAGTTCCGGTTAAAACGACTATAAACGTCGATAGTATTTTAGCTACCGGGGCTGAACTCGTTAACTGCTTTTGCATTGGTAAAGACAAACATGCTATTCTGAGTCAGCATATTGGTGATTTGCAAAATATGGAAACCTATGAATTTTATTCTGAATCAATTGAAAATTACAAGAAATTATTTCGCTTTGATCCCAAACTCATCGTTACAGATATGCACCCTGATTATTTATCTTCGAGATATTCAGACAATTATGATTTACCTGTAATGCGAGTTCAGCATCATCATGCTCATATTGCTTCCTGTATGGCTGAGCATAATCTGGACGAAACTGTAATTGGTGTTGCATTGGATGGAACAGGCTATGGTGATGACGGAAACATTTGGGGCGGCGAATTCTTTGTATGTGATTTTGAAAATTACCACAGAGTAACACATTTTGATTATTTGCCTTTACCGGGTGGAGACAAAGTTACACATGAACCCTGGCGAATGGCTGTGTCGTATTTGTATGATATTTATGGTGATGAGTTTTTAAATATGGAATTTGATTTTTTGAAAAATATCAATAAAGATAAAATCAGAATGCTTTGCAAAGCTATTGATGAAAAGATAAACACACCACTATCATCAAGCGCAGGTCGTTTGTTTGATGCTGTAAGTGCACTAATTAATCTTTGTCCTCAAAGCAGGTTTCATGCTGAAGCGCCAATGCGACTTGAATCTATTATTGATAAAAACGTTACAAGTGCATACCCTTTTAATAACTCAGATACAATTTCCTTTAAACCTCTAATCAAAGCAATAGTAAAAGATTTACAGAATAATCAGCCTCTTTCAATGATTTCATCTCGTTTTCATAATACAATTGTTGAAGTTATTTTGGAAAATGTAAAAAAAATCAGCTCTGAAAATGGGATTAAGAAAGTAGTTCTATCTGGCGGCACATTTCAAAATAAATATATTACGGAAAATACTGAAAAAGTTTTATCTAAAGATGGATTTGAAGTATTTTCACATTCAAAAACTCCAATGAATGATGCAGGAATTGCTTTGGGACAATTAGTGATTGGAGCTAAAAAGAAAATCAATAAAACAGCTTAATTTTTGTAATTTTGCAAGGATTTTGAAAAATCACAAGCAGTATTTTTTGTAAAATCATAATATGAAAACAAACAACAAAAAATTTGCTGTATATAATAAGAAAACAGATTAAAAATTATAAATTTCACAATATGTGTTTAAGTATTCCCGGAAAAGTGATGTCTGTAGAAGCAGATAAAGCTATAGTCTCTGTAGGCGGTACAGAATATGAAACATCCTTGCAGCTTCTGGAAGATGTTAAAGTTGATGATTATGTGCTAATACATACAGGATTCGCAATACAAAAAATCAGCGAAGAAGAGGCCATAGAAACCTTACGTTTATTTAATGAGCTTGATGAAATGAACAGGCTTGAAGATGAGAAATAAACTCTTCTGTAAATTCACATAATCTTTTTTTAATGAAATATATAGATGAATTTCGAAACAAGGATCTTGTAAAGAATCTTGTCAAAAAAATTGAGAACATTGCTCATCATGAAGTTGCACTAATGGAAGTATGCGGTGGCCATACCTGGGCAATTCAAAAATTTGGCATTCCTTCATTGCTCCCTGAAAATGTTCATTTAATGTCCGGCCCCGGCTGTCCGGTTTGTGTAACCAGCAAAAGCTTTATTGACAAAGCAGTGGCTTATAGCCGCTTAAGCGAAGTGATAATCACAACTTTTGGAGATTTGATAAGAGTTCCTGGTTCCACCTCTTCACTTGACAAAGAGAAAAGCATGGGAGCAGATGTTCGCATAGTATATTCGGTTTTAGATGCTCTTGAGATTGCTCAAAATAATCCTGACAAGAAAGTAATATTTTTGGGTATAGGTTTCGAGACAACAGCTCCCGGTACTGCTGCAGGTATTAAAAATGCTGCAGAAAAAAATATTACAAACTTCTTTGTCTTAAGCTCACATAAAATTATGCCACCAGCGATGGCTGCTCTTATTGATGAAGGTGTTAAAATAGACGGATATATTGCTCCCGGACATGTAAGTACTATTACAGGTTCCGGTATTTACCAGTCTATTCCTGAAAAATATGGAGTAGGTTGCGTCATTGCAGGTTTTGAACCTGTTGACATTCTACAATCAATTTATATGCTTCTAAAACAAATTAATGAAAAAAATTTCAGCGTAGAAATACAATACAGCAGAGTAGTGAAACCAGAAGGTAACGTGATTGCGCTAAAAATAATGGATGAGGTTTTTACCCTCTGTGACGATTGGTGGCGTGGATTTGGAATAATACCTGACAGTGGACTTGGAATTGATGAGAAATATTCAAAATTTGATGCAGAGAAAATGATTCCTGTCGTTGTTGAGAAAACTATTGAAGAAAAAGGTTGTATTTGTGGCGAAATTCTTAAGGGTTTGAAAAAACCAAAAGATTGTAAATTATTTGGAAAAGTTTGCACAACAACAAATCCGGTAGGTGCTTGCATGGTTTCTCATGAAGGTGCCTGTAATGCTTATTATAGATTTAGTTCATGATGGAAAAAAACATATTACTGGGACACGGAAGTGGCGGAAAACTAATGCACTCCCTTATAAATGACCTGTTTTTAAAATATTTTAAAAATCCGCTTTTGGAACAACAGGGAGATTCTGCAATTCTCAATATTGAGCCCGACAAAATTGCTTTTACAACAGACTCTTATGTTGTTGATCCAATTTTCTTTCCGGGTGGCAATATCGGAAAAATTGCAGTTTGCGGTACAGTTAATGACCTAGCTGTATCAGGAGCTACACCAAAATATATTAGTGCTGCTTTTATCCTCGAAGAAGGACTGCCAATGAAAGACCTCGAGAAAATAGTTGCTGATATGGCAGAGGAAGCAAAAAAAGCTAATGTATTAATAGTTACAGGTGATACTAAAGTTGTAAATAAAGGTCAATGCGACAAAGTATTTATTAATACGGCGGGAATCGGTGTTTTTGAAAAAAATCATGAACACATCAGTTCAGGAGAAAAAATTGAAACCGGCGATAAGATAATTATTAATGGCTCAATTGCTCAGCATGGTATGGCTGTAATGGCTGTTAGAAATTTTGGCAATTTCAAAACTGAGATTCAAACAGATTGTGCATGCTTAAATCATTTGATACATGAAATTTTGGATTCCGGTGCAAGAATAAAATTTATGCGTGATGCAACACGCGGAGGACTGGCAACTGTTCTTTGTGAAATTGCCCGCAATAAAAATCTCGGAGTGGAGATAAATGAAGAAAAAGTCCCTGTTGATGAGAATGTGCGAGGAATGTGTGAACTTCTTGGGTTTGATCCTTTTTATGTAGCTAATGAAGGTAAACTTGTAATGGTTGTTCATCCTGAAGATGTAGATAAGGTAATGCAAATAATGAACAATAATCCTTTTGGTAAAGAGGCAGCAGTTATTGGTGAGCTTGTTAATGAGCATAAAGGCAAAGCTGTTTTAGAAACATCAATTGGCGGCAAACGGATTATTGATATGCTTGCCGGAGAACAATTGCCGAGGATATGTTAATTCAGCGGGTATGTATAGAAATATTCTGAGTTTAACATCCCTGTATTTACGTTTTGATTAAAGCTAGCTTACCCAAAATCAAACTTGCATCAATTTCCAATTTAGAAAATGCAAACCATTTTTTGCCAAGGTCTTTTAAAGAAGCGCCAATATGGTAGATTTTGTTATCTATTATTAAAAATCGGTCGTGACATTCATCAAATTTCTTTATTGTAAGATTTTCGTATTGAACATTAAACTTTTCAACATCCTGCAGGAGTTTACTGTTGATGTTTTTAGAATAAATACAAATCTCGACCTCTGATTTCTTTTTGCTTAAAAGAGTTAGAACTTTTTCATCCACATAATTATCAATAAGAACTATAGATTTTTCTGCGGATTTAATCAGGTCTGAAACAAAAACATGCGCATCAAAAACCTGCCCGTTAAAAAAGATGCCTTGTTTTGGTGTGAGTTGATTTTGCTCTAATGCTTTAAACAACTTATTGAAATTTTCATCATGTATCAGAAGTTTCCGGTCTATCCTATGAAAATTCTCAAAGATATCAGCGTTTTTAGTCAAATAGTGTCTCATTTCAACAAAAGCTGACATAATTTTAATGCTTACTTGAATTGCTTTTGGGCTTTTCAAAACCGCTGAAAGCATTGCTACGCCTTGTTCTGTGAAAGCGTATGGCAAGTATCTTTTTTTACTCCAATTAGATTTTGCGGTCACAAATTGTGACCGCAAAAAATTATACTCTTCTTCTGATAATTGAAACATAAATTCTTTTGGAAAGCGCTCAATATTTCTCTTTACAGCTTGATTTAAAACTTTTACTTCCACTTCATATAAAAGTGCAAGATCGTTATCTAGCATCACTTGAGATTCTCTAATTTCGTAAATTCTGTTTTTTATATTTTGAACCGGGAAGTCACTTTGTGTCATAAAATATAATGATTTGTTATTTTTTTGAGCAACAAAAATAATAATATTTTGCTATTATTTTATTCATATAAGCTTTATTTATCGGTCCCGTGTTAAGTTTAGCGCGGGTTTCCGCCTTGTTTCATTGTCCCCCGTTGAACAACTTTACTAAGATAAAACTTAGTCAGCAAAC
>CAZTPA010000007.1:0-69865 GCA_964614525.1 uncultured Bacteroidales bacterium | reverse complement strand
TAAAGTTAAGCTACGGATTGAGACAGATGACAACGTTGAATTTGCTTTTTGATAACCACTAGTTGCTAACAGCCAATATAGGTGAGCGTGGTGGAGGTGGTTGCATTCAGCATCCCGTCTTCGTTTCAGCGTTTTCCATGGTGGATACGGACGAAGTCCGAAAACCACGCCTACTCATATTGGCAAAGCATTAAATCCTGAAAGAATATGGTTTTTATTATGAAAGAATAAATGTACAATGAACCATTTAAAGATTAATATTGTCCGTTTAAAATGGCAACATAATAGTAAAAAAAGCTAAAACCTTATATTGCCAAGTGAATCATAATTCACTTGGCAATAACTTCTCTTTTCTAAGTAAATAGATAAAACTAAGGACTCCAATCAACAAATCAATTGCTTGTGATGGAACTTATAACAATATTTCTATAATGTAACAATTCTTTTGATTAATAGAAAAAATAATCAAGCTTTCGAAAAACATCAGCAAAAGTCAAAGGAAATAAAATGCAAATTATTTCCAATCTTAGTTTTGCTCAGTAAAAACTATCTCCTTTGGTAAATCAAAAATCTTTTTATCAACATTACCTATATCTATTTTTAAAGCTTCCATGATAACTTCCTTGCCAGAAAAAATAGCAGCTGTTTTGATAGGGATATTATTCCAAACCCAAGTAGTAGATTTTACGGGTTTTTCGGTACTAACTTTTAAGCAATTTTTTCCCAAAACGGTTTCATATCCCAGTTTTTTTATACCGTACCTTTCAATATCCTTGTCCGAGACTTCATCATAGTTTGTAACAGCCATATAATGTTTGAATTTGCGACCTTCGCTCTTGTCATAATCCCATGAATATGAGTATCCGTCGCGAATTAAAGTTTTACTTCCATATTTTGTGTCGCCAATGAAAAAATAATTCTCTTCATATTGCAGCTTGCCGAATTGGTCAAACCACCATTCACGAATCATTTCCTGTCCGGCAGCATCATTCTTATACTTAAGGTATCCACTTTCAACACCAAAATATTTGTCTCCTGTAGAAACCGGATCATTAACTGATTTATTATCAGCAGAAACCTGCTCGCCGGAATTTTCATTATTTTGCCCGGATTCTTGTTCTTCATTATTACAAGCAAAAAGTGTAAAAACACACAATACCATAGAGAATAAAAGTCTTTTCATTATGTTAAATTTAAATTAATACTGAATATATTTCAAAGCAGTAAAAATAGAATTGTAAATAAAAATAAAATTGTAAAAAATCGGCAGTTATAACAATATATTATTTGCGGTCTTATCCTTTCTTGCCAGGCATTTTCCTGAAAGAATCTTACACAATTCCGAATTATTGTAGAAAAACTGCCTTGGTGTTTCTCCTGTGAGCTTTTTAAAGTCTTTGATAAAGTGAGACTGATCATAGTAATTTGCTTTGAAAATAAAATCATGATAATTGAAATTATCTTCTTTAAGCATTAAATCAAAGATAAAACTGACTCTGGAAATCATAATCAAAGTTTTTAAACTTACTCCTACTCGCCTTTTAAAATTTCTTTCAAGGCGACTCAGGCTATAATCCAAATTCTTTGCTATTTCAGCCATAACTTTTATTTTGCAATTCTTTATTATATCAAAATAAACTCTATCTATCACATCCCGGGCATATCCATTAGGGAATCTTTTAATAATGAAATCAGAAAAGCAACTTATCCTTTCAGCAGTAGAATTAATGATTTTAAGTTTATTCCAGAGAGGTTCAAATATTTCCATGGGTAAATCAATTACAAACTTCTCTTCCGGTTTAAATCCTATATTAAAAGCGCGAGAAAACACAGATGTATGGCAATTAACAACAAACGTGTCAAGTTCTCCTTCAATTTTAAGAGTATTAGCATTTGATGAAACAGGAGTAAGAAAAACTTTTGGAAGAGAATGTTTCTCCGGCAAAATTATTTCGGGCAAACATTCAAAATTGAATACAACAGAAGAGTCAGGTCTGGGGATAAATTTATCTGACAGTTCCATTCGCCCATTACTCTTAATGGTTTCGTACTGACTTATCAGCCAGCTAATCGACATCTGAGGCTCAAAAAAACTTACATCAAACACATTAAAAAAGTTGGAATAAATCTATAAGAAAATACAATCAAAAATAATAAACATATTTGTTTAAATCTTAAATTTTATTTCTAAAACAAAAAGTCGAAATATTTTTCATAAACTCATTAATTTATGCAAAAGGATAGATACTTTTACGAATCTTCGAGCTTTGTATCGCTATTTCCGGTAAAATTGCCTATGAGCAAATTTTAATCAGGTGGGATTATTCTTGTGGAAATAAATAAAGTTCTTTCTTTAAAGTTACTTATAAAAGAGATTCCCAAATTATAGGGCGAACCCGATATGTGTAAAAAATTATGCTTTTTATAAAGGGAGAAAGATTGTTTTTAATTTTTTATAATCCAAAAAACAAACCGATTCCTCCAACTATAAAAGCGTAAATCATATTGATAATTTTAACAGCTATGAAACTTTTCTTTGATTCTGCGAGCATGGGCAACATTCCATGTCCATCCTGTGAAATAGAACTAGCTATAAGAATACTGAAGGGAATACTACCGGCTGCAAAAAGAGTTACAAAAACCAAATGAGGACCCGATTCGGGAATAATACCCAATAAAACAGCAATTATCAGTACAATAAACATATTATTAGAAATCCAGTCTTCAACATTTAGGTGTAAAGTTAAAAAGTGCATTATCAATAAAACAACAAATACCCATAAAAAAATTCGTGGCAAATGAACCTTAACAATATGATCCCAGATGTGTTTTTTTATAAAATGATCAGGTACACTAATAACTATAAAAAAAGCAAAAACAAAGGAAAGCATCAGTGTAATTTTAATCCACAAATCCGCTTTTCCGGATAATAGTCCTGTTGCCAATCCAACAATCAACGAAATTATACCTATAGCTAACGATAATCGATATAAGGAAGGATGAAACACCTGAGACCAAAATTTATCTTTCTGAAAGCATTTGCATTCCTGTTCTTCATGCAGAACCAGCTTCTGTCCGGAAATTTCCTTAAGAATGCCCTTAGCATGATACAATTTGTCGGTAATATATCCTGCCAGAATTCCAACAACGAAAAGGATAACAGTAAGAATTATTGCCTGTTTGGGAAACATTGCAAACATTACAAAAGCTTCGTCACCACTGGTGGCAATCATGGTGGTAACCACAACTCCAAACGAAACCATTTGGTGCGAAAACAAGGCAACAATCGTAAAAGCACCCAAGCAACCCGGCAATGCACCCAACAGGCCTGCAATGATATACTGTTTCCATTTCTTTCCGCTAAGATGCTTTTGCCATAAACCTTTTGACTGAACGTTAATATATTCAATCACTACCATCATAATAAACACAAAACCGGATATCATTATGGATTTTAAAAATATTTTATATATTTCTTCCATATTCTTTTTGTGCTTTTTTTATAACGAAACTTAATATCAAAATCCTTTTGTAAGACCAGTAAATTTAATATTTTACCAAGCTCACAACACACTATTCAGAGGTCAAATTTTTGAGAATCAAATCTGGTCTATGCTACATCCCAAAAATGCAATAATGCAAGGGATCAAAAAGATGTTTATAAATCTTTAATTGTATGCCAGACTAGTTTTTTCATCTGCCATTGTGGGTGCAATATTATCTTTCCATTCGTCGGTTTCCCATGTCCCTAAACTTTCGTGTACCAGCGAATATTTTTGGGGAATTGGGTGTGTTCCCACCACAACAGGTATTTTAAATTTTTCTTCAATAAATTTTTTAAAATAAGAGGTATAAGTACATGGAGGATAACCCACAACCAGCCCGGTTGCCAGATGTATGGCTTCGGCTCCGTTTTTAATCATTTCTTCCGGCGCATATTCAATATTTCCTCCCGGACATCCGCCACAAGTTGTATAACCGACAATCTCTAAACTCTCGCCCTTATCATAGATGCTAAAAGCTCCTTCCCTGTTTTTCATTGAACGAAAACATTTTCCTCCGGTGCAATCCTTGTATCGATTGCAAATGATAATCCCGATTTTTTTTGATTTTTTCATGTCGTCAGATTTCATGTTCTACTTTAGAAAATAACTTAAGACTAAGGATTTCTGAATTGAGTACATATAAAGTTACGCACTTTTTATTAATTCTTCAATAAGGTTTTTTTGTCATTTGATATTAAAACATTTTGTTATGATTAGCGCTATGGGATTAAGATTAACTCTAATATCAAATATTAGAATTTACAATTTATCCCGGAGCAAAAACAAAACATTTAAGACTTGCAAAGACCTAAAGAAAATGAAACTTCTACATAGGACATCAAACTGCTTACAGGTTTTATATTTAGGTTGGTACTTGAAGTACAAGCAAGAACATATAAATGTAAAAAAGATATAGTTAGTCGTGACTCCTTACTAGGACTTGCAAATCGCTCAGAGACCTTTCTATTAGAAATTGTTGTTCAATATTCTTTCTCTAAATTTGTCAATTCTAAAAATATAAAACTCACATATACTGACCATACAGTCCAGCCTGCATACAAAAATCGTTGTTTCAATCCAAAATATTCATTTAACACATTTGGAATAAAGATTAGAAAGCCTAACATCATAATTAAGAAACTAATTATTGCTACTGTTCTAATTTTTAACAAATGCTCTTTCTTTCTCCAAAAGAAAAGAGCTAAAACTGGAGATAAGATTAAAAATGGAAAAGGGATTCCTGTAATTCCATGTAGTTCTAAAGGCATTGGAAAAATTGCCGGTCCAGCTATAAAAGCATATAATGACAGAAATAATATTGGAATAATATTTAATCCTTGCTTTTTACAATGCTTCCATAAGCCTATTACAAAAAAGATATTCAGAAAGGCACTTAAAACTAATCCGAAAGTAAAAAGATATTGTGATTTTGTGCCTATTGCTCCCAGTTCACTTACCAAGCATCTAAAATGATTGTAATCTTCTATCATTAATCCACATATAAAAGTTGTGGACCAAAATATTATTGGAACAAATAATCCCAGGTACAATAATGCTTTTGTGTTCATTTTAGCTAGTTTTTAAAGAGAAGGAGCAGAATGAGCATGAATTTTTACTTAATTTTATTATCATTTTAAAAATACAGTTTTAATGCTATTTGAGTGCTTCGACAGAGCAAAACCACAACCAAAAATAGGAAATATTTCAAATGTAAAGCAAGCATATCAAAACAATATTAAGTTATAAGGCAGTCTGCTTCTGCCGGATCATATGTTCTGAGCATATTGATTTTTATGTAAATTTGCACAATGCAAAATTTTTTTTCCATCGCACATAAAATTACCCTGCAATTAATTTTGACGGGCAGTCTTGCTACAATCATACTTGGAACATACGCCTATCACGCGTCCAGAAAAGCTATGCTGGAACGCACTTATGATCAACTTATATCGGTAAGAACCGAAAAACAAAACAGATTGGAAAGCTTTTTTTCAGACCGCAAACGAGAAATATCTCACATAACAGACTTACCTCAAACCAGAAAATATTTTGAAAAAGGCCGTCAATCCGATTTGGCAAAATTGCTCCCCGTTTTTTTATACAACAATTACATTAGCAGCCTATATTTAATTCCAGTTAGCTCAGCGCAATGTATTCACATCAATCATCAGGGTCTTAAGGCAATACAAAATACAGAAGAAATACCCGAATGGCTACCCAAAAACTCACAAACACTTCATAATATACAACTCATTGATTACACAAAAAATCCTGACAACACTTACTCATTCCACATGCTTAGTCCGGTAATTTCAGAGGATTCTATTATCGGTATCATTGCAATTGATATACCTCAAGATTTTATTAATGAGATAATGTATGAAAACAATCCACACAATGGATTAGGAAATTCGGGGGAAGCCTATCTTGTAGGATGTGACAGCTTAATGCGCAGTACATCACGATTTCAACAAGAAGCTATTATGAAAATTTCGGTTAAGACTGCCGGTGTAACTAAAGGTCTTTCTGGACAAACCGGAACAAAAATTTTTCCGGATTATCGCGGCATTGATGTTATCAGCTCCTATGCTCCTCTTAAAACAGCAAATTTGAATTGGGCAATTTTGGCAGAGATTGACTTCAGCGAAGCTATGATTCCAATTTACGACCTAAGAAATAAATTTCTTTTTCTTGCTGTAATGGTTGCCAGCCTATTATTTGTATTTGCATGGTTTTTATCACGATGGCTCAGCCGTCCAATTATTGCCCTTAGCAATGCATCTAAAATACTTAGTGAAGGTGGTTTGCCGAAAATTATTGAAGTTAAAAGTAATGATGAAATCAGCGATTTAGCCAAGCAATTTAACGAAATGGCTAAAGTAATACATGAGCAAACACAAAACCTCCGATTATCCAAAATGCGTTCTCTTCGGTCCATGATTGACGGACAAGAAAAAGAACGACAAAGACTATCACGAGAACTCCACGACAGCCTGGGACAAATGCTCATTGCTCTTAAACTGAAATATCTGTCAGAAACTGATGAAAATGCCAGTAACATATTACTTGAATTAATCGATAAAACCATTGAAGAAACACGCAGATTATCAAACGATTTAAAACCTGCAGAACTGGATGAGTTTGGGTTGATTACTGCACTAGAAAGGCTTTGCAAAACAGCAGAATCCGTTAGTAAGTTAATAATTCATTTAGATACCAAGGCACTTCCATCTCAGATGAGCAGAAAGTTTCAAACTTATATATACAGAATTGTCCAGGAAGGAATACACAACATTATTAAACATGCAGCAGCAAAAAATGCTGAGATTATCTTCCAAATAATAGATGATAAGCTTATCATTTTAATTAAAGATGACGGCAAAGGCATATCTGATGAACCGATTAGCTGCAATCAACAGCACGGCTTAAAAAACATTGAAGACAGAGCAAATATTCTGGGAGGTGAGATTCATGTAAAATCTCAAAAACAGGCAGGAACTCAACTTATTATCCGTTTACCACTATATCATAAAACAAATGAATAAAATCCGTATCATAATAGTTGATGACCACGAATTGGTCAGAGACGGAATAAAATCCTTACTATTAAAATCTCCTGAGATTGAAGTTATTGGTGAAGCCGAAAATTTTCACACATTAAAAAACATTATTTCTAAACAAAATGTAGATGTGATTTTGATGGACATCAACCTGCCGAATATTTCCGGTATAGAAACGGTCAGAATGTTAAAACCAGATTTCCCTGAAATTAAATTCTTAATGCTTTCCATGCACACAAATGAAGATTTTGTAATTAATTCTGTAAAAGCCGGTGCAAGCGGATACTTGCCAAAAAACACCAACCATCAGGAGCTCAGAGAAGCCATCAACTCTGTTTACCATGGAAAAGATTATTTTAGCAAAACTATTTCTGAAAAACTGTTTAATGAAATGATGCGACGCACGAAATTAGGCTTAAATCAAACAGAAACAGAAGATGCAATCATTACAACTCGCGAAAAAGAAATTCTCACAAAGGTTGCCGAAGGCCTCAGCAATGCAAAAATAGCAGATCAGCTCTTTATTAGCATTCGTACGGTTGAAACACATAAAACTAATCTTTCCAAAAAACTGGGATTTACAAGCACTGTGGATCTGGTAAAATATGCCATAAAACATAAGTTGATTCTTCCCGATACGTGAATCACGTAGTGCCTTTTACGGTATCTTCTAATTGACAAGTATTTATTAAAATACCACATTTGTCATTTTAATTAAACATAAAATGACATGAAGCAAAAATCACTTGCCATCCTTTTTTTGGCAATTTCAAATTTAACTGCAATAAGCAGTTTCGCTCAAACTGAGCGAGAAGAAAATCCTTATAGTGTAAGTCTTGATTTCGCCAGCCGCTATGTTTGGCGTGGTACCGATTTCGGCGCCTCACCCAGTTTGCAGCCAGGATTGGAATATACCTATAAAGGCTTGTCCATTGGTGCATGGGGAGCTTTCACAACCAATCTTACTGGTGCCCAGGAACTGGACTTGTATATCGGATATACCTTCCTCAACGACATGATTTCTTTTACGGTAACGGATTACTTTTTCCCTGATGAAACTGCCGCAAACGATCACTATTTCGATTATCGGGAAGACTATACAGACCATATTTTTGAAGCTTCTCTTTCATTCAATGGCACAGAAGATTTGCCGCTCGGTGTATTATTCGCCAGCAATGTTTATGGTGCAGATGCAAAGCGATTAAATGACGACGGCAGTATTGCAGGGAATCAATTCTCAAGCTATGCAGAATTGTCATACAGCTTTAAACACATTAATTTATTTGCAGGATTAAATCTCACAGCTGCTGATACTGATAAAGGTGAAGCAGGATTTTATGGTGATGATTTAGGTTTTGTTAATATTGGATGCACAGTCAGCAAGGACATAAAAATTTCAGACAGTTTCACTGTTCCACTTTCTGTATCTCTGATAAATAACCCACAAAGTGAGAAAATTTTCCTCGTAGCAATCATATCTTTTTAATAACATTTAAATACTAAATATTATGGAATTAAATACCGGATCAACCGCTTTTATGATTCTTGCCACTAGTCTTGTTATGCTTATGACACCCGGACTGGCATTCTTCTACGGAGGATTGGCGGGAAAACGAAACATTCTTGGGATCATGATGCAAACATTTGTTTCCCTTGGAATTACAACAATCATGTGGGTAGTCATGGGCTATTCGCTATGTTTCTCGGGAGGAGAAGGAGGCATCATCGGGAATTTTGATCATGCTTTTTTAATCGGAATCAGTTTTAACGAAATCTTCAACCCCGAAACCGGTCAGGAATACCCGACATATTTATTCATTGCCTATCAGATGATGTTTGCTATTATCACACCTGCTCTGATTACAGGTGCATTTGTAAATCGAGTAAGCTTCAAAGCCTATTTAATTTTTCTAATCTTCTGGCAATTATTTGTTTACTATCCATTTGTTCACATGATTTGGGGTGGCGGACTAATGGCAGAATGGGGTGTATTAGATTTCGCAGGTGGAATTGTTGTGCATGCGACTGCCGGTTTTGCGGCACTAGCTTCAGTATTTTATGTAGGAAAACGTCGCGATCAAAATTCACCGCCAAACAGTATTCCATTAGTTGGTATAGGCACAGCTCTGCTTTGGTTTGGATGGTACGGCTTCAATGCCGGCAGCGAATTGGCAGTAGATGAAATAACAGTAATTGCATTTCTAAACACAGATGTTGCAGCCTCATTTGCAGCAATTACATGGCTAATTATTGAATGGACAAGGTCAGGAAAACCAAAATTCGTTGGTTTGCTTACCGGTGCGGTTGCAGGATTGGCAACAATTACTCCGGCTGCAGGTTTTGTGCCACTTTGGGCAGCAATGCTTATAGGTATAGCTGCAGGTGCTGTTTGCTATCTCGCTGTTCATATGAAAAATAAACTCGGATGGGATGATGCTCTTGACGTTTGGGGAGTGCATGGTGTTGGAGGAACCTTGGGGGTTATACTACTTGGGGTTTTTGCAGTTGAATCAGTGGGTGGACAAACCGGCCTCATAGAAGGAGATGCATCTTTCTTCTTTAAAGAGTTAATTGCAGTTGCAATTGCTGCTGCATATGCATTTATCTTCACTTACATTATGCTGATATTGATTAACTTTGTAACAAAAGTTAAAGTCTCCGAAGACGATGAAGAAATAGGGCTTGACCAAGCATTACATGGTGAAAATGCTTATGATTACGGCACCTTATAATATCCTCATTATCAACAAAAAAGACTGTTTATTCATGAACAGTCTTTTTTGTTGATTTTTTACACAAGTTTTCTTTGCATATAACAACCGTTCACCACATAAGCAAAGCTAATGTTATCAGAAAAACCTCCTTTAATTTTCAGTAAATTTATCAAATAGAGCCGATTTTTGGGGAATATGTGGAAAGCTTACAGTGAATATATTCAGTAAAATTACAGGTTTAGGAATATTGAGCCTTTTGCCTATCAGCAACAAATATTTATTATGCTTGTTAATATAATAAATATTTTCCCTTTTTTTTTGTCATAGACTAAAACAAAACCCATGTAATACAAATGCGCTAGCACTCTGCAAGTATGCAAAAATCTCAATCTAAGTTGGGCTAATTGTCAAGTCTTGCAGACTGCTCAGCGTCATTCGTTTTTACCTGGATTCAATATTTGGCTTAACCTCTCTATTTTTCTAGACAAGCTTAAACCTTACAAGCCTCAAAGGCACACCCTCAGCTTCCTTTTTAACTATTAGTGCATATATATATCCGTCATGAAACACCAATTTTGACGGTTTTATTTCTAAGTCATATCCTTCCACTTTGAAGCTGCTTTGTGCTAAAAATTGCCCGCCATTCCCGTACACCCACACATTAAACTTATTAGCACCCTCTTCTTTGGGAAATTCAAAAAATAACAGGTTGTCATCAGAATCTTTTATAAGTGTAGAAAAAACAGGCATAATTATCGGCTTATCAATTTTTTCAAGATCTTTTTGCATCTCACTAACAAAGTGGTCACGTGCAGCACGGTTTTCTTCACTAGAAGCTGATGACATAAACTGCGGCTCCTGAATACTACGGTAGCGCTCAATAGCTTTTCGCTGAATTTCTTTTTGCTCCTCCACTGATACAAAATTTTTTGCCCAATCAATGGTCTGTTTGGACAAAAGTTTTCCATTTAGGTTATAGATGCGGATCTCTCCTGTTTCAGGTATAGCGACAATAAGCTCGTCCCCAACATTTGCAATCATTGGAGGATTTCGCCTTCCCAGGGGTTTTGCAAAAGGCATAGTGTTGGTAGCTATCATACCTCCTTCCTTGAAGGAATATTGATAATGAAACATGTCTCGGGGAGTACCCGAACCAAAACTCCTTGGGTTAAAGTTATCCCAGATTATAATCTCCTCATTTGTTTCATAATCAACGATAGCAACAAATTCCCTAACTTTATTACTCCACAACACCCAACCGACTAGCGCAAGCTTTTTTCCGGGCAGAGGAATAATCTGCTTGGCAGCATAATCCAGTTGTAAGGTTTTATTAAGATTTCCATCCTTATTAAAACAAAGCATAATGCCCATATTATCCAGTCCGGAATAATAAATATTGCCATCCAAAACACCCATCATATGAGGCAGGCTTCTATATGTCTTACCTTGATCATTTTTCACCTGCAGTTCCTCTTCAAAATCACCCTTGGGAGAAAATACTGTATAAAAATCGCGAAAATGGTGACTTACAAAAGCTGAACCATCAGGGGCAACAATAAGAGACTTCCGGTCGCCAACCCACCGACCTACACTAATATCCGTCCAGCTTTCAAAAGCTCTATCCCAATCAACACCCTTTGCAAACTCAGTATCAGGAACAAGCTTAACCTCTCCTGATTTATATTTTTCCAAAAGGTTTTGTGAATATGCTAATACTGCTAATAATACGAATATTAATACAACAAATAACTTTTTCATAGTTTTTGAATTTAGTGAATAAATAAAAGTTGTTATACTGTGTAAAACCCTTAACTCACTCTGCTCTACTCAACAATATGTTCAGACATCTTACCATTCGGGGAAATTACGGTTATAGTCAACTCTTGTTGAGTAAGAGTACGGTTCGCATCAAT
This sequence comes from uncultured Bacteroidales bacterium, assembly GCA_964614525.1. Classification (GTDB taxonomy): domain Bacteria; phylum Bacteroidota; class Bacteroidia; order Bacteroidales; family UBA7960; genus PWND01. The sequence goes on along the minus strand of CAZTPA010000007.1, from coordinate 58,133 downwards.
CTCCCCAACGAAAAAGGGTTGGGACACTATTGCTTTTTCTTCTTTAGTTTTGTCTTTTTGAGTAATAAAAACAACAAAAAGCATCACACTGGCAGCCGCAAGCAAAGGAATAACTCTTCTTAACAATACTCCCTTTCCTTTTGATGGTTTTGCTGCTGGTCTCACAATTGGCAAATCATCTGCAGAGTCAGCCAACAAGTTTATAGCATCTATAAGTTTGGCTTTCAAAGCTCGTTGATGAGTCACTTTATTTGAACACTTCCTGCAAGCTTCAAGATGCTTTTCAATCAAAGCGGATTCCTGTGATTGTGTTTCACCATCAATATATTTTTGTATTATTTCTTCATTAATACATTTCATAACCAATTTTTTTTAATTCATTCTCAAGCTTTCTCAACGTACGTGATAGCACTTTACCTATTGATGAGGGTTTTATGCCTGTAACTTCAGCAATTTCCTTATAAGACAAACCCTCACTGTACAGCACGGCTAATTCTTTTTCTTTTACTTTCAATTTCGACAGAGCTAAGCCAACTATGGTTTTTCTTTCCCTGATATCTGCATAATCAGTTTCCTCTGCTTTTTCATGAACATGTTCAAGATCCTTATACTTCTTGCTTTTTCTTAGCTTGTCAACACACTTATTTAAAGTAACTCTACATAGCCAGCTTTTCGGATATTGTATAACTATACCTTCATTACATTTTTCAAAAAAAACAATAAAAACATCATGGATAATATCGGTAGCATCATAACCATTGCCCAACATTTTGTGCGCAACACCAAGCATTGTTTTATAATTTTCGTTATATATCTCCTCGATTTTGCCCAATACAATTGCTTTTAATATATAGTCGTTTACGATAGGGTTTTTGTGACATGCTATTGTGCAATTTAGTCCAAAGGCCTTTTTAAAAAAGGGTCCAAGAAATAGGGGATTATATCACAATCTTTTTCCTATGTGCAGCTTTTGTCTTCTGAAAAGACTGGCAACTCAGATTTCCGGCATAAAAACATCAAGCTATCTAATAAGTTCCTGTAATCTTCAATATATTTATCAAATATAGCAGATTTATTATTCCAAAAAAACACTAAGAATTCGCTAAAGACAGAAAGAGAGAAAAATGTGGTGGATTGTCACATAAAACTAATCACTCATCAAGAGGCTGAATGCAAAAAAAGGGACATTCCTGCTTCACTTTGCGGAATGTCCCTTATTATCTATAAAACAAATTCAATTATTGCAAAATAATCTTCTTTGTAATTACTTTTCCGTCAATATCAGCCTTAAGGTGATATATACCTTTTGCTAAACCTTCAAGATTAAACTGAAGATCTTTTTGTCCGGCAGAAGTATCTATTGACCTTCTTTCAACAATTTGTCCCAGAAAGTTTATAAGTTCAATCTCTACTTTAGAATCAGGAACCTTCAAGCGCACATTTATCAAATTACGAGTAGGATTTGGATAAACGAAAACACCAAGCTCATCATCTATTTCATCAACGTCTGTTCCATGAGGAAGCATTGTAATGCTTAAAGAAATATTTTGATCGGAAACGCTAAAAGTTCCTGTATTATCTTGGTAATCCTCTTTGGTAATAGTATAAGCATACTGGCCGGGCAGCAATTCATAATCTGTACTGCCCTGTGTATTTGTGAAATTAGTCAATGAACCAATTTGCACAGCAGCATCTTCAACTATATTATCCTCAGTATCTTTTACCATAAATGTAACTAGTTTTTCATCAGCCGCTTCTTCACCTGCAAAAGCAAGATAAAGATTTGGAAGAACTGAAGAATTACCACTATATCCCGGACTAGTTTGCGTATCACTATATCCATAGGCAACTCTTGTTGAACTCATACTTGTACCATTAACCGTATAATATTCTCCATAAGAGCAATAAGAATCGAGCAAACCCCAGATGATTTCAATAATCAAATTGCTTTCTCCATCATATTCAAAATCCTCAATATCCCAGAGATGCCAACCTGTTTCGCCGGGCATTTGATAATCAGTTGCTTCAAACAAAACTTCAGCATCATCCATATTTACAAAAGAAGACCCTACTGAAGAATTATCAGTATGTTTGGCAAGTATTTTAAAGTTTGGTAATAACTGATGCTGCGCAGTAGTAGTAGCATATGCTATATCCAGGCCAAGTTCAGTAATTGTTTTTTCTCCCGAACCTAAATCATCAACTGTATAAAGCATTTGAGAACGATTCCCTTTATAATAATTATAAAACGGATAATATTGAGTTGCTGCATTTCCATCACCAACAATTATTTCAGGAGATTGACCTACAATAATGTTTTGCTCTGATTCGAATATATTACCATCTTCAATACTAAAAAATAAATCCAAAAGCATTCCATCAGAAGCAGAAGCATTAGCTTCAACTATGTATTCTACTTCAATACTTTCGCCGGCAGGAATTATATCATGCTCATTAATGCCGCCTTCTATAGAAAAATACGGACTAAATGCTGAAAATTCACTAACAGGAGCCATTGCATATCCTCCACCAACATTAGTATAAGTAACAATCAAAGCGGCCTCTTCTCCCGGATCAAGTCTGCCATTTCCATCACCCAAACCTGAATCATCAAAAACATATTCACTAATAGTAAATTGTGGAGAATATATTTTTACCGAGAAACTAGACACCCATTCATTATCATTATTATCAGTAACTACAAGATTAAATAAAACCGATTGATTATCCGGAATTACATCGTCAATTTGGAAAGAATAGACTCCTTGCTGAGTAAGTTCTTCATCTTCCTCCATATTACCCCACGTATGTTCGTTATTAACAATAGTAATAAGCGGACTGTCAGAAGTTAAAACAGCATTCACTCCTTCAGCAGTTTCAACACCAACATTTTTTAGCATTATATCAAGACTAATAAGTTCACCATATTCAGCAACACCATTATTATTACCTTCAGAATCATCAATATCATGGCTATTAAATGTCACATAAGGACCTTCGGGGGGAATAATGCTTAGCTCTTCATTTAAATATGTAGTTTTGTTAAAGCCTGTAATTGCGAGTGTAGCGGTACCCGGAGTGGCCAAAGGTTCCTCAAATTCAACTGTAGCCGTGCCTCCTTCAACAATTCCAGTTCCCAGAATTACAACCTCATCATTATCTACAGTGGTTATAGCTACTGTAGCACCCTCAGCATTATCCACATTTACATCAAAAGTGCTTAATCCCAAGAACAATACGGGATTATAAGTAGCAGAAATATCAACCGGAGCATCTGTTCTAACCATTAAAGTAGGATCACCGAACAACACCCATGTCTCGTGAGTTGATAAACCACCGGAGCCATGCAAAGGTATCATGTACATACTGCCATTTGCTGATATGCCACCATAAGTTCTTTTAACAGTGCTACCATGTACAATACTTTCTTCAGAGAGAATACTGTTCATTTCATCCTGTCCGCTCATTGGTGGTTGCCAAAGTTGATTAATGGTAGCGGCTAACATTCCGATTGCACCCGTTGGTTCATTATTATCAGTAGCACGAAGCCAGCTTTCAGCAAAGCAAAGATTTCCGACAAAATCGCCATTAACACAAGCTACTGCCCAGATAAAAGGCAATTTACCAACATTTGTAAGATTATTAACATGTGAACTGCTATAATTAGCAACACTCCAGCCTGTAACTGATCCATGATTACAATAGTTGATAACACTTGCTCCATCATTTATATCTGCAGATATATCAGCTGCAGTTGCATCAGTAACGCCAGGCACGCTGCCGTCATATCTTCTGCTAACCTCATCATAAGTATAATTCAGCAATGTATCTCCAATATAATCCATATGCACATAATCTGCTTCTCCGCCATTATGTCCGCCACCTGCACCTTCATTACGGGCAACTCCTATACCATTGCTAAGCCATGTATCCGCTTCTGTCATATCTCTCTCATACTCTATCATCTTTTGAACCTGGGTTTCCACATGAGACACATTTTCTGCTGAAAAACGTCCTACAAAAATTTCATTGTAAGAATCACTCCCTGCTAAAAAACCATATGCATTATCAGAAGCACCACTGCTTGTCGAAACAGGTGGTATCTGAGGGCCGTCGCCAACCAATAAAAGATATGCAAAATCATCATTATCATTATAGTAATTTTCCACGTAAGCTTTTATCTCAGTGGCATTTGAGCCTGCTTCGGATTTGGAGACAATTTCAGTTTTTCTTCCTATTGTGCGCTTCCAGTCAACAAAAGGCTGCATAGCATCTATAAAGTCATCATGGCAAATAATTAAGAGGCTGCCTTCTTCTCCCTCAAGCATAGGATAAGACTTTTCTGCCCTTTCCATATTCAAGAAGAAACGATTATATATTTCTCCAAATTCAGGTTCTAAAGAAATTTCACTTCTGTTTCGAAATAAGGGATTAATTCCTTCTTTCTTTGTAGAAGTGATTTCTATAACAATATCAGTATAAACTCTGAGAATTTTACTCACAGGATTATATTGTAAAGGAAAAACATTAATTGTTTGGCCTCTGAAATCTCTCAAAATAAAAGGATCTTCCAATTGAGCTAATTTACCAGGCCAAAAATCATCTTTCTGATAAACATCTCCATATGTATATGGAACGTCATTCGGATTAATATTCCTGTATATATGGCCTTTAGAAGGAGCAACTGACACATCGTTAAATTCTTTGTAATTATAACTAACAACATTAACTTCCATCTCATCAAGATCAGGAATAACTATTGAAGTAGTTACTTTTGCCAAATCAGGAAAGCCTTTTTCTGTAATTTGAGACATTTCAGGAATTCTAATTATAGATTGCTTGCCTCTGGGTGTCTCAACAGTTGACTGAATGTAACCATTAGTATAAAACCCGATTTCCGTGTTAGTAATATCATCTTCTATTAAAATAATCTGCGATGGATTTTCTTTAGCACTATTTATTCCTGTCCAATTATCCCCGGCAAAAGAATTATAGAATAACGGGAGTACAAATAATAGTGAAAAAATGAGTTTTCTCATTGTCTTTTGTTTTGATTAATAATTATAATGTTAAGTTAATTATTGTAATACAATTTTTGAAATATGAACAAAATCACCGGATTGAACTCTCAGGTAGTAAATACCTTTTGGCAAATCTCCAATATTAAATCTGTGTTTGGCACCAAAACTATCAACACTAAAAGATTGTTTTGAAATAATCTGACCGTGATAATTCATCAATGAAAGATTTATGCTACCTTCCAAGCCATTCAATTCAACATTTACAGAACCTCTGGTTGGGTTAGGATAAATCTTTACAATAGCACCTGAATTTCCAGCCGGCATAGCATTTACTTCACCATCTTTAAGTAAAATAACAGTGACGCTAATATTTTGGTTCGCAAGATCAAACTGTCCATTATAGTCTTGGTAATTTTCTTTAGAAACCTTAAAATCATACTCGCCGGACATAATAGAGAAACTTGCATTGCCTTGATCATTGGTATAATTTGTTAATGACCCTATAAGGACAGCAGCATCTGAAACCATATTCTCATCTGTATCCTTAACAAGAAAATCTACGGTTTTTTCTTCCTCAGTATCCTCTGCAGCAAAAGTCAAATGTAAATTAGGCAATACAGAAGAATTACCGCTATATCCCGGACTTGCATTAGAATCACTATATCCATAAGCAACCCTGGCTGATTCCATATCTGTTCCACTTACAGAATAATACTCCCCAGAGGCACAATAATTATCAAGCAAACCCCAAACTACTTCAATAATAAGATTACTACTTCCGTCATATTCAAAATTATCAATATCCCAAACATGCCATCCTGTACTAGAAGGCATTTGATATTCAGCTTGGTCAAACACAACAGTAGCTTCATCCATGTTTTGAAAAGAAGAGCCTATTGAAGAAATATCTGTATGCTTAATTAAAATTTTAAAATTTGGCAATAGCTGGTGTTCTGAAGTTTGTGTAGCATAAACTATATCCATTCCCAGTTCTGTGATTGTTTTATCTCCTTGTCCTAGCTCATCAACAGTATATAGCATTTGGGATCTGTTAGCTTTATAATAATTATAGAAAGGATAATACTGCGTTGCTGTGTTACCTTCACCAATAACAACCTCTGGAGACTGTCCAATAGTAATTTGACTATATGCTTCATTCCAATGGCCATCTTCAACAGTTAAATGTAAATCAACCAATGAACCATCGGGTGCAGATGAATGTGCACTAACATTAAAAACTATATTGATAGTGTCACCGGGATTTATTGGATTCAGGTCAATTTCATTTTCTTCAATATTTAAGTAGGGTGAATTCCCGCTAAGAATTACATAAGGCTGTTTTGCTTTAGCATTACCATTATTCTTAACTTCAAAAGTCATAGTGCCGGATTCGCCCGGATCTAAACGCCCATTATCATCACCACCTGTGCTATCATCAAGCACATATTCAGAACTTAAATCAAATACCGGAGCATTAGCTTTAATTACCAGATTAGACTCCCAAACTTCTTCACCATCAGTAACTTCAAGAACAAATGTTGCACTATGCTGATCCGGAACATCTGAAGCAACTTCAAAGCTATATGCATCTTCAACAGTAGCGGTATTTCCGGTTTCTCCTGCATCCATAGCATCAAAATCAATCTGAGTATCTCCATCTAATAAGTTAATATAGTCATCAGTCCCTGATAAAGTTGTTGTAACAGCATTACTAGCATCAGCCCCAACATTTTTCAGAGTAATATCTATTGTAAAAGACTCGTCGTAATTAGCCTCATTAGTGCCTTCAGGATCATTAATTATAAAATTATCTAAAACAACAAACGGACCTTCTAGTGCAGCTGCCGGCACAGTTTCAACATAAGGAATGTGCTGAGGTTTTGTAACAACGATAACTACATCTCCTCCATCTACAATTGGTACAATAGGAACATCAACCTCACCGGTTTCATCAACAAAAGCTGCTCCATGCAGAACACCATCTTTAGAAATGCCAACATAAGACCCGGGAAGAGCACTTACTGTATAATAATCCATGCCAATAGGTAAAATCGGCATATGAGAAACATCATTGTCAGATCCCTCTGTAAGATATATTACTGTAGAGGGGTCTCCAAAAGTATGATATGCCTGCCAGTAATACAAAGGACTTGAATGACTTGCATAATTTTCAATATCAACAACAGTAACAGCGAGATTACCTACAAACTGCATTGAACCAACAGCAGTATAATCACTAACATAAGGAGCATCATATGTGCCAATTGTTGTTTCTTCATCAGTTGGAACATAACCGTTATTATCACCTGAAATAGGGAAAGCTCCAACAGACCAGTAAAAATCTTCAAACCAATATGTACTTGGACATGAACCAATATAGGCCACTGCACCTTTATTTGCTGCACGAACAAAAGCTTCACCAATAGATTCAGGATTGCTAAACATTGAACTTTGGCAACAATTACCAATTGCAAGATGATATTTGCCGGCATTTGTCATATTATGAACATCTGAAACGGTAAGAGAAGGATCTCCCCAACTTGTTTGTGAACAATGTGCAGTATAATTTAAATAACCTACAGCAATTCTATCCTCATCATAACATCCTGAGTATGATGACAAGTAGTCATTTACATTTACAAATCCATTTGCAGCATTAAAATAATATTCAGTGCCATACTGAACTGTAGGTTGCCCCACGCGAGGATTCCATGTTCCATCCGCTCCTGCAATAAGAGTCACATCATTAAGATAAGAAGGGTCATCAAATTCATACCTTTGATAATATAAAATCTTATCAAGCTGATTCTCCAGCTCAGTAACATTTCTTGCAGATAATCTTCCGTAATACATTTCAGGGAAATAGTCTCCATCAACAGAAGCATAATACAAATCAGTCACAGCACTTGATGAACTGCCTGTAGCTGAAGCAGGCAAATTGTCGGAATCTCCAACTACAATTAAAAATGTGGGAGCAGGATCTTCAGGAGTTGCTGCATTATACTCATCATGTATGTATGTTTGAATATCAGAAGCTGACGTTCCAATATCATCAGTATATGCAACAGTGACATAAAATCCCTGTTGTGTTTTCCATTCAATAAATGGAGCCAGTGTTTCTTCAAAATCACGATGAGAGACAACCAGCATTTTAACAGGCTCTTTGGTTAGGTCAGGATACTCATCATATAAATCATGATCTGCATAACGATTTATAACCTGATTATAAACAACATCAAAATATGGAGAATACGTTGATGCCTTAATATGATTTGATAATTGTTCATCAGCACCTGAATACTCAATTTCAACTTCAATATCATTATAAACCCTGATAATTCCTTCTACAGGATTATAGGCAACCGGAGCAACGGTAAGCCTTGCCAGACGGACACCTCTTAGAACACCCAATACTTCTATTTGGGCTTTTTCATGTTCAATAAATTCATTTTCATTATACAAAGATTCAATATATTCAAAAGGAACATCTTTTATGTCCTGATCTTTTCTTAATGATGGCTGAACCGGAAAAATCTTATTATAAATTCCATAATCTGACAATTTGTATTCTTCAGTTGTGTAACTTACTACTTTAACATTAACTTCTGCACCAAATGGAATTTCAATTAAATTCTTTGCTGCAGGCAACTTTGGAGTCCCAAGACTTCCTACACTAAATCCTTCCGGCAAAATCAGCTCAGTAAAACCACCTTTCTCACTTGCAACATCAAGAGCGTTCAAGCCCTTAAAAACAAAGTCAATCTTTGTTGAATTAAAATTATTCTTTTCTACAATTGTAGTGCTTTTACTTTTTTCAAAATCAATAACTATATCCTGTGAAAAGAGTGGATATGAAAAGCCTGTAATAATAATTATTAAAAAGACTTTAAGAATAGAGTTAATTGTTGGAAATAAATTTGGTTCGCAAATTTTGTCCGTTCTTGTGTTTTGTAATGCTGATTTTTTCATAAATATTAATATTAAGTAAATTTAAACTAATTGGTCTATATTTTGGATATAAAAACTTTTTCTTGGTATAAAAAGGTGTTTTTTATAAATTTATGCTTCGTAAAATTCTCAAAATTAAGCATTTGTAAAGATAATGCTTTCTTTTTTAAAGAACAAACATATTTATTTTTCTGCCAGATAAACAAGTGTTTATTTAATAGAAAAGTTATATCTGAGATAGATAAAAACAAAAATAAGAGAGAAAAAACAAGCTTGTTATTTTTTTATTAAACTTTATTAATAACATTTGAAATATTTCTTACAGGGAGAATAGAAGAAACAACACCAATTATTACAACAGTTACAGCAACTAATACAAAATCAACAAACTTCATAGAAACAGGATAAGCCTCCAAAATAAAAGATCCTTCGGCTTGTAGAGAAATGAAACCGAACTGTATTTGCAACCAACAAACTAATGCCCCAACAATAAGACCTATAAAAGCCCCACCTATACTGATCATTATTCCCTCAAGCATAAAAATTCTTTTAAGCAAAGCTTTGTCTGCACCCAAATACCATAAAGTTTTTATATCTTTTCTTTTCTCTATAACAAGCATTGTTAAAGAACCTACCACATTAAATGCAGCAATAATAAGAATAAATGTTAGAATAAGGTAAATTGCCCATTTTTCAGATCTCATAATTTTATAAAGAAACTCTTGCTGCTGCAATCGATTTTTTACAACATATTTATCACCTATTAAATTTTGGATATTTTTCTGTACACGTTTGTGATTATAAGTTGGGTCTATGTCTATAGCCAGAGTAGTAATTTCATCATCATACTCCAATAATGAGCGGGCAAGCCGGATTGGCACCAAAATATATTCCATGTCAAACTCAGATTGCATACCAAAAACTCCTGCAACTATATTAGAGCTGGCATTAAAAGCCTGTGAAGGATGCATTACAGTTTGCTTACCTCTTTTGGGAACATAAATATTATGGAAATTTCTAATGTCGTGTATGCTGGAATTCAGCATATACGCAACTCCCTGTCCCAGAAGCAGGTAATCTCTGCTGCCCTCTTTAAAATTGGGAGTCCCTTCTACAATTAAAGTATCCATGCCGGTAATTTTCATATAGTTATCACCTACACCTCTCATTCTAACTAAGTGCTGTTTGTTTCTATATGTAATCATAGCAGATTCTTCAACTATTTCATCAATATATAGCACACCCGGAATCCTGGAAAGTTCCTCAGCAGGCAAATCCTCTAACCTAAATGTTTTGCCTTCACTTATTGAAATTTCAATATCCGGATTATACGAGTCGAAAATCGAAAGTATCAGCTTCTCAAAACCATTAAAAACACTCAATACTATTATTAAAGCCATAGCACCAACACCTACGCCGACAACAGATATTAAAGACACAACATTTATTATATTGTGAGATTTTTTTGCAAACAAATATCGCCTTGCTATTAAAAGTGAAAGTTTCATTCTTATTTTCTGGATTTTTTATTTTACAGCTGTTACAATCAATCCTGTACCTTTTTTATTATCAGAATGGACATCAATAAAATTCGAAAGATAACAAATAGGATAAAATATTATATAGTATAATGGTAATAATATAAAAAACCACTTTGATGTATTCAGCAATAAAGCCGGATACTTTATGGAAACTCGCCATGCAAGACTTCCTGCTTTACCATAAGAGTATTTGGTCTTTATATCCTTAAATCCTGAGTTTTCCAATTTCTCTTTAATCTCGACGGAAGAATAACCGTCTCTGACATGCTCCGAAATAAATGACTCATCTCCCTCATGATTAATGTCAGATCCACCCTGATCGGAAGGAGTACTAATTATTAAAAGACCATTTTTCTTTAAGCTTTTATAAAAGTTGTCAAAAACCTTTTGGTCTTCCTCAATATGTTCCATTACATCAACCGACAATATCAAATTAAATTTATCAGGTGAGATATAAGATGTTAGATCCTTCACTTCAAAACTGCAATTATTAAGTTTTGCCTTTTTAAAAAATAATTGTGATTGCTCTATCTCTTCTTCTTTAACATCAACACCAAGTATATTCCAGCGTCTAAATTTTCTTGCCATATACCATGAATATTGGCCAAACCCACTTCCGGCATCAAGCACATGAATAATTGATGAATTTTTGTTTTGGCGGGCAAAGCTTTTCAATTCGCGATGAACATACCAGGTGCGTAAGAACAAAAGGTCAAGAATAAAATAAAATATTTTCAGTGTAAATAAATTACGATAGAAAAAACTTCCGAGTCGCCTTTTTATAGGATCATATTCCATATTAACATTTATTTAAGCAACTTCTCAATATTTTCAAGATAATCAAGGCTGTCATCAATAAAAAATCGAAGCTCAGGAGTCTTCCTCAATTGATTTTTTATTCTATCGCCAAGTTTTTTTCTAATTATCTTGTTTTGAAGTTCAACTGCATTTATCACTTCTGACGCATCCTTGCCGAAAATACTTAAATATACTCTTGCCAAAGATAAGTCTGAAGTTACATTTACTTTTGTAACTGTTATCATTGCACCAGGTGCAAAGTTTTTTGATTCTATTTGAAAGATTTCTCCAAGATCTTTCTGTAATAAACGCGATATCCGTTTTTGTCTGTTTGATTCCATGCTGCAAAGATAATAAACAAAAATGATAAGATTTTAATAATAAACATTTGTGAAATGAGCTGAAATTCATATTATAGCAAAACATATTATACGTTTAATATTTCCACTTTTAGAAAACATTTCTTTTACCCAAAAACAAGCAATTGCAAATTATAATGAAAAGATTTTTTTGATAATGCTTTGAGTTTCATTTTCTTTAAGCTATTTTTATAAAACAAAACAAAATTTTCTAACCATAAAACACAAAACATATGTCTGCACCGGATTTCAATTATCAGGAACCTTTTCCTTTGGGTAAAGATGAAACAGATTACTATCTGCTAACAAAGGATTATATCAAAACAAAAGAATTTAACGGAAAATCAATGTTAATAGTTGAAAACGAAGGTTTAGAAAAATTGGCCTCGAAAGCTATGGTAGATTGTTCGTTTAAATTACGTACAGATCATATTAAACAAATGGCTGCTATTTTAAAAGATCCTGAGGCCAGTGAAAATGACAAATACGTTGCATTAACATTATTGAAGAATGCAGAGGTTTCAGCAAAAGGTCATTTACCTTTTTGCCAGGACACAGGTACTGCAACAGTTTATGCAAAAAAGGGGCAGCAAGTATGGACAGAGGGAAACGATTATAAAGCGCTAACAAAAGGTATTTATAAAACATATACTGAAGAGTATTTAAGATATTCGCAGGTTATTCCTTTTGATATGTATACAGAAAAAAATTCCGGCACAAACTTACCTCCACAAATAGATCTTCACGTGGCAGAGGGAGAAGAGTATAACTTTCTGTTCGTTGCAAAAGGAGGCGGTTCAGCAAATAAAACTGCATTATTCCAAGAAACAAAAGCTTTACTAAATCCAAATAAACTAGAAAAGTATCTTGTTGAAAAGCTAAAAACATTAGGAACAGCAGCATGCCCACCATATCATGTTGCTTTCGTCATAGGTGGCACATCTGCTGAGGCCTGTTTGAAAACTGTAAAGCTTGCTTCAGCAAAATATCTGGATAAATTGCCAACTAAAGGTAATGAGGGTGGCCAAGCTTTTAGAGATATTGAATTAGAACAAAAAATTCTTGAGGCGGCACATAATTTAGGAATTGGGGCACAGTTTGGAGGAAAATATTTTGCATTAGATATTAGAATAATACGCTTAACACGTCATGGTGCATCATGTCCTGTAGGCATGGGAGTATCATGTGCAGCTGACAGAAATATAAAAGCAAAAATAAATAAAGAAGGTATTTGGTTAGAAAAACTTGAAGACAATCCCGGAAGGTTTATTCCTGAGGAGCTTAGAAAGACTGATGATAAAGGTGCTGTGCAAATTGACCTTCAGAAGCCAATGAAAGAAATTCTTGCCGAATTATCAAAACACAAAGTAGGAACCAGGCTTTCCTTAACAGGAACTATAATTGTTGGAAGAGATATTGCACATGCAAAATTACAAGAACGCCTTGATAAGGGAGAAGACCTTCCTCAATACATAAAAGATCATCCTATATATTATGCAGGGCCGGCAAAAACTCCTGAAGGAATGGCCTCCGGTTCATTTGGACCAACAACTGCAGGCAGAATGGACTCTTATGTAGATTCTTTCCAGCAAAAAGGCGGAAGCATGATAATGATAGCAAAAGGAAACCGTAGTCAAGCTGTTACCGATGCATGTAAAAAGCATGGAGGTTTTTATCTTGGCAGCATAGGTGGTCCTGCTGCAATACTTGCACAGGAGAATATTAAAAAAGTAGAACTAATTGAATATCCGGAGTTGGGAATGGAAGCTATTTATAAAATTGAAGTTAAAAATTTCCCGGCATTCATCTTAGTTGATGACAAGGGTAATGATTTTTATAAAATGTAAATAGTATATATAATAAGTAAAAAAGGCCGTATCAAATGATACGGCCTTTTTTACTAGAGGATATGTTAATTAATATTCCCAAAGATCTAATTCATAATCTCTTATTTCATTTTTAATCTTATCTGCTTCTAATAAAGCGTCAAGGCCTTGATAGTATTGTGCAATTGTTCTGTCATAGACATTGGATTCTTTGTAAATATAACTGTTATACATTCTACGAAGGAACATATCATCAAAAGAAATTCTCTGAGCATCATTATGTCTGTTAAATACTTCCGCATTTACAAATATATTTCTACAATGAGGGTAATATACCCAAAATAAAGGTTCATCAACTAGTCCTAAATCACCAATTTCGCGCTGTCTAACAGGAGATATTCCCAAGACTCTGACATCAAGTATTGATCTTTTGCTATCAACAAACCAAACCTCTTTAACCCTAAACTTTGTAACCTCATCGGTTCTAAATTCAATAACAATTTCGTCAATTTCATTGGTTTCAGGATTTTCGAAAGTTTCGACGCGTTGCAAATTTTCCTGAATTTCTTCAGGAGTAAGGGGAGTTGTAAACTCATCATCCTGATAGGCAATAATAGCACCCTCTCTGATTCCATCATAAATAATTTGCATCAGGCTACGTCTGTTTTGAATAGGAGTAACGGGAAAATAAAATGGTTGATTAATTTTCTCGCGCATATCAATAACCTGCCAAACAGTTTTTGACCACATTACTTCAACTTCTCTAACATATGGAAGTTCAACAGGTGTTTTCTGCTCTATCCATATTTTATCATAAAAATTATCTCTTGGTGGTGCATCCAAAACCTGCCCAAAAGCAGTGATTGAAAGTCCTACAATTATAGTAAGAGATAGTAATAATTTTTTTAATTGAGTCATAATTAATCCTCCAAACATTTAAATTATTGAATTTTCAAAGAAACAGCTGACAAACTTCTTGTTGTACCATCCGGGCCTTTAGCGAGTATTTCATCAAAAACAAAGCGTTGACCTTTTCTGGCTCTTCCAATAGCATTTGAAATCTCACTGGTAAACTCTCCACTTCTGGCGGAATATGTTCTTAAATCACCCGATTCTGTTGTAAACATAGTATATGAAATAACATCAAATTTAGCGTCAAACTCAAAACCTTCAAGGTCTGCAATAACTCTTGGTAAAGCAAGAAGTCTTTCCCTGGCAACCGACTCTCCTGAGCCAAGTCCTGAAACTTTAGGAATCGGGCTGGGTATTGCCCTTACTCTAAAACTAGAGCTTCCCATATTTCGGGTAGAACCATCAATTACAGCTCTAACAGTGACTATTGTTTCTCTGACTCCCGAAGGCATTTTAACAGTATATCTGCCATCTCCGCGAGGAATCATTTGACCTCCAGCAGATATTGAAGGCCTAATGTTCTCATTAGCAATACCGGGAACAGAAATTGAAACAGGATTATCAACACCAATATAAAAAACATTCATCGCATCAGCAGAAACAGTAACTGATGGTCTTTGAACTAAATAACTTCCTTCAAAATCGTAAGGCGTAATTTGTCCGGTAGCAGGATTAGGTACTTTAATTTGTCCTTTAAATTTTTTAGAACCAACACTTGTTGCAGGAATCCGTAATTTACCTAAACCTTCTTCTGTTTCAATATTCCTTCCATCCACAGTAATTATTGGATTTTGTTTTGTGTCAAACGCAGCAACAAAAACATCAGCTTCATAAGCATCGCCAAGGAGAACTATTTCACTTTTTGGAACAACTCTGGCCTCAATTTTATCAAATGTAAAATCCTGGGCAGTTATAGCTGCATATAGTCTTGAAACAGCTTCAAATTCAACGTTTTTAACTTCAGTAACCAATCTGCTAAGGTTTGTAGCAAGAGCTATAGGAATAACTCTATCAAACATTGCTCTCTGCCAGCTTATTTCATTTCCACTTGTATCATAAAAAGGGCCTTCTACATCAAGTCCAAGCTGAACACCACCTCTGACTTCTTCCGGTATTATACTAATTACCTCTTCCTTAAACTCTTCTATCATAGCCTTGAGCTTGTAGGCTCTTGTCCCTTCTCCTCCAATATTAACAGGATCTGTATTGCCTTCTTGCAACCAATATCTGGAAGAAGCACTGTACTTAGATCTTGTTTTCAAATCAGTAAGGCTTAAGGTATCTGCTACCTCTTTTTCAATACCATCCAGATAAGCTATCATGTCAGCTCTGGAAGAAAGGATATAAGTAGCTAGTGAATCGGAAAGTGCTTCAACTTTTTCAGCACGCTCATAATAAGGTTTGACTTTATCAGGGGCTAATGCCATTTGTTCTCTAAATTCTCTATAAACATCACTAATCCTCTTCGAGAAGTTTTCATTAGTTTGTTTAATACCGTCGTCAATAAGTACGAAAGAATCCATCACAGTAACAGACACATTCAGAGCCATTAGTGAGATAAACACCAAGTACATTAACCCAATCATTTTCTGTCGGGGAGTTTGTTTTCCTCCTGCCATATCCTTAAGGTATTAGCTTTATTGAATATATAAATTAAACATCTTACTTATTGCCAACATTCATTGCAGATAACATATTTCCATATACATTATTTAATGCACTAATATTAGTAGAAAGATGCGTTATAGATTGTTTTAGTTCTTCTGAATTATTTGCTGAATCAGTAATATTATCTACAAGCTGGTTAACACTATTTTTCAATTTTTCAGTATTTAAATACTGTTCATTTGAAACTTGTAATTGCAATTCGTAAACAGCATTCAGCGCAGATAGATTTTGTGTTGTTTTCTCCATCTGTTCTGTATAAATTTGTCCACCTGAAGCAGATTTCTCAAGAGCTTCAACAGCCTGAGTAAGTAAGCCTGCAGCATTGCTATAATTCTCGGCCATTTGATTTGAATAAAGGCTTAGATTTTTTATACTCTCATTATGTTCCACTGTTGATTGAAGGCCTTCTTTAGCAACTTCAGCAGTTCCTTTATAAACCTCTTTCATTTCACCTAAAGCCATAACTGTATTTTTTAAGCTATTGGAATACTCTTCCGACAAACTTAAATCATGTTTCAGATATTCTGCCGTATTTTTGTAGGAATCACTAAGGTCAAGTACTGCTTGTGAGGCAACTTCCATATTTTGCACATAATTGTTAGTTGCGACTGCAGCATTAGAAACATCTGCTAATTTTTGAGCATTCTCGCTAAGGTTTCTTATTCCTTTTCCCAAATCTTCAATTAGCTCAGGTCCAATGTTAGCTTCTTCAAGCATTTTGTCAAGACTTGAAGACAGAGAAACATTTTGAATATTTTGAGTTGTAACTGCTCCTCCCCTTCTACTTTCTCTTTCATCATAGTCATCATCGTCCAATCCGGCTAATTCGGGATAAACCAATGTCCAATCCGGCTCATCGTGCGGTGGTTCAAAACCAGACATAAAAAATATTAATGCTTCCACCCCAAGACCAACTATAAGCATAATTTCTGCTCCGGGGTAGTGGTTAATTTTAAATAATGCTCCTAAAATTACGACAGAAGCACCCCAACCATATAGCTTGGCCATAAGGTTTTTAAACGTTTTGGTGTGAACGAACTTCATAAGGCTTTATCTATAAAATGATATATTTTGTTTATTTGTTTATTTGTTATAGTGCAAATATATAAAAATTAATAAACATTTGAAGAACCTGCACCATCATTAACATCACGACCTAAAAAATCTTGTACACATCTAAAGCCGATAAAAACTTTTGCTGTATCCTGATATTCATACGTACGTGTGCTGACTTGTAAAAAGCTACCTACATCTTTCCAACTGCCCCCGCGAATAACTTTACGTTTTTTAGTAATTGGATCATCGGGATCAGCTTCATATTGATAACTCATATTCATATCATGTCCGAAAGAATAGAACGATTCATCATATGCATCTATTGTCCATTCTGCAACATTTCCTGCCATGTCATACAATCCATAATCATTAGGAGGATAATGCCCCACTATAACTGTCTGGAAACCACCATCATCAGTATAATTACCTCTTAAAGGTTTATAATTAGCAAGGAAACAACCGTCAATATTTCTAATATAAGGGCCACCCCATGGGTATGAATTAAGATCAAGACCTCCTCTGGCAGCATATTCCCATTCTGCCTCAGAAGGTAATCTAAAGTCAGAAGCTATAGCACTACCCTGACGTGTTAAGAAATTATTTAGATATTGTGTTCTCCAAATGGTAAATGCTCTGGCTTGCATCCAACTAACTCCAACAACAGGATAGTGATCATAAGTTGGGTGCCAGAAATAATTTTTGGTCATTGGTTCATTATAGGAATAGCTAAAATCGTGAATCCATGCAAGAGTATCGGGATAAACAGGAGTTTCATACTCAAGAACAAAATCTCTTCTTGGTGTATCTCTTTCTGTTCTCCTTGCAGCTCTTTGCAAGTCAATTCTATAATACCTATAAATTAATTTTCTTGTGTCAATTTCACGTTTCCGAAAAAATCTTTCATGCTCCGGCAAAAAAAGTTCAGCAAGAAATTCTCTTTCCTCTTCGCCATCCCAGTTGATTTTCATATCCCAATTAATTAATGGGGGTTCAAGGTCTTGTCCATACTCATCAACTAAGATAAGATGACCTTCATCAAACTCCGATAATTTCATATGGGCTAAAGAATCTCTGATCCAATATACGAATTGCCTATACTGATTATTTGTAATCTCAGTTTGATCCATGTAAAATGAGGGCAAAGACACTGTTTTAGATATTGCATTATGAGTATAAGCAATATCTTCATCAGAAGGTCCCATCGTATAACTACCAAGAGGGATGTAAACCATTCCCGGTGGGTGACCGTAGTAAATACTCGGTCTGTCTTGTACTCCTGTTAGGTGGCCTGCGCCACGATCACAACTATTTAACACAAAAATGATAATAGAAGCAAAAAAAACTATTCTTTTCATGATAGCTCCTGTTTTTTATGACCACTAATTAAATTTTCTTTTTTCATTTAATAATTTAAACGAATTAATTTTTCTATTGTTACAACAAAGATTGTAAATATTTTTATAAAAACCTTATATTTCTAAAAGGCTGATTTAATCTTTCAATTTCAAGATTAAAGCAATACTGCAACATAACTTCATGACTTCCCCAGCTACGTCCCTGCCGGCCTAAAAGAGATGTTGTAAAATCGTATGAATACCCAATACTAATTTGATCTAATTTTACGCCCAAAAAGAATGCAATTGCATCATTTATTCTATAACTAACCCCACCCCAAACTTTATTCGCGTATGTAATCATTGCATTTATATCTACTTGATAAGAATTAAAATCAGATTTAACCAAAGCAGATGGTGTAATTACATATGAATGGTTATTCGGATAAACAAAATCAAAACCTCCAACAAAGTACGCATGTCTTTTTAAGCGATAATTAGCATATCCTATTTCTCTGCTTGCTTGTCTAATTTGCGAGAATGACAAACCCATCCATGCATTTTCATCTGTTTTATAAAATCCGCCAAGAGCAAAATCTATTAAAATATTACTTTGTTCATCTGATTCAACTAATACAGGATCTCCATCAGTGATTGGTTCATATTGTGAAAAATCTATTCTCTGATCAATAAAACCCACTTGTGCACCTATTCCTAGTTTGCCATAATCCATATCCAAATGATAAGAATATGCCAGTTTAACACCAACTGCAGTATGAGCGCCAACATTATCCTGAACAAAACCCAGAGCAAGACCTCCTCTAATAAAAGATATTGGTGCATCAACATTCATACTGTATGTTTCAGGAGAAAGTTTTTCACCATCTTCTGTTTTATATCCGGCCCATTGTTGTCGGTAAAACCCGGTAGCACAGATAGAATTTCTAAGTCCGGCGAAGCCAGGATTAATTCCCATATTGTTGAACATATTATGACTAAATTGTGGTTCTTGTTGCCCAAAGACAAGGCTAACAAATAAAATAAAACCGAAACTTAAGCACAATTTTTTCATAATACATTTGCTTGTTAATTCAAAAAACGGAAAAATAAAAAATTTATTTAATACAAATAAAAAAATAAGCATTTATGTCTTTTGAATTGCGGGCGGTAAAAATACAATAAATAATTTTATTAACAAGCAATTGTTAATAATTTTCAGATCAAATATTCAAAGAACTATGTGTAAATCAATAACTTATAAAATTTTACAGGCTATTAGCCACTTTACAAAGGTATATATGATGTATTTACAATTTATCAGTAATAATACGCAATAATAATATCTGTTTCTTCAGACCTTAAAAATAGTGTTTTTTTGTTTTAATAAATACAAATTAAAAAAAAATCATAAAAATTTTTGATAAACCTGCCACCATTTCTCGGGAATCTCTTCCTGACATGCAGCTTGATAATCTTTATAAGAACATGGAACTAAAAACTGTCTTTCATATTTAACTTGCATACCTGAAGGGCAAGGTACCTCCATCCACCATCTATCACTGATTTTGCTTTTATAAAAAACAATTTCATTTGTAAACTCTTTAATTGAAACAACATATTTAATATATGCTCCTGAGTCCTTTCTTTCTCTATCCGGGAAATCATTTTTACGATTGGCAAAGCCATCAATAAAATACCAAATCATTTGAGCAACAAGGTGTGCGGTTTGTTCACCATTGTCAAATGCGGGATTATATTCATAAAAACCAATAGAAGAAAGCTTATCACTAAGTCCGGCATATCTCACAATTTGGCAAGCCTCCTCACCATAGAAACCATTAGGTGATGCAAAATAGTTTCCGGGGGCATCGGATTGCCGGATACTTGAGACATCAAATGAAAACATATCAGAATTTCTAACAATAGGTTCAACCTCTTCCAGATTATTTCTTACAAGCCCTAGTCTGTAAACATCAAAAAACAATTTATTCATCAAATCTATAGCATCCTGATCTGTAAAATATGTTTGATAGCCAATATTTGTATAATTGAAAAGATAATTAGGCTGATGCTTTATGATATTGCTAAGGTATCCCTTGTGGTTTAAACTATCATCATTAAGGCCAATATCAAAGCATGAATCAGTATTAACAATATTAATAATTTGGCCTAAAGACTCGTATGCAAGGTAATTTGCATATGTAATATCCTGGCTGCCACCAATAATAACGGGAATGATTTTGTTCTCAATTAGCTCGGCAACAACTGTTTTAACAGCATAATAAGTGTCTTCAGTAGTATTTCCCGCAATAATATTTCCCAAGTCGGCAATTCTAACTTTATTAGGACCCTGAAGCAAATTATACAGATATTTTCTGACATAATCGGGAGCTAATCCACAACCCTCATTTTGGGGTGCATTTCGGTCTTCAGTAACACCAAAAATTGCAATCTGTTTATTATTTAAATCCGGAAAACTTCCATTAGTATAAAAAGCATCAATCACTTCTCCCAGAATAAGCGGATGATGTTTGCCTTTTCCTTGAATTTTTGCGGGGTCAACAGCTTCAAAATAAACCTCAAGTTCCATGTTTTCTATTTCTTTTTCTTAGAAGATTTACTTTTTGTTGTACGCTTTTTTTTCGTTGAGGTTGCTCCACCAGCCTCTTTAATTTTAAAACAATCCTCAAGAGTAAGTTCTTCAGGATTTTGTGTTTTGGGAATTTTTAGATTTTCTCCTTTAAAAGAGATATAAGGCCCCCATCTTCCGGCCAGAATTTTAATTTCAGGTTCTTCTTTAAATTCCTTAATTATTTTCTTTCTTTCAGCTTCCCTTTTATCTTCAATGATTTCAATTGCTCTTTCAAGGCTAACGGTTAAAGGATCATCAGTTTTGGGTAGGGATACAAATTTGCTGTCATGTCTGATATAAGGTCCAAACCTACCGATAGCGGCAACAACATCCTTATCTTCGTATTTTCCGACAGTTCTGGGCAGTCTGAATAAATCCAGTGCTTCTTCAAGGGTAATTGAATCCAAACTCTGGCTTTTTAATAAGCCGGCAAAAGAAGGTTTTTCTTCTTCATTTGCTTCTCCAATTTGCACCATTGGACCATATCTTCCAATCCTTGAATAAACATTTTTTCCTGTTTTTGGGTCAGTTCCCAGCAACCTGGCTCCGCTTGCTTTTTCTGCATGCTCTAATGCATTTTCTACCTTTTCATGAAACGGCCAATAAAAATCTTTAACCACAGCTTTCCATTCGCTATTGTTTTGAGCAATTTCATCAAATTCTTTCTCAAGTTTCGCAGTAAAGCTATAATCAATAATATCCTTAAAATACTCCATCAAAAAATTATTAACAACAATTCCCAAATCAGTAGGAAACAGTTTGTTTTTCTCTGCTCCGGTCATTTCTGATTTTTCAAGTTCAATAATTCTTGAGTTACTAAGTTCCAGCACGAAATAATTTCTTTTTTCACCCTCTCTGCTTTCTTTTACAACATATTCTCTTTTTTGAATTACAGAAATTGTTGGTGCATAAGTTGATGGCCTGCCGATGCCGAGTTCTTCAAGCTTTTTCACAAGTCCGGCTTCAGTATATCTTGGCGGATGTTTTGTAAATCTTTCAATGGCTTGCATTGAGTTTAAGTCAAGTGATTGCCCTTTTGATAACGGCGGCAGAATTCCTTTGCCGGTTTCTTCATCTTCATCTTCGGTAGATTCAATATAAAGTTTAAGAAATCCGTCAAACTTAATAACTTCACCGGAAGCAGTCAGTTTTTCTTCTGCTTTAGAAATGCCAATGCTAACATTCGTTTTTTCCAACACAGCATCCGCCATTTGTGAAGCCAGAGTTCTTTTCCAAATTAACTCATAAAGTCTTTGTTCCTGAGAATCGCTACTAGCAACTTTAGCTGAAAGATCCGTTGGCCTGATCGCTTCATGAGCTTCTTGAGCTCCTTTGCTTTTTGTTGTATATTTTCTTGTTTTAGAATATTTTGCTCCGAAAGCCTTTGTTATTTCAGACTTTGCCATATCCACAGCAAAGTCTGAAAGATTCACAGAATCGGTTCTCATATATGTAATCTTTCCTGACTCATAAAGTCTTTGGGCGAGTAGCATTGTTTTAGAAACCGAAAATCCAAGTTTTCTACTGGCATCTTGTTGTAATGTTGATGTAGTAAAGGGAGCAGAGGGCGATTTAGATGCAGGTTTGGTATCAACACTTTCAACAATAAAGTCGCTATCCTTGCATTTTTCAAGAAGCACAAATGCTTTTTCTTTATCTGCAATTTTGCCGGGAAGTTCAGCTCTGAATTGCATTGTTTGTCCATTATGTTCTACATCAAACAATGCTATTATTTTATAATAATTCTGCTGTTTAAAAGCCTGTATTTCCTTTTCTCTTTCAACTATCAGTCTAACTGTAACAGATTGCACTCTACCGGCAGACAATGACGGTCTAACTTTTTTCCAAAGAACCGGAGAAAGTTCAAATCCAACAAGCCTGTCCAGCACCCTTCTAGCTTGTTGAGCATTAACAAGACTAACATCCAGTTTTCTTGATTTTGAGATAGCATTAGTAATTGCGCTCTTTGTAATCTCATGAAAAACAATGCGCTTATATTTGTTCTCAGGCAATTTTAAACTTTCAACAAGATGCCATGAGATGGCCTCTCCTTCGCGGTCCTCATCAGTTGCTAGCCAAACCATGTCGGCACCTTTTGCCTCCTTTTTCAGCTCTGCGACAACCTTTTTCTTATCAGGAGAGATCTCGTACTGAGGTTCAAAATCATTATCTATTTGAACACCAAGATTTGTTTTTGACAAATCTCTGACATGACCATAGCTGGATTTTACATGATAATCCTTTCCAAGAAAACCTTCAATTGTTTTTGCTTTTGCCGGTGACTCGACAATGACAAGATTTTTTGCCATAATATATGTTTAGTTTAAATCTTAAAAAATGATTTCAGAATTGAATCGTAAAAATAATTTGTTTCTCTTTTAAAAAGAAACTCAAAGAATAAAACAATATTTCATGCTTCAAAATTTTGCAAAGAAAAGCAAAACCTTTTGTAATTTGCAAAGAAAGCATATTTTTTTTACAAAATAAACCGACATTTTTGAGTATTTTTGCACGATTAACTAAGAACACATCACGATTTGAGGGGTATTATCATATAATGAAAAAACTTTACATAGAGACATACGGTTGCCAGATGAATTTTTCAGATAGCGAGATAGTGGCTTCAATAATGTTAGAGAATGGTTTTGAGGCAACAACAGAAATTCTGGATTCTGATATAATCTTTATAAATACCTGTTCTATACGTGATCATGCAGAAAAAAGAGTTCTGAACCGATTAAAGCAAATTCAGCATTTACGTAAAAACAATCCTAATCTTATAATAGGTGTAATCGGTTGCATGGCAGAACGGATGAAAACCGACTTGCTTGAAGAAGAAGAACTTGGCATGCGAATAGATATGGTTGCCGGGCCGGATGTTTACAGAGATTTGCCCAAATTATTATCAGATGTTGAATCCGGTCAAAAAGCATGTAATGTTTTATTATCAACTGAAGAAACTTATGCAGATATCACTCCTGTAAAATATTCAGGCAATAAAATATCAGCATTTATATCTATTATGCGTGGTTGTGAAAATTTCTGTTCATATTGCGTTGTGCCATTTACCAGGGGAAAAGAGCGAAGCAGAAATCCTGAAACTATTTTAAAAGAGGCAAAAGAATTGTTTAATCAGGGTTATCGGGAAATTACACTCTTAGGTCAGAATGTAAATTCTTATAAGTGGAAAGAAGGAAATATTAATTTCAGCAAGCTGCTGGAAAGCATTTCTGCCATAAGCCCATTGCTACGAATTAGATTTGCAACATCTCATCCAAAAGACATTTCAGATGAATTAATAAATATTATTGCTGCCAATAAGAACATTTGCAAGTCTGTTCATCTTCCTGTGCAATCAGGAAGCACAATAGTATTAAAACGCATGAATAGAAAATATACGCGTGAGAGTTATTTGGAAAGAATAAATAAAATAAAGGAGACTATTCCCGGCTGTGCAATTTCAACAGATATTATCTCCGGGTTTTGTGGAGAAACAGAAGAAGACCACCAACAAACATTAAGCTTGATGAAAGAAGTTGGTTTTGATTTTGCCTTTATGTTTAAATATTCGGAAAGAGAAGGCACTTTAGCTGCAAAACAGCACAAAGATGATATCCCGGAAAAAGAGAAACTTCGTCGTTTAAATGAAATAATTAATCTTCAGCAGGAACTCTCATTAAGTAGTAATCAAAGTGATATCGGCAAAATTCAGGAAGTTTTAGTAGAAGGATATTCTAAGAAATCTAAAAATAAAGTGTCCGGCAGAAATGAGCAAAACAAAGTTGTAGTTTTTAATGATGAAGGTTTTAATCCCGGGGATTACGTTAATGTAAAAATTGAAAGCTGCACTGCTGCAACCTTATTGGGAGAAGCTGTTAAATAGTTTTAATCAATTATTTAAGGAAACTCTCAGCAATTTTAAAATCCAAAGCTGTAGTGATTTTAATGTTTTCAGGATTCCCTTCCGTAAGGAATATTTTGTGTCCTCTGGATTCAAGCACACAAGCGTCATCAGTAAATCGCTCATCATAGTTTTGATTATATGCATCCTTTATTAATTCGGATTTAAAGCATTGAGGAGTTTGTATAATCTTTATTTTATTTCTATTTATGGGAGAGTTATGCATATTCTCAACTAACCTAACAGAATCCGTGAGATTAACAGAAGGGATGGCATTACCAAAGCGTTCTGCCATTCTAAAAGTTGATGAGATTACATCAAGATTTACAAAAGGTCTTGCACCATCATGTATTGCAACCAGCGCGTTATTTTCAACATATTTTAAACCGTTTTTCACAGAATGAAACCTTGTTGGTCCACCTTCAACAACTTTATGATTAATAACAAACTTATGCTTCTTACAAATTTTTTCCCAATAATCTATTTGGTCTTTATGAAGGGTAAGAACAAATTCAATATCGGATGAATATTTTGAAAATGCAAAGAAAGAGTACATTAACATAGGTTTTCCCAGCAATTCAACAAACTGCTTAGGCAAAGAGGAGTTAGCTCTTAAACCCACTCCTCCGGATGTTATAAGTACTATTTTTTTCATTAATGCTATTCCATCTATTAAATTTAGATAATAAGCATTGCATCACCATAAGTAAAAAACTTATATTCTTCTTTAATTGCAATTTTGTATGCTTTCATAAGCAGATCAAAACCTGCAAATGCAGAAACCATCATCATAAGAGTTGATTGAGGCAGATGAAAATTTGACACCATGGCATCAGCAACGCTAAAATCATAAGGGGGGTAAATAAATTTATTTGTCCAGCCATCATAAGGTTTAAGCATTCCGGAAATAGAGACATTTGTTTCAATAGCTCTCATGGAAGTTGTTCCAACGGCACAAACTTTTTTTCTATTCTCTTTTGCTTTATTAACAATATTAGCAGTTTTTTCTTCAACGCTAAATTGCTCAGAATCCATTTTATGCTTGCTAAGATCCTCCACATCAACACTTCTGAAGTTTCCTAAGCCTGCATGCAGTGTAATATTGGTAAATGTGACACCTTTAATTTCAAGTCTTTTGACCAATTCACGACTAAAGTGCATACCTGCGGTAGGTGCAGCAACAGCACCTTCTCTTTTTGCAAAAACTGTTTGATATCGTTCTTTATCCTCGGCATCCACGGGTCTCTTAATCATTTTAGGCAGAGGAGTTTCACCAAGAGATTCAATAGTTTTTTTAAATTCATCATATGTGCCATCAAACAAGAAACGAAGAGTTCTTCCCCTGGATGTAGTATTATCAATAACTTCAGCAACAAGATTATCGTCATCACCGAAATAAAGCTTATTCCCAATTCTTATTTTTCTAGCAGGATCAACTAACACATCCCAAAGTCTTACTTCACGATTAAGTTCTCTAAGAAGAAAAACTTCTATTTTAGCACCTGTTTTTTCTTTTGTTCCGTAGAGTCTTGCCGGAAATACTTTAGTATCATTAACAACCATTACATCGCCATCATCAAAATAATTGATAATATCTTTAAACATCTTGTGCTCAATGTTACCGGTTGCTCTGTCAACGACCATAAGTCTTGATTCGTCGCGATTTTGTGCAGGGCGCTCTGCTATAAGATTAGCGGGGAGTTGAAATCTAAAATCTGAAAGTTTCATATATTAATTATGATTAGTGAACAAAAAATAAAAACAGTATATTGCTAATTGTCAACAAGATATGTATAGACTTAAAAGCTTGCAAAGATAATACAAGAAAGAGGCCTTGTCAATAGTTTTCAAAAATAAAAAAGCATATTTTGCAAATTAAGGCTATTATCAGTGCTTGCAGGCATGCTCAAATTGTATCTTTATCAAAGTTTGGATTTGCTTCAATTTCCTTAACAAAAAAATCAATTGACATTGCATCATCAACTTTAAACTCACCAATTCTTTCTCTTCTGAGAGCTTTGAGATATGCTCCGGAATGCAACCTTTCACCGAAATCTCTTGCAATTGCTCTTATGTATGTGCCTTTACTACAAACAATATTAAAATAAATGTCTGGTAAGTCAAATTGTTCAATTTCAAACTTATGAATTGTAACTATTTTTTGTTTTACCTTGGGATCTTCGCCTCTGCGAGCCATATCATAGGCCCTTTTCCCATCAATTTGTTTTGCAGAAAAATCAGGTGGCAGTTGATTATTCTCACCTACAAATTCTTTTGCAATATCTCTTGCAAGTTGTTGAGTTATGTGTTCATTAGGGAATTCTTTGTTTATTTCAGTTTCAAGATCAAAAGAGGGTGTAGTAGCTCCAATAAAAAAACTTCCGGAATACTCTTTTTCAAAAGCCTGATACTGATCTATAGATTTAGTTTTCCTGCCACAACAGATAATTAACAAACCGGAGGCTAATGGATCCAGAGTGCCTGCATGGCCGATTTTGAGTTTTTTTAAACCACATTTATATTTTAATACAGATTTTATTCTGTTAACAACATCAAAAGAAGTCCATCCCAAAGGTTTGTCAAGCAAAAAAACAAGACCATCCCGGAAATCATCTGCAGTAAGTTTTTTTAAATCCATTAAATAATATTAAAATAGCCAAGAGTAATGGCTGTTAGACCAAGAATAAGGCAATAAATAGAAAAGCTTGCAATTTTTCCGCGTTTTACAATTTTTATCATCCAGTTACAAGCAAACAATCCGGCAGCAAATGCTGCAATTGCACCAATAATCAATACTGGCAGTTCTAATTGGGATGATGAAGTTTCTTTAGAAAGTTCCAATACCTCTAAAAAAGAAGCACCAAATATTGGAATCAGTACCATCAAAAAAGAAAATCGGGTAGCTCTTTCCGGCTCAATTCCCATGTACAGTGCAGTGCTAATTGTTGCACCACTTCTGCTAATTCCCGGCATTATAGCTAAAGTTTGTGCTATACCTATAATTATAACTTTTGAGAAAGTCAAGTGGCCATCTTTGGGAGTAGCATATTTTGTAATAAACAATAAAGCTGCAGTAATAAGCAACATAAAACCAACCATAATTACATTTCCTGCAAAGAGAGCTTCTATTCTATCTTTAAAGAAAATTCCGGCAACAGCAACAGGTATGGCCGAAACGACAAGAAATAAAATAAATTTTGTTTCATTATTCCATTTAAAGAGAAATAAGCTTCTTATCAAATAAAAGATATCATTTCTAAACACAACCAAAATACTAAGGAAAGTAGCTCCATGAACAATAATAGAAAAACTAAGATTATCTTCCTTAAGTCCGAAAAAAGCAGCACCCAGTTCAAGATGTCCGCTACTGCTAACAGGTATAAATTCAGTAAGGCCTTGAATTAGTCCAAGGATAAGGGCTTCAAACCAAGTCATTATGAGAATAGTTATTTTTTAGTTACTTCCGGATTTTTTTCTTTAGTAGATTTTTTTGTCAGAATAGCAAAAATCATAATTCCATAACCGGATAGAACAAGAATTGGAGCAATTGTTATTCTTCTATGACTGAAAAGGTCATAGCTAAATTCATTTGGATCAGGAGAACCTCCGCCAATCATTAAAAGAAATCCGATAGCAGTAACAAGCAGACCACCAATAAGTATCAAATACTTTTTTTTATCAAATAAAATCTCTCTGTTTTCTTTATCTTTTATTTTATTCATAATTATAGTTTTTATCTTACAATATTAACATCCTATTAATATAAATATAAGTTATCAGATTTAATGTTTAAATACTTTCTCACAGCAAAGAAAGTAGATATCCAGCTAATAATAATTCCCAGTAAAATAACCATAAGAAACAATATCATAAGCATATTAATATCCTGAAACTCCAGCAATTCGGGGATTTGTTTTTGTGCAGCAAATAAAGTAGCGAACAATAATGCGATTGCGATAAAAGAACCTATGATCCCCTGGCTAATACTTTTTAGAATAAACGGTCGCCTGATAAATGATTGAGTAGCACCAACAAGCTGCATACTTTTAATCAAAAATCTTTTTGAAAAAACACTCAACCGTATAGTATTATTAATCAAAGCAAAAGCAATAATAAGCAGTAATGTGCCAAAAATCAACAATATCAATCCAATTTTGGCAACATTATCATTAACCTTTTCTACAAGAGGTTTTTGGTAATACACCTCTTTAACAATTCGTTCACTTTCGATTACAGAAGAAAAAGTATTTAGGCTGTCCGGGTTAGCATAATCAGCCTGAAATCTCACTTCAATACTAGGAAAAAGCGGATTATAACCAAGGAATTCTACAAAATCTTCACCAAGATCTCTTGTAAGGTCTTCAGCAGCCTTTTTCTTTGAAATAAACTCTGTTGACTTCACTCCTGAATAACCATCAATATATTTTTGCAGAAAAGAAATTTCTGCAGGCTTAGCATTATCATGCATTATAACAGAAAATCCGATATTTTCTTTAACGTGATCGGAAAGTTTTTTTGCATGTAATACGGTAAGTCCGAGCAAACCCAGCACATAAAGCACAAGAGTAACGCTAACTACAGCTGAAACAATTGATGATTTCAAGCGTCTTCCTACAATTTTATCTTCTTGACGAGCCATATTTAACTAAATTCTAAGCTTTTAATTCTCAAAAGTAAGGAAACAATTTTGGATTATGAAAAAATAATATTATTGAGACATATTCTTCGCTGCAGAAGGATTTGCTTCTTCTATATCAGAACCCTTTTTTCTAAAAGACATTTCCTGGCCTTTAAACAAACGCTTTTGAAAAACCAATATTGCCAATACTCCAATTGTGATTGACGCATCAGCAATATTAAACACAGGCCTGAAAAAAACAAATTCTTCACCTCCCCAAAAAGGGAACCACGATGGAAAGTTTCCATTAATAATTGGGAAATAAAACATATCAACAACTTTTCCATGAAGGAATCCTGCATATCCACTACTTTCTCCAACGAGCTCAGCAGCTTTAAAGATTGTGCTTTCAGTAAAAATCATTCCATAAAAAGCGCTATCAACAATATTTCCGGCAGCTCCGGCAAGAATGAGTGACACACAAATTATAAGACCACGACTAGCTTTATTTTCAATAAGTTTATAAATATACCATCCAATAAAACCAACGGCAATTATGCGAAAAAAACTAAGCATAAGCTTTCCGTATTGACCCGGCAAGGCCATACCAAATGCCATTCCTTCATTTTCGGTAAAATGAATAATAAACCAATCTCCAAAAACATAGATGCTTTGTCCGAGCGTCATCTGGGTTTTGACCAGAATTTTAATAAACTGATCAATAATCAAAACAGCACCAATAACAATCCAGGGAATATACTTTTTTTTCAAGGCCAATCTTTACAATATTATTTATTTTGGTTTAATTTGGCTTCAATACTAAGAGTAGCATGTGGCACACTTCTAAGGCGTTCTTTAGAGATAAGTTTACCTGTAACCCTGCAAATACCGTAAGTTTTATTCTCAATGCGAATAAGAGCATTTTCAAGATCGCGTATAAATTTTTGCTGGCGTGCTGCCAATTGTCCGTTCTCTTCTTTAGACAAAACCTGAGAACCTTCTTCTAAAATTTTAAAAGATGGTGACGTATCATTAGTGTCATTTGCGTTCTGGGTAGTATATGCTTCAGTAAGCATTTTTAATCCCGCGCGGGCCTCTTCCAATTTTTTCAGAATTATTTCTTTGAACTCCTGAAGTTCTTCATCTGAATATCTCGTTTTTTCTCTTTTAGTTTCCATAACAACCGGGTTTTAGTAATTATATACCGTTAACTTTATTAATTAAAACACAAGTTTGAACATCATCAAAAATATCCACAAGCACTTTGTCGGCATTTTCAATAAGGTCAGTATAGTTCAAATTCTTAGCCAGCGTTTCTGAACAAATATAGTCATTATTATTTAATACTGCATCAGAAATCTGAGGATGTTTTTCAACAAATATTTCTATTTTGTCAGTAACCTCAAGGCCTTTATCTTTACGTATATTCTGTATTCTGTTTATTATTTCTCTTGCAATTCCTTCTTGTTTAAGTTCATCAGAAATTGTAACATCGAGTGCAACTGTCACAGCACCTTCACTAGCGACTAACCAACCGGGAATATCTTCTGACATGATCTCAACATCAGCAAGTGAAAGATCAATATTTTGATTATCAACAGTAATTTTAAAATTTCCGCTTTCTTCAATTTTAGTAATATCTTCCTGCGAGAATTTATTTATTTCAGCAGCAATCTGCTTCATTAATTTTCCGTATTTTGGCCCTAGTGATTTGAAGTTTGGTTTGATTTTTTTAACCAGGACGCCTGCGGTATCTTCAAGGTATTCAAGTTCTTTAACATTAATCTCAGACAATATCAATTGTTCAACTCCTTGAAGTTGCTTGCGAAATTTTTCATCAAGAACCGGCACCATAATTTTTTGCAAAGGTTGCCTTACCCTGATATTTACTTTTTTTCTAAGAGCCAGAACCATAGAAGATATCTGCTGAGCTAATTGCATTCTTTGCTCAAGATCTTTATCTATAAGTTTTTTATCAGCGAGAGGAAAATCTGTAAGATGCACTGATGCAGCTTTTTTTCTTTGGCTTACATTGTTAATATCCTGAAATAGTTGCTCACTAAAGAAGGGTGCTATCGGTGCACAAAGCATAGCAATAGTTTCCAGACATTTGTACAATGTTTGATATGCTGAGATTTTATCTTCAGAATAATCACCTTTCCAAAAGCGGCGGCGTGACAATCTCACATACCAATTACTCAGATGCTCATCAACAAATTCTTGTATTTGTCTTCCTGCTCTTGTAGGTTCAAAATCTAAATAGCATTCATCAACAGATTGTATCAATGAGTTTAGCTCTGACAAGATCCATCTGTCAATTTCATGCCGATTTTCATCTTTCACATCTTCTTCTTCATATTTAAAACCGTCGATGTTTGCATATAAAGCAAAGAAGGCATATGTATTATATAAAGTGCCGAAAAATTTTCTTTGTACTTCCGAGATTCCTTCAACATCAAACTTAAGATTATCCCATGGTTGTGCATTGGTAATCATGTACCAGCGTGTTGCATCCGGCCCGAATTTTGAAATTGTTTCAAAAGGATCAACTGCATTGCCAAGCCTTTTAGACATTTTATTGCCTTTTTTATCAAGAACAAGCCCGTTAGACACAACCGTTTTGAAAGCGACAGAATCAAATAGTGTAGCAGCTATAGCATGCAGAGTAAAGAACCACCCGCGAGTTTGGTCAACTCCTTCTGCGATAAAATCAGCAGGAAAATTTTGTTCAAAAAGCTCTTTATTTTCAAAAGGATAGTGATATTGAGCATAAGGCATAGAGCCTGAATCAAACCAAACATCAATAAGATCAGTTTCTCGTTTCATTTGCTTGCCCTTGGGAGAAACCAAAACAAGTTCATCAACAAAAGGTCGGTGAAGGTCAAATACATTATAATTTTCATCCGACATATTTTCAGGATTAAAATCCTTTAGAGGATTTTCTTTCATAAATCCTGCTTCTATCGCTTTTTGGATTTCCTCTTTAAGTTGTTTTGCGGATCCTATACATATTTGTTCTTCTTTATCTTCAGTAGTCCAAACCGGCAAAGGCACTCCCCAAAAACGCGAACGGCTTAGGTTCCAGTCCTGCAAGTTTTCAAGCCAATTACCAAAACGACCTGTTCCTGTACTTTCGGGTTTCCAGTTAATTGTTTTGTTTAACTCAATCATTCTGTCTTTCAGCTCAGTTGTTCGCACAAACCATGAATCCAGAGGATAATAAAGAATTGGTTTATCAGTACGCCAGCAATGAGGATAAGAGTGTTCGTACTTTTCAGATTTAAATGCTCTGTTTTCATGTTTAAGCTTTACAATAATATCAACATCTACAGGGCGTGCATTTTTAGGATCATATTCGGGATCATATTCGGGTTTAACAAAGCGTCCGGCAAATTCACCCATTTCATCAATAAATTTGCCTTGTTTATTAACCATAGTTAATGAACCAAGATTATATTGTTTCCCTACTTTAAAGTCATCAGCACCAAAACTGGGAGCTATATGAACTATTCCTGTACCATCTTCGGTAGTAACAAAATCTCCTAATACAACTCTAAATGAGTCACCCTCTGCAGGTTGGGCATAAGGCATTAATTGCTCATAACGAATATTTTCAATTTGTTTCCCTTTAAAACTATCAAGAACTTCAAATGGAATACTCCTGTCTCCCTCTTTGTAATCCTCAAATTTTAAATCAGCGTTTTTAGGATCAAAGAAACTACTCATCAGTTCCTTAGCAATAACTACAACAATATTTTTGAAAGTATATTGATTGATTGTTTTTATTTTAACATATTCTATTTTTTTCCCTACCGCTAAACCTGTATTGCTGGGCAAAGTCCATGGAGTGGTTGTCCAGGCAAGTAAAAAAACTTCATCAATATCATCATTAAACAAGAACTCTGATTCCTTGTTTTTTATAACTTTAAATTGAGCAGTTAAAGAATTATCTTTCACATTTTTGTAGCATCCGGGTTGATTAAGCTCATGAGTGCTTAAGCCTGTACCGGCAGCGGGAGAATATGGCTGAATAGAATAGCCTTTGTATAAAAGCCCTTTTTCATAAAGCTTAGAAAGCAAAAACCAAACAGTTTCAATATATTTATTTTCGAAAGTAATGTAAGGATTATTAAGATCAACCCAATAGCCCATTTTCCTGGTAAGGTCATCCCAGGTGTCTTTATATTTCATTACATCTTTACGACATTCTTTATTATAATCAGCAATAGAAATTGTTTTGCCAATATCTTCTTTTGTTATACCAAGAATTTTCTCAACACCCATTTCTACAGGCAAACCATGAGTATCCCAACCTGCTTTTCTATTAACAAAATAACCTTTTTGCGTACGATATCGGCAAAAAATATCTTTAATTGCTCTCGCCATAACATGATGAATGCCGGGTAGTCCGTTTGCAGATGGAGGACCTTCGTAAAACACCCAGGGAGTTTGTCCTTTCCTAAGCTCAAGGCTTTGTTCAAAAACATTATTATTATCCCAAAATGCTTGTATATCCCTTCCAATTTTTGAAAGGTCCAGTTTTTTGTATTCTTTGTATTTTGATTCCATATAATTTAAACTTTCTCCTCTTCAACAACCACAAGCCACATGCATAAAAAGGTGATTTGCAGTATAATCATTAATTAAACAAGGCGCAAAATTAATAAAAAAACACTAACAAATCACTTGTTTTATTCTTAGGATAATTTTGGTTGGTTTTTTTTAACAGAATATAAGCAGTAAAAAGCTGCTGTAATATTCAATCTGCTTAATTAACAGCTACGAAAACTTTACCGGGCAATGACCTCACTAATCCTTTAAATTCAAGATTAAGCAATAAAGAAGCTATTTTGCTTGGTGTAAAACCAAAGCGGGAAACAATAAAGTCTATTTCAGCCTTTTCATTTTCTCGCAATAATTTCAACAAGGCTTTTTCATTTTCATCCAGGTCAACAAACATTTGCCTTTGCACAGGCTTATTATTTTCGGCATCCCAACGCATAATATATTCAATATCTTCAATATTTTCGGCTATATTTGCTTTATGCGTTTTAATCAATCTGTTACAACCTTTACTGAAAAGATCTATCGTTCTGCCCGGAACTGCAAATACATCTCTAAAGTACGAATTTGCAATATGAGCAGTAATGAGTGCTCCACCCTTTTCAGCAGCTTCAACTACAATAACAACATCTGACATGCCGGCAATTATTCTATTTCTTCTTGGAAAATTTTCTTTATCAGGCTTGGTGCCGGAAAAAAATTCACTAATTAAGCCTCCATTATCAAGCATTTGACGAGCAATTTTTCCATGTAAAGGAGGATAAATAGTATCCAGTCCATGTCCCAAAACTCCAATAGTAGGTAAATCTTTATCCATAGCTTCTTTATGTGCAGCAACATCAATTCCATAGGCCAATCCACTCACAATAAGAGCGTTATATTTAGCCAAACCTTTAACGATTTCTTTTACTTTAGATTTACCGTAATCTGTGGCATTTCTGGTTCCAACGATACTAACAACTTTTGGGAAGTTCAACTTTCCGTTTCCTTTTTGAAAAAGTATTACAGGGCAATCAGAACATTGCTTTAATCTCTCCGGATATTCATCATCAAGGTAGAAAAACATCTTAATATTATTTTTCATAATAAACTCAAGTTCTTGTTCTGCTCTTTCAAAAACTTTTTGATTATGAATTGCATTTGCCAAGCCCCTCCCTATTCCCGGAATTTTCAAAAGGGCTGTTTTTTTTTCTTTAAAAATTGCCTCTATTCCTCCACAATAAGAAACAATTTTTTTTGCATTAACACTTCCTACGCCGGGAAGAAGATTGAGAGCCAGTTTATATAAAGTATCGTTATCCATATCAGTTTTTTATCATAATTATTTGCAAATTTAACTTATTTTGAATATGCTTTGAATGTTTTTTGTGCTTGTTAAAAGATTTTGTATGAAAAATAATAAATATCTTAACTTTGTTTGTATACAATAATAATGATGTCCGATAAAAAAACAGCAAATCCTGTGGTGCTTGTATGCCCTTTAGACTGGGGCCTTGGGCATGCTGCAAGATGTGTTCCCGTGATTAGATTATTAATTAAAAAAAAATGCAGACTTATTATAGCTGCAGATAATTTTCCTTTGGAGTTTTTAAAGAAAGAGTTTTCAGATGAAGATATTCGCTATATAGTATTCCCTTTTAAAAAAGTCAAATATCAAAAAAGGGGTAGTTTTTTTATAAAATTAATAACACAGACACCCTCCCTTTTTTATGCAATTTGGAAAGAACACAGGCAATTAAAAAAAATCATTTCTGAAACAAAGGCAGATATTGTTATCTCTGACAATAGGTTTGGATTATGGAATTCCAAAATAAAAAGCATATTCATTACTCACCAGATATTTATAAAAGCTCCGAAATATTTTAAATGGACTGAAACTTTGCTTTACTATTTTAACAAGTTTTTCTTTTCTCGTTTTGATGAATGTTGGATTCCCGACTATCCGGGAGACAAAAATCTTTCCGGCAGTCTTTCGCATAAAAAGAAAATTAAAGGAATTCGTTTTATTGGAGCATTATCAAGGTTCTCATCTTTAAAAATCAGCAAAGAAGACAATCCTTTATATAGTGATTTCCCGGAAGATTTCATATTGGTTTTACTATCTGGGCCGGAGCCTCAAAGAAGTCTTCTTGAAGAAAAGATTGAAAAAGAACTAAATAATACAAATTATTCTGCAGTTATTTTAAAAGGCAAGCCTGGATCAACACAAGAGTGCTTTTCTTCAAACAGAGCAAGATTTAATCATTTGCCAGATAGAAAGATGGCATATCTTATTGAAAATTCAGAAATTATTATTTGCAGATCAGGTTATTCAACAATAATGGACTTATCATGCTTTAATAAAAAAGCTTTGTTAATTCCCACACCGGGACAAACAGAACAGGAATATTTGGGAAAAAGGCTGCATGCATCAAATATGAGTTTTTGCACAGAGCAAAAAAGACTTAATCTTCCACCTCAATTAGATTCAGCAAAAAAATGCAAAGGAATACCTTCTTTTGACAATGATTCTTCTTTGCTTGATAATGCAGTAAGCGATTTGCTTAAAAACTTTGATTAGTGTGTTTTTGTCATTGTGGGAGGAACAACAATAATAAAGCTTGCCAGTCCAAAATTATTTTCTTCAAGATTATCGAGATTTTCCTGTTCTACTAATGAAATAGTAATAAATCCATCCTCTTTACCTGCTTGTAAAAGATACCAGATAATTCCTTCAAAATTATTAGTATGATAAGCTCCGTTAAAATGAAGAAACAGATCATCGGTTTTATAATTTTTAAGAATAAAATGCGTCATAGTGGCGTCTTTCATGGCTTGGGCTTTAGGTAAGTTTGGATTTCCATGCGACTGCATGCCTTTCATTTCCAGCATAGCTTTATATCCGGGCAATTCAGGATCATATGGTATCGGCAGTTCTGCAAATAATTCTTTTGCTTCATCACTAATATTTTCCAGGGCATCAAACCCGCCTTTATGAACCATAGAAGCATATCGTCTCGGGATATTTGTGGCAACAAAACGCAGATTATTTTCTTTTGCAAAAATGACCAATGGACTGTAATCAGTGTCATAGTTACTCCATATTTTAGTTTCTGCTTTGAAATTTCTTTCAGATATCAATCCATTAAGATATTCATTAAGAATTAATTGGTCATCACTTTCAAACATTTCAGCTCCGAGTATTAATTTTTCGGCTTTGGCATCAAATAAATCCCTGGTAAGTTCAATTTGCAACCAGTGCGCAATAGGATTGTTGTGCAATTCTCCGAAAAAAACCATATCAGAAACAGCAGCTTTTTCAAGCATATCGAAATAACTCACTTCTATTCCTTTTGTATCAAAAATCTTATAAGCATGCTTCTGTTGTCCAAATGCAATAGTATTAACAAACACAAATAGTGAGAATGCTAGAATTATCAGTTTCTTTAACATAAAGCGTTTTTTTAATTAAGAAAGCAGTCTTTTCAAGTCGTCTGCTGTAAAAGACAGGGGTGTTAAATCAGAAGCTTTTTCGATAATAAAGATTTTTCCCGACTCACCTGTAAGCAATATTCTAATAGGCTTTTTTTGTTTCATTTCAAACTCTAAGAGCACCTGCCTGCACGACCCACAGGGAGAAATGGGATAATCCATTGCTTGTCGTGGATTTCGGGCAGCAACGGCGATTGTTTTAATCGTTACATCAGGATATTGCGATGATGCTGAAAAAACAGCAACTCTTTCAGCACAAATGCCACTGGGATAGGCCGCATTTTCCTGATTACTGCCTTTAACAATCACGCCATTTTCAAGCAAAACCGCTGTTCCAACATAGAACTCCGAATATGGTGCGTAAGAATGATAAGTCATTTGCTTAGAAGCCTCTATCAATTCTCTTTCCTGAACAGACAGTTCATCAATACTATCTATTTCAAAAAATTCAATACACAAACTATTCTTCTTCATTTTTATAGTATTTTTAAAACATCAAATTCATTACTTAGTGTTTTAATAAAAATTCATTGTGCTAAGCATACAGCACAAATATAAGCATTTTAATTCTTTTGATTTGTAACGAATGTTCTATGGCTTATATACAACAAATAAAAAAACCGCCTAAAGCTCCCTTCAGACGGTTTAACAACATAAAGAATCAACATCAACCCAAACCAAATTTTTTATACTATAAGCTACTTTGCTGATATTTGCACTTTCTGTTCAACAACTTCCTGCTCTTCCTCAGGTATTTCAACAGTAAAATCATATTCCTCATCAAGTTCTTTTTCCGGAGTGCTTATAATTGAAAGATCAAAAACTTCACCATCAAAACCAATAAGCTTGTCTTCTTGTGCTTCTATAAATATCTCCTCACTATTTGCCGGAAGTGTTTCATCAAGTTCTTCTTCTTGATTTAATACATATTCCAAAATTTCACCACTTTTTAAAGGGAAGAATAATTTTGTAATTTTTGCCTGGCTCTGTGCTGAAGTTAAAACTAAAACCAATGTTCCGAGAGTTAATAATAATTTTTTCATGACTTGTTATTTTAAATTTATTGTGTTTTTTTATTTGTTTATATTCTGATTTTCTTTTTTAATCATTTTCTATGCATAAGACGTCTTCATATTTCAAAAGTTACAGCGATTAAAAAAAAAATTATTATTAGATGCAATATTTTTTAAAAAATTCATTAATAAATACATATCCATAAGTAAAAAAGAGATGTTCTTTTTTAACATTTTTTATTGCAAAACTCACTGTAATAGCTTTGTATCCAAAGCTTATCTTCTTCTTTTTTGTAATTTTGCAGCTGTATATATTTTGAAATAAATTGAATATAAAACCATTATGACTACACATAAAAAACTTATATCTAAGATTACATTATTATTGTTTTTGGTGTTTTTCTTCTTTTTTAATACTTCACCAAACACTTTGTCTGCCGGAATTTATAAAGTATTGGACAGGAGTTATAAAAAAAATGACACAATATCCAACAACAAATCTATTGTACACTCAAAATCAGAGAATCAGACAGAAACCACAAAAGACAGTTTGGAAATAAAAGACAGCCTGAACAGTAAGCAAACCTTTGAAAAAAAATCAGAGCAAGCTATTTTGCCTGAAAATGAAACAAAAACTAACAGCATATCTGATGTTGTAATTAAAATTGACAATAATGAGTATTACTATTTAAAAGATAATTTACAGTTCGAAGGTGAAACCTATTTGTTTTTTACAGCTGACTCACCCCAAGCTGTTGCACAGATTAAAGTTTATCCTAAAAGCAAAGGCAGCCCGATAAAGAATTTTAAATTATTAGAATTAGATGAATATAAAATTCTTGACAGTCTTGTTTTTATTGATAATGAATATTACACAGGGCGCATCAGATTTAACAATCTTATTGAAGCAAAATATCCGTCATTAATTTTTAATTACTCAGATAATGAGGCAGGTTTTATTAATAAAGAAATTAAATTAATGCCATATTTTACTCCCAAATTTACGTATGATGATTCATCTGCTGAATTATTCAGGGGAGAAGAAAAAAGCATTGTAATAGGTGGAGAAAACTTATTTAACATTAAGATAAGTGCTGACTGGAAAAGATCTAACAGCATTGAGTATCGTTTAATCCGGGATGGCAGAAATTTGCGTTTATCGGTCAGGGCTGATAAAACAGGCAAATTGAAGCTTCCTCTTGAGTTAAAAACAAATAATCCTATTATAAATGAAGAAGGAGAAGTAACTCAGACATTACAAACAATAAATTTTGAATTTAATGTTAAACCAAGCCGTTTAGTATTTGTCAATACAGACAAGGAATATGTTTTCTTTGAGCA
The DNA here is from genome assembly GCA_964614525.1 of uncultured Bacteroidales bacterium. Lineage (GTDB taxonomy): Bacteria > Bacteroidota > Bacteroidia > Bacteroidales > UBA7960 > PWND01. Next base: position 18,131 of record CAZTPA010000007.1, on the reverse strand, counting down.
AGACAGAAGACAAAGTGAAGAAATCAGAATAGACTATCATTCAAATTTTGAGCTTAAAAAGAACTACCGAATTGAAGACAAACAAGAACCGGGAGGAACTTTAATTGCAGAGATTTTCATTAAATCAATAACTTCAGACAATAAGGTTTTGGCAGACATTAAGACTTATGATCTGCATAGAATAAAAGATGGATATTTATACATAAAAGATGGATCCAGAACAATGTTTATGACAAACTTTAACATTGTTAACAAGCCGGAAATAAGCAAAATAGAAATACTAAGAGAAGGTGGTGATTGGACATCAAGCTTAAATGTTTATCCGGGAGAAAAGATTGAAGTTAAAATTGAAGGCAATGGACTTTATGATGCTGAAATTACGTTTGATGGCTGTAATCAAAACAAGGACAGTGTCAGAGTCAGTGACAAAGTGATTTTTTATGATGTAAGTATTCCCATTGATATTCCAAGGAAAAAAATCATGGTATTTTTAAACAAGAACATTACGAGCCATGAGCTAATGGTAAGAGAATATAAAAGGCCTGCTGATCTGGAATTTGTTGAAATTAATTATGGAACCCGAAACTATGCAATTACAAATAAACATTTTAATCAGGCTGTTTTCTATGACAAAACTATTAAAGATATAAATATTGTTTTCAATTCTGATAAGATAGATTATAAAAATAAGCTTTATGGGAAACAGTATTTAACTATAGAAATAAGAATACTTGATGATAAGAACAAATTACTGGATTTGCAAACCATATCGAACATCGTTGTTTGTCCCGGTGAGAGTTCGCCACGACATGCATTTTACGGGGATTCGGATTGCAAACAGCAAAGCATCAGGATAAATGATCACTTATTACGAAAGACTTACAATCTTGATGCCTTTTCTCAAATAATTATTACAATTAAGCATAACGAAAATCATTATAGCAAGGGAGGAAAAACTCAAAAAGCAAGCATTTTCGTTGAGCGAAAAATAGGTTTTGATATAATGGTATCTTTTCCTGCCGGTTTATTAGTAAAAGAATTCAGTGAAAGTGGCATAGGTAATTTATCGGGAATAAGCACTTCTGTTTTGGCAGAAATAAGCTTTTACGACCCAAATCGCATAGGTGCCAAAAAACCATATAAATTCGGTGTCGGGTTTATTGCATTAAATGCTTTTAACTTTGGTGAAAGTGAAAACATAAAAAGAGATATTGGAATAGTAAGTATCGCAGTTATTGAGCCTATCAGAGGAAATGCTAAATTTAGCGTGCCAATTTATTTTGGAGTCGGTTATTTGTTAAAAGAAAATGATTTTTTTGCTATATTTGGACCTGGCATTAGACTTCACTTCTAAAACACAAATCATGAACTGGCTTTTTAGATTTCTTGAGTTTGTTGACAACAACAGAGTACTTAACAGAGAAGACAAAATACTACTCTCTTTGAGCGGTGGAATAGATTCAGTTGCATTGACGCACTTTTTACATTTAGCTGAATTAGAATTTGATATTGCACATTGCAACTATAGTTTGCGAGGAGAAGAAAGTGAAAAAGACGAACTTTTTTGCAAGCAATTAGCTGCAAAATATAATGTTTCCTTTTTTAGCAAAAAATTTAACACCGCCGAATATTCTAAAGACAAAGGAATTTCAATACAAACAGCAGCAAGAGATCTTCGTTATGAATGGCTTGAAGAAATCCGCCAAAAGCACAATCTTAATGTGATTGCAACAGCACATCACCTTGATGATAATGCTGAAACTATGCTTTTTAACATCACAAGGGGTTCGGGTTTTGCAGGAATTAAAGGAATCCCGGTTGTTAATAACTTTATTATCAGGCCTTTGCTTTGTTTTCAAAGAAAAGAGATAGAAGCCTTTGTTAAAGAATATAATCTTGAATACAGAGAAGACAGCTCTAATGTTAAAACAGAATATACACGTAATAAAATACGTCATAATGTAATTCCTGTTTTGAGAGAAATTAATCCGGAAATTATCAAAAACTTCGCAAACCTTTCAGATATAGCAAAGCAGACAGAACAGCTCATTATATACATACTTAACAAAGAAGGCTTGCTAGTTGAAAAAGGCTCGGAATATCATATTCCTATTGAAAAAGTCAACAAATTTCCTGTAAGAGAAACTGTTCTTTATCATCTTTTAAAAGAATTTGGGTTTTCAGCTTCGCAAACTCATGATATAAAAAGCACGAGCAAAACGCAGCCCGGAAAATATTTTGAATCAGACAATTTTATTCTTATACGTGACAGAACCCATTATATTATCACTCCAAAAAAAAACGAAACTGAAGCTGAGGTAGTTGACGTTGACATAAATGTAACATATAAATTAGCTGACAATTTGTGTTTGCATACAGAACTAATAAAAAATACTTCCGATTTTGTTATACCCAAAGAAAAAAATTTTGCTGCCCTTGACTATGACAAATTAAAATTTCCTTTAAAATTGCGTAAATGGAAAGAGGGAGATTCTTTTTGTCCGTATGGCATGATTGGCAATAAAAAAATAAGTGATTATTTAATTGATATAAAAACACCTCTTCACAACAAAGAAGATGTTTTGGTTTTACTTTCCGGAGATGATATAATCTGGGTTGTGAATCACAGGCCTGATAATCGTTACGCTATAAGTCCTTCAACCCGAAACATTTTTCTTGCCAAAGTCTTTAATGAATAAAACTATCTAATAACTTTGCCAAATTATTTTAATCGTTTAAACAAGTTTCAGTTATTCCTGTTATTATAAATATTGAACAGGTATCTAAATATTATACAACACGAAATATACAAAACAACTTATTATGAGAGTAAAGAACATCTTTTTGTTAGTGTTTTTGTTTTTTATAACAAACACCTATTTTACTTTAAATGCGCAGGTATTTCAGCCTGTAAAATGGAGCTTTTCACATATTGAAAAAGGTGATAATCAATATGAGCTGCAATTTAAGGCGTTAATTGATGAAGGCTGGTCAATTTATGGTTCTGATATTCCTTCGGGAGGGCCCGTTCCTACCACTATTGAATTCGATGAGACAGAAGGTGTTGAATTTATTGGCGAGATTATTTCTCCCGAACTTTCAACAAAATATGACCCTAATTTTGAGATGGAATTAACAATGGGTAAAGGTCAGCTTATCTTCAAACAAATTGTTGAAGTAAAATCACAAAATCCGGTTACAATCACCGGTGAGCTTGTATATATGAGTTGTGATGACACTCAGTGTTTGCCTCCTGATTATATAGATTTTGAATTTAAGCTGCCCGGCAAACAAGTTGAAAAAGATAAAACTGCTGAGTTGGTAACAGAAGAACAAGAAGCTGTTGTTGAGATTGACAAAGAGACAGAAAAAGAAATAATAAGTGATTCACTCATTGATACAGAAGCAAAAGAAATTAGCGAAGAAGAAGGTAAATATGAAATAAAAGAAGAAGAAAGCTCATTACTGTGGAATTTAATAAAAGGATTTTTGGGAGGATTGCTGGCATTGCTCACTCCATGTGTTTTCCCGATGATACCACTTACCGTTAGCTATTTCTTGCGAAATGCAGGAAACAGGAGAAAAGCAATAAGAGATGCATTATTATATGGCTTCAGCATTGTATTTAGTTATGTAGTATTGGGAATGGCAATCTCAATGATTTTTGGTGCTGATACTCTAAATTCACTGGCAACAAGTCCGGGATTCAATATTTTCTTCTTTTTGCTGCTGGTATTCTTTGCAGCCTCATTCTTTGGAGCATTTGAGTTACAAATGCCTTCAAGCTGGTCAAATAAGCTGGATACCAAAGCAGATAAAACAGGAGGTATAATAGGAGTGTTTTTGATGGGAATTGTTTTTGTGCTGGTATCTTTTTCCTGCACAGGCCCAATTGTAGGAACCTTGTTGGTTGAAGCTGCTACAGGTGGCAGTATTTTCTCTCCGGCAATGGGCATGCTTGGCTTTAGTCTCGCACTTGCTATTCCTTTTACACTTTTTGCAGTATTTCCAACTGCATTAAAATCATTACCAAAATCAGGAGGATGGATGAACGCTATAAAAGTTGTTTTAGGCTTTATTGTCCTTGCTTTTGCATTGAAGTTTCTTGCAACTGCTGACTCTGTTGCTCAATGGGGAATAATAAGCAGAGAACTTTTTATTGTTTTGTGGATGGCTATTTTCTTGATGCTTGGCCTTTATCTTCTGGGAAAAATCAAATTTGCCCATGATTCGGATATAAATTATATAAGTGTTCCAAGATTGTTTTTAGCAATTGCCAGTTTTGCTTTTGTGTTTTATTTACTTCCGGGCCTTTGGGGAGCACCACTAAAAACTGTTAGTTCATTTTTACCATCAATGACAACACAAACTTTTGATATTTCAAAAGGCGTTGCGAGCATACAAACTCCGGCAGAAAATTCTGTTTATGTTGGAGAAAGTGTAAAGGAAGGCCCTCACGGACTTATGGCATTTACTGATTATGAAGAAGGTCTTGAGGCGGCACGCAAAGCAGGCAAAGCTGTTTTTTTAGATTTTACCGGTTTAGGATGTTCTAATTGTCGGAAAATGGAAGCGGCAGTATGGTCAGATCCCCGCGTTATTAAAAGACTTAAAAACAACTTTGTAAAAATCAGCCTTTTCGTAGATGACAGAACTACTCTTCCTGAAGACGAACAATTTGTTTCAACAGCTATGGGCAGAGAAAGTAAGATCAGCCGTGTAGGACAGAAGTGGAGCCTTTTTCAGGCAGAAAAGTACGGAACAAATACACAGCCGTTTTATGTTATTCTAGATCATGATGAAAAGCTTTTAGCTCCTCCCAGAGGATACAATACTGACATTGAAGAGTATGTTGATTTTCTTGATAAAGGTTTAGAAAACTTTAAGAAGCCCTGATAAGAATTCCTTTATTAATTAAGCATTTCTATATACAGCAATAATTTTAGAAAGATTATTGCTGTTTTTCTAAATATTTAAGGGTAATATAAGACATTAAACCAACCCCTGTTTTAAGCGAACTCTCGTCAACATTAAAAGTTGAGGTATGCAGGTTAGATATAATATTTTTGCTTTCGTTTCTAATGCCTAATCTGTAGAAACACGAAGGAATTGCATGTGAAAAATATGCAAAATCTTCGGCAGTCATAGCAAGATCAAGCTCTTTAACATTTTCTTCTCCCAGGAACTCCACAGCAAAGCCTGTAAAATCATCAACAACATTTATATCATTTACCAGGAATGGATATCCTTTTTCTATTCTCACATCACAGTCTCCACCCATGCTTTGTGCTACTCCTTTTGCAATCTCGGAAATTTTCTCATGAGCCTCTAATCTCCATTCTTCGTTAAAAGTCCGGAAAGTTCCATCCAGCTTAACTTCATCAGGAATAATATTATTTCTGCCTTCTCCAATAATTTTTCCAAAAGACAAAACGCTTGGCATATAGGGTTTAGAAAATCTGCTAACAATCTGTTGCAGTGCAACTACAACATGAGAAGCTATAAGCACCGGATCTATATTTAGGTGCGGAGTTGCGGCATGCCCGCCCTTCCCTTTAACAGTGAGGTAAACCTCATCAGTGCTTGCCATATATTTGCCGGATTTCACACCTACCTGTCCTGCGTCTAAACCGGGAAATACATGTTGCCCAAAAATTACTTCCGGAGCGGGATTTTCCAGCACACCATCATTTATCATCATTATTGCACCACCAGGATAAGTTTCTTCGGATGGTTGAAATATAAGCTTTACACTTCCTTCAATATCATTTTTCATGCTTTGCAAAACTTTTGCTGTTCCTATTAAACAAGCCATATGCACATCATGTCCACAAGCATGCATCACACCGGGATTTTTACTGGAATATTCAATCTTGTTTGTCTCCTGAATTGGCAATGCATCCATATCAGCGCGTAATGCTACTATTTTCTTATCAGGATTCCGTCCTTTAATAAGGCCTACAATACCGGTTTTTGCAATTCCTTTTTCATAGGTAATGCCATATTCTTCGAGTTTTTTAGATATAAATTCCGCAGTTTCAAGCTCATACATTGATAACTCAGGATTTGCATGAAGATGCCGTCTTATTGAAACAATTTCATCAAATACTTCTGATACAACAGCATTTATTTTATCTTTTAAGCTCATTTCTAATGTTTTTGATAGTTCAAAATTTATCGCTGCTTATGATTTTGTAATTACAGAGAGCAAATACTTATGCATTTATTCAGAGTTTTTGTAATACAGACCCCTTATTCCTCTCCCGGTTTTTCGTTGGTGATGAAGCCGGGTTCTTTGTTTTATAGACCAAAGATAATTATTTTATCCTTCCTTTTAATCTGCATTTTTTCAAAGCAAAACTGTTTCTCCGGCGTTTTGGCTGCAGTCCGAATCACTGTCCGTGCTTATATCTGATTACTTCTGCTTTCTCAATTGTAATCATTCCGCCCGATTTTGTTTGCTCGAATAATTGTTCAACTGTCCGGGTAAACATTTTTATTTTGTCTTCCACGTCCACTATTTCAATTATCAAAGGAAGGTCTGACGAAATTTCGAACAATTTTGTAGTGTGAACTTTTGAGTTGGCGCCGAAGCCCATTATTCCTCTTGTCACAGTTGCACCGGACAAGCCTTGTTTTTTTGCTTCAAACACAATTGTCTCGTATAATGGTTGTTGTCCGTGTTTGTCGGACTCACCGACGAAGATTCGAAGCAGTCGAGCATTGGGATTATTTTCCATTTTTCAAAAAAGTTTAATGATTGATATGCCGATGAAAGTTGCCAGCAATCCAATAAATACGCTAGAAACAACATATGCTGAAGCGTGCCAAAGTTGCCCGTCACGAAGCAATGCAACTGTTTCGTATGAGAAAGCGGAAAAAGTTGTAAACCCTCCAATCAGTCCGGTTGCAAGAAACAGTCGCCATTCTGGTGTCAGGTTGCCCCTTTCTGTCAAACCGAAAACCATTCCTATGAAAAAACAGCCTATAATATTTACTGTTAAAGTCCCGAATGGAAAAGTTGAGAAAAACTTTGCCTGTATGATTTGAGAAAGCAAGTAACGCAACACGCCTCCGATAAAACTACCTGCCCCGATTGCCAATAATATTTTCATTATTTGTCTTAGTCCGTTTATTGATTGTATGTTGTGCTTCTTATTCTTAAAGATAAAACCATTTCCCCGCATAAGCGATGCAAGCGGTCTGAAAAACTTCTTTAATGTTCAATTAATTCATCAAATATAGCGGTTTTTTGAAAAAAATATGTGGAAAGTTAAAATTTGAATTTTTGCCTTATTTCCGGGAAAGCCATTCAAAAAAACAAACAAAACCCTCGATAAGTGCATAGGATTTTTTCAAGCGGGACTTCTCGCTGGGTAGTTCAGGAAATTTATAGTCATATATTGCCATCTGGCATTTTTAATTTTCGACATTTAATAATTAAACCCAAAAGCCCAAAGTGGTATTACATTAAGATATCCAAATTCAATATCATCTTTTACTAAAAATGATTTCCCATCTTTCTCAATTTGGGCAGTTTGCTTTTTTTTACCACCAACTTCAAACGTATAATCATCAATGATAAAATCAGCTTTTTCAGAGGATATTACTTCATTATGCAGACGCATTTGATTGAAAAAGAAGGTTTCACGAATGTTTCCAATATTAGATTTATCTCCAACCAAATTATAAACTATATTGGTATTATCCAGATAAACTTTATCCACCTTACCTAATCCGCGAATTCCACTTGTTTTATTTCTTAACTGACTAATAAGCCCAGCTTTTTCCATATATAAGAAATAATCGTCTAATGAGTTTCGACTCACACCAATCATTCCTGATATTTTAGAAAAATTTGGTTTAAAGGGTACACTTTCAGCAATAATCGAAAGCAATCGCTTTAATTTACGGCTTGTTCCTACATTGAGATTGGCATATTGCGGAATATCTGTCTCCAATGTTTGTACGATAATTTGCCCTAAACGTAAATCAAGTTCATTCTCAAGTCCAAAAGGATAGTAACCGCGTTTTAAATAGTCACTAAACAGTGGTAGCGGATGTTTAATATCAGTTAGCTTCACTTCGTTATTGACTATCTGCTCCAGTGAGTAAACTTCATATTTAAAGTTATGAAATAGTTTTAAATATTCCCGAAATGAGAGTCCTTGCAATTTGTAGATTACGGCACGGCGACTTAAATCAGCTGAACCTTTTAGTATGTCAAGTACTGAAGAGCCGGTGAAGACAACCTTTAAAGAAGGAAATGAATCGTAAATATTCTTTAATTCTTGCGACCAGTCGCTGTACTTATGTATTTCATCAATAAACAGGTACTCTCCTGCATTTTTGTAAAAATCATCAGCTAAATCAAAAAGTTTGTTTTCGCCAAAATACATATCGTCAGCAGAAACGTATAAGGCTTTTTTACTGTCTAAATTCTCTTTGATGTATTGCAAAACCATAGTCGTTTTGCCAACACCACGTGCTCCAATAATCCCAATCATTCGACTATTCCAAGAAACTTTCTCGTATAAATATCGCTTAAAATCTGTTGTAGTATTCTGTAAAAGCGTTTCAAATTTCTGATAGAGAGTTTTCATTGCTTTAGTTAACTATTTTTTCCAAAGATACAAAATGCACAACACATTTAACAATATATACTTAAATATTTCATCGTGATGTGCAATTTATTAATCTTAGTGACAGATGCCAACAGCAGTTCCACGCAATAGCGAGACAAGAAGTCTAAAACCTTCGCAAATTTTCAATATATCTATCAAATATAGCGGGTTTTTGGAATAAATATGTGGAAAGTTAAAGAATGATTTTAGAGAAGTTAAGAACATAAAACAGGATTATGAGGGAATTAAATGGACCCTTGTAAGCCTTATTGGTAAAAGAAAAAGTTGAAATTTAACTTCATCTCTCAACATTTTACCGCAATTGTTGTTAATTCATAAACGATAGTATCATGAAAAATAAAACTGCAACAATAATTGGTGCCACCGGACTGATTGGAAGTCGTCTGCTTAATTTGCTGAAAAATGATGATAATTATTCTGAAATACGGCTTATTGCAAGAAGGCCTCTTGAAACTGAACATCCAAAAGTAAGTGTCAAAGTAATTGATTTTGCTGATGATGAAGCCTATAAAACGGCAATAAGCGGAAGCTATGTGGTCTTTTGCGCTGTTGGCACAACCAACAAAAAGGTAAAAGGCAACAAGCAAAAATACAGGAAAGTAGATTTTGACATCCCCGTTAATGCGGCGAAATTTTGTGTTGAAACCGGATGTGAAAAATTCATCTTTGTTTCATCTGTGGGAGCAAGCAGTAAAAGCAAGAATTTCTACCTAAGCTTAAAAGGCGAAGTTGAAGATACCATTAAAAGCATAGGTGTAAAAACTGCAATTGCATTCCGTCCTTCATTTCTGCTTGGCAAAAGAAAAGAATTCAGGTTTGGAGAGTTAATAGGCAAGTACATTATAGTTCCTATGTCCGTTTTCCTCCCCTCTCAAATGAAACCCATTAAATCTGATAATGTGGCAAAAGCAATGTTGGCCGCCGCAAAAGAAGATTATCAAGGCTTTAAGGTTTTTCATCGCAAAGAGATGAAGCAATTGATAAAACAACATTAAACTTAAATGAATTCGCAATCCTAATCAAAATCTATCTTGCAGTTATCCTTTTTATAATGAATCCTACATTTGTCATTTATTATTATCTTTGAATCTGCATATTCATAACTCAATGTAAATGAATGTTTCCGGGATTATTGTTTCTGTTATTTTAATTCTGTTTAAGTTTTCTGCTATGGCCTCTGTGGATTCAACAAATATTTACATACACGACAAAGCTGAAAGCATTCAATCTAAGGTGATTAAATTTGGAATGACGATTGCCGGAATAAAAAAGCATATTGAGAAATCTTTGCTGAATAATAAATTTGATCAACATGCTGCTAACATCCCAAGGTCTCTAAAAAAAAATACTAATATCTCTATTCGTCAAATTTCAGGAAGAGATGTTTTTCATTTAAGTCCAAAAGCAGCTAAGTCCGACAAAGTAATAATTTATCTGCATGGAGGTGCATATATAGCTAATCTCTCCAAAATTCACTGGGAATTTATTGGTGTTTTGCTCAGCGAAACAAATGCTTCTTTTATTGTACCGGATTATCCTTTGGCACCTGATGCCAATTATTTTGATGTTTTCTCTTTTATGGATGAAGTTTACCGGCAAGCAATCTCGGAAACTTCTCCGGAAAATATTATTATAATGGGAGATTCTGCAGGCGGCGGATTAGCACTGAGTTTTGTGCAAAATCTTAGAAACAAAAACGCTAAACTTCCCAATAAAATCATTATGATATCGCCATGGCTTGATATCACATTAACTGAGCCGGAAATACCAATTGTTGACAAAAAAGATAAGATGCTGAGTCTTAAAGGGCTTCAAATGGCAGGTAAATTGTATGCAGATTCATTGAATCCAGAGAACTATCTTGTAAGTCCAATTTATGGAGACTTTTCAGGCCTGCCAGAGATTTCAGTTTTTATTGGAACGCATGACATTATGTGGCCGGATTGTAAAAGATTAGTCAGTATTGTAGAAGAAACAAATACAAAGCTTAAATATTTTGAATATCCAAAGATGTTTCATGTTTGGGTTTTGATAGGCAGTTTGAAAGAATCAAAGTCTGCAGTGAATCAAATAATTAATCTGATTACAGATAATTAGCGTTGCAATTTGTTAATTTACTGCTCTAATCTATTGCCAATAGCTGTATATCAAAGGCGCAGGGACTTCAGGCTGTTTTTAGGTCATACAACAAGCATTTATCAGTTTGCAATCAATTTTTATTCCCACCAGGCAATTATTAGGTGCTTTCATGGCGTTCCAAATTTTATGCGGAGTAAGCTTAGATTCGTTAGGAAAAGTCTGCAGCCTTGACTTTTTCCTTTTGTGTCAAGAGACAACAAAGAAGAGACAATATTTAAAACTTTTAGGAATTATTGTTTTTAGATTTTCTTGTTTTTAATTTCTTTTTATCCGGAAAAATCTTTTCCTCTTTTAAATTATAAAAATCATCAAAAACAAATCTATTTGAAATCATAATGCTTAAAAACAGATTAATTGTGCATCCAACAAAAATTGCCAGTACAATCATAATCTGATATTTTATGGCTACAGCAGGAGAACTACCGCCAAGCAATTGACCTGTCATCATGCCGGGCAACGATATTAATCCCATCACGGAGATATTCGCTATCAAGGGGTTTAGTGCTTGTTTTATAGCTTCTGACAGGAATGGTCGCAAGGTTAATTTCATATTATTTCCTGTATTTGTAAGTAAAAACTGAAACAAACCGGATTTCTCATACATCTCTTTGAAATAGGTGCGCAAGCCAATAATATTGTGATTTAAGGCGTTCCCTAAAACCATGCCTGTTATAGGAACAAAATACTGGGCATCAAACACATAATCCAATTGAATAATAGCTCCCAAAAAAAATGCATCTATTATAACCACTGATGTTAATCCCGATATAAAAAGAGGAAAAACAAAATACCTAAATTTCAGATACGCCCTTTTTATGGTAGTATATACCCCAACCATTATCATTATGAGAACCCATAAGGAATTAAGCCAGGCACTATTTTCCTCGAATACCCATTCAAGGTAAACAGCAACCAGGGAAAGCTGCAAAACCATTCGGAGAATACTTACCAAAGTGCTTTTTACAATTTTTATTCTATAATAAAGCAAAAATGCTATAGGCAGAATCAGAATTATAAAACTCAGCAAAAGCTCTATTATACCAATATCAATAACAGCATTCATAGTTGATATGTTTTTTCGGCAGCACTTACCCACAAATTATTATGAGAAGCAGACACGATGGTTTTATCTTTAAATGTCCGGATTGTTTTTATCAGCAGATTAATTGCATCATCATCCAGTGATGCAGTAGGCTCGTCCATTAGTATTATTTCCTTGTCTAAAGCCAGGCAAATAGCAATGATAATTCTTTGTTTTTGCCCTCCGCTAATTTTGGAAAAATTTTTATGGATAAGTTCCTTTTCCAGTCCGAGTTGTTCCGCAAGTTTTTCAATATCAGGCAGTTTATTTGCTGCATTCAACATTTGTGCAAGTTCAATTCCATTTTCAACCGGCAAATTAATATTTTGAGGAATCCAGACCATAAGCTTCCGTATTTCTTTTATGGTAGAGGAGTTCAGTCTGTTTTCATTAATCACTATAGTTCCGGAGTTGGGCACAACATATGCCTGCAGAAGTTTCAATAAAGTTGATTTTCCTTTTCCTGAAGTACCTTTAATACAAAGATGCTCTCCTTTTTTAACATGGATATTGAGCTTATTAAAAACCGTTTTCCCATCAAAATCCAGGCTTATATTTTCACATTTTATCATTATTGACAATCATTTAAAGCACTCTTTTTTAATGCATTTCAAAGATAATGACATCTTAGCTAAAAAAAGAATTAAAAACATTTTAATAACTTTTTTCAATTTTCTCTTTCTCTACTTGAAAAGTTGTGTGATTGATTCCGAATTCACGATCAAGTTCGGCTTGCAAATCAGATAAATACTTATCATCTTGACCGCCAGGCATTACAAGATGGGCTGTTAAAGCAACTTCTGTTGTACTCATTGCCCATATATGCAGGTCATGAATGCTTTTTACCCCTTTTTTAGAGAGCAGAAATTTTTTTACTTTTTCAATATCGATATGTTTTGGTACAGCATCCATAGCCAAATCAATTGAATCAGTTAATAATTGCCAGGTGCTCCACAAAATAATTGAGACAACCAGGAGGCTTGTAAGCGGATCAATCCATTGCTTTCCTGTGAGATGAATTAATAATCCGGCTACCAGCACACCCAAAGACACACCGGCATCAGCAGCCATATGAAGATATGCCCCTCTTATGTTCAGGTCTTTTTTTTGTCCTTTTACAAACAATAATGCAGTGAAGGTATTAATTATAACTCCTATTCCGGCTACAATCATCACTTGAGTTCCGGCAACGGGTTGGGGATTTCTGAATTTTCCGATAGCATCCCATACAATTAAAACAACCGCAGCGAAAAGCAGCAAGGCATTTAATATAGAAACGAGTATTGTAGTTTTGCGCAGGCCATAAGTGTATTTCCCCTTAGGTTTGATTGTAGCCATCCAGGCTGCTGTCCAGGCAAAAACCAACCCGAGCACATCACTTGCATTATGGCCCGCATCAGCCAAAAGTGCGGATGAGTTAGCAGTTAATCCATAAATGACTTCTATAATTACAAATGCTATATTAAGTCCTATGCCTATGCCAAATGCTCGTCCATAGTTTATTGAGCTTGAACTTCCTTGTGCCTTTTCATGTAGAAGTGTCATATGATAGCTTCTTTATGAAATTATTCTATTACACTTGCCCTTAGCGCAATTTCCGGTGCTTTGGGGCAGCTTATCTGCAATTCTTCGTTTGATTTAAAATATTTTCAAATGTAATGGATTTTTAGAAATAATTCAAGAGAATCAGCTTTGTGAATCTCTTGTATTATAAGAATTTAAGAAATAACGCAAAAGACTTAAAGGAGGCATAAAAAGTCTCAAAGAGAGAAAAATTCGGGCTGACCAATATTATCTGCCTACCCAGCGAAAAACTTTGTGAACATTGCGGTTAAAGCACAATATTATTCACAATATGAATTTTGCTTGAATATTGCTATTTATATATGTGGAAAATATCTGCTATTCCAGGCAATCTATGGTGCTTTTATACCTTGCTTATCCTCTGATAAAATAACTAAAAGATCGCCCTTCTTCAATTTTGTAGAACCATTTGGTACCAGGTATTTATTATTTCTTTTTACCAATGCAACAATAGCTGTATTAGGAAAACTAAGTTCAAATAATTTCTTTCTTATGGCACTTGAATCATTGCTTAATTTGAATTCTGCAAATTCAGACTTTTCATCATCATTCAGAAATATTTCCAGTGGAGTTTTTGGTTTCGCCTTCATTGGTAATGAAACATGAAGCCATTTGGCAACTTTTGCGACAGATGTACCCTGCATAATGAGCGAAGTAAGAGAAATAAAGAAAACTATATTAAAAATCATTTGCGATTTCTCAAGATTGGCAATTAAAGGGTAGATGGCGAAAACAATTGGCACCGCACCTCTCAGTCCCACCCAGGAAACAAACAAGCGCGACTTATTCTTAGCATTAACAAATAATAAACTTAAAAAACACTCAAGGGGCGTGCAACAATTATTAAAAACAAAGAAATAATCAGACCTATTCCTACAATCGGGAAAACCTGACTTGGAAAAACAAGTAAGCCCAAAGTAAGAAAGAGAATTATTTGCATTAACCATGCAAAACCGTCGAAAGCTTTAATAATGGCTTTTTTGTGAATTAAATCATGATTCCCAAGATATACGGCAGCAATATATACTGCCAAGAATCCATTTCCTTCAATAAAATCGGTAAAAGAAAAAGTAAAAAACATCAGAGCAATAACTAAAACAGGATAAAGGCATTCGAACTCCAGCGAAATTTTATTTATAACAAATCTTCCCAATCTTCCGAAAACAAAACCTAAAAAACCACCAATTAGAATCTGTTCGAAAAACATAGGAATGATATCAACAAGATTCGCATTTTGATTTAAAACCAATCCGGTAAAAGCAATCGTTAAAAAATACGCCATAGGATCGTTGCTACCGCTTTCCAATTCAAGAGTATGCCTGAGTTTGTCTTTGAGACCTATATTTTTTGATCTTAAAATAGAAAAAACGGCTGCTGCATCAGTAGAAGAAACAATAGCTCCAAGTAAAAGGCCTTCATAAATTGTAAAATCAGTAAGGAAATGCACAAAAAATCCCACAGAAGTAGCTGTTATTAAAACCCCAAGTGTGGACAATGTAACACCCTGCCATAGAACAGGCCTTACAGTTTTCCAGTGAGTATCTAATCCTCCGGAAAACAAGACAAAGTTCAAAGCCACAATTCCAATAAATTGAGAAGTTTTAGGATCATTAAAGTTAATACGGCCTATTCCTTCAGAACCGGCAAGCATACCTATTGCGAGAAATAGAATCAGGGTTGGAACACCAAACTTATAAGAAGTTTTACCTGCAATTATGGAAATAAAAAGCAATATTGAGCCTATTAGCAAAAAATTCTCAGTAGTCAGATTCATTCAAATTGCATATATTTTAGTCCCATAGTTAATGTTTTTTCACTAATGACAGAGCGGGCGTCGGTATATAAAAGCACTCAAAAAGATGCAAAAATATCTTCATGCTATATTTGCTTCGAAAATTATCTTTGAGAAATTTGGAAATATTATGTGGTGAAATTTGTATTAATGAAAAGATTTGAAATTTTTAGCTGTACGATTATTCATATCGTGATAATATCGCCTGTTTTTAGAGTGTTAATCTTAAAATTATCGTAAAATACATTAAGTGCAGGCAATGCTGTGCAATGCGAAGGATATATATATTTGACTTTTTGATTTTTTAAATACCTGACAGTTTCCATGGTTTGCTTATTTGCTTCTTTTAAGTGAAATCCTCCCATTATCCCGCATATGCGACTTTCACCACAGAGTTTTTTTGCATGTTCCAGTGTATTTACAACTCCTGCATGTCCACAGCCGGTAATAACAAACAACCCTTCATTTGTAATCATAGAAATTGCACTATCATCCATAACAAAATCAGGAGAACCATCTTGAAAAATAAAATCCGTTTGTTGAGATTCAAAATCTGTCAGACGAGGAATTTCGCCAAGAAAAATGATTTTATCACTGATTTTATATGCCTCTTTTGTGCAAATCAGGTCAAATTTTTTTGAAATTTCCTCTTTAGAATTTTTCAAGCCAATTGATTTTAAATCGGATTTCCTGTATCTTTTTACGAAACAATCGTTGTGGCAAATTAATTTTTTATCATGAATATAAGAAAGTCCGTTGCCATGATCATAATGTCCGTGACTAAGCACAATTAAATCAACATCATTTACAGTAATTCCCATTATCCTGGCATTCTGTACAAACATATCACTTTGTCCTGTATCAAACAGGATTTTCTCATCATCATATTCAATAATATAAGACAATCCATGCTCTGAAGGTGTTTGTGGCCCAGCGTTATTCTCGGTTAAAACTGAAATAATCATATGAAGTGGCTTTTTTATCATTATAGTAAAACTCTATTTGCTATATTTATAATGCCCGATAATTTCAAAACTAAACAAGCAATCTTCTAAAACCTGGCCACTGCCGATATTATGAACTATCAGATATCTTTTAGCATCCTTGGTTTTTTTATTTGATACTATTCCAATATGAGTGCGGCCTCCACCCAGATTCCAGCAAACAATACTTCCCGGCTTATAGTCTTCGGGTTTGTCAGATATTTTCTGTATAATGCCATGCCTTGAGAAATATTTCATAAGGTTTGGAACCCGTCTGTGATCGATATTTTTGTCGGGTTTGTCAAGTCCCCAATTTTGCGGGTAATCAGCAAAGTTTGCCTTCATATCTTCATGAACTTCTTTTTGCAGATCAATTCCTAATTTTCTGTATGCTCTTATAATAACATCGGTACAGACGCCTTTATCGGAGGGGACATCACCATTTGGATAATCTATGCTAAAATATGAGGGGTCATAAATAACCTTTTGATTTGTGAGCACAAGGGTAGAATCGGCCAGCATCTTATAAAAACCATCCTGTCCGCTCGCTAATGAGGTGCTAATTAAAACAAATAAAGTTTTAAGCCATAAAGTTTTCATAATAGTATAATTATTCATTATCTATGCCAACAAAATACAAATCAAAACCACCTAAGCCTCCGGTTCTGTTTGATGAAAACACCATCATTGTCTGAGTGTCGGAAACGCCTTCCTCGATTAAAATTGGCCTATATTCGTCATATTCTGTATTGATTTTTTCTCCAAAATTTATTGGCTCAGTCCATGCCCCGTTTTCAAGGACACTGTAATATAAATCAAAACCACCAAAACCACCTTCTCTGTTTGATGCAAAAACCATTTTATTCCCAAAAATGTATGGGCATTTATCATCTGAATTAAGCGACAATATAGTATCCATGAAGATTTCAAAATTTGTAGTATCCGATAGCAACACTTCAATATCAATTTCAGGGTTTACATTTGTGTAATATATATTAAAGCTATTTTCATCTCTGTTTGAACAAAAATATATTCTTGATTTATCATTATTGAATGTTGGATACATATCATCATAATCTGAATTTAGAAATTGAACTTCCATTGGTTCTGAGAAATCCTCATAAGTCTTATTTGAACTAAAATTTATTTGAGATTTGCCTGTAATATCCGTGGAGTATAATAAAGTAAAGTTAAATTTATCTGAACTATATTCATTAATTAAATTTGGGCCAAACTCGTTTCCTGTAGTATTGATTTTATTTAATCCGGTTTTAATAACTTCATATCTTTCCTCATAAATTTCCCAATTTGCATATTCATTTTTAACTGTCAGAATGCCTGTATATTTATCAAAGTGTATATTCATTGGCTCATAAATAACATCAAACTCACTTCCATTGCTATTTCTATTTGTTGAAAAGCAAAACGGGTTTAATATCCCTAAGCTTGGCGAGGTTGAATTAAAATCATCATACTGAGAATTAAAATCATGTAGATTTACGGGGGATTCAGGAAGCCAACCCATCTCGTACTTGCGCTTTCTGCAGGAGCCCGAAACAATCAGAATAATCAAAATAATTATTACCGGTATTAGTGCTAATTTTTTCATTACTCTTGCTTTTTTGTGAACAATATGCTTTAATTATCCTTCCGGGTGAGAATTGTCTTTTTATACTCGTTTCATTATATCATACACAAATTTAATTTATTTAAATATATTTATACTTTTATAAAGCAAGAATTCTAATAATACTAAATTAGAGATAGGGTTTATAACGATCGCGAAACCCTTTTGTGCTTCATGCCTAACAACACCTCTGCCAGAAAAATCGGATGAAAATATTGTATTTTAGTAACGAATTCGTTACATTTGCAGAATGAGAGAGATTGATATTACAGAATACTGT